>NZ_CP036319.1:3600000-4200000 GCF_007752935.1 Crateriforma conspicua | reverse complement strand
TTGGGACCATGATAATGAAAGCCACACGTCGCCAGGAAAACACCGTAGCTTGCCATCGATCGCGCGTAGTGATCGCTGCATTCGATTTCGTTGTAGGGATTGCGTTTATCGGCGGCGTATCTTTCGTGCACCGACTTGGCGATGGCCAGGCCCTGTTGAACCAGTTGGCTATCGGGTTCGCCCTCATAGATCATGTGGGCCGCGACTTGGTATTCGAATCCGTTCATGCATTCGTTGAAGTAGCCGCCTGGTCCGGTGTACACGCCTGGGTTTTCTTTGGTCCGCAAACCGTCGCCGGGAATGGCCTGGGTCGCACCGCCTTTGGGCCAAGTGCACATTAGCAAGCCGGCTTCGCCCGGCATTGCATACCACCGGAACGCTTTTTCAATCTGGATGTGATCCAGTGAGTACTGCCCCGCATTGGGTGCGAAATTGTATTTCCAAAGGCTGTTCAGTGCTGAAACAGTTTCCCGTTTGGGGATCACTCGATCCAGACCGACTTGTCGGACCCAAGCTTCGCCCAACACTTGGTCGATATGACAGCCTTTGTTGGAGTTCAGTGCCGTGACGTTTGGGTCCGGTTTGTGAATGAAGTATTCGCCGTCAAACAGTTCGTCGACGATTGTCTTGGATCCACGGTCGATGATCGTCCGACATTGGTTGGCAAAAACATCGTCGCCCATTTCCACGGCCATCGCCCGACCGGCAGCCAGCGCGGCCAAATACATGCCGCTTAGCCACGCGATCGGACCATACCAGGATGCGTCCAGGGTATGAGGCTGTTTTCCTTCCAACAGTCCATTTGCGTCACCATCTTGGTCAATCAGATATTGGATCGACTTCTTGACGTTCGGCCAGATTCGCTTCAGGAATTCGTTATCGGCTGCGATCTGGTGCTCGCGGTACGCACGTAGAATGGTTCCGGCTTGGCCGTCGATCGCGGGGGTGTGGTGATTTTCAGCACGATGTCCAATGATGCCAGTGTCGGAATGGAATCCGATGCCTTCCTGATAGTCGACCTTTTCACGAAACGCACGTTCGATGTCGGGAAAGATTCGTGCCAATGCTTGTGCGTAGTGCCAAACGTGGGTGCACGTGCCGGGGCAACAATCGACGCCTTCCCAACCGTAGGGTCGACCGTTGTCGAACCAATGAAATGTCTGGGTGGCGATGCAGTCGATCGGAATGAAACTACGATCCAGCAACCAGTGCGGCAGTGTGCTGTCGTACCAAGTTTGGCTCCACAATCGTGTGTCACGCAACAAACGCGATTTGTTTTCGGTCAAGTAGTTGGCAAGGTCGTCGGCCGAATCAAACCACGCGGCGTAATGGCGGCGTAGCGTGCCGAAATCACGAATCCCAAGCATTTGCGCTCGACCACGGCCCTTTTCGTTGTAGTCGGGGAAGAACCAAGTGATGGCAAAGTCGATCGTTCGCGATTCCTGTGACGCTAGTTCAAACGTCGTTGCCAGTCCGCCGACCAGCAGTTCGTCCAATGGCTTTTCAACGGTATCCACTTGTCGCCAGTTGATTTGTTCCCACAATCCATCGGGGCTGTCAGGATCGGTCAGGGATGTCGCAGCGCCAATCGAAACACTGTCGTCTGTTTTCCGGTCGTGCAAAACTGTCAGGGCCATCGATCCGAAGCCGTGCTTGGTTTCGACGCCCGCACCTTTGATCGAACTTAGGATTTCGACTCGTCCATCAGCCTGCACACACCGATTGGTCCGCTGACCCTGTCCGGACGCGGTGGTGTAGGGACAGGTCGCGTTCTGCATCCAACCGCCTAAATCAATGGTGATCGGTGATTGGGATGTGTTGGTAACCGTGAAGCTCATCACCGTCGCGGGCAACGCAGAGTCCTTGGAGTTCAGCGGAATGAAGGGACTGAACGCGTCCAAATCAATCCTGGCTGGAAAACCGCGGTCGCTGTAACCAACCTTGCCGATCGGGTATTCCCCGCGAAAATTCACGTCGGGAAAGCCGATCTGATCCAGCGTACGAGTATCGCTCTTGCCATCAGCGGTCGCGCGGATCAAGAAGCCTTGCGAGACATCCGCGCCATTGCGATCGGTGTATGTTTCGCCGGCGGGAACCGGATGCGCGTAATGGCCACCCAAGGTGAACGCAGCGATCCGTTGACCGTGGCCCCGTTCGCGGGTGTAGTTGCACTTGAAGATGTCCCACAGCCACAAACGCCCATCACCACCCAAGTAGATCTGTCCACACCCGATACCACCGATCGGCATACCGATGTACTTCAGTTGTGATCCGGTATAGACCTCCGGTTGGTCGCGCCGGGTCAATGAAGCCAGCCACTGTGGCGTTAGTCTTTTGTCGGCGGGAATTAGGTGACCGGACGCGTGCCCATTATCGGAAACATCCGCTTCGTTGAACGGACCGGCCATCGCGTTGCGTCCGGCCGGAAGCACGGCTGCGCCACCGCTGGCACCGAGCGTCGTTAAGAAGCTTCGACGTTCGATCGACGGTCCACATCCGCACGCCGACGAGCAACATGATTCAAGGTCGTCGCAGCGGTTGGTGTCGTGAGGGTTTGCTTCGGTGTTCATGCGATTGCCGCGAAAGGAAATGGAGTCAGATAGCGGTAAAGTTGGGGCAACCATGCGAAGGTGATGGTTCCCTCGGGCTGCGGTCAGAACGCTTGCTTTCGGGACTTTTTCATTCCCTCGTTCAGGTCGCCGGGATAGGCAAAGTCGGCGCGGTCCGTACCGTCGCGATTCCAGTCCCCAAGATCTTGCCGGGCTTCGTCAGCCAATGACTGCAGCCTGCTGGTTTGGTCCGGATACCTTGCTGCCACGTCCTTGGTTTCCGACAGATCATCGGGCAGATGATTCAGCACCGGATGGTCCAAATTCAAATAGGTCTTTCTTGGATGACGAGCCCAATAGACACGCTGGTCAGCGGTGCGTGGTAAATGCAGTTTCCAAGGTCCGAGTCGAGCGGCTTCTAAGGTCAAACCGTTGTAGTAGAGGAATTCTTCTCTGGGGCTTTGGTCGGTCTGTCCCGTTAGCAGTGGCAACAGACTGTATCCGTCATAGGTGCGATCGCTCGGCAACGTAGCGCCGGTCGCCGCCGCGATCGTTGGCATGACATCCAAAGCACTGACCATTTCATCGCAGACCTGTCCGGCGGTGATCGTCTTGGGCCAACGGATGATCGCAGGGACACGGTGTCCGCCTTCCATTGTCGTGTATTTCCATCCGGACAATGGGTAGGCCGATCCGGCGGGCAGCCAAGGTCCATTGTCGGATGCGAAAATCACAAGCGTGTCATCTTCGATGTCCAATGCCGACAACTGGTCAAGCACGCATCCGATATGATGGTCCAGTTCACGCACCATGGCGGGCAACGCCGTCGGGTTCATGCGGCCTTTCGACTTTTGAACCGATGCCCATTCTTGTTTCGTGCAGAATTCTTGGTTCGGTGACCAAGGCCCATGGACCAGGTAGTGTGCCAGGTAAACAAAGAACGGTTTCTCGGCCGCATGTTGGCGTTGCATGAATTCAATCGTCGCGTCGGTTAGCCGCTGGTGGGCTTCGCGAAACATGATTTCATCTTGCGGGGTTTCGTTTTCAAACCAGGTGCCGACCTTGCCCACATGGAAATTGTGTTTGCGACCGACGTAGCGATCAAAGCCCTGTTGTCGCGGCGCAAATTGATCCGCGTCACCCAAATGCCATTTCCCAAACGCCGCCGTTGCGTAGCCGATGGGTTTCAACAGTTCGGCAATGGTGATTTCACTTTGTGGCAGACCCACATACTGGTACCAGTCGGGGTAATCCGGACGGTCGTTGGGGCACACCGGTAAACCGTTTCTTTGGGGATAACGTCCGGTCAAAACGGCACCGCGACTTGGCGAACAAACGCTGCAAGCGGAAAGGTAATTGGTGAAACGAATTCCGTCGGCCGCCAAACGGTTGATGTTCGGCGTTTTGATTCCCGGATCTTGCGCGTCGTAGCATTCCAGGTCGTTATAGCCCAGGTCGTCCACATAGATCAGCAGAATGTTGGGCGGCGGTTCGTCCGCTGGTGTTTGCTGAATTGCGAGCGCTGACCCCAGCATGATGGCGATGATTGCAATGATGTTTGTCACGCGTTGCAACCTGTCGTATCGCATTGGAGGGTTTCCAAGTTCGCGGTTCATGGTGTGACGGGTTCAATGATCAGGCAATCCAGGCCAAAGAAGGTACCGGGGACCTTGGCATTCGGGTTGGATCCGGCCACTTCGATGCGAATGGTGATTTCTTTATCGTTCGAAGTGAAACGGCCAAGAGTGACGGGGCCGGTAACGCCAACCTTCGCCGAATAGGTGTCAAGGGATTTTCCGACGGTTTGTCCGTCGACGCTGAAATCTAGAATGCCGTAATCAAAGCTGGTGGTCGCGTGAATCCGAAGTTCGAACGGGCGTTCGGATGGGACGGCGACTTTCAAATCGACAAAGTCTCCGGCCTCGGTGTCGCGGACAAACAAGTGCCGGCCACCGCTCCATTGGTGCTTTCCATAGCGACCCAAGTTTTGGTCGCGAATGAGCTTCACTCCCTCACGATTGGCGACCGCCGAAAGGCTTTCGCATTCGATCGCATTCTCAAAATATTGCGTCGCGTCGGATGAAGAAGTTGATTCGGACGAAGGCGGGCGTGGCGGCACCACCCAACGCTGGGTGGCGTCATCCGGAGCGGGTTGACGGTTGCTGGTCGTGCCGGAAAAGCCATACCAGTAGGTTCCGGCCGCGTATCCCATGTCACATTCGGACCAGCTCCAGACTTCCATGTCCAACTGAAGCGATTCGGAAAACGGCATCGTGTCCAAAACGCGTGTGCGAGTCTCCGTGCTATAGCCCAGCGTGTTTCTTTCGTCCGTGTTGGGCTTTCGGTTCTGTTTGTTGTACCGGTGGCTGAACGGTTGTGCGTGGAATGGATGTTCGTAGAAATCGGTGCTGCGACCGCCCCATGAATATCCGTAGTAGTCCTCGGTTCCGGTTCCGAAGATCGACGGAAAGGCTTCGCCGTCGACGAAGATCTTCTCATCACCCTCGCCCCACCATCGTTCGACTGGATTCATCACCGTCAGCGTATCACCGACGTAAACGCCACGGCCTTTCAACGTGACATAGTTCCAATCGGAAAAGGGCCGGGTGGGAACCGGACACTGGCCCCGCCAATTGGCATGAAAATACATGGACCGTTCATCCCAGTTCCAACGCCCTGTTTTGAACTCCAGATCGGCGACCACATCGTCGCTGCCAAGATTGATCAGGGAAACGGTTCCATGGGTTTGATAGGGCATCACCCAACGACACGTCATCGTCCCGTCTTTGGCGACGGTGCGGTACCAACCTTGGAATGGGTTCAAGCCGATGCCGGTCCCGAAAAACTCACCGATCGGACACCAGACGGTTTCCTTCCCATCAAAGTCCATTTTCAACACGACATTGCGTGTGATCATAGCGTCGTCATAGTCGGCCAGCTTGACGGAAAGCTCACGCACGGCGGCGGTTCCCGGTGGCAAGTCGTACGCCATCGTTTCGCTGCCAGCCATTTTCACTCGAAAACGCTGGCGGTCCGTTGTTCCTGTGGCATTCGGATGCAATAGAGCATTACCGACATCATTGATGACGTTTTCTGCGGCCCGGAAATCGTCCAGCGTGAATGTTTCGACGGTGGTGCCCTCATCATATTCGCGAAAGGTGAATTGATAGAAGAACGGCATCTGTGACACCGTGACCTTGCAAGACTTGGCGTAAGGTATCGGGAAGAAATTCACCGCCGAACGCAAGGATGGGTGCGCGAACGGATACGGGATCACACCGGTGCCATCGAACATGCCCAGCATGTTGCCTTCCAACGCTGGTTCGGATTCACCATCCAAGTAGATCCGCATGACCAGGTCGGTGCCACCGTTTTTCTGATTCTGCCATGGCATCCAAGTCCGCACGATCGCACCGGGGCCGTCGTGATCCATCAGCACCCATTCCTTCTTACCATTGATCACTTCGGTGCGAATGAAATTCTTGCCATTGGGAGGGCGATTGAAATCGCCATTGGCGAACCAACCTTTGGGATCGTCGGGGGTTTTGGAATCTCGGTTGTAACTGCTGTGTTGTCGAAGCCGAAAATTCTTGGCGGGAAACCGTGCGATCCCATCGCGATCGACCATGTCTTTTAGCAGGGTCTGGATCGTCACGACCGAATCAGCAGACCGGTGTTTGCTTGAAGTCTGGTTGGGGCTATTCGGGTCGACCTGTTGGGAAATTGAATCGTCTGCTGCATCACAGACCGAGGAGATTCCCAGGACGCTGGAACCAGCGAGAAGCAGAATCATCGCCGTCAGAAGAACACTGCGGTTGACGCTGCGATCGCCAGACGAAGTCAACTTCAACGCTGGGCCGTAAGGGGACAGGCGTGTTCGCCATGTCTTCGGCCGGCGGAGGCCGTGAAAACGCAGCGTGTCCGCGTGATGAGAATTTCTCGATAAGTTACGCATGTTTCACTCGCAGAGTTTGGCCGCTGGTGATGTTCAAGCCGCCGGGGAACGTCGCGACCAGACGGGTACCATCGGCTTTGAACACCGCGGGGATTGTTCGCCCGTCCAACGTTGCGGTTGCCTGGCCCGGTTTGGTTTCGGGAGTTCGGTCGAGGGCGAGTTTTTGAAGCCGGAGTTTTCCGTACCGCAGTTCGATGCCATTTTCTTGACGGGCGTCTTGAACGGTTTGCGTGAATCGGCCCCAGCCTTCGGCCGTGGTGAATGCGGCACGAAAATTGTCATGTTGCATTTTGGGGCCGAAAGCCAGTCGGCCTGCGGGGCCATCATACTGATAACCACAAACTGCCATGAACGCGCTGTAACTGGACATGGCGCGGGCATAGTGATCGCTACATTCGATTTCGTTGTAGGGGTTGCGATCCTTGGGTTGGTATCGGTCGTAAATCGCCTTGCCGATCGCCAAACCCTTTTCCAACATGCCTTCCCAGATCATGTGCGCGGCGACCTGCCATTCGAAGCCGGTCATGCACTCGTTCAGGTAGCCCGCATAATTCTTCTTGCCACTTTTAGCTTCGATCTTTCCGTGTGGAAACGAGCACATGATCAGTCCCGCGTTGCCTTCGACGGCGTACCATCGACCCGCGGTCATGACTTTGCGGTAATCGCCCACGTTGGGCGAAAAGTTGTACGTCCACAACGATTCCAAGGCGCGACGCGTTTTGTCTTGCGGTAGCACCGGATCAAGGCCAACGTTTCTGAGCCAGAATTCGCCCAGCACTTGATCGATGTGACAACCGTTGACCGATCCATGCTTTTCATCGTCGCCGGGGCCCGGATTGTGAATGAAGTACCCGAAGTCCTCATTCCACAACATGTCGACCATCGCCGGCGCGCCGTTGGCCACGATACGTTCATATCGATCGGCAACGGCGGGCTGATTCATTTGCCGCGCCATGGACGCAGATGCTTTCAAGGCAGCGTGGTACAAGTTGATCAACCAATGGACTTGGCCGAACCAAGGTTCATCCAACGTGTTGTGCTGGGCGCCCGACAGCAATCCGTTTTCATCCTTGTCCCATTTGCGGATCACATGTTCCATCGATTGGCGTGTGCGGTCCCAAATGCTTTCTAGGAACCGGTCGTCGGTTGTCATTTGGCTTTCGCGTAAGACACGCAGAATGGTGCCGCACTGACCATCGATGGCGTCACGGAATTCGCCGATGCTGTGACGGAAATTGATGGCACCGTCGCTGGCACGAAATCCTTTCCCGTACTCCACCTTGTCACGACATTCGCGTTCAATGACTGGGAAAATGCGGGCTAATCCTTGCGCGTACTGCCAGACGTGGGTGCAGTTACCGGGACAGCAGTTGACGCCTTCGTCCAAGTTGTACATGCCGTCTTGCAATGCCAGACGTTCCGCAACCTGCGTCTGCATGCAATTTAGTGGGATCAGGGTTCGCTCCAAAAACCAATAGGGTAACGTGGAGTCGTACCAGGTATCTGTCCAAGTTTGGGAGGCGTCGGTCAGTTCCGCCTGTCGCACCGCGACATTGGCAGCTGAGTCGACGGATGTCGGCCAACGCGTGGAGTAATCGTTGATGTCGTGATCACCGGGACTCCGACCAAACTTGGTGACATAATTGGCATTGGGAAAACGCCAGGAGAGCGTGAAGGTTACGACGGCGTTTTCGCCGGGGCCAAGCTTTGTGGTCCTGCCCAGCGATGCAAACGCTCGGTCACTCAGCGGGCGTTGGAACGTGTCGCCATCGACGACTTTGGAATGTGTTCGACTGAAGAGATCCGTCGAACCGGTGGCAGAGCGTTGGATGTCCACGAATTCTGCCGGTTCGCTGCTCAGCAACCCTAATGCGATCGATCCAAAATCGGTCGCTCGTTCCAAGGGCGTATCGGAGTTTCCACTTGCCGGTTTGGTCGAAAAGACGATCTGGTCGATATCGATGTGTCCCCATCCGCTGGATGATGCATCGACAATCTCCAGATGGGCCGTCTTGCCCGCTAATTCTTTAACGTCCCAACTGGCCCATGTCATCGCATCGGACCGATTGCCCGATGCCGATCGGACCTTTCGTCCGTCGACCCACAGGTGCATTCCCAATGATTTTGTGTTGTTACCGCCGCCGATCAAGAAGTTGATGAACGGTTTTTGAATCGTGAAAACGGGTGACGTCAACTTACCTTGCGGTTTGTCGGAACCGGTCCATGAATTGACCAGGCCTTTTCCGTCAAAGCCGGACAATTTTTGGATGGTGCGCGGACCGGTTGCCGGGCCATTACCAAATGCGTCTCCTTCGACTTTCCAATCGCTGTAATCGCCGTCTTCGAAATCCGCGAAGACGTCAACTTGTTCTTCGGCTCCATCATCCGGAATGGAACCGGCCCAGCATTCGACGGCTGACAAACCGTCTCGCTCAGTAAACCGACTGAACCTGCGTCCTTGACGTCCTTTTCCGCTGCGAAAGTTCGACAGGTTTTCGATCCATCCGGCGATGGAGACTTCTTGATTTGAACTGGATTGATTGCGCAGCGTGTATCGCATCACGATGACGGGAAAGCTGGAATCATCGCGATTCAAAGGAATGTATGGCGTGTACGCATCCAATTCGACTTTGATCGGACATGCGTTGTCGGCATACGTGACGTTGGCCATCGGATAGCGGTTGGTGAAGACCACGTCATGGAAACCATTGGAATCCAACGTGAACGTTGTCGCCGAATCGTCGGAGCGAACGTCGATGGCAAACCCCTGGTCCATCGGCGATTGGAACGTGTCCGGGTCGGTAAAGCGTGGCCCGGCACCAATCTGTTTTCGGTCGCGATGGCCGTCCAGATTCCAGTACCACAACCTTCCGTCGCCGCCCAAATAGACTTGTCCGGTGCAGATGCCATTGATCGGCATTCCGATGAACCGAAGGTCTTCGCCGGATGCTGACAACGGATTGCCGCGGTCGTACAAACTGGCGATCCAATCCTCGCTAAGCTTCTTGTCCGCGGGAATGACCGGATCAAAATCGTTCGCAGCGAAAGGTCCCGCCATGACATTGCCGCGCCCTGAAAGCAAAAGTGCGGCGTTCAAGCCGGCGGCTTGGATCAGGCGACGGCGGGGTAGTGGTGTCGGACCGCAGTCCGCGGATGAAGCACAGCCACAGTGCGTCGTGTCGCCGGATGAGCGTTGAAGATTTTTCGTCATCCCGTCAATCGCTTCTTTCGTCTTCGGGCGTTGGCACCAAGGAATACGACGCCGCCACAGGCAGCGTTATCCGATCCACCGGATGGCGGAAAGTCGGAAATCACCGGGTGCTCGGTTGCGAGCCAGAAAAACGAGAAAACGGCCGATCCGATGACTCCGGTCTGTGAAAGGACCGAGGTCACGCAGATGACGTGCTTCGCATTGGTGTGGGGCGTGCCTCGAATTTCCCTCGTGACGACAGGGGTGTCGAGAGTTCGGGACGACACGCCGTTAATGTTTTGCGACGCCCAAGATGGGGCGACCAATAGACGTCACCTGTCGGGGCGTCGCAGCTTGGTCACCCGATTCGCTAATGGTGCGCAAGGCTATCGATTGCCAGTTCCGGTCCATGGACCAGGCATTCGGGATGCTGGGCACTGAAACCCAGGATTGCCGACGCGGTCACTTGTGTCCCCGTCACGTCCACTTCACGAAGGTTGCCGAGCGTCTGTAGCTTGGCGAATCCAGAGTCGGTGATCTTGGTCCCGGCCAGGTTCAAGCGGGTGATTTTCGGCATGGTGACTAGGTCGTTCATGCAACGATCCGTTACCGCGGTGCGGCTTAGATTCAAATGCTGAATCGCTTGGTGTCCAGAAAGGCGTCCGACGGTCGTGTCGCTGATGCGGGATTGCGACAGATCCAGCGTGTGCAGGCGAGGCCAAGAGACGTGGGTAAACGTTTTGTCCGTCACGCCACATCTCGCCAGTGACAGCGTGCGGAGATTCGAAAGTTTCGCCAGCCCCGCCGCCGCTTGGTCGGTGATTTTCGTGTGGTCCAGAAACAGCCATTTCAGTTGGTCAAGGTCACAGACAATGCGTAGGGTTGCGTCGGTGATCGGCGTCTGTGCCAGAGAAAGGAAAACCAGGGAACGTTGGCCGGCCAGCAATCCGGCGGCATCATCGGTGAACCGCGAACCCTTCAAGTGCACGTAGGAAAGTTCGCCATTGATCTGGCGTACGTTCCCGGCTCCCAGGTCAATCAACTGCTGGCTGACCGACGGCAGATTCTTGGGCCGACCGATGGTGTCATCCGCGGGAATCTTGGGAAACCAAGCCATCGCCGCTGTCACCAGGGATGAAAAGCAAATCAGACGCAAGGGGTTCATGGTGTCTCCGGAATCGAACGAAGCTTGTACAGCGTTGGCGATACGAAAAAATGAATGAGCGATGGTTCAATCGTGCCTTCTAGACAGGCGTGGCGGATACAGCAGCGGCGACGGAGGAATCGAAATGGTCGCGACGAACCACATCGACGTCTTCGCACCAAACCGCAACGCTGTGGCTGGGGAACACATCGGTGCGCAGGAACCGCAGGACGTCATCACCGGTTTCCGGCGTCACCACCACTTCGATGCGGACCTGTGATTCGGACGGCCCGTCCCCACAGCGCAGCCGATGGCGTCCGGCTCCGCTGCAAGGTGTTGACGTGAAACCGGTGGCGCCCAGTTCGACGAAGCGATCGACCAGTCGTGATTCCAGATCATGATCAGCGACCACGGTCACCCTTCGCATTGTGGAAAGACCGCCTTTGCGTGCCGACTGCGGGCTGGCCGCCAGCGGCTTCATCTGCGACAAACCCCGAATATGGAATTGCAGGCCTTCCTGCTGGAAATCCCGTTCCATCTCTTCCAGCTTTTCCATCACGCTGTGATCGACCAGTTTTGTGTCGGACACGTCGATGATCAGGTTGCGTTTCTGGACCAATCCGATCTGTTCGATTTGGCGACGAAACGGGATCCAGTTGCTAAAGACGGCCGATTCTTTGGCAACGATCAGGCTGGTGTTGTCGTCGAATTCTTGGACTTCGATGAAAGGCTTGAACAGGCTTTTCAAAGGAACGCCATTGGCAACGTGAATGATCAGCTTCAACAGGATTCCAGCAGCGACGCCGATCAGCAAATCGGTCGCCAAGACGACAATTAGCGTGGTGACAAAGATCGCGAGCTGTTCTTTTCCGATTCGCCAGACGTGCACAAATTCGGCCGGGTGTGCCAGTCGGTATCCGGTGTAAACCAGCATCCCAGCCAGGGCGGCGAGTGGGATTTCATGCAACACCGTTGGAATCAGTGCCACGCATGCGAGCAGAAAGATCCCATGCCACATATCGGCAAATCGCGTGCGTGCACCGTTATCGATGTTCGCTTTGGAACGCACGATTTCGGAGATCATCGGAAGTCCGCCGACCATGGACGCACCCAAGTTTCCGATCCCAACGGCGACCAAGTCACGGTTCATGTTGGTCTTTCGTTTCCAAGGATCCAACAAGTCGATCGCCTTGGCACTAAGCAAGGATTCCAGGCTTCCGATGATGAAAAACATCATCACCCATTTCCAAGCCTTGCCCTGCGTCAGGGCGTTGAAGTCAGGCGCGGTGATGTCATCGAACATCCCGAAAATTCGTTCGGGCATCTTGACCAAATACTGTTCGCCGAGCTGGTACTGATGCCCTTGAAGCGTGTAGGAATGTTCGTGCAATAGGTCGAACATCAAGCCCATCGGAACCGTGACCAGCAGGACAATCATCGGCGACGGGATCTTCTTCAAAAGACCGACACGTTGTCCGGCCAGTGGCCATAAAAACATGATCAGAATGCTGGTCATCCCGATGGCCGCGATCGCCGGGTTGGCTTCGGCAACGTAGTGGGGAATTTCCCTGAGCATTTCCAAAGGTTCGCCGCCGGCGGAGACACCCAATGCCACGGGGAACTGTTTGATGATGATGATCACGCCGATGGCGGCAAGCATTCCGTGTACCGCGGAGATCGGGAAAAATTCACCCAAGATGCCTCCGCGAAACAGCCCAAAGAGAATCTGGATCACCGCGGCGGCGACGCCAACGGCAAGGGCTGCTTGATAGGCCGTGATATCAGCGTCCGTCCATCCGCCGGTCATTCCGTCGCCGCCAAAGTCTTCGATGCATCCGATCGCGATCACAATCAGACCAGCCGCGGGACCTTTGATCGTCAGTTCGCTGTTGCTGATGAACGTGGTTAAGATCGAACCGATGATGGCAGTGAAGATCCCGGCGATGGGCGGATAGCCACAAGCCAGTGAGATGCCCAAGCACAGCGGCAATGCGATCAGAAAGACCAGCAAGCCGGACAAAAAGTCGTGCTTGAAATACTTCACAAAGCCCGACGCGTCGCCGCGTGGTATCGCATGGGATTCGGGCGATTCGGCAGGAGTGTTGTTATCGCTCATTTTCGGTCTTCGAAGATTCTTGGGCCGTGGCCGCGGCGATGTTGGTGATGGGAGCTTTGGTGGCGTCTGTGGTTTGGTTTGGAATCGCAGATTTGGTGTTCGTTTGGTGGTCGGCGTGTCCGGGCTGATCGGAACCACTTCCAAGAGCGGCGGTGCGTTGTCGAATCAGTTCGATGGCGGCGTGGTAGCGTGACGCTACGCTCCATTGGGGATACAGGCCGCCGAAGATGATCAAAAAGGACAGTACGAAAACGGCAATCTTTTCGGATCGGCGTGCACGCAAGGAAAACGTTGCCATGTGCCGATGGCCGGTGAAAATTCGAAAGTAGGCTTGCAGTATCGCGATGCCATTGAGGGCGGCTGCCAGCACCACAGTCATTCCGATCCATGGATAGACTTCGACCGCGCTTTCGACCAACAGTTCAATGCCGATGAACCCGATGGTTCCGGGGAATCCGATCGATGCCAGACCGGTCAGAAGAAACAGGGCGGCAAGGGTGGGCATGTGTTCGTACAGCCCGTGAAATTCGTCCAGAGAGATGCGTCCCACTCGGGCTTCGACGCTTCGCAACGTCAATCCGAAACCGCCCAGCGACAATCCAACGGATATCCAAACACACAACGCGCCGGTCAAACCGATCGGTGTGGCGATTTCCAGGCCGACCAAAACCAACGAGGATTGGCTGAGCAGCAAGTAGCAGAAGAAGCGACGGGCTTCATGCTGGACCAACGCCATGCAACCCGCATAGACGGCCGTGATCAGCGAAACAACCGCAATGCTTTGCAACGCCCAGTCCGGTGCGATGGGAAGCACCAGTCGCATCACCGCATACGCACCGGTCATGGGCGTGACGAACAGCAACGCGGTGCCCAAGGTGGCCTTTTCGAACAGGTCCGTCATCCAGCAGTGCAGGGGAACGATTCCGGTTCGTAGCAGTGCGGCGACGGTCAGTAGTGCCCCACCGATAAACACCGCGCCGGCGGCAACCATCCACTGCCCGCACAGCAACAGTGCCGCGAACAGCGACATGTGAATGGTGAAGACTCGCGTGCATCGACCTCGCTGACGCAACTCCAACCAGACGGGGACGACTGCCGCGATCAACAGTCCAACGATGCCCAACGCGTTTCGGCAACTAAGGGTCGCCATCAAGATGGCTTCTGACGCCAACATTGCGTTGAAGGAAAACCGATTGGCTTTGGTACGCAGCGTCGACAACGCCGTCAATAAACACAGCAGCGCGGCCAGTGGCAAAAGCGGTGCGTTCAATTCATCGATGACAAAGACGTCTTGATGAAAGATCGTCTCGATCAAATCCCAGTGATCGTGGGCTTCGAAGGTTCCCAGGCGAACGAAGTCGATCCATTCGCCCGTGGCACAAGCCAACGTCAGGCTGCATGTGATCAAGCAGGCGATCCGAGCGATCGCGGAGTCTCGCAGACGAGAAACGATGATCGCGCCCAGGATTGGGATCACAATCGATAGTTCCATCCATGGCAAATGTAATTCTTGCATCAGACGAATTCCTCCAGCGATTCGACATGCGGACGAACGTCATCGGATTCTCGCGACTGGCCGCCCGAAAGAAGGTTCGTCCAACGCCGTTCCAAGTTGTCGCACCAGCGAAATAGACGCGTGAAAGGCCGAACCACCATGTCGCCTATTGATCCGTCCAAGTAACCACGCTCGATCGCGGTGGCATACAGACCCGCGCGAAGACGCGTCGGCAACCATCGTGCCAGTATTGTTTCGTTGCGTTGCAAGTGTCCGCCGATCGCGTTTTCCAACGTGTGGTAATCGTGCAACAGCGTTGGAGCCCGCAGCAGTTGAAGTGTCCGCAGGCAGGCATGACCGATGATGTGGACCAAAGCCAGATACCGAAGACCACAACCGATCTCGACAACGATGATGCCGACTTGCGTCAGCGAAGCGAATGCGAGTGCACTCTTGATGTCGGTTTGAACTCGCGCGGTCAGTGTTCCAAAAATGGCGGAGATCAGACCAACGAAGACAACGGCTATCTGCAGCAACGTGGATGCTTCCAACAGCGGACCGACACGAAGCAAAAGGTACGCACCCAAGTGCACCGACAATGCGCCATAGAAGATGGCGCTTGACGGGGTGGGGCCTTCCATCGCGCGGGGTAACCAGCCAGAAAATGGCACCAATGCGGACTTGCCCATCGCCGCCAACAGCAACAAAGCACCGACGAACAACGCATGCGATTGAGTGATCGAAACGTGGCCTTCGGGCCAGACGCCGGTTCCCATCAGTGCGTCAAAGTCACCGGCACCGGTCAAATGGTGCAGCGTCAACGCGGCGATCAGGAATGCGGCGTCTGAAATGCGATAGATGCTCCAGACACGCTGTCCGTTTCGGACCGGGTTGGTGCGTTCGTGGAAATAGGCGACCAGCAGCGCGGAAGACAGGCCGACCAATTCCCAACCGAAAAACAACGTCTCGATGGTTCCGGCAAGCGAGGACAAAACCATGCCCAGCAGAAACACACTGAACAAAACAAAGAATCGGTTGTATCCCGGTTCGCGGTGCAGATAGCGACTTGCAAAAGCACTGATGATGCCGCACAGGACGAAGGAAAGTATCGTGAATGGGACCGACAGGCGGTCAAAGACGAACTTCAGGTGAAAATGAAAGTGTTGCTGGGGAATGACGACCCAGTTACCCAGTTCGATGGGAACGTGTCGACGACCGGTTCCCAGCATGAGTACCAAGATCGCGACGATCGCTACCAAGCCAACGACGACGGAGGCTTCCGTCAACTTCGCCGACGATCGTTCGCTGATCGTGCGATCCAGCAATGATGTGACGGCCAGCACCGCCAACAGAACCGCGGGACTGATCACGACGATCAATCCGAGCGCAAAGAAGCATTGATCCAGTGTCATGCCACGTCTCCTGGTTGGGCGGCGCTTGCCGACAGAATGGATGCGAATCCCAAGTGTTCGCGCTTTCCGGCGTACCAGTCAGGAGAAGAATTCACCGCTGGGATTTCTCGCTCGTGTGGTGCGTAAAGCACAAAGTCGTCTTTGAACCAGCGTCGGATGCGGCCCGAATCAGGATCGAAGATGGCCAGTTGCACCCAGCCGCCTTTGACCAATCTCGCGATTGCTTCGTTGTCATCGATGATTCGTTTCATCGCTTGTGGCGTGGTTTCGATCACGAACAACAGACGAACCGGTTCGTGAATTTCGACCATCTGCCAGGGCAAACCGGGCCGCAGATCGCTTTCGGCTCCGTCCATCACACCCAGCAAGGACGTGATGTTGTGTGGAAGCTTGGTGCCGCATCCGTAGCCGATCGGATCCACGTAGGAGAAATAGTATTCCAGGTTGATCCCGGCACAGACTGGGATGACCGCTTGCAGCATCTGTTCCAGAATGGAACTGCGATCGTCATCTTGTGTCGGGTCATAGGACGTCAAAAACGCGCGGCGGTCCAAGAACAATCCGCGACTCCATTCACGTCGGCCGACGAAACACAACGCATTGGTCGCGTGGCCGTATTCCGGTCGTGTTTGAGACAGGTCTTCGGCGCGTCCTTCGACGTGTCGCAGGGCTTCATCAAAGTCCAACGAATCACCGGCCGATTCGAAACGCCGGCATCGTTCGTGGGCACTGCGTTTTCGTGCTTCGTCGATATCGGCTTTGGCTGCTTCGAACCGTTTGCGTTGGACAAGCGGTACGCGATCCAGGTCATACCAAGACATGGTGTCGTCACATGTGTTGTGATAGCCACCGATAAAGAAGGTCGAATCCGGGATGGTCAGACCACGTTCGGCCAAGCGGGAACGCACACGTACATCGTTGGCCATCTGGGCGAATGCGCGGGCGTTGGGGCCGCCGCGACCACCGCCACATGCGCCGCAGTCATGGGCGGCTTCGTGTGGGTTGTTCAGACTGGCCGAACCGTGGCCACAGATGACCACCAATTCGGATAACAAGTCAGGGTTGGCAAGCCCGAGGGCCCTCAGACCACCTTCAACGATGCCGGCCATTTCTTCGACGCTGTAGCCGATATGGCCGTTGTCTGATCCTGGATCCGGTTGCAATCTTTCCAAACACAGTTCGGTCGACTGGGTTCGCACGATGGAGCCGAACCAGCGACGGATTTGCGCCGTGGTTCGCGGAAACATGATCCGAGCGACCAAAGGTACCGCGGCGATTGACCCGAAGATGCCCGTCAACGCACCGCCCAGAAAAGAACGCGAGCCCAGGTGTGCGCGATGGGTGGCGTGACCCAAAGTCCGACGTGCGTCGGCGCGACGACGTTCCGCTTCCACCGCCGAATAGACCGGCGTTTCGACGACGAAGTGATCGGGTTTGACGTTGACCGGACACAGTGGCGTGTAGTGGGCGTCGGCTGCACCCCGATAATACATGGCGACACCAAAGAAGCCCGCAATCCCAAACGTTTCGCAATCCGGTTGAACTTCCTCCAGATGACGCCGAAACGATTCTTCGCGTTCATCCAGACAACAAACGATCTGAAACACTGGGCGTTGATTCGACCGATGATTGGGCCGTCGGCTGTGCGCGATGACGGCGTCCAGCGTTTCATTGCGATACTTGCGTTCAAACGCGCGATGATAGATGCGTCGTCGTTCCAACGCCGGAAACGACTCAATCTCTGCCAGTAGAGCGTTCCACTGTTGGGGTGCCAGGTTTTCCAGATCTCGGGGACGCCACCCCAAGACCTGGGCCAGCTGGAAGACGGTGTAGGCACGCTGTTCAAAATGATTGGCCGGTGCGGCTGTGTCGTCACGCCGAAAAGTCGGACGTAGTTTGTTCAGCGGAACGTGATGGCCCGAAAGATTGCGTGCAACTTCAGCAATGGCGATACGATCGAGCATCAGACGAATCGCCAGAAACTCCACCAGACTTCCCGGTGGTGCGGGATGGGGTGTCCATTCGGCATTGGTTTCCATTTGCCAAACCATGCCCGACCAACCCCGCAATGCCAACAGCGTTTGCGTGATGAACGGTTCCTGTTCGGATTCTTCAACGCCCAATAGTTGCAACGATTCGCGGATCGATTGCAACGGTTGAACGTGATGATCTGAGAGTCGCCGGCATTCACGTTGCACCGATCGCAGCCAACGCGTCGGTGCCGGCCCATCAACGTGATGGGACAAGAAACAGCGATAGAACCCTTGGCTGCGATGGGGCAGGTTCCACGCTGCGAATCCCTGGTCCAAAAAGGCCGCGCAAAATCGAATCAGCGTTTCGTGTACCGGGACGTCAGCGTCGTCGGCACCCGTCTGGATCAGCACGTCGCGGTGTCGAATCCTTTGTTCGAACACTCCGCTGTGTGCGTCCATCGTTTCGACAGGCGGATCCGCGATGCGAACGCCTTCGCAACAGACACGCCACAGGTAATTCAGAACGAAAGCCTCCCAGCGACGGTCGCTCCATGATTGATTCTTGGACGAATCAAATTGCTGAAGCACTTCATCCATCGTGTCCCGCATGGGGGATGGCTTTTGAATACGTTGCTGGACGGCCGCGCGGGTGTCGGTCAGCATTTCTTCACGAACCGCTGGCGAAACTTCGTCACGAAAGCGTCGCAGGGCATCGGTTTCGGCGACCACCCAACGCAGTTCGTGCGTGGACCCGGCATGCAGAGGAAACTGCATCATGGACAGACGCAATGCATAGCGGGTGCAGAACACAGAAACCAATCGGTCCGCTTCGTCTTCCAGGTCTTCGTGCAAGACCGCTTCGAGGTCTTCGACGCGGATCCGACCTTCTTCCAACATCGTTCGATATCGGTCTTCGGGAAGATACGCTTGGCATCCAAACGTGCGTCCGCCGGCTTGAACACCACCATCAAAATCCAAATCTTCGAAAGCATGCAGTGTGTTGTGGTGCACGAAGACCGTGATCGGGCCTTGCGATGGCAGCAGGTGTGCGGCGTGTTCGATCTGTTGACGCAGCGATGTCAGCGGATCATGCGGTGGTGTGGAACGACCAATCGCGGCGTCCATTTCCAAAGCGGGCATGTTCATTGGCAACGACAGACATCCAAAGGAACGGCGATCCATACCGGCGACCCTACGACGTCGCGGACCGATGGGGTGCGCCCAAACGCAACCGTCGTGCCATCGGCGGAACACTCCGCACACTGGACGGCGGCAATGTGCGATGACTTCCCTGGTTCACCGTGAAAATGCATCTGCAAAGTCGGCGAACAAGTTTGCGAACAGTTCCTTGAAGCTGGTTGGCGCGGCGGATCACCCCACCGTGGTTGTGCAAGACTTTGCAGATCTTCTGCACCGGCTTGCACGATGATGCCAGCCAAAACAGCGAAGTCGGCTGATTTCACCGACTGGTGCGGCGTTCGCACGGATGGGTGGCGTTAGCGTCGAAGGGGCTCGAGCGTTTGTCTGCCTCGATTGGTTGGCGGCCACCGCGGTCGCCGGTTTGCTCGGTCTGGTCGTCGTCCCGGGTTCGCCGTATCGTCCGTGATCAACGGCAGACACAGCGGACGCTGGACAGCAATGGTGTGATGGACAACCGTTGAACGTTTCCCCGTTAGTGCGCCGCGCACGTTGAGACCCATTGGCCCGCAGTAACGATACGATTGCACCCGATGTTTCGCGCACGATCCGAAGAGAACGAAAAAACGTACCGGCTGGCCGTGATCGGTCTGCTGCTGGGTAGTGCCGCTGCGCTGGCGATCACCATTTGGGTGATGGTGGACTTTCTGCGTGAACAGCAAATTGTCGAAGACTTAATCGGCCAATTGCCACGCGACGGCCGCGAATCGGCCCAGGTCTTGGCCGGGGAACTACGCTGGCAATTTCGACTGACCATCTTGGTCGTGTTGAACCTTGTCGTGACCGGGATCGCCGTGGTGTTGCTGTCACGGGCGTATCGTTCGTCGTTGCGAAGCCTGCGTGACCTTAAAGCGTTGGCCGGCGACATTCTAAGCAGCATCGATCAGGCGGTGATCACGACGGACCGTGACGGCCGAGTCACCAGTATGAATCGTCGTGGATTGGAATTACTGGACCCTCCCAGTGAACCCGTCGGACGGTCTTTACGTGACCTGGCGCCATGGGTGCCGCTGGACGAGTTTCGTCAAGGACGAGAGGACCGAGAAGGCGGCAAACAGTCGGACGATTTTGAAACGACGATCCGTGACGACGACCTGGTGCTGCAGGGATTCTGTCAAACGTTGTGCGATATCGATGACCAGGAAATCGGCTATGTGATCCAGTTGCGCGACGTGACCGATCGCATCATGATCGAAGAACGGGTGCGACGGATGGAACGATACATGGGTTTGGGGTCACTGGCGGCTGGGTTGCATCATGAGATCAAAAACCCTTTGGCGGCACTGTCGCTACACGTCCAACTGTTGGAAGAACAATTGGATGGGAAAGACGAAACGGATGATGTGCGACAAATGCTGCGTGTGATCCGCAGCGAAGTGGTTCGAATCGGTGGTGTGCTGGAGGTCTTTCGTGATTTCGCGTCCATCGATCGTTTGAATCTGCAGCCGGTCGATTTGAAACAGTTGATCCATCGTCAAGTCGACTTGATCCGACCGACGGCAGAAAAACAGAGAGTGGTCGTCGAAGTGCGCTGTCCCGAGAATGATTTGCCGGAAGTGATGCTGGATCCGGTCCGGTTGGAACAGGTCTTGTTGAACTTGTTGATGAATGCATTGGAAGCGATGCCCGACGGTGGCCATCTGTCGGTCCAGGCCATCGACAACCACGGCAGTACAACCTCCGACACAGTGAAGATCAACGTGGTCGATTCCGGGACCGGTATTCCCGACGAACTGAGCGAAAAGGTTTTTGATGCCTATTTCACAACCAAGGGTTCGGGGAACGGACTGGGGCTCGCCTTTTGCGACAAGATCATTCGCCAGCATGAAGGCAGTCTGCATTTTCATTCCGGTTCGGGGGGCACCACCTTCGAAATCACCCTGCCAATCGGTTCCGAGTTTGACAATCAAGAGTGAACGTCATGGAAGATGAATTTCAAGTATTGATCGTCGATGACGAACCGAACATTCGGTCGGGCCTGGCGCGAGGTTTGGAAAAGGAAGCCACGCACATTGATACGGCCGGCACGGTCAACGAGGCGCTGGACAAATTTGATGCGGGCGATTTCCAATTGGTGATCGCGGATGTTCGTTTGCCGGGTGATCGCGACGGTTTGGAACTCGTGTCGTTGGTGCAACAACGAAAACCCGGCACGACGGCGATCGTGATCACCGCCCATGGAACGGTTGAAACGGCGGTTGATGCGATGCGACGCGGCGCCTTCGACTTCATCACCAAACCGGTCGATCTGAACCTGATCCGCCAACAAATCACCAAGGCCCGCGAACACCATCGGCTGCAATCGGAAAATCGGGAATTGCGTGACCGCTTGGCCGAAGCGGGTGAAGTATCGGGGATCGTGGGGAATTGTCGCGCACTGCAAGACGTGTTGACACAGATTCGCCAAGTGGCCGACACCGATGCGACCGTCTTAATTCGTGGCGAAAGCGGTACGGGAAAAGAGTTGATCGCGCGGGCCGTTCACGACCTTAGCAATCGGTCAGGCGGACGTTTCATTGCAGTGAACCTGGGCGCGCTGCCCGAAACCCTTTTGGAAAGCGAATTGTTTGGCCACGAACAGGGCGCTTTCACCGGCGCTTCGCGTCAGAAACCTGGGTGCTTTGAACAGTCCACCGGCGGAACGCTGTTCTTGGACGAAATCACCGAGATTCCGGCCAAGAGTCAGGTCGATTTGTTGCGTGTGTTGGAAACGGGACACTTTGCGCGAGTCGGCGGAGAAGAAGTCTTGGAGTCCGATGCGCGAATTTTGTCGGCAACAAATCGTGACATCCAGCAGATGGTCGATGACGGCGAGTTTCGCGAAGACCTGTTTTATCGTTTGAACATCGTGCCGATCGAAGTCCCGCCATTACGTCAGCGGCGGGAAGACATTCCTTTGTTAGCCGACCACTTCCTGGAACATTTCTGTGCCCGACATCGTCGTCCCGCCAAGACGATTCATGATTCGGCGATGACCCTGTTGGTCCAGTCCAGTTGGCCCGGAAACGTACGCCAGCTTCGCAATGTGATCGAGCGGCTGGTTGTCACCGTCGCCAACGATACGATCGAAGCGAACCACCTGCCCGCCGATTTGCAAGCGGCGACGTCACCAGGGCTTTCCGAACCGGTGACGCTGGCGGAGGTCACCGAAGCCGCCGAAAGGTCGGCGATTCAATCCGCCCTGGCGGTCAACGATTTCCACCGTGAACGAACGGCCAAATTGCTTGGTGTCAGCGTGCGGACCTTGCACTACAAGATGAACCGCTATGGATTGCACTAGATGCGGTGTCTGAATCTGATTTCAGATGCAATTCACTCCGTCGCGGTCTTGGCATCGGGGCGTCCACGTCGATTGCGACGCGTGGTCGATTCCCAGGAATCGTATAACGCACGCAATCGCTTGGCCGTGTCGGGATACTGGTCGATCAGGTTTTGACTTTCCGATTCGTCGTCCGCCAATTGGAAAAGGTAGGTTTTTTCGCGGTCACCGCGACGGTCGACGACATACTTCCAATCGCCGTCTCGAACACCTTTCCAAATCGATTCACCGCGTGGCTTTCGCCAATACAGCACGCGATCGGGATGTTCGCCGTCAAGAATGTCCATCACGTTGACGCCTTCCAGTTGGTGCGACTCGGGGAAGTCGGCTTGGGCCAGATCGGAAAACGTTCGTGTCCAATCGAACGTCAGCGTTGGAACGTCGCACACCGTGCCGGCTGGAAGTTTGCCGGGCCAATAGGCGATCGCCGGAACGCGGATACCGCCTTCAAAGGTGCTGCCCTTAATCCCGCGATACGGATCGTTTCTGGCGCTCTTGGTTCCGCCGTTGTCACTGGCAAAGATGACCAACGTGTTTGCGTCGACGGAATCGAGGACACGTCCGAGCTGTTGGTCCATCCGCTGGATCATCGCGCGATAAACATCGGGCGGTGCGCTGCCCTGTTTCCATAACGGCGAATCTAGGGGCAAAGGATGCGTTTGTCGGTCATCCGGACCTTGGAATGGCGAATGCGGGCAGGTGTATGGCAGATACAAAAAATAGGGACGTTCGTGTCCGCCGTTGATGAACTTGACCGCTTCGTCGGTGATCAAGTCTGTGAAATATCCCTCGTCACGGATCGGTTTGCCATCACGAAAAAGGTTGTATCCGGCAACGTTGTCGGTGTAATGGAAATAGTCCATTTCACCACCGATGCAATAATACGTGTGGTCAAAGCCGTGCAGGTGGGGCGCGAACTTTGGTTCATAACCCAGGTGCCATTTTCCGAAAATCGCCGTTTCGTATCCGGCGGATTTCAACTGGGCCGGCAAGGTCGGGATTGAAACGGGAAGTCCCAGATCGTGGGTGTCGCGCAGGCGAATGGCGTCGTCATAGCGGCCGACGTTTCCCGTACCTATCGCGCATTCCAGTCCGCCGATCCATTGTTGATAGCGACCGGTCAAGAATGCCGCGCGGGTCGGCGAGCATTCCGCGCCGTTGGCGTAGTGTGCGGTGAACCTGACCCCATCGGCTGCCATCTGGTCGAGCCGTGGGGTTTGGATGTCTTTGCGACCATAGCATCCAAGATCGCCGTAGCCCAAGTCATCGGCCAAAACAAAAACCAGATTCGGCCGATCCGACGTGGGGGCGATGTCCGTGGTTGTGTCAGCCGCGGTCAACCGTGTGGGGCCATGCAGGATCAACTGCGTCGTAATGGACAATGCGATGCAGAAGATCCAAAAGCAAATTCGATTTTGCAACATCAGAAGGTGCCATGGTGAGAATCCGGAATCGCGACATTCTAACAGCTTGGCTGAGTCGCATTGTGAATGGATTCATCACTCATGGCACGTCTGCAATTCGTCGTGGGAATTGTTGGCCCAGCGACGTTCCGATTCTGCAAGCTGCCGGTCAAGCTGCTTGGGCCAACTGCGGCACCGGGATGTTGGCCTTCTTCATCCGCTGCAAAATCTCGCTACATAACTGTGCGTAACGCAGCGAGAATTCTTTTCCGTACTTGGTTTCACAACTCGCCACCGGTTGGTCGACCAACCGTGGATCAACCGCACCGGCAAGCTGGCTGGCATTCGGGATGATGCTTCCAAAGGGTTCAGGCAATCCTTCGAATGGTTCCAAGACCATTTCGCGATGCAGGACGGTTTGTTGACGATACAGCGTCCAAAGGGTGCCCAGGCAATTCGTTTTGTGACGTTTCAGACGCTGGACCAAATTGAACGAACCACGAACCGAAAGCTGGTCGGGGATACTGGGGATGATGCAACCGTCGGCGATGCGCAGGAACATCTTGACTTGCATCGCGATGCTGGGAGGGCAATCGACGATGATCAGATCAAAAATGCTTTCCAAGATCTTTTTGACCTTGGGCATCTGCTTTTTCAAATGGTGACCCAATTCGCGCTCGGTCACGAACGTTCGGCAACAGCGTTTGGATCGAAACACGTTGCTGTAAAAATCATCAATGCGAAACGAACACGGCAGTACAAATAGATTGGGGCGTGACGCGGCAACACTGGATGAGCTGGGGATGATGTAGTTCGCGACCGAATGCACATCGAAATCAACATCCGACATGGCAAGAAAAACATCATGCAGTGTCCGGTGTGCTTTTTCGCAGCTGAGCATTCGGCTTTGACCCAGCAACAATTCGCCGGCCATGCTTTGGTGGTCGGCGTCAATCACCAGCGTCTTATAACCGACTTCTGCGAACGTTTCAGCGATTGCGACGGTCGACGCAGTCTTGCCGACGCCGCCTTTCAGGTTGATCATCAATAGGGTGGGCATAGAACTCGACTCTCCATGGGGGAAGGAACCGTGGGGCACGTCATGGGGTGACGTTCCCATCGGCGTCGAGTGGGGGAAGTGCTCACCTTGAACGGGTGTTGTCAACCGAAGACGCCGGCAAGGTCCGGCGCAGACGGCAAAGTCGACATCATCGATAAGGTTTTCGATTCGCAGGATCTGTCCATCACGGACGACACCCCGGCTATTCTTTTTTGGTCAGCGTCATCAGGTATTCCACCAAGTCGACCAAACCCTGTTGGTCGGTGGTGTGGTGCAGATTTTCCGGCATGATGGATTTTTCGCTTTTGATGATTTCTTCCAATTCGTCCTTGTCAATTTCGCGATCGATCGCTTCGGCGGTCCGCAGCGTGACCGAATCGTCGGTTTCGCTGACCATCACGCCGGTGATGATCTGGCCGGAATCCAGAAGCGCGACATAGTTTTCATAGTTGTGGCTGATGCCCGCGCTGGGATCCAAGATGGATGTAAACATGGCTTCGCGGGACAGCTTGCTGCCGATTTCCGAAAGGTCCGGGCCCACGGTTTTGCCGAAACCGTCGACCAGGTGACAATTGCTGCACGTCGCGACGCCCCGAAATAGTTTGCGTCCCTGTTCGACGTCGCCGTTCATCTTGGCCATTTGATCCAGCGGGGCCAGCGGTTCGTGATCGGCTTGTTGGGGCAGCGGCAAGATCTTGGCCGCTTGATTGCGAATGTCCGCATTGGAAACGGATGCCAAGCGTCCACCGACCAGCAGACGAGTGTCGGCGGGCAGTTTTCCACCCGTCGCCAATTCCAAAAGTTTCTTTTGGCCGATGTTGTTGCCCGCCATGGATGCGATCGCAGCCGAGCGAGTCGCAAAGGGTTGATTGGCGTTGGCGACCAATGACGACAGCATCGACATCGCGCGCGGATTGCCCAGCATGCCGACCAGCCGAATCGTTCGTGTCGCCTTTGCGGTATCCGCGTCGCGCATCCACCGATTGATACGGTCGATGCCGGATTGTTCTTGCAACACGGTCGAAAGGGCTTCGACGGCGGCAGACGAGTTGCCATCGGAAAGCATCAACGATTCAAAGGCCGATTCCAGCTTCTGTGGTTGGAAACGCTTGATCAGCGTCAGGTAGTTGGCCGTGCCGCGTTGGGATTGGACATGTCGATCAATGGCCGCGGCGATCTTCGGTGATCGGTTTGCCGCGTCGAAGTCGCGGATGCGTTGTACCGAACGTACGATTCGACGGTCCGCGATGGTGTCGTCCAGATCACAGTCGATCAGATGGTTGACCAGGCGTGATAGCGACGCGGCGCGGACATCATCGGAGTGATACTCCATCGCGCGAAAGTACCGCCGCTCGTCCGAATCGGACAGATCCGCCTTTGACAAAAGGTCGGCAATCAGATCGGCCGATTCGGGAGCCCTCAGACGCCAGACCAATTCGCGCCCCGAGGGGGAATCCCATTGTCCATCGATATGTTGCATCCACGCGGCGAAACAATCGGCGGCTCGCAAATCGCTGGCGATCCCCAAGGCTTCCAGCATCCAGCGATCTTGACCGTCATAACCAGCGGCCAGAGTTGCAAAAACGCCGGGCATCGCATCGGTGTCATCGAACCGCAACGATACCGCAAGTTCACGTCGGACTTGCGGATCGGGGTCTTCGGCAAGCTGACCAAGTGTTTGAGCGGTCGACATCCCCAGTTGCCCGGCCAGGCGGATGGAAACGATGCGGATGTTCGGGTCGGCATCCTTGGACGCTTCGTCCACGTAGTGTGGTCCACGACCATCGGTTTTTCCCAACAGCCAAAGCGCGCGAGCACGGTAACGCGGATTGGGATCATGACGATACACATCCAACAAAGCGGCTTCTGCGTCGGTCCCCATCGCGTGCAGGGCTTGCCAAGCCTTGAAGCGGACCGAACGGGCCGGATTCTTCATCGCGGCGATGGCACCGTCCGCGGTGGAATAATCAAACGTCGGAACCTGATACTTCGATCGCGGCGGTGCGACGCGGAACAAGCGGCCGCGATCACTGTCTTCTTGGCGGTGTCCACCGACACCGGGATCGTACCAGTCGGTGACAAACAACGATCCGTCGGGTGCAACGCAAACATCCGCGGGACGGAACCACTGATCGCGAGTTCCCGTCAGGATCGGATCGATATCGGCGGTGTACCCTGCTCCATCGGATTTCATCGGATACGCGCGAACAACGTTGGGGCCGGGGTCGCAGTGAATGACTTGATTCCAAAACCTTTTGGGCAACAACTGGCCTTCGTACATACAGATCCCGCTGGGCGAACCCGCACCGGTTTGCAGGACGTTGGGAACCACGCCGGGGTCGTTCAAGTGCCAGTGCCGAAGCGGGATTTCGTCATCCATCGTGATCCGCTGTGCTTTCCACGAGGCACCGGTTAATTCGTCGCGATAGCCATAATTGCCGTGTTGCATCACAAAGTTGATGCGCGTCCCTCGGTTGCCGTCGTCATCGTTGTCGCTTTGCCAAAGCGTGCCGAACGAATCGACGGTTGTTTCCCAGTTGTTACGAAAGTTGTGTGCCAAGACTTCGAAATTCGACCCGTCCAAATCGGTGCGAAACGGCATGCCGCCATAAAACGGTTGGCCGTTGTCCACCACAGGACGCCCATGAATGTCGACGACCGTTTGCCCCTTGGCGTCTTTCACCTGCATTCCGGTGTTGCCAAAGTTCCAGTACAGCTTGCCATCGTCACCGAATAGAAACGAGTGCGCCGAATGGTCGTGTTGAGGCTGGCCGACGTCGGTATAGATGACTTCTTTCCTGTCCGGCACGTCGTCGCCATTGGTGTCGGTGAATTTCAGAATCGATGGCGATGCCGAGACGATGATTTCATTTCCCAGCACGCAAATGCCCATCGCTGAATCAATATCGCGACCCTGGTAAAACGTTTTGACATCATCGGCGACGCCATCCCCGTCGGTGTCTTCCAAAATCAAGATGCGGTCGCCCTCGGGGCGTGCACCTTGGCGTCGGCGATAGTTCATGACGTCGCAGAGCCAGATGCGTCCGCGGTCGTCGATGTCCAAGTTGGTCAGACTGCGTAGGGTTGGTTCGGACGCGACCAGCGTTGCCGCGACGCCCGGTGCGACATCGATCCCCGCGATGGCGTTTTCGGGGTGACGCGGGTCTTCGGTTCGGACCAGCATCCCAGCACCGGTGATGGAGCGCATCGGCGTGACCGAAGAGATGTTTTGGAGTTCGAATTTTTCGAACACGTCATCCTTGTTGAAGTTCTTTGGCGGATCGTAGTCCTGGTTTTCCAGCAGGTCGTCAAACTTGACCGATTGCAATTGTGATCCATCGGCGTCCAGGGATTCACCCGCCGTCCAGCGGATCGCGTTGGTAACCAATCGACGCACCGGAGCATGTCCCCAGTTCCAATGGAAATGCCCACCGGTGAAACCAAATGAACGTCCGCCATCGGGACGATCGAACACCCAGGCGACCGTTTGCGAATCGCCGCGGGCGACGCTCTTGCGAACGTGCGGATTTCCGCTGTGGGCGCCGTCTTTGCGACGCATTGTTTCTGGCGGCGCCACCGCCGACAGGATCGGTTGCAGCCCGGGTTGGTCGGTGAAACGTAAGTGAAAATACCATTCGTCTTCACTTCCGAATGGTTTCACGCCGGCGGTGACGGGGTGATCGGGCAGGTTGGCAAAATCGGCATGCCAGTGCGGATTGACGCTGTAATTCAATTCGAAATTACCGCCCAGCCATGCCAGCCAATCGTCTTGAGCCGACGGCGGAACTTCTACGGCGTAATGCAGACACACGAAACCGCATCCCGCCGCCATCTTTTCGGCCAAGGCATCGCGGTGCTCAAGAGCCAAATGCCGGCCACCGCCGTCGCAGTAGATGACGATCGATTCGGCATCGTCCACCAATGCTTTGTCTTCTGGCCAACCCCGAACCACACGAACGTTGACACGATCGGTCGACGCGACGATGGCTTCTTCCAGGATCTTTAGCCCCGCATAGTGCTCGTGGGCACCATAGCCGTGGCTGCGTGATCCGGCGATCATCAAAATGTCGGGTTTGCTGTCGTCCCGGGCATCAGCGGCGTGAACTGACGCGAAGCAAAGGGTCGACAATAGCGCAGCGGCGGCGCACATCGGTGCGCAGGAAGCAAAGGTCATCATCCGGATTGGCGGGGCGTTTAGGCAGGCGTGGCTGGAAAAGCGATCGAAGGAAACGCAGTTTAGCCCAATCGCATTGCCGATGTGGCCGTGAAAACGGCTCGCCCCAACGACTTGCCGGCGGGACGATGACCGGGCCCGCGGCGAATCACTGGATCAGCTGACGTCGCCGGCGGACCAAGTGCCATCGATGCGGCGCCAGGTCTTGCCGGTCGGGTTGGCGTTCGCCAGCAATGCGGGCAAACGTTCGGCGCGAATGTTGTCGAACGAAGTCAGTTTGCCGAAACGGATCATCGACGCCGGGATTCCGACGGCGGTGAATCCAGGGTGACCAGTCGACGGATAGGGGCCGCCGTGGTTCATCGCGGGGCTGACGGCCACACCGGTGGGCATTTTGTCGTTCAGCAAGCGGCCGACTTTGGGTTTCAATTCGAATTCGACTTTCCGGTACACGTCTTCATCGCTGCTGCCCGTTGCCGAATAAACGCAGCCGGTCAGATTGCCTTCCAAATGGCTGATCGCTTGGCACAGCTGTTCCAAGTCGTCGCAAACGACCATCAGCGATGCGTTGCCGAAGGCTTCGGTCTGAAAGCCATCGGGATTTCCCAGGAATGATTTGCCGTCGACGGTCATCAATGTGTTGGCCATCGCGCAGCGATCCGATTCGACGTCACCACCACCGGTGATCAACTTGGCGCCGTAGTCGACCAAAGTCTGGACGCTGGACGACAGGCTTTTCGCGACCGCGGGCGACAACAACGTGCCCGCCGCGGTGGATTCAAACTTTTGTCGTACCGCATCGATGAACTGGTCGCTGGATTCACCGCGGACCAGCATCACCATGCCGGGATTGGTGCAAAATTGGCCGGTTCCCATCAACACGCTGGTGACAAATTCATCGACGATCGCATCCCCGCGTTCGGCCAACGCATTGGGGGTGATGACCACCGGATTGACGCTGGAAAGTTCCAGATAGATTGGTTTGCCCGCGGCGTCGGCGGCCGCTTTCAATTTCAATCCGGCCGAACGGCTGCCGGTGTATCCGGTGGCTGCCAAACGCGGGTCGGCGACCAAGCGTTCGCCGTCGGCGTGGCTGGTGCGATAAATCAATTGCACCGTGGCGGCGGGCATGCCCGTTTGCTGGATCGCTTTGAGGGCGGCGACGGCGAACAGACGCGTGGTTTCGGGATGTGAACTGTTGGCTTTGCCGATGACCGGATTACCGGCGGCGATGGCGGCGGCAAAATCGCCTCCGGAAACGCTGCCGAAAGCAAACGGGAAATTGTTCGGACCGAACACCGCGACCGGACCGATCGGTTCAAAGCAACTGCGGATGCCGGTGGCCGTATCGATCGTTGCCATCGCCCAGTCGCCACTTTCACAGGCGTCGGCGGCAAGACGCAGTTGGTTGGTGGTACGGGGCAGTTCGACATCGGCCAAGCGAGGTGATTTCGCCAGGCCGGTTTCCGCAAAGGCGGCGTTCACCAAATCATCTTTTGCCGATTCGATTTCGTCGGCGTACGCGCGAAGAAACTCGGCGATCTTTGCCGCGGGTAATCGACGGATTTTTCGCGCCGCATCGGCCGCCGCGTCCAGGGCCGCATCACAGTCGGACCAACTGCTGACGGGAAACGTTGCGTCCAGTGTTTGGTTCTGGTTCGGGTCGGTCGCTTGGAACGTCGATTGGGTGTCGGCGTCTTTCCAGGTTCCGTTGATCAAGACTTGTGCGACGGCGGGTGCAGCGGTGGACATAACGATGGCTGGGGATATTCGTATGCGTGGTGGGCAAGGAAAGGACGATCGTCGCTTGTGTGGGCTAGCCCTGGACGACCGTGTTGGAAAGCGTGCCGATGCCGGAAATTGAAATGTCGATTCGGTCACCGGGATGAAGCGTAAAGTCGCTGGTCGGGACGATGCCGGTGCCGGTCATCAGGAACGCACCGTCGTCAAAGGAATTGTCGCGACCGAGCCATCCAACCAAGTCTTCGAATCCGCGTGCCATTTGGTCGGCGGCGGTTTGTTGGTCGAAAACGATCTGGCCGTCGCGGTGAATTTTGAGGTCGACTTGGATTTGCGCCGGCGGTGGCAATTGGTCGTACAAAGTGATCCAAGGCCCCAGCGCCGCGGATTGGTCGTAACATTTGGCTTGGGGCAAATACAGCGGGTTTTCGCCTTCGATGTCACGCGAACTCATGTCGTTACCGACCGTCAGACCGACGATTTTCATCGCCGGACTGATGACCAACGTGACTTCCGGTTCGGGGACGTTCCAGGTCGCGTCTTTTCGAATGCGAACGCTTTGGCCGTGTCCGCTGACGCGTCGCGGGGTCGCTTTGAAAAACAATTCCGGACGATCGGCTTGATAGACGCGGTCATAGCATGACGCGGCGGCTTCGGATTCTTCCATCCGCGCCGTCTGGCTGCGTTTGTAGGTCACGCCGGCCGCCCAAACTTCTTGGTCGTCGATCGGCGGCAACCACTGGCCCACGGATTCGATCGCGACGGGTGATTCGGTGGCCAAAGACGACGCCGTGCCGATCGGATCGTCGGCCGCGATGATGTCGATCAAACGCTTCACCGAACCGGTGGGCGTCAACGGAAACAATTGGTTCCCGTCGATCCGGCCGATTCGAACGGACCCGGTGTCGTCGATAAACTTTGCTACGGTAAATTGTCGTTCGTTCATGGCAGAAAACATATCGCAGATCGCACCGTCTCGGGAGGGTTTGCGTTGGGAAGTCAGGTGGAATGAAGTCCAACCAAACGCAGCGTCGGTTCGTGCCCTTCACATTGTTGGCGGTCGTTGTCGTGGCCATCGCCGCGGCGCTTTGGTGGGCCGCCAACCGCACGGGCGACGATTCATCGACACCGGCCGCTGACGACGAAAATGCGTTGCAGACGGTGCGGGTCGCCTTGGCCGCCACGGAGGATCTGGACGGTGACGCGGCGGATAAGGCTTGGTCGCGATTGCGACAGATGCGTCCTGATGATGTGGCGGTCACGCGGAACTGGGCATTGAACCGACTGTTAATTGTCGACCGCCTGGCGGAGCAGACTGAAAACCGATCGCTGTCGGCCGACCAGCGTCAAGCCGCACGGACCGCCCTGCCCGATCGTATCGCCGAAGCCAACGCGGCGGTGGACGCTTTTGGATCTCTGCAGCCCGACGCCGATGTTCTGACGCGATGGATGAAGGCTCGTGTGGATGTTCGCCAAGCCGCCCTGCTTCCCGCGGCGATCGCGCGCGGGGCGACGCGACGCGTTTTCGATGACCTTGCCGATTTCGTTTTGAAACATCCCGACAAAGACACCGTGATCTTGGCCGGTACGATTTGGGACTTGGTCAATCGCATGGGCATCATCGAAGATTTGCCGGCGGATTTGCGAGACAAAGCTGCCGATGCGTTGACCCAGCTTGCCGAATCCAATCCAGACAACCTGTTTGTCGCCGTTCAAGCGGCCCAGTTGAACCTTGCCGCCCAGCGACCTGCCGCGGCACAGGCGATAGAAAACGCGGCACGCTTGGCGAAAGCCATCCAGCCGGAAATGAAAGCTCGGGCCGGTGGCGCGATCGAGTCGATTGACGGGCTGGTCACGCAAATGACGGATGACATCGCCCAGCAGGATTGGCAGACGGCCAATCGCGGCTTTGGCATCTGGTTCAACCTGGTCAACGCGTCGGAATTGATGAAGGCGGACCGGCGACGAGCATCACCGCACCCGTTGGATCGGATCAGCTTCGAAACGATCCGCCAGTTGAGCATGGAAGCCCAAGACGAATCTCCGGTGCAAGCATTCGATGCGACACTTTCGTTCCGACATGTCGTCATCGATGATTCGACCGATGCGAGGTCGGTGATTCCCGTCGATTTGAACGTCAATTTGCGACCCGATTTGGTTTCCGTTTCGGATCAGAACGAAATCACGCTGTGGCGACAAAGCGACAGTGGCGACTTTAAAAGGATCGCCGATGATGCAGCCGGAATCAACGTCGCGGGGATGATTGCGACGGACTTGTTCATGGTGGATCGTGCCGCACCGGACAAGGTCAAGGTATTGCCGCCGGCGGATCCGGATGCCACGGCGACGCCCGATTTTTCGGTCGGTCTGCGTCACAACGTGGTTCCCACCTTGGTCGTTTACGGCGACGAAGGGATCCGATTGTTCGGGATGGACGGTCGTGACACGACGGCGGACGATCGGCGGTTGTTTGCGGTGGATGCGGCGACGGGGCTGGAGGACGTTCGTGATGTCGTCAAAGTCGTCGCCGGTGACTTGGAAGGCGACGGGGATTTGGATCTGGTTGTCGCCACACGAAACGATGGCTTGCGTCTGTTCGTCAACCGAGGGACGCGGCGTTTCTTTGAGGTCGAAGCGCCGGCGACCGGCACGATGGTCGACTTGGCCATCGTTGATATCGATCGCGACTTGGACTTGGACATCGTCGCGGTGGAAGAAGGCTCGGGGACCATTGGATTGCTGGAAAATTTGTTGCATTTGCAATTTCGGTACCGTGCACTGTCGGGTGCTCCCGCGATGGCCGATGCCCAGCGTGTCTTCGTCGATGACGTCGACGGAAATGTTTCATGGGACTTGGTGGTTTCCGGCAAAACAGGTGGCCAAATCGTTTGGTCTCAAACCGCTGACGCGGGCATGTGGACCGTCGATTCGGTTTCCCAGAACGATGGCCCGATGATCAACGGCCTGCTGGTCGATTTCGACAATGATTCCTTCGGCGAATTGTTGCATGCCACCGACGACGGTTCGCTGAAGTGCACGCATTTGACGTCCGATGGTTTTGGGGCGACCAAGGCGGTGCAAGGTGACGGCATGGTCGGCGATGTCTGGCATGCCGCCGACTTTGACAACAACGGACGCATCGATCGTTGCGGCGTTGACCAGCGCGGCATCGTCTTGGGCATGAACACCACCGAAAACGATGCCCATTACTTGCAAGTACGCATGAAAGGGATTGACGACAACAATGCCGCCAGCGGCCGTGTCAATCACTATGCGATCGGGTCGACGTTGGAACTTCGTTTCGGGCCGCATTATCGTTCCAAAGTCATCACCAGCCCGATGACGCACTTCGGTTTGGACGGAATCGACCGAGCCGATTCGCTGCGGATCATCTTTCCCAACGGGTTGACCCAGACGACCCGTTCACCGGCCGTTGACACGTTGGTGGAAGAAGAACAGACGCTGAAGGGCTCTTGTCCCTACCTGTATGCGTGGGACGGTGAAAAGTTTGCTTTCGTGACCGACTGTTTATGGGCGGCACCGTTGGGATTACAGGTGGCCGCCGGTGTCGTCGCCAAGGATCGGCCTTGGGAATACTTGAAAGTGGACGGCCGTTTCGTGGCGGAAAAGGACGGTCGGTATCACTTGCGACTGACGGAAGAGCTTTGGGAAATCGCTTACTTTGATCACGTCGCCTTCACCGCCGTGGATCACCCGCCCGGCGTCCAGATCGAGACCAACGAAAAGGTCGGACCGCCATCGATCGCCCAGCCGACCATCTATGCGTTTGATCAGGCCGACATGCAACCGGCTGTGGCGGCGCGGGACACCCGTGGGAACGATGTCGCGGATCGGTTGGCCGACGTCGATGGGCGATACGTCCAAGGCTTTGATCGTCGCATTGTTCAGGGTCTGTGTCCGCCGCACTGGATCGAATTGACGGTACCCGATCAGGCGTTGCAGCGTCGCGACGCCGGTGAAGCGGTGTACATGGTTTTGACCGGATGGATTTTGCCGACCGACACTTCGCTGAACATTCAGATCGACCAGAACGATGAAATGCCACCGATCGAGTTCCCCGGAGTTTGGGTTCCCGACGGCGATGCGGCAGAAACCAAAATGCCGGGCTGGCGACCAGCGATCGCATCAATGGGATTTCCGGGCGGGAAAACGAAAACGATTGTGGTGGACGTGACCGATGCGTTGGTGCCCGAAGATCCTCGGTTGCGGATTCGAACATCAGCCCAAATCTACTGGGACGCCGCAAAATTCACGAACCGTCGTGGCGATGACGCTTTGGTCGTTCACGACTTGACGATGGACACCGCGGAGGTCGGCTATCGCGGTTTTTCACGTCGCATCCGTACATCACTACAACAGCCCGAAACCTATGACTATCACATTGCGGACGCCGATCCGCGTTGGCCACCTCTGCAAGGATCGTTGACCGGACCCGGTGATGTGTCGGACATGCTGTCCCAATGGGACGATAAGATGGTGGTGATCAGCGGCGGCGATGAAATTCGATTAACGTTTAAGGTTCCCGATTCGCCGGTGCCCGACGGATATGTGCGTGATTTTGTCTTGCATTGTGTCGGTTGGGATAAGGACGCTGACTTGAACACGCTGGCCGGTCAATCCGCCGACCCGTTGCCCTTTCGTCATATGAAATCCTATCCCCCGACGCTGGCCGACCAAGATGCCGCCGCGCAGGTGATGCGATCGCATGCCACCTCACGCAATCGCCGACAATCGTTCCGGCGATTTTGGCAACGTCCTTGAGCCGATCGGCGACTTTTCCCCTTTTGATTCCCGCCAACGAAAAATCGAAATCCGTGAGCGAGACCAACGCGCCAACGCCGCCGACCGACATTTCGGAAAAAGAGCAACCGGTCGCCCGCAAACCGGTGGCAAAACGAGTGATCACACCGCGGTTGCGGGTGATGCTGGTGATCGTTCTGGCGTTGTTCGGAATTTTGGCCGCCAACGGTTTGTACCTAACCAGCGTGACATGGATTCAGCATTTCACCGGTCGAGTGTTGGAGGATCACTTTTATCAACTGATGTTTTTGGGGCACATCGGTTTGGGATTGTTGTTGATCGTTCCCACGTTGGTCTTTGGTTTCGCCCACATGTGGCGTGCCCGAAACCGACGCAACCGGCGTGCGGTGCGGATCGGTTACGGGTTGTTAGTCGTCGCGATCGTGATCTTGATCAGTGGCGTCTTGTTGACGCGTCTGGGCGGATTCCGGATCGTTGATCCGTCGGCCCGGCGGTTGGTGTATTGGATGCACTTGGTGGCGCCGCTGGTGGCAATCTGGCTGTATTGGCTGCATCGTCTGGTCGGTCCACGGATCAAGTGGCATGTCGGCCGACGGGTCGCGTTGGTGATCGCCGGATTCGTTGCCGTGATGGTCGGCTTTCAAGCCTCCGATGCAACGATCAGTGACGATTCGGGACCGGAAGAAGGTCGCGCGTATTTCTTGCCCTCGTTGGCCAAGACCGCGACCGGAAATTTCATCGCGTCACAGACTTTGATGAACGATGACTACTGTTTGCGGTGCCACGAAGACATTTATGACAGTTGGCTGCACAGCGCTCACAAGTTAAGCAGCTTCAATAATCCGGCCTATCGCGCCAGCGTTCGCGAAACCCGTCAAGTCGCCAGCGACCATAGCGGGACCGTCAAAGCGGCGCGTTTTTGTGCCGGGTGTCACGATCCGGTCCCGTTCTTCGCGGGCGAATTTGATAACCCCGATTATGACGACGTCGCCAACCCGACCGCGCATGCGGGGATCACGTGCGTGTCATGCCATGCGATCCAATCGATCGACAGTGATCGGGGCAACGCGGATTATACGATCGACGAGCCCAAGCATTACCCTTTCACGTACAGCGACAACGAATGGCTGCAATCGTTGAACGAATTGATGGTGCAGGCCAAGCCGGCGTTCCACAAACGTGAAATGCTGAAGCCGTTTCACAAGACGGATCAGTTCTGTGGAACCTGCCACAAGGTATTCCTGCCGGGTGAACTGACACAGTACAAGGAATTTTTGCGGGGCCAGAATCACTATGACAGCTATCTGCTAAGCGGTGTTTCCGGCCACGGTGCACGCAGCTTTTACTACCCCGAAGTCGCACAAACCAATTGCAACGGATGCCACATGCCGCCGATGGCCAGCGATGGTTTTGGGGCAAGGTATTCCGATGAATTGGAGTCGTTGGCCGTTCACAATCACCATTTTCCCAGCGCAAACAGTGCACTCAGCCACTGGTTCGGTGATACGGATGGCATCGCAGCGCACGAAAAGATCTTGAAGGGATCACTGCGGGTCGACTTGTTCGGTATTCGACGTGGCGAATCGATCGACGCGGAGTTGGTTGCGCCTTTGGGACCCGAGTTGCCCGAATTGGAGCCCGGCCAGACTTACTTGATCGAAACCGTTTTGCGGACGCTGACGTTGGGGCATCACTTCACCCAAGGAACGACTGACAGCAACCAAGTCTGGGTGGAAGTTTTGGTCCATGACGGCGACAAACTGATCGGGGCCAGTGGTCAGCGTGATGAACGCGAAGTGGTCGACCCGTGGTCGCATTTCGTCAACAACTTCATCTTGGACCGTCACGGCAACCGGATCAATCGCCGCAACGCGCAAGACATCTTCACGCCGCTGTACAACCATCAAATTCCGCCCGGTGCCGGTCAAACGATTCACTATCGATTGGATGTTCCGGAAGACGTCGGGGACACGCTGCGGATTTCGGCCCGCTTGTTGTATCGCAAGTTTGATACGGAATACTTGGACTACATTCGTGCCGACCGCGACCCGGATCGTGACCCCTTGGACTTGGGCCGGGTGGGTGATCCGAATGATTTGCCGATCATTGAAATCGCTCGTGACGAAATCACGTTGGCGATCGCCGGCGGCGACGGCACGGCGGTCGCGTCGAAGCAGTTCATTCCAACGTGGCAGCGGTTCAACGATTACGGCATCGGATTGTTGCTGAAGGGCAAAGCCGAATTGAAGCAGGCGGCCGAAGCTTTCGCGGCCGTGCAGCGAATGGGCCGGTACGACGGCCCGCTGAATTTGGCGCGTGTGCAATTCACCGAAGGCGATTTGACCGGGGCGACCGAATCCCTGGCGGTTGCGGCGACGATGGAGCCCCCGCCGCCGGCTTGGACGCACGCTTGGTTAAGCGGGATGGTGAATCGGCAACAAGGCAATTTGGAACAGGCGGCGGAAAGTCTGGAAAGCGTCTTGAACACTCGGGTGCCCAGCCGCGGATTTGATTTTTCCAAAGACTATGTGGTTCGCAATGAACTGGGGCTGGCGCTGATCGATTTGGCTCAGCGATCGGAAATCATGGGCGACGAAGATCAGGCCCAGAAGTGGTACGCCCAGGCCGAAGACCATTTCCATCAGGTGATCGACATCGACGCGGAAAACGTCACCGCCCATGCCAACTTGGCGGAGATTTATGCGGCGACGGGGCAGACCGAATCGGCCGACCGGCATCGCATTCTGCACGAGCGTTACAAGCCGGACGATAACGCGGCGGAGGTGGCGATCCCCGTCGCACGTCGCCAGTATCCGGCGGCGAACCGGGCGGCGGAAAAGGTCGTCATCTATGACCTGGGCCGAGACTTTGTGTCGCCCGGCGAAGCCGAGACGTTGACGGCGACCGGGGCCACGAGCCGTTAAGCGACCCGCCGCGGCGGCGGCGAGAAATCCTCGCGTTGGGCGCATAAAAACGGGCCGCAGCGATCCAGTCGCGCGGCCACGTTGTGTTCTTTGTGCGTCAGGTCAAGCCGGGTTAGCGGCGAGCCTTTTTGATCTTTGCGCCGCCTTGGCGGACTTTGAATTTCGGATTGCTTTTGCAAATCACGTAGATGCGCCCGCGTCGCTTGACCACCTGGCAATCCGGGTGGCGGTATTTCAGGGCGCCGATGCTGCTGACAACTTTCATCGTGTGGCCTCGGGCGTCTTTTAGAAAGGTTCTAATTTGAAGCGGCAGAGTATACCGGGATGGGGCGAAACATCAACGCCAGATCGTCTTGGGCCGCGTTTTTTCGGTTTTCGTGAGGTCCTGGGCAGTCAAAGCGACGCCCTGACCTCGCCGTGGCTGGACCCTCCCGGAGGGAGGTTGATGGAAATTCGGAGCCACGATCGGCGGCGGTTGCGGGCCGATCCGTTTTGCCAGCGTGTTTTGACGCGACACACCCGGTGGGAGATTGAACCGGAGATCTTGTTCTCGGGCTCGGTTCAGGGCCGAGGCATCAGGTGCCAGGCAGATCGCGGCGATAACGCGGGGTTTCGGCGCTGGGCAGGTCCGCGTCGTGTTCTTCTTGGAACCGGCGACGCTCCACGGCGGTGGCGTAAAACCGCAGCCAAGTTTCGTTGTCTTCGATACACCGCCACTCTAGATATTTGCCGGGCAGGTCGACCTTCTTCTCGCAGCACGGAAGAATGTCGTGGCGAATAACGCGATAAAGATCACGGTCACTAAGGTGGTCGGTGTATCGAAGAACGATGTGTTGTGAAAAAAGACGACGGATCGTTTCGGTCAACTTTTGCGACAGACGTTCATCGTCAAGCGATTCGGCCGATGGCAATTCCAATGGCGGGTGAAACCACTGGGCGATCGGCATTGCGGGGGCTCGTTCCCATGCCAGCATCGACGCCAAATACTCGTTTTCCTTGACCAGCGGCATCCGCCGGGTCGTCGGGTCGTCGATCGAATCGTCGCGGTACGGTTCAAGTTCGTCACGCAATCGGGCGTTGTCCATAAGCAGATCGACTTCGTCGAGGCTCGATCGGCTGGTTTCGCTCATATCCATCAGTGCAATGGCCCAGGTCTGGATCCCGATTCGGCTTTCTTGGCAGCATCGGGACGGAATACTCGTCGGGGCGTCGACCGGTCCGGTCGCTGGTATTACGCCCGGTCGCCGCGTCCTTTGACCCCCTGGCGACCGCTAACCAAGCTATCCGTTCGCCGGTCTTTCTCAATCGTCTTTTGAGCCAAAGTGGGCACGGAGACGAAAAATCAGGGGCCCGATCCTGCCCCGATTGTTACAAGCCGAACTGTTTATCAGTGTCGCGTGGGCTTTGGGCGGTTGAGCGAAACTTTGCCGACGACGCATTTCCGCAGTTGCGTGAACAGCGCTAGGCAGGAACCGTCGGACCGGCTTTCCCGACGCACAGTCGGCGGTACAGATCGGCGTGGCGCCGGACCATCGATTCAACCGTAAATTCCTGTTCAATCCGTTGCCGGCCGGCGGCGCCCAAACGTTCGGCTTCCTGGGAATCGTCCAGCAAGGCCAGCGTTTGGCGTGCAAAGTCGGCGGTGTCGCCCAGCTTGACCAGCCAACCGGTTTCACCGTGCACGACCAAGTCGACGTTGCCCGGGATGTTGGATGCCACCACGGGAACGCCCGCTTGCATCGCTTCGATCACCGCGTTGCTTTGGCCTTCGTATTCGCTGGCGATCCAAAACACATCGGCGTGCGGCAGCAACTGGGCGACGTCGTCGTGTTGACCGGCAAACCAGACGCGATCCGGGCGCGTGACGGCATCGCGATGCCGTAACAATTCCCCACGTTGCGGACCATCACCGATGATCACCAGTGTGGTGTCTTCGCGGACGGTGGCGACCAGTTCGGCGGCCCAAATCAAATCGCGGTAACGCTTTTGCGGCCACAGACGTCCGACGGCCAAGATCAACCGGCGGCTGGGATCGATTCCCAGACGATCCAATGCTTCGTCGCGGCTGATGTCGTCGACGTGGCGAGGCGGGATGCCGTTGGGAATGACGACGAACTTATTGGCATCGATGGCGTGGCCGGCGTAAAAGTCCACGACGCCTTGGCTGTTGGTGGTGATCGCATCGGACCGTTTGGCAAGCACGCGATCGATCGCCAAGTGACGCCAGCCTTTCCACGGATCGACGCAACGTTCGCTGGCCACAATCGACGGGACGCCGGCCAGGATGGCCGCGGCGCGACCGAAGCTGTTGGCGGCAAAGATCCATGTGTGGGCCACGTCGGGCCGGAATGCTTGCAGCGCCTTTTTCAGTCGCCAAAGAGCCGTCGGGTCCGCTTTGAATCGTTTGCCGATCAGCGTCACGGGAATCCCGGCGTCCTGCAGATCGGCCAGTCGTGGACCACCGCGGGTCAGCAAAAACACATGCACATCAAAAGCATCATGGTCCAGCCCCGATGCCAGTAAGCACAATTGCTTTTCGGCGCCGCCACGGTCCATCGTGGGAATGATCAGGGCGACGCGGATTCGACGCTTTTCGCTATGACTGGCGTTCATCGGGTGACGTCTCCTGATCCCGATGTGACCGTCCCGCCGGAGTTTCCGTTGGGCCCGTCGCGGCGTGATTCCACGTCGGCGCCGGTCGAGCGTTGTTGCGGCGTCGGTGCGGACGCCGACGACCTGCCGGTCCGATCGGCACACAATTGACCAGCCAAATCTGCGACTTGATCGACGACCGCTTGGTAAGGATGTCGGCGGATGATTTGTCGATACCAATCGCGACCATCGGAAACGTGTCCACCCGCATCGTTCCGGCGATCCGAAACGGCCGATTCTTTGTCGGGGGATAGCGACGCGACGATTCGATTCATCTGTTGTTTGAAGGCTTGTCGAAACGGCTTCTGCGATTCGGTACTTGCAAACCAGGCAATCGATTCTTGATCCGTATCGTCGGGGATACCGGACGCGGTCACCGCGTGGATCTCCGGTGCAACGCCCAGTCGCTGGCGATTGTCGGTCGAATCACAGACGACCATCGGCATCGCATGAGAAACGGCCATCGGCAAAAAGTAGTCGCCGCCTTGTGAGTCCAACTGCAAGTACAAATCGGCGGCCGCGAATACGTCATCCAAGCAGGCAAACGACCCGGGCATGGCAACCGCATGTCGGACACCGTTGGCCTTCAAGTCTTGGTGCATCAAGTCACGAGCCGGACCATCGCCGATCATCCACAAACGCATGCGAGGGTAACGTCCGATCATCCAGAAAGCGTTTTCCACGGCCAAGAGCATTCCGCTGTGATGGGTCATCGATCCGATGCACAAGGCGACCGGTACGTCGGGATCCGCGGCCATGTCCAGGTTGGCCAGCCCCAGTGAAGTGCGTGCTTCGCGGCGGCGAACTGCGTTGGCAGGACACAACGAAGTGAATCCGGCGGCACGACGGACGATGGCGTCGGCGGGGCAACCGTCGACGATCAGCCGACGATGGGAATCGGCCGTGGGGGCCAGGATGCGATCGGCTTGCATCGCCGAGCGATAGACTTTTTGATTCCATCGTGAACGGGTCGCCCATTGGTGGTCGGCGTTCCAATCGGATCCCGCATCGGTGACGATGCAGGGGATTTGCAGTGCGGACGCTGCGTCGACGCCCGCGCTGGCTTCTTCACGCATTGAATCGACCACGATGGCGTCAAAGTGGCTGCCGTGCTGGGTGATCCACGATGACAGTTGGCGGGTGTATCGGGCGTATCCCCAGTCGCGGCGGGGCAACGTCACGGGGCGATGCACCGAAAAACGATCCCAGCGGCATCGCGGGGTCCATGACGTCGAGTGCTTGGGCGTGACGACTTCCACGTGGATCCCTTGTCGCGCCAGACCGGACGCCAAACGCAACAGCGCCATTGCGCTGTCGTGTGACCCATGGGGCCAGAAATGCCGGCCCATCAACAGGATCCGGATCGGTCGGTTCACGATTTCGCTTCCGCCGCGGTCGCTTCAATCTCCTCCGGTTCCAAGACCGCCAGGTAAGGCAGGTTGCGGTACATGTCCAGATAATCCAGCCCGTATCCGACGACGAATTCGTCGGGGATTTGAAACGCCACATAATCCGGACGCAGCGACGTGATGTGTTCCCGTTGCTTGTGCAGCAGCACCGCCGTACGGACCGAACGGGCCCCCATTTCTTGCATCACGCCGCACAGGCGATCCAGCGTCTTGCCGGTGTCAAAGATGTCATCGACCAGCAACACGTCGCGGTCAGCCACATCAATCAACATGCCCGAATCGACGTGCAAGTCGCCCGACTGGGTGCCGCCGCGATAACTGGACGCCTGGATCACGCCGACCCGCTGGGGCATCGACAAACGGCGGATCAGATCAGCGAACAAGACCAGCGATCCGGTCATCACCGCGACGACCGTCAGCGCCGAACGGCCATAGTCACGGTCGATCCGTGATGCCAAGTCTTCCACGCCCTGCTTCAGCTGGTCTTCGTCCAACAAGATGCGCATTGCCAAAGGCCTTCGGTGGGGAAAAGAGAGCTTCGTCGAGTGGGTGAATTGGCGGCGGTGACAGCGATTCGGTTTCGCAGGGATTGCATCGAGGGCATCGCATCGCCGCCCGATTGGCATTTTGGGCAATCTGGAGACAACGTGACTGTCCTGCCAGATGAACCGGACATGCGGGCCGCCGAGATCCGAATTTAGCACTTGGCGAAGGAGTTCGGCACCTCCCGGGAAATGGCATCGCACGCCCGATCTGGGCGCGGCTCGCCGGAATCCGGCACGGCTCGCCGCCGTTCAACGGCCGTGCACCGTCAATGGTGCCACCGACGGTTCGCCGACGATCCACTTTGGCAATCTTTCGCGATCAATCGCATGACCAATTCACAACGACTGGCAATGATCCGCAACGCCCTAACGGCGTGGATCCGTCAACAGCCTGACGCGCCAGGATCGGTTCGCCGGCCCGATGAAAGCACAACGTCGGGTGACCCGTCCGCGACCGGGCCGGGGGGCGGCGTGATTCGGTTCGCTGAATCGATGGTGATCCGTGAAGGGTTCTTTTGTGGCCGGCGCTTGGCGTACGCCGATTGGGTCGCGGTTTGGTTCATGGAAGAAGACCAGGTGAAAATCACTTCGGCCGACACCGCAATGCGTTTGGAAACCTGGACACCGGAAGACATCGACCACTGGGCCGCCAGCTTCGAAGCGACGACCGAGCCGGCCATGGAACTGAAGCTGCTGGCGATGTCGACGGCGGACTCGGCTGAGCCTGACGCGGCCGCTACCGGCCAGGCTCAGACGCCGGATCAATCCGACCAGTCGGTCCAGGACGATCATTCGGAACGTCGCGCCGCCTGAACGGGTTTTCAGTCGGGGTTCATGCGAAACGACTCGGCGACGAAACGGGCGGGGTAATCTATCTTTACGGCGCCGCAACCATGCCATCGACGCATCCGAAACCTCCCTGCGACTGATCTGTCGTGGGTGTTTCGGTATCGGCCCGTGACCTTCCCGATTCTGGCCCAGCGAATTGTCTGAATACTGGAACTATCTGCTTGATGCGGTGCGACGGCCCCGCGAACAGCTGACTCGTGGCCAGCACCAGGTCCGCTATGCGTGGGATCTGGCGATCCACTGCGGCCGACAATTGAATCGGCACCGCGCCGAAGGCATGGCGGCGGAGCTGACGTACCGCACGATTTTTTCGTTGATCCCGGTCGTTGTGCTGGGGTTGGTCATGTTCCGCGTCTTTGGCGGTTTGGAAGACGTCCAGAACCGCGTCGAGAATCAGCTGTACTCGTTCTTCGGCGTCCCCGAAATTCCGGAAGACTATATCCAGCGACCGGCTGGCGACGCGGATTCCGACGTCGACGTCCAAGAATCGGATCGTCAGAAAAACGACGATCAGGAAGCTGCCGATCAGGAAACCGTTGACGCCACGTTGCTGCCCGCCAGGGAATTGGTCGACGTCGATCCGACGGACGATCCGATCGATCCAGCAGCCACGGTTGCCGATGACGTCCAGTTGCCTCCCAAGTCCGACTTGATTGATGGCGAATCCGCGGCCAAAGGCGATGACGACGAATCGGGTTCGGACGAAGCACCTGGCGACGATGATGTTCCAGACGATCCGCTTGTGGCCCAGTCCGACGACCAGTCCAGGCCGATATCGGGCGCTGGCGACGTAGCCACCCTTCCGACGGACATCGTTGCGACCGAGCCTGGTGCGTCCAATGATTCCACCGGAAACGACGAAGCGGTGGAGGACGAATCGGATCCCGCGGACAAAACCGACGAGCGTGAAACAGCGCTGCGAACACGTGCCAGCATTCGCAAGACGCTTCACGAAGTGACCAGCAAGATCGCGACCGTCGATTTCGCTTCGGTCGGTGTGTTCGGTTTGTTGTTGTTTGTCTATGCGGCCATCGCGTTGGCTGATTCGGTCGAACACTTGTTCAATCGCATCTACGACGCACCCAGCAAGCGTCCGATCCACATCCGCGTGGCGATCCATTGGTCGATCATCACGTTGGGCAGCGGACTGTTGGCGATGAGCCTGTATTTATCGGGCCAATTGATCGCGTGGGTGGGCAACGTCGATTGGGTCGGCGGCAGTGCGGGCATGGCCGCGGTGGTGTTGAATCACTTGTTGTCGATGCTGGCCAGTTGGGTGTTGATGTTCTTGCTGTACGCATTGATGCCCAACACCCATGTTTCGGTCCGAGCGGCGGCGGCCGGAGCGGCAGTCAGTGCATTGATGTGGGAAGCGGCCAAGTTCGGCTTTCGGGTTTATGTCGCCAAAGCGGTTCCCTATTCGGCACTGTATGGATCGCTGGGGCTGATTCCGTTGTTCCTGTTTTGGATCTATGTCACGTGGCTGATCGTCTTGTTCGGGCTGATCCTGACCTACACGCTGCAGATGCTGAACGGTCGGCCGCTAAGCCGTGATGATCGGGAACGGGATGAATTACCCGCCGGTGATCCGGATTGGATGCTGCCGATCATGACGGAGGTCGCTGCGGCGTTTCAGGACGGACGTGTCGTCGGGCGACAAGAGTTGGCGGATCGGCTGGGTTTGTCCAGTCGAGTGGTCCGCGAGTTGGAACAGTGGCTGGTCGAAGGCGGCATGCTGCGACACGTCAGCGGCGGCGCGGGCGAAGACATGGCGCTGACGTTGGCCAAGCCGGCGGAAAAAATCTCGATCGCCCAGATCTTGGATTTGGCCCACGAGCACCGTCCCACCAGTACCCATCCGGCCTGGAAAACCCTGGCAAATCTGAAGCGAGCCGAGCGAACGGCGGCGGGCGACAAGAAACTTGTCGATCTTTTGACCTTTTCGCTCAAGTCCTAAATTTGGTACGGGAAACTCCGCAGGACCACGAACCCTCGCAAAGGAATGCGAACGATGAAACGCTTTGGCGTTCAGATTGCTGCCGGTGCCACCACGATTCTTCTGGGAGCGCTCGCCGCTGCTCAGGCCCAGAAAGATTCCAGCGGAACCAACGAATCCGATTGGGATGTTCCCGACCAAACGGAAATGCGTGCGCCGACCACCGCGATCGCGATGGCCGATTTGCAGCCGATTGATGGACCGTCGACCGCCAACGACGCCACGACATCGCCATGGTCGGGTGGCAACGTGATGCAAGTCGCGCATAACGAACCGGTCGACCCCGCGTCACAAGACGGTGGCAACGCATCCGCAGCGGGTTTCAATGTTTCGTTTGATCCCGCGGGTGCCGAAATCGCCGACACCCCGGCAGCGGATGTCCAGGACGCTGCTCGATCGCTGGCCCAAGGTGCCGCGTCGATGTTCTCGGTCAGCCCGCCGACCTTTGCCGAATCCGATACCGATCCCGAGGCATCCGCTGCGTCCGACTTGGCCGCGGAAGCAACGGCGTCGGCCGCCGAAGCATTCAGCCAGCCCGCGGCGGAAGATTTCCCCGAACCACCGGCCGGCGGATTCCCCGAGCCTGCCGCCGGAACCGGTCTGCAAATGCCGACCCTTGGTGATTTCCAACCAGCCGAGGTTGCCGGGTCGCCGGGCGATTTTGTGCCAGAACCCGCCGCCGCATCGATGGCCGCTGGCGATGCCTCGCCGGTTCCCGAACCCATGGAAATGGCGGCACCCCCGACGGCTGATCCGGCACAGGTGGGTGGCTTCGCGGCCGATGCGTCCGCGTACGGTTCGTTTGCACCCGCCGGCGATTTCGCCGACCCGCAATCAGTGCCTCCGTCCAACGGGCTTCGCGAAGCCGCCGCTGATGCCAGCCAGCTGCAACCTCTGCCCGCCATGGCCGCCGCATCCCAGGATGCCGCCCCTGAAGACACCGCACCCCAGCCGCAGGCTTTCGACGTACAACCCCAAGGATTCGCCGACTCGGGCGCCGGTTCGTTTGCGGACGCTGCGGCGACGCGTTCACCAGAACCGTCGGCTGCGTCGCCCGCAGGCAATGGGCTGATGCAGTCCGAACCACCGACCTTTGCCCAGCAATCACCTGCCCAGCAAACGCCTGCCCAGCCTTCGTCCGCTGCTGCCGCTTACGACGCGGCGACTGCGGCAAGCCAGGCCGATTCTTATGCGGCCAACGCTGGTGGCGCGGCCATGGGATTTGGTGCCAACAATGCGGCACCGACATCCTATGATTTGCCGGCCCAATCATCGAACATGTCGGCGCCGCCGACGCAAAGTGCCGGCAATGGTTATGGCATGCCCGCGTCGGCACAAATGCGAAACCAGAACCCGCCGGCCGCCGGCGGATTCAACGCGTCAACCCTGCCGACCGATTCCGCTCAAGTTGCCGCCGGCACACCGGGCGACCGCCGCTTTGATGGCGTGCAGACGCCCAGCGTTGTGATCCACAAGCGTGCACCCGCCGAAGTCCGCGTCGGCCAGCCGGCATCGTTTTCGATCACCGTGCGAAACGTCGGTTCGGTCGAAGCCTTGGACGTTCGCGTTCACGATCAAGTCCCACAAGGCATGGAACTGGTCGACGCGATGCCCGGCCCCACCATGTCCGGCGACGGGCGATTGTTGTGGCAATTGGGCAGCCTGGAACCGGGCGGCGAGCAGACGATTACCCTGCAACTGATGCCGCGACAGGAAGGCGAACTGGGCAGCGTGGCCCGCGTCACCTTCGAAGCCGCCGCGTCGGTACGCACCCGCAGCACACGTCCCCAATTGGAAATCGTCCAACGGGCGCCGCAACAGGTCTTGATCGGCCAACAAGTCGAAATCGAACTGGAGGTCAGCAACCCGGGATCCGGTGCCGCCGAAAATATCATCATCCAAGAAGACGTTCCCGAACAATTGCAGCACCGAAACGGTCGCCAGTTGGACAACCGAATCGGCGTGCTGCAGCCCGGCGAAACTCGACGCGAATTGCTGCGGATGACCGCCGTCAAACCCGGCATGGTTCGCAACCTGGTCCGGGTCCGAGGCGACAACGGTTTGGAATCCCAACATGCGGTCGATCTGCAAGTCATTGCTCCGCAACTGCAGGTCGCATTGAACGGTCCGAAACTGCGATTCCTGGAACGCCAGGCGACCTACAACATTCGCTTGGCCAACGCGGGAACCGCCGACGCGCATAACGTCCAACTGGTCGCCCAGTTGGATCGCGGGTTCCAGTTCGTCAGCACGATCAACCAGGGACAATACGACCCCAATCGCCACGCGGTGATCTGGTCACTGGCCCAGTTGCCCGCCGGCGAAGAAGGCGAAATCGAATTGACGCTGTTGCCGATCGAAGAAGGCGAACAAGCGTTACGGTTGGAAGCCGTCAGTGACCTTTCCGAAGCCGCCGTGGAACAGTCGGTCGTGTCGGTCCAGTCGCTGGCCGAACTGACCTTCCAAATCGCCGACACCGCCGATCCGATCGAACAGGCGGGTGAAACCACCTATGAAATCCGTGTCACCAACACAGGGTCACGCGATGACGCCAACGTGCAAGTCCAGTTGCAAATCCCACGCGGCATGCAGTTAATCGCTGCCGAGGGCGACGCGCAAAGCGATAACAATGGCAACGTTTACTTCAACAAGATCCCGCGTCTGGACGCCGGCCAAGAACAGGTTTACCGCGTCAAAGTGCGTGGGCTGCAAGCCGGACGCCACTTGATCAAGGCGATCGTGGTCAGTGAACAATCCAGTGTGCCGGTGACCAAGGAAGAAAGCACGATGGTGTACGCGGACCGCTAGTCGGTTTGGCGGTATCTATTTCACCAAACGCGGGCGAATCCAACGCAACAGATCACCCGCGTCGCCGTCACCCATGTCGTCGACAAGTAATTGCACCCGAGAAACGTCGGCCGTCGGGACATCAAAACCGACCGCCGATGAATCGGTCAACTCTTGTTCCCAGACCCGCTGGCCGTCACACAGAATCGCCGCTTTGACGCGTCCGCCACGCAGAACTTGCTGGTGACGTCGGACGGTTCCCACCAAGCGGCTGACATCGGGATCGACGCGGTATTCCAGCGACGATTGGGCAGGGATCAACAGGTCTTGTTCCTGGTCAACCGCCGGACCTAGCCAAGCGTCCAACGCCGCGGTGACGTCCGCCGATGACGATTCGGGCAGGCTGGAACCAAAACGACGCTGGGCCGGTTCCAAGGTCGCCAACAACGTGCTGCCGCCCGCCCAATCGATGCGTTTCAGTTGGTCGATGGGAAACCGATGATTGGTGCCGGATCCCAAATCCAACGAAAGTTGGTCGTCGCCGTTGTCCAGTCGAACCGACCGAACCAGCCAAGTCGAACCATAGGCGTTGACCACGCGAATCGGTGCGGACGCCGGATCCGGTTCGGCGGAACCGCCCAGAATGATGCCTTCCAGTTTTTCGACCGGCGCGTCGACTTCCGATCCGTCCAGATCAACTTTCACCGCCGCCGGGCTGATCGACAAAACGATGCCGCGGATCGAATCGATTTGGTCCCCTTCACGACGCACGGCAATCAAGTCACCGCGACCTTCGCTTTCAAACAACCCCAACCACTTCGGGTCCGTTCCCGGTGATGCGCGGCGAAAGCGGATGGATCGGACATCGGTCAACGGGATCCGAAAATCGTCCTGGCGTCGCGGCTGAATCACCAACTGATCGTCGTCGGTGCTGACCTGTTGTGCCGCGATCTCCGACCCGTTGCGAAGCGTGACTCGGATGGTCGGCCCCGTTCGCGATTCGGTTTGTGCCGGGACCAGCGATTCCACGTCATCCAACGCGACGGCACCACCGGGATCCAGGTTCACTTCCACCACGCCGATCGACAGCAAGGTCCCCGTACGCGTTCCGCCGTCACTGGTTCCGAGCGTCACCTCCGTTGCCGGAGCCGTCAGGAAGGAGGTGCAAACGAAAAGCAGAAAAGCAATCAAACGCATGGGCACGGTCAACACGGTCGGTCATTGGGCAAGGACGGTGCGGGGCGACACCGAACCCGAATCGATCCGGCGACCCACCATCAAGAACTACGCATTTCATTGGACGTCGGGCGCGGCGGATTCGCAAGCCACGCGCCGGATCGTTCGATCGCCCGCCGACGTGCAATGGATGACGGCATACAATGGATGACGGGGGATTCACGCACAGCGTGACCTACCGGGACATCAATTCGCTGATCAGTCGGTGCATTTCCGTCCGGCGTTTGTCGTAATCCGCGGCGTCCAGTTGCCGGGCGGCATCATCGACCACCGGTCCGGTTTGACGAAGCGATTCCAGAAATCGTTTGGCCCGATCGACCGTGGCCTTCTTGTCCGGTCCGGCTCGTTCGATGGCATGTTCCAGCGTGACGACATAGCGGTGGTCGGTGACGCCTTCACGAAGGTTTTCCCAATCCAGCGTGCTTAACATCTGTGGGCGACTGGGATGCGGGGCCGCCAAGGCAAAGAACGGGGCGATCCGGTCGCCTTCGCGGACGCCGACCATCGCGTCCTGGTCACCCCAGTAATACGTCCAATGCATTTGCGAATGCACCGGGGTTTGCCATAACCAGTATCCGTTGACCAGCCGCGCGTATTCCGGCGTGATGCTGGTGCGGATGATGTTGTAATAGGCGAACGGCACGTCGCCGCTTGCGTCGATGCGTTGGCGAAGCTGATCGTAAGAATGGTTTTCTTCGGACGACCACAGGTCCAAGTTGCGTCCATGAAAGAACGGGACATCGACCAACGGTTCGACGCGATCCCATTTTTCGACGTCTCGCGGATCAAAGGTCAGACCGATCGGATTGTCCGTGTATTGCCTTACGATCTTGGCGGTGTAAATCCACGGTTCCAAACGCTGGCCGATGAAGACTTCGTCGCTCCAGAACAGCACCAGACTGTTTGCGGGCAAACCGAATTGCTTTTCCAAGTCCGCAACCGCGGCGACGCCCCGCTGAACCGCTTCGCGAAACTCCGTTTCTTTGGCTTTCAACGATTCGATATCGATGGCGTGACGGTCCAGAAATTCCACGCCCAGAACCTGAGCCAATTGTTCCACTGAGAACTTGATCGAATACGGCGGCTTCATTCCGTACTGTTGCTGCAGTCGCAGCGACTGTTCGGCCGCCCTGGTTACCGGTTTGCCATCGGAACCAAATGAAATCCCGGCCCAGTAATGCATGGTGGTCGCTTGGTGATCAGCCATGTCTTGCATGACGACCGATTCCCATTGCGGCCCCGCTTGGAAAAGCGATCCCTTGGAGATGTTCAGAAAGGCACCGGCGCGTTTGTCAGGCGATCGCAGTTCAAAATCACCGACACGCAGCGAAACGGGCAACGTCGCGACCGATTGATCGGCGGACCGAAGCGTCAATTGGCCGGTGTACGTTCCCGCCGGCGCGTCGGCGGGAACATCGATCGTGCCCACCAACAAACGAAGTTGTCCGGACGAGAGCGTCGCCGGTGGTTCGTCCCACAGGAAACGCCACACGAACACCGCGTCGTCTTGGGGACCCTGGTAATGGACCGGCTGAAGCATCCGCTGAACCCACCGCACGGCGAGGTCGGTTGATCCGATCACCGATTCGTTGGATTTCAATTCCGAAAGCTGGATCGATGGCGATGCCAAGTCTTGATGAACTAGCGCCGACACCGCGAACGCTTTGGTTTCGCCCCTGGCCGCGATCAATTCCATCGAAGTGATCTGCGGCGACGGCTGATCCATGTCGGGCGGTTCAGTCAGGCTTGCCGACAACCATTGTGCAGCCCGGGCTTGATCCGGTGCCGGCATGTCGCACGCAACGCGGAACGGGTCGCGTCGCTCGATTTGAATCGGCGCGATGTTTTCAAAGTCACGTTTGACCGATACGTCGCCCTGCATTGGTTCGTGCAACGGCGATATCACGGCGAACCGGTGCGTCCCGATCGCCACGTCTTCGAAACGAAAAACGCCGTCGGCGTTGGTGCGTTCGATCCGCCCCATCGCATTGATCGGAATGCCCGCCAGCGGTTTGCCGTTCGTGTCCAGTACCGTTCCTTTGACTGTCGACAACGTGTCAGCGGCGGCGGATGACGGATCGACGAAGCGAAACCAACCGAATCGATCGGGGTGATGGAAATCACCACCGGTGTACGACCAAGCGTTCCAGTTGCGGGTTCCGGGGACTTCGGCGCGGCACACGTTGGCGGCCCAAGTCGAACTTTGCAGTGGCTTTGCCGCGCCCAAAGCATCCAATGGGATTGCCGCTTCGACGGTCCAGTAATCAAAGTCGATGTGTCCGGCGATTTCGACGTCGCTGGGAACCCACGGGACTTCGTTGTCACGCCCGTTCCATTTCCGTGTGACCAGCCCACCCTTGGGATTCATGGTGATCTGAAAGTACGTGCCGGATGCGGGATCAGGCTGCAGGAACAGGTCGATGCAATCATGGTTGTGGATCGACAGATCGTTTCGCCGGTCCGATCCATGACGGTGCGATTCTTGACCCGTTTCGACCGCGCGGGCAAAGAAATAGATCGCATCGGCATCGCGGGTGACTTGGAAAGTCGTCGTCGGGGATGATTTGCCGCCGTCGATGCTTCGGACCAGCGACAGGGGACGGACGGACTGCCAACCGGCGTCATCGGATCGGCCGTCGATCGTCAGTGGACCGCTTGTCGGGCGGATGCCGATTTGTGGTCGTGCTTTGTCGACCGTCGGTGATGACAGGGCGACCCATTGGGTGGTCGGTTTGTCGGGTTCGCTTTGACCCCGTGCGGTGTCGTTGTAAAACGCGGCGCTGTCAAAAGCGATGGTTCCCTGGTCGTACAGAAAGACCGACAGATTGACGCGATCCACGTTACTGTTGGGGTTCACCGTGAAGGTGTAGGTCGCCGATGTCCAAGCGTCCGTGTTGGTCGATTTGTCACGAGTGTCGTGATAGACGTAGTACTTTCCGTCCGGATCATTCACCGTCGCGTTGCCATCGGCGTCGTGAAAGATGACACGCAGTGAAGGCGTCGTACGGCTGGGTTCCATCGCAGCCAATTGGCGGCGATAGCTGATTTGGAAACGGTACGTGCAACCGCGATAGACCTTGACGCTGCGGCGTGGGCTGAAGGAAATCGTTTGCGACTGATCGCTTCGGATTTGCACGTGTTGTTGGCCGTCCAAGGAATCTTGTCGGATCCATTGATAGTCTTCGTACGGTTCCGATTTCCATTCGTTTTTGGCCACTTGGTGCGCGACTTTGGGCGGCGTCCACTGGTCCCAGCCGTCTTCAAAGCTGGGGTTCGCAATCAGGTTTTCCGTTTGCTGTAACGCTTCGGCGGGAAGCTTCGACAGATCGGGTTGATCCGCTGATGCGAGGGTGGAGGTGCAAAGCAGAAGCCAGACGATGCATGCCAAAAAGGGTTGTCGGCGCCGGTCATCAAGTTGTCGCATGACGGGAGCATTGGGAGTCAAAGGGGGAGGGGGGATGTGGGGCGGGGACGGTGCCAACGCTTGATCGGTTGGCAACCGCACCAGCGCATTTTAAGCCCGCAAGGGATGTCCATGGTGGCGGTCATTGCGACCCACCGGCGCACGAAAAAACGCCGACCAGCGTTGTGCTGATCGGCGTTGAATAAGAGTCGGCTGGATGTTTCAGCGGTGGACGTTACAGCAAACCGCCGCCGCCGGCACCACCACCACCAAAGCCGCCGGCTGCGCCGCCGCCCGTGTTGCCACCACCAGTGGCCCCGTCTTCGCCGGTGACGAAGTTGAACGTGTTGACTTCGCCGATCTGCGTAAAGAACGGTGACGGGGTGACACGAACGTAACGTCGGTCGGCCGAAACCACCGCGGTTGCAAACATCATTGCACCAGTGGGAAGCGTCGTGATTTCCGGACGGAAACCGACGGCGCCACGATTGCCAAAGCCCAAACGCGGGTCGACAAAGTTGCCGCCCGTGCCGCCCAACAGTGCGGCATCGCTGAGGAATTGTTGCAAAGCGTTCTGGTCGATGCCGCCGGCGAATTGACCCAGGACGTCGTTGCGAATGTCGCGTTGAACGTCGTTCAGGTGGGCCAGTTGGGCATCGGCGATTTCTTCCTGACGTTTGCCATTCTTCAGTTCAAACGTGATCAAGGCATCCTTTTCGGTCAGCGGAATCGCTTTCTGGATCAGGTTTTGTTCCGGACGACCGACATCGGTCAGGACTTCCACGTTCACGTGACCGGTGGAAACGTTGCCCCAGACCCGACGCAGCAACAAGCGATACTTGCCGCTGAAGCCTTCCGGACAAATGTAAGTTTCCGAAACGGAGCCTTCGGAATCTTCGCCATGCCCGGCGAACGAATCACCCAGCAAGGTTCCACCAGCGGCTGTCGCGGGCGTTTCCAGCGAGCAGATTGTTCCGGCGGGCTCTTCCACGGCGATATCAACATCGGCATCGCCCGTCCACGAAACGCGGACGATGACGTCGTGGGACGATGCCAGTTGCAACGATTCGTTGAACTTGTCGGCGTCGTCCTTTTGACCATTCTCGATCAGTTCGTTGTACGTCGCACGAGCCAGCAGTCGAGCTTCTTCGACGATCGATTCGTACTTCTTCGGCCAAGCCTGGGACAGAATACCTTCGCACGCCCAAGCAATGCCGTCTTGCGAATTCAAATGTTTGGCCAATCGCAGCCCCATCACGTAGGGCTCGCGACGGTAACGGTCGACGTCGGAAACCTTTTGGCAAAGTTGCAACGCGGCTTCGTGACAATCGGCGGCTTCCAATCGAGCCGCGACGTGCAAGACGTCCTCGGGGGATTCGGCGAAGTCGACCGCCGACAGATAGGCACGTTCGATGTCCGACTTAGCGGCCCCGGTGGCTTCCAAGGCGATCGCGTAGGCCTGGTACATCCATGGTTGGACGTGACCGGATCGGATCGCCGCGGAAATGATCACGCGGACTTCGCCGAAGTGCTGCATGGCCAACGAATCGTCGCCTCGTTTGACGGCCGAACCGGCTTTGACACTCAGTTCGCCCACGCTGGCTTGAACGCGAGCGTCCAGTTGGCGAATCAGTTCGGGCGAAGCTTCTTCGAATCGTGCGAACAAAGCGTTCCAAGCGTCGGATCGGCTTTGGCCTTCGGCGACTTTCAATCGGATCGGGCCCAGATCGATCTTGCGAGTCTGAGTCTTGGACTTGGTCGGCGCCGCGGTGGTGGACTTTTGGCCCAGGCCGGCATTGTCCGGAACGGCCATCATGCCGCCCATGCCGCCGCCCATCATGCCGCCGCCCATGCCGCCACCCATCATGCCGCCGCCCATGCCGCCGCCCATCATGCCGCCGCCCATGCCGCCGCCCATGCCGCCGCCCATCATGCCGCCGCCCATCATGCCGCCGCCCATGTTCATGATCGGCACGACAAGGTCACCCATCGGATAGACCTTTTGGATGTCTTCGTCGGCGTCGACGGTGGTGATCTTCAGGACTTCGTCCTTGATGGTGTACGCCAGATCTTCTTCGGAAAGCATCAAACGCAATGCCGAACGCAGGCTGACGTTGTCGATTTGGAAGCTGATCGGGGTGTCGCTGGACAGCCCCAGTTCCTCCAAGGCACGTCGGTCGATCACGACGGGGATGTCGTGTTGACGGGAAATTTCTTCGCGGACTTGGTCCAACGGGGTTTCGATGAAATCGAAGCTGGATTGCTCGTCCAATTTCTGTTCGATGCGACGTTCCGCATCGCTGTCGCTGACCAGTTCAACACTGCTGTAACGGTCCAGACGTCGACGCGACATGCGTTTCCAAGTTTCCGCATCGGGATACAGAACGGGTGGTTCGCCGGTGAATGGAATGTTGGCTTCCAACACGGCGGAGAATACGTCGACGTAGTTTCGTTGACGCAGTTCGTTGATCCGGCGGTCGCGGTCATAGACCTGCAACATCAACGGCAGGTCGGTGAAATGACGCCCGGCCACGCTGTCACGCGTGATCGTGTCGCCGGCCAGTGCGGCGAACGCCAAGCTGACTTCGCCGTCGGCTTCTTGGTACCGACCTTCGTCGATCAAGTCGTTCAGTTGACGTGCCAACGCCTTCAACTTTGCTTCGTCACGATAGGTTTGTTGCAACATCGACGTCGTGGCGGCCGATGCGGCCAACCGAGCTTCGATCGATGCCTGTTGTTCGGCGTACTCGGCTTCGCGTCCGCTGGCCAAACGAATGGCCGTACGAACCTTGCCCACCAATTCTTGACGCAGCTCCGGTGCAACGTCCGGTGTGGATTCCACGCGAGCCAGCAGACTCTTCAGCGAACCAGCGACGCCGATCGGGTTTTCGATCAAACGACGACGGGCTTCGGCCAGTTGTGCGTTGACCTCTGCACGCAGACGGCCTTCGTTGGCGGTTTGCATCGCATCAAATCGGCTGAGCAGATCGCCGCCGGATTCGACGATTTCGTCGTCGCCGACCGGGTTGTCAAAGAATTGATCACCGATGATCGGTGCGGGGGCCGCAGCAGCCGGTGCCGGAGCAGTGACCGGTGGTGCCGGTGCGGGGGCCGCGGGAGCTGGTGCCGGAGCGGCAGTCGCTGGTTCGGGCTGGGCCGGTGCAGCGGCGGGCTCGGGTTGTGCCGGTGCGTCGGTGGGTTCACCGAACAGGTCTTCGGCACCCGCATCGGGAGCACCAAACAGATCGTCGCCGCCTTCGGGGGATCCGAACAGGTCATCAAATCCGGAATCTTCGTTCTGGACGATCAGGCGGTTGCCCGTCGCGGTGACCTTTTCGATCGCTTTGGCTTTGCTGTTGTTCGGGTCGACTTGCAGGGCCTTTTCGGCAACCACGCGAGCCCCACGTTGATCGCCCTTTTGCAGTGCCATCGTGCCGGCTTTGGCCAAGGCTTCGGCGCGAGCGCTCATGGACTTGGCCGCCTGACGCAACATCATCGATCCTGACGTTGGCAACAGCAGACCGCCGTCCTTTTCGGCCATCTGGACCAATCCGGGCAAGAACGCGAAATCGGGGTGGTCCGATTCGGTGGTGGCGTCAAATTCGATACGCACTTTGGCGTTGGTCGTTTCTCCGGTCAATTGCACGCGGCCGTCGGCGTCTGCGGTTTGCGAACGGCCCAACAGGATCGCATCACGGTCCAACCGCAGCGGCGGCAAGCGATCGCCGTGAATCGTGCTCATGCCGGAAAGCAATTCCGCGTCGCTGATCCAAATCGGCGATTGGATGGCCGACGATGCGACGGCGGCACCGATCGAATCGGCGGGATGTTGTTCGGAAACGACGCCCAAAACGCCACCGGTGTGGTTGGCCAGGATGGCCAGTGTTTCGACATTGACCGTGGGGCCGATGACCACGCTGTGAACGCTGATGTGATCGCCACGCAGCGCGTCGACCAGTCGGCCGAATCGTTGTGCGTTGTAGGTCGAATCCATCGACGCTCCGTCACCGACATAGATGATGCTGCGGGTGGACGATGCGTCACGACCCGCCAACGCGGCACGTGCCTTGTCCAACGCGGCAACCAAATTCGTGTTGCCCATCGGCAAGCGATCGTTCAATCGATCCAGCGCCGCTTGGGTGTCGTCATCGCCCGCGGCGGCGAAGTGATCGCTGAGGTCCACGGTGTTGACGTCGGTCGCGTAAACCTTGACTTGGTCGTTGCCGCGAAGCTTGGCCAGAATTTGGCCGACCGCTTGCATCGTGTCGGACCGGAATCCGCCGACCTGGCTGGCCGATGTGTCGACCAACACGACCACGTCGGCAGCCGATTTGGTCGCCGCGGCCAACAGTTCGTCGCTGGCGTCGGGCAGGATCGAAGCGGCAAAGTAGCCTTCGCCCGCGTCATCGGCGTACCGGACGATCCGGAATTCCGCGTCACCGACAAAGGAAACGTCGTCGCCGGCCGCCGCCGGTCGGGACACGCCCAGGAGAATCGTCAGGGCCAATGCCCCGGCGAACGATCCGCCCAAGAGTGATTTCAACGTGAATGCCATCTTCAATTGCTCCGCGTGTTGAAAAGAGACGCCGCCGCGTCACGAACGTTGAGGGGTGGGGAGTAGCCAGGTGGAATTGCGAACCCAAGCGGGTGAAAAACCGATCGCCGAAGCCATCGGACCTTCCGCCTTGGGGCTGACAATTCAGGGTTTCACCGACGATTTTATTTGCGGCCCGATTCTTTCTCCAAGGAAATCCGGGCCAATCCGGTCGAGATCGAGTGGGTGGGGCCGGTTGTAGGTGTTGCAAGATGCAACACTTGCCGCATTTCGCTGCAGCAACCAGCCGCCGATCCGCCGATTCGGCCGGCTGTGTGTTAGAAGATGCGACCCGCGTGCCGAAAACGGGGCCCATTGTCGCCTTTCGCCCAGCGAAGGTCGCGCCGCCACCGCTCGGGTTGCCCGGTCAATTCAGAATCGGCGTTGGACCGCAAATCGAGCGATCTGCACCAGCGAATCCGAAACGGAGGACGCCTGCACACTGTGAACCGCTTCGATCGCCTGGTCACGGAAGCGACTGGCGACTTGACGCGTGTATTCCGCGGCATCGCACGACATTAGATCGTCGCGAATCGCGTCAAATCGATTCTCGGGCGGCCCGGAAAGAGCGGCCTGCAATCGCTCTCGATCCACGGGTTCGGCTTGCTGCAGCATGCGGATGACCGGCAGCGTCAGTTTGCCTTGCTGCAGATCCGTCCCCAAGGTCTTGCCGACCGTCGCATCATCGCCCCACAGGTCCAAATAGTCGTCGGCGATCTGAAACGCCATCCCGACCGCTTCGCCGTACCGCGCCATCGCGTCGACCGCATCGTCATCGGCACCCGAAAGGCGAGCGCCCAATTGTGTCGCGACCCGGCAAAGTTCCGCGGTCTTGCCTTGGATCATGTCGAAATAGGCGTCTTCATCGATTTGCAGCCAGTCGCGGCCCAAGACCTGACGCAATTCGCCCTCGCACACCAACCGTGACGCTTCGCCGATCCACTGACAGGCTTCGATCGATCCGATTTCCGCGGCCAATCGGAAACTTTGCGAAAACAGATAATCCCCGAACAGGATGCTGACGTGGTCGTTCCAGCGGGCGTTCACCGTGGGGACTCGCCGCCGCACCGTGGCCTCATCCAGGACGTCATCGTGGATCAGCGTCGCCGTATGAATCATCTCGATCACGACCGCCATCCGCAGATGAGCGTCGGTCAGCGGGCCGAAATTCAAACCCGACAACAGCAACATTGCGGGCCGCAATCGCTTGCCACCCAACTGCGTGCCGTGGCACAGCAGCGGGTTCATTGATTCGTAGGGGCTTTGCAACTGACGCGTCAGCAGGTCTTCGACTTGCTGCATCGGCTGGCGAATCGGGCGGTAAACCTGACCCAACAGTTGTTTCAAACGGGCGTCACCGTTGCCGGCGGCTCCCGCATGGGCAACGTCGGAACCATTCACGTTGTGCAGAGTGACAGGGGCAGCGTCCACGGGCTTTGGATCCGGCATCAGTCGTTGAAGCGGACGCAATTCGGGCCGTCCGCAGGTACCTGAACGATCAAACAGTCTTTCAACCGAAATCCAGTCCCGACGGCAACCGACAGGATTCGCAACAGCTGAAAGGTGTCAGGTCGCCCCCGACACATCACCAATGATGCGTATTGCACCGAATGTGAAGAGAATTCGCTAGACCAGTGGAAGAAATAGTGTGATCGCGGTCACTGCGGGGCAGCCATCAGCCCTGGCAGCCGCCAAAGCCGCAACAAAGTCGCCTTTCGCTCCTCGCAAGTAGCCCACGCTCTGTCACCGGCGCGCCCTCCCCTCGCTAAGGCTCGACCCTCCCGGCGGGAGGGTGAAAAGAAGACGGCAATCCTATTGCTTCGTTAATCCGTGTTATGGCGCCAGATGACGGTCGTAACAAAGTCGCCTTTCGCTCCGCCGAAAGTAGCGCAACTGCCCTCCCGGCGGGTGGCCTGACGAATCGGTGGCAATCTGGGAGTTCTGGGGCTTTTTCTGGATTGAAAACGGTTGCGTCCCCTCGCTAGGTATTGGTTACCAAATCACTACCGCGAAGGAACGCAACCATGAGTCAAGTATCCGATAGGAATGCTCCGGCGAGAAGATCAGTTCGAGGCGATCGGGCCATGCAGGTCGTCAGCCCGCGGCGTGGTCAGCCGGGGGCGGCCGCCGACCCTTCGACTTCGTGTGACCGCAAGAAAACTCAGCAGCTGCAAAGAGAACTACATTCACTGCGAGCCGAGTTGGAGCATTATCGCTCTTTGGCCACGCCCTCCGATCCGGTTGCAGCACTTCCCAACGACCGACCTCTTCGGGGACATCAATTTGGAGTTCGGTTGATCGCCTTGTGCATCGAGCTGGCAAAGCGGGTCGGTTTTCGCGCCACGGCGTTTGTTGTGAAGTTGATGTTTGAATTTTTGGGTGTCGATCAGAAGGTTCCCTCCCACGATGCCATCGCTCAGTGGACGATGCGGTTGGGAGTTGCCGAGTTGGCCGAGACATTTGACAGCACTCAGGAGGTTCTCTGGATGGCCGATCACTCCAGCCAAATCGGTAAAGAGAAAGTCCTGCTGATCATCGGGATGCGGGTCGACGACTTGCCACCGCCGGGCGAAACACTCGATCTGGAAAAACTCAAAGTGCTCGCGATTGTGCCGGGGGAGAAATGGAAGAAGGAGGATGTCGATCGCGAGTATCAGCGACTGGCCGAAAAGATCGGCCCGCCGGTTTATCTTCTTTGCGATGGTGCGGTGGAACTTCGCGATCCGGCGAAAAATCTCGTCAAAGACGGCAAACAAGCCATCGTTCTTCAAGACCTCAAACACCACGCGGCCAACTTGCTCGAGAAACAGGTTGGGCGATCCGAGCGGTTCAAAGCGTTCATGACGCAGGTCGGGCTGACACGAAACCGAGTTCAACAAACCGAACTGAGTCACTTTATGCCGCCACCGCTGAAACAGAAATCGCGTTTTATGAATCTGGGCTCCCTGCTGCGTTGGTCGACCATGGTCATGCACCACCTGAATCATCCCGAAAGCGATTCGAGAGCAGGGGTCACCGAGGAGCGAATCGATGAGAAGCTTGGTTGGTTGCGTGACTTCGCTGACGACTTGGCGCAGTGGAATCAGTGTCAGGAAGTGATCAATGAAACTCTGTCGTGGATCAATCAAAGCGGGCTGAGATGTGATAGCACTGCTGAGCTGCGTGATCTGCTCGCGTCGTGGTTAGAGTTGCCGTCAGGTCAATCCGGTCGGCAGATGGCCGAGAAGCTTGTGGACTTTGTCGCCGCGAGCGAGCAACAACTTCCCGCGGGCTCTCGCGCGTGGCTTTCGACGGAGATCTTGGAATCGCTCTTCGGGCGGTTCAAACAGCTTGAACGGCAACACAGCAAAGGAGGATTCACTCGCTTGTTGGCCTGCCTTCCGACACTCTGCAGGCGAGTCACCGCCGACAGAGTCCGTTCCAGATTCAAACACGTCCAAGCCGGCGACGTTCAGCAATGGATCCGTGATACGCTACCGAATACCCTCACCGCCCGACGAAATGCCGCCTACCGAGAGGCTTTCGCACATCAATGATGAAAAACCAAAGTTATCACCGATTCGTCAGGCCCTCCCGGCGGGAGGGTGAAGAGATGAAGGCGATCCTGTCTTCGTTAACCAGTGTTGTGGCGAAATACGTCGACCCGCGGGTAACCTCGCACGGCAACCACCGCCAGAAGTCTCAGTCCGCTTTCTTGGACTTGGCCGAAGTCTTTGACTTTGCTTTCGACTTCGAATCGGACTTGCTCTCGGACGATTTCTTGTCCGCTGCGGCACCCTTCTTATAGCTGTCGCTCCGATAGTCGGTTTCGTAAAACCCGCTGCCCTTGAACATGATCGCCGCACCGCTGCCGAACAGTCGGCGCAGTTTCGACTTCCCACATTCGGGGCACTTCTTCTTCACCGGATCATTGATGCCCTGGAACAATTCCATCTCGTGACCACAGGCATCACACTCATAGTCATAGGTGGGCATGGCCGTAACCTCAAAGAATGTTTTGACAAATGAAAGTGGGTTGGATTGCGAAGTGCTACTGAGCCGATCCGCTGCTGACGATCACCTGGGCCGGACGCAGGACGCGGTCGTGCATTTGCCATCCGCTGACCGCCACGTGCATGACCATGCCGCTTTCCACGTCGTCGCTTGGCATTTGCGAAATGGCTTCGTGAAAGTTTGGATCAAACGCTTCGCCGGCGGCGGGGATTTCTTTGATCGCGTACTTGGCAAACGTGTCGTCCAGTTGCTTGGCGACCATTTGAACGCCGTCACGCAAGCCCTGGACCGACTCGGTACCCTCGGCCGCTTCGATGGCGCGCATCAAGTTGTCGCGGACTTGCAATAAGTCGGTCACCATCGGTGCGCCGGCGTACTTCAAATCGTCTTCGAACGACTTACGCATGCGTTTACGAAAGTTCTCCGCTTCGGCCTGTGCCTGCAGCGCCTTTCGATTGGCATCTTCCACCTCGCCACGCAAGCGTTCCATTTCCTCGTCCCGTGTTTCGGGCTGGGGGTCGCTGGTGGCATCGACCGACGCGTGTGCGGCATCGGTTTCGGCGTTCAAATCCAATTCGTCTTCGACGGGTTGGCGATCGGCGGTGTCACTGGATTCGATATCACTGGTCATGGTTCGATCCGGCATCAAGGTCGGATGGACAAAGGATGGTTCAACGGAAACGGTTTTGGTACCGACGATACACTCGTCGATCGACCACGGTGGTTTGCCGTCCATTCGCGACAGGCGTTTGCACCGGAGCCGGGGTGGTTGGTTCGCTTAGCCGGATTTGCCCGCGGCTGTTTCCGCATCAGGATCAAAAAACTGCTTCAGCTTGTCCAGAAAGCTGGTCCGCTGGGGCAGCACCGATTCGTGATCCAGATCGGCAAGTTGGCGAAGCAATGTTTGTTGTTCGGATGAAAGTTTCTTGGGGACTTCCACAAAGACTTGGACCAACAGGTCGCCGGGGCGTCCGCCACGTGGGTCGGCAACGCCTTCGCCCTTGACGGTGAAGACTTCGCCGTTTTGGGTGCCCGCCGGAACGGTCAACTGGTGCGGTCCGTCCAACGTCGGGACTTCGATGTTTGCCCCCAACGCCGCTTGGCTGTAGCTGATCGGCATCTGCAAAACCAGATGGCTGCCTTCACGCTGGAACAAATCGTGCGGCTGGACGGTGATGAAGCAGTAGCAATCACCGTTGGGGCCACCGTCCGAGCTGGCTTCGCCTTCGTTGGACAAACGCACCCGCATGCCGTCATCGACGCCGGGAGGGATTTCCACCGCCAATTCGGCGCGTTCGTTTTGCTGTCCGCTGCCCCGGCAATCTTTGCACGGTTCGCTGATTTGTTGACCGCGGCCCTGACAGGTCGGGCATGTCGTTTGGACCCGCAGGATACCCGCGGACTGGATGACTTGTCCGCGACCGCCACACGTCGTGCAAGTGACCGGTTGGCTGCCGGGGGCGGCGCCGTCACCGCCGCACGTTTTGCAGGGCACCCGGCGGCGAAACGAGACATTCTTCTTGACGCCGCGGGCGGCTTCTTCCAACGTCAGCGTGACGTCACAGCGGATATCGGCGCCGCGTCGGCGTCGTCGTCCGCCGCCGCGACCGCGGTTGCCAAACAAGTCGCCGAACATGCCGCCACCGAACATGTCGCCGAAGGCTTCGAAGATGTCTTCGACGTCGGTGAACTGATGGGCGGCACCCTCCACGCCGGCGTGACCATACTGGTCATAGCGTGAACGCTTGTCCGCGTCGCTTAAGACCTCATAGGCCTCGGTGGCTTCTTTGAATTTTTCGACCGCGTCGTCGCTGTCACGATTGCTGTCGGGGTGATACTTGATCGCAAGTTTTCGATACGCGCGATCAATCTCCTGCTTGGTCGCGGTCCGCTCGACCCGAAGCACTTCGTAATAGCAGGTCTTTTCGGCCATGAGATGCTGCTGCTTATTTCGCAAACAGGGCCGCGAACCGGTGCGGGTTCACGGCCCATGAAAGATGGTTCATCCGTTGTTCACCGGCGGTCGACGTGTCGACCGCGCGGTGTGACGGTCCCAACAAGGGGCGATTGGCATGACCTGACTTAGGACACAACGCCTTCGACCGGGACCTTGTCCTTGTCTTCTTGGTCGTAATCGGTGACCAAGGCTTCGGTCGTCAGCAACAATCCGGCGATGCTGCCGGCGTTGGTCAACGCGGTCCGCACGACCTTGACCGGGTCGATCACGCCGGCCTTGACCATGTCGGTGTATTCGCCGGTGTAAGCATTGAAACCGGTGTTGACGTCCTTTTGGCTGACTTCGTCGACCACGACGCTGCCGTCGATTCCGCCGTTGTCAGCGATTTGACGCATCGGCGCGTCCAACGCGTTCATGACGATATCGACGCCGATCTTTTCGTCGCCGCGAGCCTTCTTCTTGGCCGCTTCGACCGCTTCGCGGCAACGCACCAGGGCGACACCGCCACCGGGCAGAATGCCTTCTTCGATCGCCGCACGGGTCGCGTGCAATGCGTCTTCCAAGCGAGCCTTGGTTTGCTTCATTTCGGCTTCGGTTTCCGCACCGACGCTGATCACAGCGACGCCGCCGGAAAGCTTGGCCAAACGCTCTTGGAACTTTTCCTTGTCGTAATCGCTGTCGGTCTGTTCGATCTGAGCGCGAATTTGAGCGACACGCTTGTCGATGTCTTCACGCTTGCCGGCACCTTCGACGATGGTCGTGTGACCCTTGTCGACGGTGACCTTCTTGGCGCGACCCAGTTGATCCAACGTGACATTTTCCAGTTGGATGCCCAGGTCTTCGCTGATCAGCGTTCCACCGGTCAACGTCGCGATGTCGCCCAGCATCGACTTGCGACGGTCGCCGAATCCCGGTGCCTTGACGGCACAGACGTTCAAGGTGCCACGCAGTTTGTTGACGACCAACAATGTCAGCGCTTCGGCGTCGACGTCTTCGGCGATGATCAACAGCGGTTGACCCGACTGTGCGGTCTTTTCCAACAGCGGTACCAAGTCGCGGATGTTGCTGATCTTCTTTTCGTACAGCAGCACCAACGCGTTTTCCAAACCGGCTTCCATCGTGCCCGGGTCGGTGATGAAGTAGGGCGAAATGTAGCCCTTGTCGAACTGCATCCCGTCGACGTAATCGACTTCGGTGCTGCGCGACTTGCCTTCTTCCACGGTGATCACGCCGTCCTTGCCGACGCGTTCCAGGGCATCGGCCAACAGGTTGCCGATTTCCGGATCGTTGTTGGCGGAAATCGCACCGACGTGGGCGACTTCTTCCTTGCCGCTGACCGGTCGACCCAATTCGTGCAGTTGATCGCAAGCGGCTTGGACGCCACGATCGATACCGCGACGGATGGCGGTCGGGTTGCTGCCGGCCACGATGTTTCGCAGACCTTCCTTGAAGATCGCGCGAGCCAACACGGTTGCGGTCGTCGTGCCGTCGCCGGCCAAGTCGCTGGTCTTTTGCGCGACTTCGATGACCAGTTTGGCACCCATGTTTTCGAACCGGTCTTCCAGTTCGATTTCCTTGGCCACGGTGACGCCGTCCTTGGTGACGGTCGGACCGCCGAACGATTTGTCAACGATCACGTTACGGCCGGTCGGGCCCATGGTCGTCGCGACGGCTTTGGCAAGTTTGTCGACGCCGGCCAGCATTCGGGCCCGTGCGTGATCGTCGAACAAAAGTTGTTTTGCCACGATTGAGGTTCCTTGGTGAAGTGTTTGGATTGCGATGGAAATTGAAAGGTTGGATCGCCCGGTCGACGGCCGCCGATGCCCGGCGGCCTAATGACGATTGCGAGGCCGATCCGGCCGGATCACAGAACCTTGGCCAAGATGTCGTTTTCGCGAAGGATCTTCATTTCGCGACCGTCGACTTCGATGTCACTGCCGCCGTACTTGCCGTAAATCACGGTGTCGCCAACGGCCACGCTGACTTCGCCACGGGCGCCGCTGTCCAACAACTTGCCGGGGCCGACCGCGACGACGGTGCCACGTTGCGGCTTTTCTTTGGCCGAATCGGGCAGAACGATGCCGCCGGCGGTGGTTTCTTCCGCTTCGCTGGGCTCGACAACGACGCGGTCATCCAAGGGACGCAGGTTGATTTTGGTGCTGGTTGCCATCGGGAAATTCCTATCGATTGATTTGTAAGTTTGGATTGATTGGTTGTCTGGTTTTCCGTGGGGCCCGCGGCGATCGATTTCGCCGCGGGATCAAAGGTGGGTTCAGGGCGGATCACCGAAGTGATCACCGACGGCTTACATCATGCCGCCCATGCCACCCATTCCGCCCATGCCTCCCATTCCGCCCATGCCACCCATCGGGTCCATGCCGCCCATGCCGTGGTCATGGTGATCGCCGGCACCCTCGGGTTCTTCTTCCGGGATGTCACAAACCAGCGATTCGGTGGTCAGCAGCAAAGCCGCGACGCTGGCGGCGTTGGTCAGCGAAGTACGAACGACCTTGGCCGGATCAACAATGCCTGCTTTGACCAAGTCGGTGTAACTGTCGCTGTTGGCGTCGTAGCCTTCGTTACCGCTCATTTGCGACACGCGGTTAACGACAACGGCACCGCGGACGCCGGCGTTGTTGGCGATCGAACGCAACGGGATGTCCAAGATGTTGCGGATGATGCGGACGCCCAACTGGATGTCGCCTTCGCTGGACTTTTCAAGCTTTTCGACGGCCGGTCGGCAACGCAGCAGCGCGACACCGCCGCCGGGAACGATGCCTTCTTCCAAGGCCGCTTGGGTGGCCGCACGTGCGTCATCGATCAACGCTTTGCGTTCCTTCATTTCCGTTTCGGTCGCCGCACCGACGTTGATTTGGGCGACGCCACCGGCCAGCTTGGCCAAGCGTTCTTGCAGCTTTTCGCGATCGTAATCGCTGTCGGTCGCTTCCATTTCACGACGAATTTGAGCGACACGGCCTTCGATGTCGGCCTTGGTTCCGGCACCGCCGACGATCGTTGTTGCGTCGCTGGTGATGCGGACCTTCTTGGCACGACCCAGATCGGACATCTTCACGCTTTCCAGGTCGATGCCCAGATCTTTGAAGACGGCCTTGCCGCCGGTCAGCACGGCGATGTCACCCAAGATGGCTTTGCGGCGATCGCCGTAGCCCGGGGCTTTGACGGCACAAGCCGACAGAATGCCACGCATCTTGTTGACGACCAGCGTGGCCAAGGCTTCGCCTTCGACGTCTTCGGCGATGATCAACAGCGGCTTCTTCGCCTTGCTGATCGCTTCCAACAACGGAATCATCTTCTTGTTGTTGCTGATCTTTTCCTCGAACAACAAGATGTGACAGTCGTCCAGTTCAACGGCGACGTCGTCTTGGTTGGTGACGAAGTGGGGCGACAAGAATCCGCGGTCGAATTGCATGCCTTCGACAACGTCGACGTAGGTCTCGTTGCTGCGGCCTTCTTCGACGGTGATCACACCGTTCTTGCCGACCTTGGTGAAGGCGTCGGCCAGCACGGCACCGATTTCCGGATCGTTGTTGCCGGCGATGGTGGCGACCTGCTTGATGTCGCTCTTGCTCTTTTCATCGATCGGCTTGGCCAAGTCCTTGATCGCGTCGGCGACCGTGGCGACGGCTTGGTTGATGCCGCGGGTCAGCGCCATGGGATCGGCGCCGGTGGCGACCATTTTCAAGCCTTCGCGAAAGATCTCTTCGCTCAGCACGGTCGCCGTGGTGGTACCGTCGCCGGCAACATCGTTGGTCTTGCTGGCAGCCTCTTTGACCAGTTGCGCGCCCAGGTTTTCGTAGGGGTCATCCAGTTCGATGTCCTCCGCCACGGTCACACCGTCTTTGGTGACCTTGGGCGATCCCCAGCCTTTGTCCAACACCGCGTTGCGTCCCCGCGGGCCGAGGGTGCTGCGGACGGCTCGTGCCAATTTACTGACGCCGGCCAGCAACGGCCCGCGTGCGTCGTCGTCGAAAACGATTTGCTTTGCCACGACGTGTTTCTCCTGTCGAAGTATCGTCTGTGATGGGACACGCCCGACCCGGAATGTGGTGGGGGCCGACGTGTAAAAGGATGGTTCGATCGGACCGGTCACGCCGCCGGTGGCAGCGTACACAGTTTCGCTTCCCGGAAAGCAAACCCCGTGCCGAGAACTTTTTTGTGGCCGTAAGTCGTTGCGGAGTAACGGCTTAAAAAATTGGGAGCGGGCAAGCCGGGCGCGGCGGCTTCTCCGCCATGCCAGCATGGCAGCGGCCGGGGCACCGGAAATGGGACGCCGGCGGCGGATGATCGTTGGGCGGCGACCGGTCAGAAAGCTGGGGCAAACGCGATAGCCGCAGGCGTCAGCGGCAGACACCAAGAGTTGTCGCGCCCTCGCCTTGCTCAGGCTTTTTGAAGTTGCGTTTATCTGGTAACCCGACGCGTAAGCGAGGAAAAGGCGATGTGGACATCGCCTCGCTCAAGCTGCGGGCTATCGAGAGGCCAATGCCTCGGGTGAAGTCGCGACTTCAAAACTTGGGCTCGGCCCTCCCGGAGGGAGGGTTTAACGATGCCGGCCCGATCCCGCCGCGTCCGCCTTTACGACAGCTGTGCCGTGTGGCTGACGTAGACCTTCAGCGAGTGACAGGGCATCGGGATCATGCGATTGGTCGGCGCGATCGGCCCGTCAACGTTCGGGAAGATGTCGCCCGGCGATTCCGCTGCCGTGTCGACGAACAGATTCCACTGCACACCGCGGCTGATTTCCGGCAAGTGGAATTCGCGATCGTCACCGGTGCTGTTGAACATCATGATCAGGTCGCGACCGATCCCCTCGGGGTCGGCGATTCGAGACGGAGCACTGACGTACGCCATCATCGCCAGTTCATGTTGCCCCCAATCCAACGGGTTGCCTTTGCCGTTGTACCAAGACACGTCCGGGATGCTGCGGCCGTCAACAGGATGTCCGGTCAAGAAATCGCGACGACGCACGGTCGGTTGTTCACGGCGGAACTGAATCAGCCCGCTGACGAAACGCAACAAGTCGTCATTGCGTTCGACTAACCGCCAATCGAACCAACTGACATCGTTGTCTTGGCAATACGCATTGTTATTGCCCTTTTGCGTCCGTCGGATTTCGTCGCCGCTGACCAGCATCGGCACCCCTTGGCTTAACAACAGCGTGGTCAGCATGTTGCGGATCTGGCGTGCACGGATCGTCACGACACCTTTGCGACGCGTCGGGCCTTCGATGCCGTAGTTGTCGCTGATGTTGTGGTTGTCACCGTCGCGGTTGTCTTCGCCGTTGGCGTCGTTGTGCTTGTCCTTGTAGGTCACCAAGTCATTCATGGTGAACCCGTCGTGGCTGGTCACCAAGTTGATGCTGCAGAACGGCGGCCGCCCGGCGTGTTGGTACAAGTCACTGCTGCCGGCCAACCGAGTCGCCAAGGCGCCCAGCGTTCCACCGTCGCCACGCCAGAAACCACGAACGTCGTCACGGAAACGACCGTTCCATTCGGCCCAGCGGTGGTTGCCAAAGCTGCCGACCTGATAAGCCCCGGCGGCATCCCAAGCTTCGGCAATGATCTTCGTGTCCGCCAACATCGGATCTTCGGCGATCAATTCGACCATCGGCGGATTGGGGATCAAGTTGCCGTGACGGTCACGCGACAAGATGCTGGCCAGGTCGAAACGGAATCCGTCGACGTGATAGTTGTGCACCCAGTGACGCAAGCAGTGAAAGATCATCTCACGGACGACCGGGTGGTTTCCGTTGACCGTGTTGCCGCATCCGCTGTAGTTACAGTAATGCTGGCCTTCGCTCAGGATGTAATAGACTTGGTTTTCCAAGCCCTTGAACGACAGCACGGGGCCGTTTTCGTTGCCTTCGCAGGTGTGGTTGAACACGACGTCCAGGATGACTTCGATCCCGGCTTCGTGCAGGGCTTTGACCATCTGCTTGAATTCGTTGACTTGGGCACCCGGGGTTCCATCGTGGGCGTAACCACGGTGCGGTGCGAAGAAGGCCATCGGGTCATAGCCCCAGTAGTTGGGCCGCTTCAGCTTGTTGCCCCAAATGTCACGAATCGGAAACTCGTGGACCGGCATCAGTTCGACGGCCGTGATGCCCAGCGATTTCAGGTACGGGATCTTTTCAATCACGCCCAAGTAAGTGCCGGGACATTTGACCTTGGCGGTGCGGCTGCGGGTGAATCCGCGGACGTGCATTTCATAGATGACCGTTTCGGACATCTCGTGACGCAAGTGCCGGTCGCCTTCCCAGTCAAAGCGTTCGTCGACAACGACACACTTGGGCGGACGGATCACGCCGTCTTTGGACTTTTGAAAGGTTCCCGCCAATGCACCGGCAAAGGGGTCGATCAAACGCGCCGAAGCGTCGAATCGCTGACCGTTGGCCGGATCAAACGGGCCGCTGGCTTGAAGGTGGTAAAGCTGTCCAGCTTCCAGACCCGGAACGTTCAGACTCCAAATGTCACCCCAACGATCGGTGTCGCGGTCGAAGTCGATGATTTCAGCCGGTTCACGGTCGTTGACCTTGTTGTACAACAGCAACCGCATCTCGGTCGCCGATCGGCTGAACACCGAAAACTTGACTCCCTTTTCCGTCAGGTGAGCCCCATAAGGTGCTTGGTAGGTGAACTGCAGGTCGGGACAAGGCTGTCGCATGAGCATGTTGCGGTTTCTCCGATACATATCGCAATCCGCACGCCCCGACGCATCGGGAATCATTCCCCGGGCCGACGGCGGCGTGCTGTTTCAGTGGTCAATCGAAACCTACCACTGCCTAAGGGACCGGGCGAAAATGGTCGGCCGGCCGCAGGCTTTTTGTCGGTGGCCCCTGGAGCGCAAATCGAATGCGAAAACGTCGTCGGTCGGCAAAAGATCTTCGAACAGGTCGACTTTGCCGATCGATGCGACGGTGGCGCTTCGGCATCACGGACTTCAGTGGCCAACGGTGATTTCGATCAATCGATGGTTGGTGCGGGTGGGCGAAGAAACCTCCCTCGAAATTGGACGGAAAAACAAAGCGGTCGGGCATTGCGGTGTCGCCACGTGCCGTCCACATCGCACAAACAGTTCCAAGCCCACCGGCGGCAGAGTTCGGAACGGCTGACGCAAAGCGGAACATTGGAAACTGCAAGCCTGGATGGCACGCGGTGACAGGTCGATGCCGTCCATCGCAGCATAGCAACCGTGGATTCACCCCCGAAGACCCGGCCGTTCCGCTCCGTCGCGGGTCCCTCACCACGGTCAGAATCGTCAAAAGTTCCCGTCCCACGCCAGCGGTCCCACCGGATCCAATGGCAAGGTCGCCGGATCCGCCCCAAGTGACGTGCACCACCTGTTATTGCCGCCCTGGACAAGCCATGCTGTTGCCAGCGGCCCGGCCGTCGGTGCAAAGTATGCGGCCGAAGGCCTGAAGATGCGGCGGATCAGAATTTTTGAATCCGCCAAAATTTTGGTCCACCGGCCGAATTATTTGCCGGCACAGCCCGATGTCGCTCCATCGCGACGCCGCGTTCCACCATGATTGCTGCGGCCGCCGTCCGGGCCCCCTTGTGTCAGTCACGTCAAAGAATCCGAATCCGTCCCATGGCCGCCACCTATAAAGACGCCGGCGTCGACCTGGATGTCTACGCCGAATCGATGAGCCGATTGCCGCGGCTGATGCACCGCACGTTTTCGCCGCGAGTCATCCCCAGCGACGGCGGATTCGCCGGACTGTTTCGTCTGGATTTTGCCGGGCGACTGTTCGCACGCAATTATTCGGATCCCGTTCTGGTCAGTGGCACCGATGGCGTGGGGACCAAGCTGAAGATCGCGCAAACGACCGGCCGCCACGATACCGTCGGCATCGATCTGGTCGGCATGTGCGTCAATGATCTGTTGTGCACTGGTGCCGAGCCACTGTTCTTTCTGGACTACGTCGCGATGGGACGCGACGACCCGGCACGGTTGGAGCAGATCGTCCAGGGCATCAGCGACGGTTGCGTCGCCGGCGACATGGCACTGCTGGGTGGTGAAACCGCGATCATGCCCGACATGTACGGCGACGATGACTACGACTTGGCCGGTTTTGCGGTCGGCGTGGTCGAACGGAAACGATTGATCGATGGTCACACCGTCACCGCGGGCGACGTGGTCTTGGGGATCGCTTCGTCCGGGCTGCACAGCAACGGATTTTCCCTGGTCCGCAAAGTCATTAAAGACGCGGGCCTGGATTGGGACGCCAGCCCCGACGGCTTGGGCGGCCAGACGCTGGCCGATGCTTGTTTGACGCCGACACGTATCTATACGCCCGCCATTCGTGCGATCCAGTCCCAGTATCGGGTCAAGCAAGTCCTGCACGCGATCGCCCATATCACCGGCGGCGGGATCGAAGAAAACCTGGATCGTGTCTTGCCGTCCAACGTCGACGCCGTGATCGATGCCAAGGCCTGGCCGGTACCACCGGTGTTCCAGTGGCTGCAGCAAACCGGCAAAGTGGACACGTCCGAAATGCGCCGCGTCTTTAACATGGGCATCGGGATGGCATTGGTGGTCAGCGATTTCTATGCGTCCAGCATCGCCAACCGATTGAATGAAACGGGATTCGAAACCCACACGATCGGCCGTATCCAAGATGGCACCGGCAAAGTCGTCTACGCCTAGGTGTCCGCAAACCCTAGACGCCAGCCGCTGGATCTCCGGTGCAAGAACGTGTATGCGGATCACGTGACGCTGCGTGTCCGCGTGTTCATCCGTCCTGGTCGTGTCGATGGGAACAGATCACTTATGATTGGTGGGTTCGTCGAAGAATCCCCAAAACAGCCCCGCCTTAACGATTGATCCCATGACGATATCGCTTCGATTCCCCGCGTTGTGTTTGGTCTGTGTCTCGCTGGCGCTTGCACTATATTCCTGTGCCGCCATCGCCGAAGAAACGCGGCAGTCCGCGACCGGGGACGACCCGAGCGATCTGCGGGTGATGACGTTCAATATTCGCTACAACAACCCCAAAGACGGCGCCGATGCGTGGCCCCATCGTATCGACATGGTGGCCGATCGAATTCGCCAGTCCGCGGATGTGGTCGGTCTGCAGGAAGCTCGCCAGGAACAGATTCAAGACCTCGCAGGCCGCCTGGACGAATACCAATGGTTCGGTGTCGGTCGCGACGACGGTCAGCAGGGTGGCGAGTTCTGTCCGATCTTTTATCGTGCCGATCGGTTGAAGTTGTTGGAAACAAAGGTCGCTTGGTTGTCGGAAACCCCCGATGTCCCCGGCAGCAAGAGTTGGGATGCGGCGATCACCCGCCTGATGACCATGGTCAAGTTTCGCGATCAAAAATCGGGCGGCGTGTTTTGGATGATCAACACCCACTTTGACCATCGTGGACCCCAGTCCCGTATCGAAAGCGCGAAGATCATTCGCACGACCGCACAGCAATTCGCCGCAGATTATCCGGTCGTCGTCACCGGCGATTTCAACTGTCTGCCCGACAGCCGGCCGTACCAGATCATCACCGATGACGATGACGAATCACTTTTGGCCGATGCACGGACCATCACTCAAACGCCGCACCGAGGGCCCGATTCGACATGGTCGGGTTTTCGCGAGGTGGAAGATGGACGACGAATCGATTTCATTTTCGTCACGTCCGATGTCCAAGTCCGTCGTCACGTCACGTTTGGCGACCAAGTCGGTGGACGTTTCCCATCGGACCACTTGCCGGTGGTTGCGGCCATTCGTTTCGTGCCGCGCTAACACGATTCGCTTCCATCGATCTGGCGATCTGCGTTTCTGTTGATGCCGATCTCGGTAAAGGAACATTCGGTTGAGCGACTTTCTTTTGCACGCTTCGACGTGGGCCGTCGTCACACACGTGACCGTGGTGGCCGCGTTGTCGGTTCGCGTGATCATGAATCGGCCCGCGACCGGCGTGGCGCTGTCCTGGATTCTGTTGATCTTGGCGACTCCCGTGTTCGGTTCGGCGTTGTACTTGATGGTCGGTGAACGACGCATCGGACGTCGGCGTCGTGCCGGATTCCAGGGCTTGCGGGAAAACTATCGTCGCGTCGCGGAAACCGCTGCCGTGGAAGGACTGACGAACATCCGTTGGGACGATCACACGCCGGGGCTACGTGGGATGGACCAGATCGGTCGTCGGCTGGTCGGATTCCCGACCGTGCGGGGCAGCCGTCATCGCTTGTTCAGCAAGACCGATGAGATCCTGCAAGCGATCGCTCGCGATGTCGATCAAGCGGAATTCAGCGTGCTGATGGAGTTCTACATCTGGCATCCTGGCGGTTTGGCCGACGATGTCCTGGAGGCCCTGATCCACGCGGCCGGTCGTGGCGTTCACTGTTGCGTGTTGATCGATGCCTTGGGGGCTCGGCCTTGGTGGAAAACGGACCAGCCCCAGCGTTTGCGTGACGCCGGCGTTCAATTGCACGCCGCCCTGCCCGTCGGACTGTTTCGAACCTTCGTCGGCCGTACCGATTTACGACTGCATCGCAAGATTGTCGTGGTTGATGGTCATATCGCCTGGACCGGCAGCATGAACCTGGTCGACCCGCGGTTTTTCAAGCAAGACGCCGGCGTCGGTCAGTGGGTGGATTCGATGGCCCGCTTGGAAGGTTCCGCCGTCGCCCTGTTGGCCGCGGTGTTCATCGGCGATTGGAATCTAGAATCCGGGACGCCATTGGCCGAACTGGTCGAACGTGCCAAATTGCGATTGATCGAACCGGACGGGCCTTCGGATCTGCAAGTGATCCCGTCGGGGCCCGGCCAATCGGGCGATGCCCAGTTACAGATGATCTTGACGCTGTTGAATACCGCACGAGAAGAAATCGTGCTGACGACGCCGTACTTGGTTCCCGACGAATCGCTGTTGCGGGCGATGAACGGGGCTTCGGCCCGCGGTGTGACGGTGCGATTGATCGTGCCGGAAAAGGTCGACTCGTTTTTGACGCGTTACGCCAGCCGGTCTTATTTCCAAGACATGTTGGACCACGACATCGAAGTCTATCTGTACCGGGATGGCTTGCTGCACACCAAAGCGATCACCGTGGACGGCCAACACGCGATGTTCGGAACGGTGAATCTGGACATGCGCAGCTTCTGGTTGAATTACGAAGTCGCGTTGTACATTTACGATTCGAATTTCGCCGCGGAAATCCGTCAGTTACAGCAAACCTATCTGGACGATTCCGATCGTTTGGATCCGGAACAATTTGCACAACGTGGTTTCAAAGAACGTTTTTTGGAAAATTCGCTCCGTCTGGCCAGCCCGCTGCTTTGAAACTGAAATTTGCGATTGGCACCACATTGCCCGGGTCGCTATCCCATTGGCTGGATCTGACTGTGATATTTCCCGTCCATTTGTTTCGCTGGTCGACCCATGCAATCGATTGCTCGTGAATTGAATCTTCCCGAACACCAGGTCGCTGCGGTGATCGAGTTGTTGGAAGAAGGCAACACGATTCCTTTTATCGCCCGGTATCGCAAAGAAGCCACCGGCGGTCTGGACGAAATCGCCTTGCGTGCGATCGAAGACGCGTTGGAACGACACATCGCCCTGCAGGCTCGCAAGGCGACGGTGCTGAAGACGATCGATGAACAGGGCGCACTGACCGCTGAACTCAGAAAACAAATTGAACAGTGCAACGACATGCGTGCACTCGAAGCGTTGTATCTGCCGTACAAACCCAAACGGCGTACACGAGCGACGATTGCTCGGGAAAAAGGTCTGCAACCGCTGGCCGATTTGCTGTTGAAGCAAACGCGGTTGCCCAAGTCGAAATCGCAAGTCCTGCAAGACTTCGTTGACGCCCAACGCGATGTGCCCGATGCCGATGCTGCGTTGGCCGGAGCGCTGGACATCGTCGCCGAACAGTGGAGTGAAGACCCGTCGGTCCGCCAATGGATGGTGGAAAAGGGGACAAAGTACGGCCAGATCACATCGGCGGTGAAACGCGGCAAGAAGGACGAGGCTGAAAAGTACGAAGCGTATTTGGATCGATCGGAATCGGCTGCCCGAATCCCGGGGCACCGATTGCTGGCGATGTTGCGTGGCGAATCCGAAGGCGTGCTGCGGATCGGTTTGCAGATGGAGGACGATCGTGCGATCGCACACCTCCGTTCGACATTCTTGCGGAATCGCTCGTTCGAGTTTGCGGCCGAGTTGGCCGATGCCGCCGAAGACTGCTTTGTGCGTTTGTTGCAGCCTGCGACGCAGTCCACCGTCTTGCAAATGCTAAAGGAAAATGCCGATCAGGAAGCAATCGAAGTCTTCGGCAAGAACCTGAACGAACTGCTGATGGCCCCGCCCGCCGGCCCGCGTGTGACCATCGGTATCGATCCGGGGTTCCGCACCGGTTGTAAAGTCGCGGTGGTCGATGGGACCGGAAAGTTCTTCGAAAACACGACGATCTATCCGACACCACCGAAGTCGGACACCTCCGGCGCGGAAGCAAAACTACTGGGATTGATCCAAAAACACGGTGTCGAACTGATTGCGATCGGCAACGGCACCGCCTCACGCGAAACCGATGCGTTCGTGGGCCAATTGATCCGCGATCACAAACTGTCGGTGACCAAAGTCATGGTCAGTGAATCGGGCGCGTCGATCTATTCGGCCAGCGAATTGGCGGGCAAAGAGTTTCCCGATTTGGATGTCACCGTCCGCGGTGCGATCAGCATTGCCCGACGTCTGCAAGACCCGCTGGCTGAACTGGTCAAGACGGATCCCAAATCGATCGGGGTCGGCCAGTACCAACACGACGTCAACCAAACGCAATTGCGAAAGTGTTTGGACCGTACGGTCGAAAGCTGTGTGAACCGCGTCGGCGTGGACTTGAACATGGCCAGTGTTCCGTTGTTGTCACGTGTCGCGGGTATCGGTCCCAAGTTGGCCGAGAACATCGTGCAGTATCGAAACGCCAACGGGCGATTTTCTAACCGCAAAGAATTGGTCCAGGTCCCGAAGCTGGGCAAAAAGGCGTTCCAGCAAGCCGCCGGATTCCTGCGCATCCGTGGTGGCGATGAACCGCTGGACAATTCCGCCGTTCACCCGGAAAGTTATCCGGTGGTCGGGCGCATGGCGCGCGAGCTGAAGGCTGACCTGAACAGTCTGGTGGGTAACGCAACGCTGAGCCAAAAACTGCAACCCGAATCGTTTGTCGATGATCGCTTCGGTATCCCGACCATCCGTGACATCATCGCGGAACTGGGCAAGCCCGGACGCGATCCGCGTAGTGAGTTCAAGGTCGCACGATTCGATGATGCGGTGCAATCGATGGATGACCTGCGGGAAGGCATGGTGTTGGAAGGCGTCATCACGAATGTCACCCACTTCGGCGCATTCATCGATCTTGGTGTGCATCAAGATGGTTTGATCCACATCTCTCAATTGGCCAATCAGTTCGTCGATGATCCATCCGATGTGGTTTCGGTCGGCGACGTGGTCCGAGTCAAGGTCTTGGAGGTGGATGTGGACCGCAAACGCATCGCGGTTTCCAAGAAAGCACTTGGCTAGCGAATCGTAACGCCGAAACCGTTTGGGTCATTTCGGCGGTTCTTGCCCGTTGTATTCGCCCATTCGATCGGGAGTGGGCAAGTGTTCTTCTAAGATGAACTTCGGTCGCGAATGCGAATTGATATACGCCGCGACGTCCAACGATTGCTGTTCAGTCAAGTAGGGATCGTCCAAAGGCATCGCCACTTTCAACCACGATGCCAGTTTCGCGTTACGTGCCAAACCGGCGCCGTCGTTGTACGATTCGTCACCCCACACCGGTGGACCATCGTCGCTGCCTTCGCCCGCGTCGCCGTGGCAGTACGCGCAATGATCGGCGTACAGTGTTTCACCACGTTCCCGATCCGCGGTCGACGGATCAATCGTTAGTGGCTGGACATGATTTGGCCCCAGCGGACGCGATGGATTCATCCCCATCGCTTCACCTTTTGACAGCCAAGTGATGTAAGTCGTGATGGCGACCGACACCTCGCTGCCGTTGGGCGGCCGAGTCCCATTCATGCTGCGCATGAAGCAATTCAACGCACGATCTTCCAAAGTGATCACGCGTTGCTCTCGGGGGGACCACGCCGGATACGCCGTGGCGATGTTCAAGAACGAGGCGGCCTTGGGATGCGTTCCCCCGTTCAGGTGACAGGAACGACATGACAACGCATTGCCTACGTATGACTTTGATAATGGGTGCGTGCCTGTTTCGTTGACGATCGTCTGCCCCAGTCGGACGACGTCGCCCAATGGGCCCTGTGGCATTGAACGCCCGGACGTTTCCGTCGGCTTTGGCGATTCCGCCCAGGTGGACAAGGCAAACACGAACAGCATCACTGCAACTGCGGCAGTCAGCGATCTACATCGCATCAAATTCAGTTTCATATCACAGATCAAATCGAAGATTCTTCGCAGTCGTGTGCCCAGCGTGGCGAGTCGGACCGGATGGTGATTCGGACGAGCACCAGTTCATGAAATGTCCAAACGTTGCAATCATTCGCCCATCCGGCGTGCGAAAGTGAGGGCGAAAAGGTTTCAGCAAGCATGCCCGAGTGGATTCAGCGATCCGACATGGCTTGTCGTATGACGCCACCGCGAACACGACAACCGATGGAGCGATTACCATTCTGGATATGCAACGCTTCTTCCCCGTGCCCCCCCCAATTCCGGATCCCTTCGGAAACGATATGAACCGAGTTTGTTTCTCACTGCTTTTTGTCGGTATTGCCGTTGCGTCGTCTTCCCCGGCACCGAATCGGGTCGCTGCTGACGTGGTGCCGGTTCCCCAGACGATTGTTCCCAAGCGAATGGACGACGTCACGCCGCGCAACGTCGTGTTCATCCTTTCCGATGATCATCGATACGATGCGATGAGCTTCATGGGCCATCCGTTGGCGAAAACGCCACACATGGATGCGATGGCAAAGAACGGCGTGCATCTGAAGAACGCGTTCGTCACCACTTCGCTGTGTTCGCCAAGCCGTGCGTCGATCCTGACCGGGTTGTACACGTTTCGGCACCGCGTGATCGACAACCAGCGTGCCGTTCCCGATGGCACCGTGTTCTTCCCACAGTACCTCCAGAAAGCTGGCTACAAAACGGGGTTCATCGGCAAGTGGCACATGGGAAGTGCCAACGATGACCCACGGCCCGGTTTTGATTATTGGTTCAGCTTCAAAGGACAAGGCCAATACTATCCGCCCGGTCCGAATTACACGATCAACGAAAACGGCAAGCGTGTTCCCCAGGACGGTTACATCACCACCGTTTTGACCGATAAGGCGGTGAACTTTATCAAAGACAATGCCGATGCGGACCAGCCGTTCTTTTTGTACCTGTCGCACAAAGCGGTGCACGGTCCATTCACACCCGAACCGAAATACAAGAGCAGCCTTGCCGATTTGCCGTTCACTTTGCCACCCTCGTCCGTATTGTTGACCGACAACTTGCGAAACCGACCACGTTGGTTGTTGGATCAACGCAACAGTTGGCACGGGATGGATTTTCCGCTGCATACCGGCAGTCCGGTGGAGGCGTTCTACAAAAGTTATTGCGAAGCATTGCGCTCGGTCGACGACAGCATCGGTTCGGTCATGCAGCAGCTGAAAGACCTTGGGATCCATGACGAAACCCTGGTCATCTACATGGGCGACAACGGTTACATGTTTGGCGAACACGGGTTGATCGACAAACGAGTCGCCTACGAGACGTCCAGTCGGGTTCCGATGTTGATGCAGTGTCCGGAAATTTTGCCCGCCGGCACGGTCGTCGACGAAGTGGTCGCCAACATCGACATCGCACCGACGGTGATGCAGGCGATGGGGTTGGAAAAGCCTTCCTACATGGACGGCCAAAGTTTTCTGCCTCTGGCGTTGGGCCAAGAAATTCCCTGGCGAGACTACTTTTTGTACGTCTACTACTGGGAACAAAACTATCCGCAAACGCCGACGCACTTTTCATTGCGCGGCGATCGGTACAAATACACGACCTACTACGGTCTTTGGGACACCGATGAATTGTTTGACATCCAAGCGGATCCAATGGAGCAAAACAATTTGATCTATGATCCCGAGTACGCGGACGTCAAGCAGCAGATGCAAACACGCTTGTACGACATGATGGACGATTTGGGTGGCATGGAAATTCCGCTGAACCCACCGCGCGGACGCCAGCAAAACAAGCGGCTTCGGAAACGCGATGGCGTCAAGTCCGCCGATTTTCCCGAAGCGATGGTTGTCGACGAACCGCTTCGCAAGGAATTGAAATAGCGGACCCATCGCCGTCGCCCACGGACACGACCCGTCGCCGTGTGGCCTTGCTCCGTCCCTTGCAGATGATCCGATTTCCATCCCTTCACCCCACCATTCGTTCGATGATTTGGAACCGATTCCTTGGTGCCGCCACGCGTGGCTGCCTCGTCTTACTGACTGTCACGTTTCTGGTCAGCGATCTGGCGGCGGAAGAAGACGCGATTTGGGGTTCGGACGAACCGACCCATTTCGATCTGGAGATTCATCACCCCAGCATTGAAGAAGTGACTCTGTTCGCTTCGCATCCACAGATTGTCACTCCGGTGGGAATCGCTGTTGCGCCCGACGGTCGTGTGTTCGTTCAAGAGAACCATACGCACAAACGCGAAACAAACTACAAGGGTCCCGACAAGGATCGAATTTTGGTGTTCGAAGACACCGATTCGGACGGCATCGCCGACAAGCGGTCGGTTTTCTATGAAGGCCACACCTTCAGCACCGATTTGCTGTTCGGTCCCGACGGACATTTGTACGTTAGCACGCGATGGTTCATCGGCCGTTTTCCCAACGCCGCAGACAAAGCGACCGCCGACGGGGATCCGGAGAAGTTGGTCGTCTGCGAAACCGATGGCGATTACCCGCACAACGGTGTGGGCGGACTGGCGATTGATCCGGCCAAGCCCGATTGGTTGGCGTTCGGGTTCGGTGAAAACTTGGGTGCGGATTACCGATTCATCGGTTCCGATGGAACGGAGCTTTCCGGTGGTGCCGAGGGCGGTTCAACTTACCGATGTCGAACCGACGGCAGCCAACTGGAACGTCTGTCGACCGGGCATTGGAACGCGTTCGGCATGGCGTACGACTTGAAAGGCAATCTGTTTTCGACTGACAACGATCCCAACGCGACCCCGCCCAATCGTTTGTTGCATGTCATCCCTGGGGCCGACTTTGGTTATGAATATCGGTACGGTCGTTCGGGGCGACATCCACTGGTGTGTTGGTACGGCGAGAACCCCGGAACACTGGGCATGATCGGGGCGCTGGGCGAAGCCGCTTGTGGACTAATTTCTTATGGCCCCGGGCAATTGCTCAGTGCTTCGTGGACCGACAATCGTGTCGATCTGCATGGTTTGACGCCCAAGGGGGAATCTTTCGTTGCCTCGCGCGAACCATTCCTAAGCGGTCCAGATGATTTTCGGCCGGTGCACTTTGCCTATTCGCCCGACCGGACGGAATTGTATTTCACCGACTGGGTCAAGATCTCGTATCCCGTTCACGGGCACGGTCGAATCTGGCGTGTGAAGTTGAAGCAACCCGTGGATCTGGCCCCACGCCCGCGCGGCGACGATGGTTCGACGCTTTCGTTCGATGACGCGATGGGACGTCTAGCCAGCGACGATCCGTATGCACAAACCCGAGCGATTGCATCGTTGGTATCGACGCCCGATTTGCTTGATCCGATGGGGTGGCAGCATTTCGAAAGTGCAACTGCCAAGGCGAGCTATGCGGTGGCTCTGAAGCGGATCGACAACGGTCGGGGACACCAGGGACGCTTCATCGAAGCGATCCCATCATTGTTGAACGACCCAGATTCGGACGTCCGATTTGTCGGCATCAAATGGATCGCCGACGAAGGTCTGGACCAGTATCGGTCGGACTTGCAACGCACCCTTGAACGCGGCGATCTGCGGCCTCGTGATCTGCGATCGATCGTGGCGGCGTTGGCGGCGATTAGCGAAGGCGACGGGAAAGAATTTTCACCGGATCAAACGCTGCTGGATTTGGCGGTCGATCCGCTCAAGCCAACTTCCCTACGATCGCTCGCCCTGCGAAACATCCGCGCGGATCATCCTGGCCTGACCGTGAAGATCCTGGGAACGCTTGTCCAATCGGATGTACCGTCCGTCCAACGTGAAGCGGTTCGTTCGCTGGCACTGCATCCGAAACCGGATCGTGCGAAAGTGCTTGCCGACGTTGCCGCAGACGATTCCATCGATTCGGTCACGCGTGCCGATGCGATCGCCGGGTTGGTGGATTCGACGGGTTTCGACGATCTGTTGCAACGATTGACCGAGGACGCGGATGCCGCGGTGTCGGCCGAAGCGAAACGAACACTGGTCGCCCAAGGGCTGGCTCAGCGCAAACTTGATCCCAAGCCGGATGTCGACGACTTGTCGGGATGGCAGGCACTGGTCGACACCGCCGCGGGTCAGGGGGACGTCGCCGTGGGACGCCGATTGTTTTTCCACACCGCGTTGGGCGGGTGCTACAAGTGCCATGCGATGAATGGCCGCGGCAATCAAATCGGTCCGGACCTTTCAACCATTCATCGGCAAAGCGATATTGATCGGGATTGGCTGTTGAAGCACATCGTCAATCCCAACGCGGAAATGGCACCGTATTATCGCCCACAACAATTGTTGACGCTGGACGGTGAAATATTGACCGGGTTGGTCGTCGGTCGTGAAGGACAAAAACAAGCCTACGTTGGAAACGATGGCGTCATCTTCTTCGTCGATAAAGATGACATCGAAGAACGTCGCGAATTGATGTCGTCCATCATGCCCAGCGGTCTTTTGGACACGATGACAGCCGATGAGATCCGTGATTTGATCGCCTACCTATTGTCAGGTGACGAAAGCTGACCGACGCGCCGCGGCGGTGCAGGTGGCCTGACAACCCAGCAACACTGGGGCCGATTCCTGCCTGCCGTTCGTGGCACCCGCAAGTTTTGGCCCATCCGCTTTACAAAAGGTTTTTCGGATGAATGCCAAATGCAATCCTGGTCCTAGCCGACGAAGTTTCATCAAGCGGGCGGCCATGACGGCTTCGGCGGCCTTGGCCGTTCCCACCATCATTCCGCGGCATGTGTTGGCATCGGATTCATCACCCGGTGCCAATGACCGAATCAATGTGGGCATCATTGGCATGGGCATGCGTGGGGATCAATTGACCCGCAATATCCCGAATTCGGGACGCGTCGTGGCGATCTGTGACGCGGATCTTCGCAAAACCGATGAAGTGACGAAGAAGAACCAGGCCGATTGGCGGGTCTATCAAGACTATCGCAAACTGATTGATCAGAAAGACATCGACGCGGTGATGGTGGCGACCGTCGATCACCATCATGTGTTGGCCAGCATTCTTGCATGCCAAGCCGGCAAAGACGTGTATTGCGAAAAGCCGCTGTCGTTGTACCTGCGCGAAGGTCGTGCCCTGGTTGATGCGGCACGCAAATACCAGCGAGTCGTTCAGACGGGCACCCAACAGCGAACGATGGAAATGAACCAGTTCGCATGCGAGTTCGTGCGGGACGGTGGGATCGGTGACATCCGAGCCGTCGAATGTGTCAACTTTCGAGGCCCCAATCCGTATCCCGCCAAAGGTTTGCCCGCCGAACCGATTCCCCAAGGCGTCAACTGGGATCTATGGCAGGGACAAGCTCCGGTGCATCCGTTTCATCACGAATTGTTCCAGCACTGGACGGTCAAGAATGGACGCTGGTGGGGCAATTGGCGTGACTATGCCAATTCGCAGGTAACCGGAATGGGCGCCCATGCCTACGACATGGTGCAGTACGCGCTGGGAGCCGATGAAACCGGCCCTGTCGAATTTTGGCCGGTGGATGAAGGCCCGCAAGCACGCGTGGATTTTCGTTATGCCAACGGAGTTCAAGTGAGACTGAGCTTCCCGGACAAAGAACCAAGACGTGGTCCTCAGTTGGGTGCCGTGTTCACCGGTTCGAAATGCAAGATGGAAATCAATCGCAACAAGTACACTACCAACCCACCAGACTTCGTATCCGATCCGCCGGATCCGGAACTAGCGGCGAAATGGGAAGGCGACGACTTGATCGCACGCGGCCATGTCGACAACTGGTTTGACTGTATCCGTTCACGCGAAAAACCCAATGCGGATGTGGAAATCGGACATCGCACGGCCTCGATCAGCCACCTGATCGTGATCACCCGCATGCTGGGACGGCGTCTGCAGTGGGACCCCGAAAAGGAAACATTTCCCAACGATGACGAAGCCAACGCGTTGCTGGATCGTCCACGTCGAAAAGGGTGGGATTTACCCGACATCGGTTGACCGAGGTCGATCCGGCGAATCACATCAATTCGGTCCGCTTCGGTCGAGGGCGAAGGCCTTGCGCAGTGCCCGATCCTGCGACATGGAAATCGGCAACATGCATCCGTGACGTGATCCCGGCGGCAAGCGATACTTGTCCCAGTCCTTGTGATGCGTGTCGCCGAAAACCGGCACCCACGGGCGATCCAATTCAGCGATTTCGTTGATACAATGCGGCAATCGCACGCCGATCAATCGGGTTTCGATTGGACGCCGGTCAGTTTTTTGAAAAACTGAATCTCTTCAGCGTCAAACGGCGTTCCATCAGCACGCAACAAATCGTGGAACCACAACTCCGGTTCCGGAAAGGCTTCGCCGGGGGCCACCACGTTGCCATCACGACGTTCGGCAACCAAGTCTTTGCCTTTGCGACTTTCCCACGGCCAGATCGTTCCCGACTTTCCGGATACGAATCCCCAATTGACCGCGCCGACGTTGTGTTTCTTCAGTACCGGCAAGCAATCTTGGACGCGGCTGCCACGAGTCCGCGCCAGCCACTCGGTGACGATGACCGGTCGGCCGTCTTTTTTGTAATCCAGGATCAGTTCTTCTAGTTGCGCCGGCGGGCTGTAACTGTGAATGGAATGAATGTCCGCGTTGGAACGATTGATGGCGATGTTCCCGACGCCCACGCTGCCGGCCGAGTTGCTGGTGATGGGTTGTGACGGATTGACTTCCCTTGCCCACACCCAGGCTTGGTGCACCAAGCGGTTGGACCGATCACCCATGCTGGTTTTCGAGCCCTGTTGTTTGGCCATGTCCCCCGATTCGCCTTTGCCGCGCCCCGGTTCGTTGTACAGTTCCCAAAACAGGACGCGATCGTCATCGGCAAAGCGTCGCATCGTGCCTTGGACGTATCCGCGCAAACGTGCGACTTCTTCGACGGTTGCATTTCCCTCAGCAAACCTGACCGCCAGATCGCGCGCCGGACAGTTTCGCCAACCCGAATTGTGATAACGCTTGACCGGAAACGGTTGCGGTCCCAACTCGGGAGTCGGAAAGTGACAGTCGTCAAAGAATACGAAGAATGGCCGAATCTGGTGCTTTCCGCAGATGTCCAAGAACTGGTCCATGCGTCCGTAGAAGCCTTCTTCGTCATCGTCCCAGACCAAATCATGTAAGTAGACCCGCAGGGTATTCATGCCGATGTCTTCGGCCCAACCGAGTTCTTTGTCGATCTGTTCCGGATCAAACGTCGACGACTGCCACATGTCGATTTGATTGATCGCCGTCGCGGGATAATAGTTGCATCCGACCAACCAAGGTTGTTTCGCATACCATGCGTTGGCCCGCCCGACGGTCCAGCGACCATCCACCGGCGGGAATTCTTTCAGGATTTTTTCTGTTGTCCTCCGCTGTTTCTTGTTCGCCGATCTTTTGCGGATTGAATTTCCGGACTCGGTGTTTCTGTGCTGTGCAACGCAAACGGGATGTAAAAACAACAGCGCAGTGGCCATGATCGGCAACAACAGCTTGACTGGTTTCATCATGAATCGATCGGTCGATGGGTGCGTTGGGAAATGGATGTGCGACAGAGTCCCTCATTACGATATCTATACGCAATCAATCGCGAATCCTATTCACGCAAATGCGACCGAAAACGCCAAGTGTTGATTGGTCCGGCAAAGCCGGCACTTCGGATGGCAACTGGCCGGCAAAGCGGCATGCAGATTCGCGATGTGGGGGCCGGGGCCCGTCGATGGACAACGGAATCGAACACTTGTCGATGGGCTAACACAGCCGCGGGGATGGGAACGATGGTACATTGGTCGATTCATCCGGTTGGAAACGTTTCACGTCGACGAAGGCGACAAGTGCTATGAAATTGGCTCACGTGCTTTTACTCGTCATCCTTTGTTCGCCGACCTTGCACGCACAACACGATGAACCGCAAACCATTGGTTTGACGCAAATCAACGGACGGCATTGGTTGGTTGGGCCAGACGGTGATCCGTTCTTTGCACACGGTATCACGCACATGGGGACCAACCGTGCGACGTTTGACTACTCCGTGATCTCCAACGCGTGCAAACGTCTGGGGTTTAATGCCTATGGTTACGGGTGTCCCGACGCATTGCGGGCGGATATGCCCTACTTGGAAAGCTGGAATCATTTGGTTCCCATTTCCATGTACCGTGGGAAGGATAACATTCGGTTCGTCGACATCTTTGACCCGGCGGTACAGGCGAAGCTTCAGCGTGGTGTGAAAGCCAGTTGTCAACGCAGTCGCGACAATCCGCACAACGTCATCGGTTACTGCTGGACGGATCTGGGGGCCTGGCCGCTGGACAATCCGACCGGAAAGAATTGGGTGGACTTCATGCGTGATCTGCCTGGCGATTCACCGGGACGCAATGTCTATGACGCTTTTGTGGCGAACTGGGATGGTGATGATGGACAGGCCCGCGATCAAGCGTTTTTGTGCCGCATCGCTGGGCAGTATTTTCGCGTGATCGGCGAAGCGAACCGCAAATATGACCCTGATCATTTGATCTTCGGTGATCGGTTTGCATTCAATACGTTGGACCCGGGTGTCGTCAAAGAAATGTTGCCATATGTCGATGCAATCGCGATTCAGCCGCATTTTTGGGCGCCGTTCCCCAAAGACGAATTCGACAAGGTTTTTCAGTTGACCGGAAAGCCGATCTTGATTTGTGACTTTGCGATCCGTTTCAAGGACGGGGACAAAGACGTTCGGATGTGGAAGATCGCGGATGACTCAGTGGCCGCGGGTGAAGCCTACGTCGATTATGTCAAAGCCGCGTTGGACACGGATTACATCCTGGGCGTCTTCTGGTGCAATCCAGTGGACACCAGCAAAGGTTTCGGAAACGCCGGCGTCAAACAGGGCTTCTTCGGCGATGGGTTAAGCGAGCGTCCGGGACTGCATGATGCCGTACGACGTCTCAACGACTATCGCGAAAGCGTCACGCCGCAAGGTTGAAGGTTGCGACCGAGTGATCGGTGCGACATGTCGTCCTGATGCGGCAAAAATGCGTCACTTCGTGGTCGCCCACTGCCACGCGGCAAATCTTGCATCGCGACAATAGCGGTGATGACCGATCGGGTTTCGAAACCGTTTGGTCGATCGCTACAAAGGGATCCAAGATTTGCTCTGGGGGCGGCGTAGGTAGCACCATGAACGATGACTCTTATGCAGAAAGACTGCAGCGTTATCGCGTCGCGATGGCCAACGGCACACCGGACCGCATCCCGATCCGGCCATTCGTGGCCGAAGCCACGGCAACGATCGCCGGCATGACGTGCCAAGACGTGACCCAGGATTATGAAAAGGCTTTCGAAGCCGTTCGTGTCGCGACGAAGCAATTCGGGTGGGACGCGGTTGTCCCAAACATGGTCTACGTCTGGGGGCTGATTCCCCAGTTGATGGGAACCCGCTACTTGGCCATTCCGGGCGTCGGTTTGGATGCGAACAACTGTTTCCAATACAAAGAACCGTCTGAAGATCAAGCGTGGATGCGCAGCGACGAATACCAGGCATTGGCGGCGGACCCGACCGGCTTTCTTTTGGAAACCTGGATTCCTCGGACGCAGTCGCGCGTCTGCGGGCCTGGCCAATCCAACACCACGGAAAATAACCTGGCGTGGTTGAAAGGCGGCATGGCAGTCATGCAGTACTTCAACGCACTGGGGCAAGCGGTCCAGCAACTGCGCGTCGAATGCCAAACTCCCGCCGCGATCTGCGGCATCTTGAAGAGTCCGTTTGATATCATCGCTGACAAGTTTCGCGGCTATCTGGGGATGACATACGACTTATTTGAACGCCCGGCCGAAGTCATGGCGGCCGTCGAAGCCTTGATGCCGCATATGTTGGAAGTCGCCAAAGCGTCCGCAGACCCCGATCGCGTGTTGCCCGTCACGATTTGGATGCACCGCGGTTGCGTGCCACTGATCAATCAAGACCAGTTTGACCGGTTCTATTGGCCAACACTGAAACCGATCATCGAAGAACTGTGGGCCGATGGGCATCAAACCCTGTTCTATGCCGAAGGCAAATGGCATCATCACTGGGACGCTTTCTTGGAGTTACCCGCCGGCAGCATCATTGTTCATTGCGACCAAGATGACGTCTTTGAAGCCAAGAAGAAACTCGGCCACAAGTTTGCAATCAGCGGCGGGATCCCTAATCGGTTGCTCAGCTTTGCGGATGCTGACGAAGTCCGCCGGTACTGCAAAAAAGTGATCGCCGAGGTCGCCGTCGATGGTGGCTACATTGCCGACGCGGGCGCGATCATGCAGAACGATACAAGCATCGAAAATCTGCGGATCATGACCGAGACTTTTCGTGATTTTGGAACCTATTCCCAGTCCTCGGGCGGCATGCCGGTAGAATCGATCGCCGCAAGACCTGCCGACGGACGATTCATTCACGACCAGTCCGATCGTCCCGCCGGCGTTGTCCAACCATGGGCAAACGTTCGACAAGAATGGCCGGAAATGACCGGTGACGAATCCGTGGTCCAGTCGTCTTGGCAAGGGATCGACGCTTGGGCCTACGCTTTTCTGTGGCACATGGTCGTATCGTTCTAAATCGGTATTCAGGTTCTGTAGGTGAACGTAATGCGGCGAGTTCGCAAGTGACACTGCCGTTTATCAGTCGGCCGTCTTTTCCATCGCAATCAGATTGTCTTTCATCTGATGCATCGCCTTCATCGCGATCTTCCATTCTTGCATGGTCAGCCCGTCCTTCAGGCTCTCCCGCAATTGGCGAAACGGTGGCAACAGCCGCTCAATCTGACGTCTCCCCTTAGCCGTCGGTGAAATCAGAACGGCTCGGCCGTCCTGAGGGTCTTTCTGTCGCTTCACCAGCCCTTTGGCGACCAATCCGTCCAGCTGGCGAGTGATCGTGGTTTTGTCCCGCAGCATGATCTCGGCAAACTCGCCGCGGCGAAGCGGTTTGCCCGATTCCACCAACACCATCAACAACGCGGATTCCTCGGAGGAGAGTTCCGAATCGTTTTCCGCCAGCACTTGTTCGATGCGCAGCCGAAACAGATACGCCAAACGGCTGATCAAGAATCCCGGACGCTGTTGATTCGCCATGCGGTTTGACCTTGGGAATGACTGAAGTTCTACGCTGTTGCTGACGCCGGGTGGCGGTTGACTCGTGGGTGTGTGCATTGTACACATAAGGGCTGTGGCGGCCAATGCCGGTCTGGCGATCAGAATGCCGAAATTCGTTTGGCGTACTGTTTGCTGGGCTGTGATGACAATGTCGCGGGAGTCTCGGAACGACGAAGCCTTAGTCGGTCTCCCTGGCATTGCTTTCGGGGCGGTGACACGGCCACGGTCGGATCGCTTAACCAAGCGGTTCCGTGGTGTTTCCGGCACGATCCAGTCAAGAAAAGGACAACCCCATGACGAAAATCGCAGTCACCTCCGCTAGCGGAAAACTGGGCGGTGCCATCGTTCGGGCCGCCGCTGAAATCGTCGGACCCGTTAACGTGATCGGCTTGGCGCGGACACCCTCCAAAGCCGAATCGTTGGGAATCGAAATCCGCCCCGGAGATTACGAGAAACCCGATGACTTGAAACAGTCACTACAGGGCATCGATGCGGTTCTGTTGGTTTCAGGGATGGACGCGCCGGATAAACGCATCGGTCAACATCGCAACGTGATCGAAGCCGCCAAGCAGTCGGGGGTTCAGAAGCTGGTTTACACCAGTATTCAGGGAGCCGAACAATCGACCGCGTTTTCGCCCGTCGTTCACAGCAACCGACAGACCGAGACGGATGTGCGCGAAAGCGGATTGCGCTGGGTGATCGGTCGCAACGGAATCTACATCGAACCGGATGTCGAATACATCGACACGTACAAGCAACGTGGCGAAATCGCGAACTGCGCCGGTGACGGTCAATGCGGCTACACGACGCGACCGGAACTGGCTTATGCGTACGCACGGATGCTAACGAAATCCAAACACGACGGCCAAACTTATAACCTGCACGGCGAAGCGATCACCCAGCAACAGTTGGCTGACTATCTGAACGCTGCCTTTGGAACGAATCTGAGCTATCGGGCGATGTCCGTGGATGAATATCGCAAGGACCGTGTCGACGAACTAGGGGAATTCATGGGAAATATCATTGCGGGGATCTACGAGGGCATCCGAAACGGAGCAGTCGACAATCCCAGTGATTTCCTGGCGGCCGCCGGTCGCGAACACCAGACTTGGCAGTCCTATTTTGACCAACTGAAAACCCACGCGGTCACCTGATTCCGCCAACGCAAACCGGGAAAGTATCCCGGTCTTGGTCTCGTGATGGCTTCTCTGAGAACCGACGATGTCCGATAGATGCATGGGATCAATGAAAGAAAATTACCGGACCCGACTTTGCAGGAAGTCCGGCTGTCCGATCGTTTCAAAGAAAAGCCGTATTGATCGAATTCTAACACTCCTTTCATCTCCGCTTTCCCCTATTGTTCACCAGGACAACCGCATGAATCGTTTGTTATTGGCAACCATCGTCTTCTTGGCAGCATTGCAGCCGATCATCGTTCTTGGCGCCGGTGATGCCGCAGCGAGATTGACTGCGCAAGGCAAGCAATTCGAAGAGCGTATTTTCAAGATCGCCGATAACGCTTACACGGCGGTCGGCTACAGCGTTTCGAACGTGTCCATGATTGTCGGTGACGACGGGGTGGTGATCATCGATACTGGCATGACCCTGGATGATGCGGGTCGTATCGCCGAGAAATTCCGAAAGATCACGGACCTGCCCGTCAAGGCGATCATCTTCACCCACTCGCACGGTGATCATACCGGCGGTGCAGCCGCGTTTTTGGGTGAATCGCGACCTCAGATTTGGGCTCACGAGAATTTCGGCAGCGAGGCTCGCGGTTGGGTCAGTGGCGACTTGACGGTGCAGAAGATACGAGGTGCTCGGCAGGCCGGTTTTTTGCTGCCGTCGGATCAACGGATCAATAATGGCGTGGCACCGGTGCGATACCCCAACCGCGGTGGTGCTGTATTCTCGTCCGACGACAGGACCAGCCCGACGCATTTTCTGCGAGGGGATCAACAATCATTGAACATTGCCGGGATCGAACTTGAATTGGTCTCGTCGCCGGGTGAAACGAATGACCAACTATTCGTGTGGTATCCGGCTGGAAAAGCACTGTTCGCTGGCGACAATTTCTATCGCTCCTTCCCCAACCTGTATGCCATTCGTGGGACTCCCAACCGCAGTGTGCGTCTGTGGGCCGACAGCTTACAAAAGTTAGCCGACCATCACGCACAAGCTCTTGTCGGTGGTCATACCAACCCAGTGCTTGGTGCACAAAAGGTCAACGAGGTGCTGTCGGACTATCACAACGCGGTGCGGTTCATCCATGACAAGACCGTCGAAGGAATGAACCAGGGAATGACACCGGATCAGCTGGTCGAATACGTTCAGTTGCCCGATGACTTGGCCGCAAAGGATCACCTGCAACCTTTCTATGGACATCCCGAATGGGGAATTCGCAGTGTGTTCAACGGATATCTGGGGTGGTTTGACGGGAATGCGACCCATTTGTTCCCGTTGTCACCCAAGGCGGAAGCACAGCGGGTCGCCGATCTTGCCGGCGGGCCAGACCAATTGACCGCCAAGGCGCACGAGGCGGTTGCATCAGGCGATTCCCAGTGGGCCGCGCAATTGGCCGATCATTTGTTGGCGATCGAACCGAACGATCGGGAAGCCAAGCAAATCAAAGCCCAAGCGTTGACCCAATTGGCCCAAGACATGGTCAATGCGACCGCTCGGAATTACTACCTGACTGTCGCTGCGGAATTGCGGGGCGATTCGAAGTAGTTCCGATCGACGTAACCTTGACGGCCTCGGCTTGCCAGTCGGTGCCCTGCTCCGTCACGCGGCGGCGGCGATAGCACGCCGCGGGCGGTTGGTCGATGTCGAATCAATCGACTCGCTTGGTGATTTCGATCAGGTGGTATCCGAACTGCGTCTTCACGGGACCGTGAATCTTGTTCAGTTCGCCTGTGAAGACGACCTCATCAAATTCCTTCACCATTTGACCGCGGCTGAAAGTCCCCAGTTCGCCGCCTGATTTCCCGGACGGGCAGGCGGAGAATTCCGCGGCGATGGCGCCAAAGTCTTTTCCGCCTTCGATCTGTTCTTTCAAGTCCTGACATGCATCTTCGGTTTCAACCAGGATGTGACGTGCGCTGGCGGTTGCCATTGGTGGTCTCGCTTTGATGGGGTTTGGGGCGTCAATGGACAACGCAACAAGGATTTTGTTGGTCCATTTGGCCGCCCATCGTGCCCTGAGATGTGGCCGAAGAAAACCCCATCGGCGGCGCGGCCAGTGAACTGACGTGCGGCGACCGGCTGTGCCCGATCGACTTTTCCTTGGGGGGCAACGTCCCGTTGTCTGTTCAAGCACCCAATTTTCGTCGATTCTGGATGGCTGTCCTGTCATCCCGACCAACCGAAGAAGACCGCTATGCATATTCGATTCATCGCTTCCCTGCTTCTGCCGGTGATGGCCGCCAGCGCGATGGGAATCACAATCGTCCAGGCAGAACAGTGGCAGATCCCCGTGGCCGGGAACGCGTTTCCCGCCAATCCGAACACGCACGACCGGTCGTTGCGACGCGATGGTGTTTTGATCTTGCGCGATGCCGACCAAGTTCATTCGGTGTTCTTTCACGTCAGTTCCGATTCCGAGCTGAAACTATCAGTCGATGGTCGAACGCTTGGCGACAACAGCACTGTTGGGGTCATGGTCGGTGACCAGATGCTGAGCTGTGAATTGGCGACAAGTCAAAAATCTTCGGCGACAGTCGGAACGGTTCGGGCACCGTCGGGTTACATGCGAGTCGATCTGCAATTGACCGATGGTTCCGGTCCGGCACAGATCGAGCAATTGATTGTCGAAGCCGCCAGCGATGATTTGCAATTGGACTTTGTCAAGAACAACGACGGCAACATGTTTTACTGGGGACGCCGTGGTCCGTCGGTTCACCTTGCGTATCGGATTCCGCGAAACGTTGACCTGAAGTACGCCTACAGCGAAATCACGGTTCCGGTTGGCCAAGATCCCATCGGCTCGTATTTCATGGCCAATGGATTCGGCGAAGGCTACTTTGGCATGCAGGTGAACAGCGAAACTGAACGACGAGTCTTGTTTTCGGTTTGGAGTCCCTTTCGTACCGATGATCCCACCAAAATCCCGAAGGAAGATCGCGTGTTGACGCTTGCCAAGGGAACGGATGTGATTGCGAGGGACTTTGGGAACGAAGGATCGGGTGGTCAAAGCTTCCTACGCTACGCCTGGAAAGCCGGTCGAACGTATCGGTTCTTGACCGAAGTCGTGCCCGACGGTTCCGGCAACACGCGATACACGTCGTGGTTCGGCGACAAGGAAAAGAAGGAATGGAAACTAATCGCAAGTTTCCAAAGGCCGAAGACCGACAAGCACCTTTCGGGATTTCACTCGTTCCTGGAGAACTTCTCCCCCGCAATGGGACATGTTCAGCGATCTGCGCAATACGGCAATCAATGGGTCGGTGATGTTCAAGGTAACTGGCACGAAGTCACCGACGCGAAGTTCACCGGAGACAATACCGCAAGTGGAAGACACCGACTTGATTTCGCCGGCGGCATTGACGGCAAAGTCTTCTATCTAAAAAACGGTGGCTTCTTTTCGGATGCCGTCGAACTGGATCAACGTTTCCAACGGCAATCCACGCCCCGCACTCAGCCCGAAATCGACTGGCAAAACTTGCCGCGATAGTCGCCGAGGCGAGAGATGTCACGGATTCGTGTAACCTGCGAAACCGTTGTTCTGCTGGACAGCGTCAATTCGGCTTGATGATCCGCCCGGCTATCTCGGAATGACGAGTCCGATTACCGAATTGGCCGGCACCAAGATCGGTTCATCAGCGTCGTAGCGAAAGTCGAACCGATACGGCTGCACCAGATTCGGGTCTTGTTCGTTACCAAGCAGCGGGTGCCCAGCGGTCATCATCAGGCATTCCGCTTGTTCATTGGCGATGCCGGGCAAGCCCAGTTGAAGCGACTGCCAGGACGCCGATTCGCGGCTGATCAAAACCACGCCGTAACTGTCCGGCCGCTGAAAAACAACGGCTTTCACGCCGTCGCTCTGCTCGTTGTTCACCGCCAATCGTGTTTTGCCGCGGCACCATGCGTAAATGCAATGCATCGCATGTTCCGGCCGTCCGTAAAACGCAGCATCAGGATCTGCAGTGGTCGGTCCCAGGATTTGCGAGAACCAATATCCGGTGTACAAGCACCATTTGTTGGCACCGACCACCAGCGGCGATTCGATCAGCGTCCGCCACATGTCGGCAACCAAAACCGGCGAAGTCACGGATGTCATGAACTCGCGGTCCTTTGTGTTGCCCATTCCGAATTCGCTGATGATCGTCGGCAAAGTGTGCCCCAAATGCTCCTGCATGATCCGTTCGACATCATTCAGCAACGCGGGAATCCTGTCGGCACTTCGCGTGGCCGGACTGAACTGGTCCGGTCGAGCTTCCATCGTGTTCTTGTCCAGCTGAAGTCGCGGGGAATGATAGATGTGGAATTGAAACGCGTCGGCATAGCGTCCGGCCTTTGCCAAAACGGTGGCGTTCCACTCAGGCTGGCTGTATCCATTCATCACAACAGTAATGGACGGATCGCGCTCTTTCATCGCTCGAACGTACTTCGGAAAGGCTTTGGCATATTCATCGGCCGTGCAGGATCCTGTCGGATCGGGGCCGTACGATTCGTTCCCAACCTCCCAGTACTTCACGCCGTACGGCTTGGGATGCCCGTTCTGTGCTCTCAGTCGGCCAAACGTTGTGTTGACGGAACCATTGCAATACTCGACCCAATCCGCCGCCAATTGGACACGCTGCGGCGCTGTCTTCAGGTAGGAAAACACGTAAGGATGGCGGACACCTTTGGGATGCTCTTTCGGGTCAATCCGCTGCGGATGATCTTTGCAGAATGCCGTGGTGATGATCGGCGTGATGGATTCCTGTTGGCAAAATTGTAGAAACTCATCGACACCAAATCGTGCGACGCCTCGCCCGGTGCCGTCGTGATAGTTCAAGATTTCTTTGCGATGTTCCACCGGGCCGACCGTATCTTTCCAATTGAAAATGTCGGCGTTGCATCCTCCCGGATACCGCAGAAACGTGATTCCCATCGGCCGAAAAAGATCCAGGAAAGGCTGACGGAAACTTCCCTTCTGCGAATCGAAAATCTCGTTGAAGTTTTGCGTGTTGACGTTGTTGCCGAACACCAATGGCGCGACCGGGAATGTCGTTGACGGATCTGCAGTCAACGTCACCCGTGACGGAACATCAGCACCGCTGATGATTTGGGAAGTGCGCTCACGCAAACAAGCGATCTCCAACACACGGTCATTGAGTGCTTGGCCTGATCGACGTGAAAGATCCTTTTGCAATTGATCGGCGCGGGCGTCAAACGCAATGGCCAGCTTGGACGCGAAGTCCTCAGCCGCACGGGGACGCGGTCCCGACGACGCGGATGCTCCAGCTAACAAAACCTGTCTTGCGTCGGCGTTCCAATACTGTTTGGGGACATGAAGATCGTCCATCATCAGTTGAACGGTTCCGCCGGGCAGGCGTTTCACTGTCAATGAATCTGCCGTCAGCGATTCGAAGGCACGGCGTTGCTGATCTGCCAAAAAATGCTCCAGTGATGCTTGATCAACAAAACGGGGGTCCACGCGAATCTTAAGATCTGCCCACGATGCTTTGCCGGAACAGGCTTGCATCCCAATCGATACCGCGGCCCATTCCAAATCCTCTGGCATGTTGACGACGTAGCGATGCCGTTGCCAATCGAACGTGCCGAAGAAGTCGCTGAATTCGGTTCCTGAGTATTCCGGTTTTTTGGCACCCCTGGCCTTCCAGCTCAGCATGGCTTTGGCGTTGTAGTAGTGTTCCCGGCCGGTGACCACATTGTCGGCCTTACGCCAAATGTCGATCAGAACTGGCTTCCCGGCGACCTTATCGATCGGCAACCGACGCGTAAAAATGCGTGTGACTCCGGCATCGACCGTCATGCTGATCCCCGGATTGCCGTTGGGACCGATCACTCTGGTGACATGTGCTTTGTCATTTCGTACGCCCTGCCATGCGGGCAACGTCGGGTCTTCGAAGGTCTCGCGCAGGATGAGTTCACCTGGCTCTGATTCAGCCTGGGCGCTGTCTCCAATTTGAACGAAAGCCACCAACGACAACAAAGCAAGACAGAAAACGATTCCGGGACGCATCTTGGAAATTCCTTTGACGCTGGACGACGGCACCGCAGTGGTGTGTGAACCCATGCAATTCGGTCACCAAGCATCGTACCTCTGGTCCTGCTCTTCCAGCGATGCGTCAACTTGATGCAGTTTGCTTCCTGAAGTGCGACATTGGATCAATGGTGCCGCAGATTCCAACGCAGAAGCCAATCCTGCGACCGTTGTCGGCCGGCTACGGTTGGTCGGTTGGGAAAATCCAGATTGCATGACCGCTGCCCTGGCCAATGGATGCGGTGATCACATCGTCGGCGGTGACTTTCCGTGTGTGGATCGAAACTTTCAGCTTGTCGCGTGGATCTTCTGCAAAAATCTTCGCGGTAAAGTCACCGGCATCCAAAAAGTCCAAGGGAATCTGCTGCTTCGTCGCTTCGTTGACGATCGTTCCCACGAACCATTGATCACCACTGCGGCGGGCGACCGTCATGGATTCGCCCACCACGCCTTGGATGACTTTCGAATCATCCCAAGTGGTCGGCATCGCTTTCCAGAATTCCAGCTCTGGGAAAGACTTGCCCGCGTATTGATCGGCTTGATCGTACCAATGCAGATACTGCAGCGGGCTGTAAAAGACAACACCAAGGGACAATTGGAATGACCGGCTGGTCACGCGATCGTTCAAGAAACACGGTGTGTAATCACCGGCACCGGCAATCATTCGTGCAAAGGATGTGGTCAAAACGTTTTGTGGTGGATTGCGTCGATCGGCGCGTTCTTCGTTCCCCAAAATGCCTTCGACGGTCAGCAAGTGCGGGTAGGTGCGTTCGATGCCGGTCAGACGAAAATTGTCGTGAATGTCCACGACCAATTCATATTCCGCGGCCTTCTTGATACAGGAATACAGGAAACGCATGTCAGACTGGCTGCGCCAATCGACGAATCCCATCTTGACTCCGGAAAGACCCCATTGCTGATAAGTCCGAAATGTATTGTCCAAGTCATACCTGGCCATCGCGATCTTATTGATGTAACAGATGACGCCGATTCCGTGCTCGTCGGCGTATCGGATCGCTTCCGGCATATCGATGTCATCAATGACAGTTACGGGGTTCGATTTGGCGTCACGTTCCGGACCGTACCAGCCAGCGTCAAAGTGAACGTACTGGTATTGGTTGGCGGCGGCGTAATCGACGATGGCTTTCGCACCGGCGGTGGTCAGACTGCTGCGCCAAACCTTGCCAGGCCTGATCCACGAAGTGTCCTTCAACGCGCAAGGCGGCGAAAGGTTTTGCAGCAGGTAGTGGTTTTCAACCAATGTCCCCGGCTGCTCCGCCACCATCACGACACGCCAAGGCGTCGCCACGGGCAGCGGTGCATTCACCGTCGCGTGTCTGAAACGGCTGACCAATCGATTCGGCCCACTTCGATCCAACGACAGCGGAGCGTAGTTCTCCAAATCCCCCGCTTCGGCGATGGCCACAAAATGAGATTCGGTTTCGACCAGCAAAGGCCGGATAGCGTGATCGCCCATTTGCGATAAACGAACCTTGCTGTATTCCGCTTGCGGGTAATCATCCCAGTAGACGTCGTGATCACCGGTAAACTGAAATTGGGTGTTTTCAGATTGGGTGTTCAGGTCCGTCTGTTCCTGTTGATCAGGGATCGCATAGCGAAACGCCACGCCTTCGTCGTAGGCACGAAAGACCAGGTCCAACCGCCATGGACTTTGGTCGGCAACGTCATTGTCAGAGCCATCCGATTGAGATGATTGCAAGTGAACAATGCACTCATTGTAGGCATCGGGGTAACGACTCTTGGATCCAACCACCGGCTTCCAGCTGGACTGTTGGCTGTTCGTTTCGGTACTTTCAACGACATAGGGTGGTTGGAAATATCCGCCGCTGGTGTCCAGGCCCAACGATGAATTCAATATGACGGTCTGGCCTTTGTAGGTGACTTTGTAGTGTGGCGTTCCGGAAATCACAGAAAAGTGGATCGCGTGGTTTTGCGATGGCGACATCACGACGATCGAATTATTCATTAGGTTTGCCGCTTGCCCGGAAAACATCAATGTCTCCATGGCGGACGACTGCCGAGGTCGACGCCTACGTTCGCGTCGTCGCGGCGTTTCTTCGCGATCACGGTCGACGCCCGCCCGTTCATCCGGACGCGACTGCGTTTGAAAGTCTTGCCGAAGCTTGACTGCGGCCATCCGAGTGTACGGTGCATCTAGACCCAAACGGCCCTCGTAATGATTCAGGACCTTTTCGTACATCGGTCGCAAACGTCCGCGACTGTCATCGGAGATGGATTTGTAGTGATAACGACCCTCGAAGCTTCGGTAAGCCTCGTAGGGTACATCGAAACCCAAATTGTATTTGGACGTGTATTCAAAACCCGCCAGCAGTCGATGGTCCATCGCCTGATAAAGATCGATCCCTTGGTTCCAAGCGATTTCTGCGGTACAGGCAAGAAAGTCCAAGCCCATTTGAGTGTGCGCTTGGTCACGCCCGCTTTCCTGGCACTGGCCCGATGGCTTGAAGTAGTTCCCGATGGCACCATTTCCTTCGCCGTGCAGGAAATAGGTAACGCCGCGATCGAACATGGCTTGATCATCCAGATACACGCCCATCGCCAGCATGGTTTGCATCATTGATGCGTCCCAATTGCCGTTGGCTGAGGGATAGAAGTCTTTGATGATCGGGTAAAACACTTCACGCAGCATGCGCGCAAAACGTTTTTGTTCTGGTGGCGACCAGCCATCCCACGTGTGCTTCAGTAATTCCGCAGCGTTGCAAAACTCATAGCCCTCCATCCCGATCAACAAACGCGCGTCGTGGTTGGACACGGATCGCAGCGTGCTGGACCATGCGTTCAAAATCTCTGCGGACTTCTCGGCATGCAAACGATTGTCGGTCAATGTCCACAGGACGGCGTGCCGATAGGCGGCGTTTGCGTCATTGCTGAAATCGGATGAGCCGATGTTCGGTCGGTTGTACGGGCCGCGTTCCACATGGGCATGTGGTGTGGGTTTCCAATTCAGATCGGCATGCCGTGACGACCGCACGTCTTCCCATGCGTCTGCCCAAGGCTGATGGACGGACGCCAGTTTGGCTTTAACGAAGGCGATGTCGCGAGCCGTGTGGCTAATTCCAGGGTGTTTGAATTCCGCATATGACCGGGCGGGCACTGTCAAAGTGAAGCAAGTGATTGCGAAATAGACGGGTAGGCAACGATTCATTGATTTGGCGTCCGAAAACGCGTCAAGAGTCTGCGGCTGGCTTCGGCGAAAGCAATCCGCACAGCTGGATGTACGAATGATGAAATCATGATTTGTCGGCCCGGCCATGGGCGACTGATTTGGTCTGGTGTCGGTGACGATTTTATCTGGCCAATTGTCCTAGTGTGGGCTTCCTAGCGACCGTCACATAAAAACCGACAAATCACCGCAGCAGATGGGGAGCCGCATCTACAATTCCGTCTGCACCAGCTTTGCAAACAGTACACGCAACAACTGTTGTTTGCGTATCGAGTTGCCCGCCAATTGCTGCCGAACTTCGTTCACCGTCATCCACCGATGATCGGCTACCTCCGCCGGATTGCAAACGATTGACGTTTCTTCGGAAACCTTGATCAGTGCCCCGTAATACGCTTTGCCCTGCATGGGGCGGATGGAAAACTCCACATCGCGGCTGCCTTCGCGTTCGGGAATGGCTTTGCGACCCAGCCAAACCGATCGGCGAAAATGCAATTGTCTTTGCCCAATGCCAAGTTCCACGTCAAGGCACTGTGCTGTCGCCTGCTCGACGGAAACATTGGGTGGAATCCCCTCTTGCGGTGGCATCCAAGTGCCTCGCCCCGCAGCCGGTTGGACCATCAGATAAACATCCCGTTGCAGCGACTGGATCAGGCAAATGACCACGGGGCGATAACCCAACAACCGCTCGCGTGTCGGGCGGTCATAAGCCAGTTTTCCGGCCACCTTGATCCAATCCAGCATGGTCTTCCTTTACTTCAAAGATTGCCGCAGCGTGGGGGTTTCGATGTGGAGCACGACCAAAAACGTTTGGCGGTCATTACGAGGAAACCCAGCAAAACTTCTTCGATGACAATTCGGACTCTCCGTCCCATCGGTACGCCACCAGCTTTCCACCTTTGGCGACACTGTAGTCGGTGCATGCCACGTTACTGGCCAAGGGATTGGGTGTACCGGTTAGCCAGTAATGTCCCATAAACACCGGCGCAGCATCGGGCGGGTACCCAAACGGGCAATGCACATCCGCGGAATCGATTGTGACGTCGGGAACGTCGTCGGAACCTAGGTGGAAATCGCGACAGGTTTGACCCGTGAACGCCTCGTACCACTTCACTCGGACGGTGTTCCGTTTCTGGCCGGACTTGTCCACGATGTGACGACCCGCCGGCAGGGCCAATTCCGGGCCCTTCAACACGTTCTCGATTGCGGCGTGCAGGTCTCTGGAAGGACGCATCGCTTCGGACAAAAACTCAACCGTGAACCTCCCGAACGTCTGGAGCGAATGTCGGATGATTTCGATCTGCGATGCTTGCCAAGCCGCATGCACCACACGAACTCCATCGATCTCGATAGCCACAGGAAGCGTTGAAAACCAGGCGACCGCGTCGGACAACTCGTTGGCGGACAACTGATCCAAAGTGGACTTGTGTTGATGGCAATTTTTCGATGAACGTTCGCGAAACCAGCGATTGTTTGTGCCTGGGATGCAAGTGTGGAATGCGATGGCATTGAATTCGTGGTTGCCCATCACCGCCAGTCCGTCGCCGGCGTCGATTGTCGCACGCACAATCCGCAGTACATCGGCGATGGCCGGACCGCGATCGATGAAGTCGCCGACGAAAAGTACGGTACGATCGCGGTGACGAAAACCATCACCGTGTCGGTGGTATCCAAGTTCCGTCAACAGGCGGCGTAACGCATCGGCGTGTCCGTGAATGTCACCGATGATGTCAAAGTGCTTGGACAACGAAAATCCATTTTCTGTCGAACTCGATATCAGCCGCCGCACCGGCGAACTCATTTCACCTGAAACTCAAGACCACTTTCGTCCACGCAGCATATTCGAATCGTTTTGACGTTGCGAGACGAAGACGCAAGTCCGGCGAATCAAGAAATGCGTTGGCTGCGGAACGGCGGCGTATCGGTTGTGCACATACCGACAATTGTGTTTCGCTGTCTGTTCGCAGGTGGACAATGGATGCGCTGAGGCCTATGCGGACAGTCGTTTTGCGTCGGGTTACTGAACTTGTAGAGTCCTGTCCGCCCACTCAGTGCCGAAAATCTGCCGCGGAAAACTTCCGTGGGCACGGGCGACGGACTCTGGCACACCGCTTGCGACGTTTTACCTTCGACTCTCCCTTCGAAAGCTGGTTTTCTTCCCGCTGAACCGTGGGATCGAAACGATAGGATGAACGTGAAAGACGGCATGCCAACGGTACTGAACGAAATTCAGACGGAATTCGAGACGATCAATCGTGGCTACAACGATGTTTTCCGCTCCGGCCGACTGAGTCTTGGTTTGGTCGTGCCGATCGAAAACCACGGCGCAGCGTCTGTGCCCCAGATGCACCGCCACATCGAACGTGTGCGGCTTGCGGAATCGCTGGGGTTCGCGGCAATCTGGCTGCGGGACGTTCCCTTCAATGTGCCCTCGTTCGGTGATGCGGGACAGAACTATGACCCCTTCGTGTACCTGGGCCTGCTGGCGGGAGCCACGGATCGGATTGCGTTGGGCGTTGCCAGCGTGATTCTGCCGCTTCGACATCCGGCGCACGTGGCCAAAGCTGGGGCGACCGCCGATGTGCTTTCCGGTGGACGTCTGATCTTGGGCATCGCATCGGGCGACCGCCCCGAAGAATACCCAGCATTGAATATGCCGTTTGCGGATCGGGGCGCCAGGTTTCGTGAAAGCTTTGCCTACATCCGTCAAATGAGCGATCGTTATCCGCGATTCGACAATCACTTTGGTCGTTCGCTTGGCAACATGGACATGCTTCCCAAGCCGACCGCGGGAAAGCTACCCATGTTGATTACCGGTGGAAGTCAACAGAGTTCCGAATGGTTGATGCGAAATGGTGACGGTTGGATGACCTATCCCCGTTCGGCCAGTGCGATGGCACACGCAATCGATCAGTGGCGTCAAGGTCTTCGGGATTCCGGGCGTCCCAATCAGCCGGTCATGCAGCCGTTGTATATCGACTTGGCCGAAGACCCCGATGCGGAGCCGCGGGCGATTCATTTGGGCTTCCGATTAGGAGTCAATGCCTTGCTCGATTACCTACGAAAACGCCAAGCGATGGGCGTGAACCACGTCGCCTTGAATCTGCGTTTCAACCAAGCCGACGTCGAAACAACGCTGTCGCGTTTGGCCGATGATGTCTTGCCCGAATTCTCGGAACGGTCCAAACCATCTGGCCACTGAATTCGATCGGGGTGTCACGCCTTCGTGCAGGTCGGCCTACACCAAGCTTTCAAATTTATACTTTCCATTCACATCGAAGCCTCAGAAAATCTTATGACATTCAATGCGATCGTCGTTGAACAGTCCGGTGAAGATAGCGTCAGTGCTTCCGTCCAAGCCTTGACCGAAGATCAGTTGCCCGAAGGCAATGTGACCGTTCGCGTGGACTATTCGACCGTCAATTACAAGGACGGGCTTTGCATGAGGCCCAAGAACGGTCTGGTTCGGCAGTATCCCCATGTGCCGGGCGTTGACTTTGCGGGGACCGTGCAGACATCCAGCGATTCACGATACAAGCCTGGCGATCAAGTCGTCTTGACGGGATGGCGCGTTGGTGAAATCCATTGGGGCGGTCTGTCGCAAAAGGCCCGCGTCAACGCCGATTGGTTGGTGCCGTTGCCGGATGGATTATCGACGAAGCAAGCCATGGCCGTGGGTACCGCCGGGATCGCCGCCATGCTGGCCGTCAATGCATTGGAAGACCATGGGATGACCCCCAACCAGGGACCCGTTTTGGTCACCGGTGCCGCCGGCGGCGTCGGGTCCATTGCCACGACGATCCTGGGTCATCTCGGTTACGAAGTCGCCGCGGTGACGGGCCGGCCGGAAACCGCCGACTATCTTCTTTCGTTGGGGGCAAGTCGCATTGTCGAACGAAACGAATTGGACCACGTGACCAAGCGGCCATTGGAATCGGAGACTTGGGCGGGGTGCGTCGACGCGGTCGGTGGTGAAATGCTGGCCCGCATCTTGGGGCAGTTGAAATACGGCGCTTCGGTCGCCGCAGTCGGGCTAGCCGGTGGCGCGAAGCTGCCCGCCAGTGTGATTCCGTTCTTGCTTCGTGGTGTCAACCTTTTGGGAATCGACAGTGTGATGCAACCGTTTGATGCCCGGATGCGAGCTTGGCAGCGAATTGCTAAAGATTTGCCAATGGACAAAGTGCAAACGACCATTCGGCTGGCAACTCTGGCGGATGTTCCCCAACTGGGCGAAGACATTCTTGACGGACAAGTCAAAGGACGTGTCGTGGTCGATGTGAACGCTTAAGCAGACGCACAGAACTCATGCGACAAATGGCAACCCGACGCGTAAGTTTCGAAGTTGCGTATTTACCCGAGGCATCGTGTTTTTGGTAACCCGAAGCGTGCGTGAGGCGAGGTCAACATCATTCTCTCCTCGCTTACGCGTCGAGTTACCCGAAAAACGCAACTTCAACAATGACGCCCCTGGTTGACTCACGACATCGTTCTGTGATCAGCAACGGGATGGCGGTTTTGGCCGTTCGCATTTGTTTGCTTCAGAGCCACAGCAGCCACTCGGTGACGCTTGCAGATGGTCGGGGCTCACCGCAGAATTCGTCGGGCATTCTGAATCGGTCGCGGCGTCTCGCTGGGAAAGATCGAACTCGTCAGGCGCGATCATCGTCGTATCCAACGCTTCGAAGTTTCGTTCAGCACTCTTCTACCTAAGCAGAACAGCACCCAACTCCGGTAGCGGTGCATCCACTCTCCCCCGAAAAGAGTCCGGATTAAACGCTCACAGAGGGTGCCAGCGCAGCCGGGGCGTGTCAGGATCGCTTGCCAACGATCTCGACCGACTTGCCACCGAAGCTCGAATGCAAAGACGGACGCAACGCAGCACGCCGACACAACGCAGCACTCAAAACGGCTCACTCGCCTTCTGCGATTGGCCAACCTGCCGTTGGCCTCAACGACAGCGCTCTCATCTTTGGCGAGTGCCACTCGAAGACCTAAAAGACCCCCGTCCCCTTTGATCTTCCCGTCCCCTTTGATCTTCCCCCAGAACTGGCTGGACGCGATCAAAACGCGAACTCGCCCCAATGCCGAAGTCGAAATCGGGCATAAAACTTCAACGGTGTACCATCGGATTGGCATCACGCGACAACTCAACTGCCCCCTGCGTTGGGATCCCGTTGCCGAGAGATTCTCGGACGATGAAGAAGCCAGCGCTCTGCTGGAATTGCCCCGTCGTCAGGGTTGGGAACTGCCAACACTTTCTTGAAGCGAGACTTCTGCGGACTGAATCGTAGGACGCTCCCAGGAGTTGCGGATTTCTCCGCGGAGTTCCATCGGCAGGCTAATTGGACTTAGATTCAAGATCGTCGCCAATGTGATCGTCAACGTGATGGCCAACGCCGCCGCTAGTTCGCGTTTCATGTTGACTTGCAGCTTTGACCTGCGCTTGATGTAACCGACCAAGCGCGACCAGTTCATGAACAGGTGGATGATCGACAAGACCGTAAAGGCAACGCTGGCATTGATGTGAAGTGAGATCCATTGTTGCCGGCTCAGTCCCAGCACGGCCCAATCATTCCAATTGGCGAATCGCCCGCGCGGGGCGATGAATAAAACAAACCCTGTCAGCAACAGTCCCACCAAGCCGATCATCATTAACATCGACGTGAAGCCTCGCAAGCTGAACGGCCGATCGACCGCCGAGTTGGCCTTGGCTCTGGTCGAACGATTAGAGGGGAGGCTTCCAGTCGAAGCAGGTACAGACGGACCTAATGGTGTGGCTGCGGTTGACATGATTTGCTTTCGTCTTGGTGGTTGGCGTGCGGGATGAGGTCGGCGTTTCCAATAGGGATCAATCAACGTCCTTCGGCTGAACCGCCGATTCCTCCGATTGGGTCTCGGTGTCGATTCGCGCGAGCTCGCGTCCCCAACCACGTCCGAGTCCCATACCGAGACCCAACCCAGGACCGTGGCCGTGTTCGTGACTGTCGACGATGTCATCATTGGCTTCGTGTTCTCCCCGATCACCACACGCACCGTGGTCGCCATGTTCACCGCTGCAGACGCCGGCGGAGTGTCCATGTTGCGATTTGCTGGATAGGGCCGCATCGCCAGAGCACGAGCTCCCGCCGCTGCATCGACCGCCGCTGTGGTCTTGATGAGTTTCCACGATCGCGTTGACTTCATGTCGCGGTCGATTTCCGGCTTGCCCTTGGCCCTGGCGACCGCTTCCGCGAGACACAAGCGTTTCTGCCGGTCGACGACCGCGACCTTGACGAGCCTGTCCCCGACCATTTTGCCCGCGTCCTTGTCCGTTCTTGAGACCACGTTGGCCGCGACCCTGACCGCCATGTCCTTGATGCGACGCGACCTGCGTTCCGGCTGATTGCGAAGGTTCGCATTGGCCATCGCAGCCACCCGATGATGAGTTCTGACCGTGGCCGCCACATCCACCGCGATCCGCGTGGCCCGCGCCACCGCAACTTTGGTGTCCTCCGCCGTGATGGTCACTCTGACTGCTCACCAGACCGACGGCCCGTGCATCTTCCAGACCGACGGTCGGTCCATACTTTGGCCAAAGCGCCCCAACGGCGATTCCGAGTGCCAGAGCGATTCCGAAACCGATGGAGAATTGACTGTTCATGAGATTTCCCTGCGTTGCAAAGTCCAAAAGAGTGATGGGTGATCGCGGCTTCGAAATGAAACATCCGCGGTGCCGTCATGCCCACCGACGATTGCAAGCGGGGCGCCATTGATGCCCACACGGCCCATGTTGTTCGGATCCCTGCCCGTAAGTACAAACTCTGTAAGGTTTTACTAGTTCGATATTTTTGGATCTATTGTCACGTGATCCACCGCGAGCTGAGCAAGACTCGACACGTCGTCAGAGCGGAGGTGTGAAAAGTCTTCACACCCGAATGACGGTCACTCCGAATCGATCATCCGATGAAGCAACTTGATGACCAAAAATTTTCGTAGCAGTTGGATCGTGCTGACGCTCGTTTGGTTGGCATTTTTGCTTTGGCAATTTTTCTCGTGGCGTCACGAACGCGGGTTGATCGAGGAAACCGTCCACCAACAGGCTCAATCGGTTGCCAGTGCGCTGACTGGCGGAATTCGTTCGCACCGACGATTGGGCCGGTTCGTCCAGTTTCAACTCAGTGTCATCCTGGACGCACTGGCGTCGACTCCCGACGTGCTGGCGGTGGAGATCCTGAACGCCGAGAGGGAAACACTCGTCGGTGCAGGAGAGGTGGAAAGATTGCACTCGGATGAACCATTGATTCCCGGCGGATCCTGGCAACCGTCTGGGTATCGCCTGGTCGAACGAGTGACCATTGAACCCTCAACGGCCGCCGAGCCAGGGGATTCCTTCGGTCCCGGCCTTGGCGGTTTTCGCCAGGGGCGTGGGGGATTCTGGGCAGAGCGTGTCGAAGATGAAAACGAATCCTTTGATTTGCTTCGTCGCGAAGGCGGGCAAATCGTGGCCGTGCTATTGCTTGATCGCACGCGAGCCGATGCGCTGCAGACCGGTGCGATTTGGTCGCACTGCATCACGTCGGTCGCCGGCGGTTTAGTGCTACTGGGACTGGGCCTCGCGTTGCGTGGCAATCTAAAGCTGATTGCAGAGCGGAATCGTTCCGAACTGCTTCGGTTGGAAGCACAGCATTACCGCGACATGGGACAGTCCGCAGCCGGCTTGGCCCATGAAACCCGAAACCCGCTGGGCACCATCCGCGGCTGGGCAGAACGACTCGCATCGACGGATAATGACAGCGAAACTCGCAAGCGGCAAGCAAGCTTACTGGTGGAAGAATGCGATCGCGTGACCGCCAGAATCAATGAGTTTTTGACCTTCACCAAACCCTATCAGCCGAAACCAGAGTGTGTTGATTTTCGCGATTTGATTGCGGAACTTGCCATGCTGTTGGAGCCGGATCTGGAATCGAAATCACTCAATCTGGTGTGTTCCAACAATGCGACGTCGACGTGGATTCGTGCCGATCGCGAACTGTTGCGTCAAGCACTGTTCAATCTTGTGCAAAATGCGATTCACGCCTCACCGAATGGCCGTGACGTCGAGATTCGTCAGGTCAGTGCAGCAAATGGCAAGTGCCGGATCGAAGTCGCTGATCGTGGCTCGGGTGTGACCGCCGATCAAGCACCATCGCTGTTCACTCCTTACTTCACCACACGGTCATTGGGCACCGGCTTAGGTTTGGCCATCGTACGAAAGATCGCAGTGACCCAAGGTTGGTCTGCGACCTATCGCGACCGCGACGGTGAAGGATCCGTTTTTGCACTGGAGGGCGTTGAGTATGCCGAATGAAAAGACGCTCTTGATCGTCGACGACGAAGCTTCGCAGCGTGAACTGTTGGCGGGCTTTTTGACGGATTGTGGCTTTGCAACCCGCTTGGCCGACTCGGGGGAAGAAGCCCTCAAGATCGTTACGAACTCGCCACCGGATCTTGTCTTGCTGGACGTTCGCTTGCCGGGGATCAGCGGCATCGAGGCGCTTGGCAAGATCCGTGAGACCTCTCCGACTCTTCCCGTGCTGTTGATTACCGCCCATGCCGATGTGCACCAAGCCGTTGATTCCATCAAACGGGGCGCAGACGATTATCTGGCCAAGCCAATTGACCTGGAAGAGCTTCGAACGGCGATTTCTGATTTACTGGCGCAGCCCACGGCGCACCCAGGCGACCTTCCGCCACTTCCAGACAACATTGTCGCTGCCAGCGGGGCGATGAAATCCGTTTTGCAAACGGTTGCCGCTGTCGCGGTATCCGACGCGCCGATTTTGATTACTGGTGAGAGCGGTTCCGGGAAAGAGGTCATCGCCGATTTGCTGCATCGGTGGAGCGACCGTGCATCGGGGCCACTGGTCATCGCCAACTGTGGTGCGCTGACGGAAACGTTGACCGAGAGCGAGTTGTTCGGGCACGCCTCGGGTGCATTCACTGGTGCATCCCATGCTCGCGAGGGCTACTTTCGCTCGGCCGATGGTGGCACGTTGTTCCTGGACGAAATCGGTGAGCTTCCGCTGTCGCTGCAACCCAAGCTGCTGCGAGTCTTGGAATCAGGACACATGCAACCGGTCGGCAGCGATCAGTCGGTCAACGTCGATGTCCGCTTGGTCGCCGCAACGCATCGCGACCTTGAATCGGCCGTGCAGAAGAGCGAGTTTCGAGAAGACTTGTTCTACCGAATCAACGTGGTGGAGTTGCGTGTCCCGCCGTTGCGAGATCGACGCGATGATATCGCTCCACTGGCAAAAGCATTCGCCAGTGGTTTCGCCCACCGACCCGTGCGATTGTCACCGCAAACGACGCAGTGCCTGCTGAGCTATTCGTGGCCCGGCAATGTACGCGAATTGCGAAACGCAATTCAGCGTGCTTGTCTATTGTGCCGCGGCGACCTGGTCATGCCTCAACACCTTCCCCCGAAAATTGCGAAGCCGCACGCATCGGAATCCGATCCCAGTGACGGTCAGCGGCTTTCGCAAGTCGAACGCGCGACGATTTTGGCGACGTTGGATGAGTGCCAAGGGAATCGGACTCGCGCCGCAGAAAAGCTGGGTATCAGCCGCCGCGGGCTGATCAACAAACTCCGGTCCATCGAAAAAGAACATTGACAGGATGTTTGATGCTGAATGCGGCATCGGTGGGTGTGAAATCACCCAACCCTGTGAGGAACTTCCTGATCGCTTTGCCAGCTTTCCGATGAATCATGAGCGGGATCTCTGTATTCCAAAACGTCACCCGTCCAGTGCATTCGCGCAAATGGCGACGCAGTGTCGCAAGAACAGCGAATCATGCGGAGGATCCGAACGGTCGTGATAGTTGAATTGAATCCGGCGTCCTCAATCGAGGAGAGACAACGAATAGGTTAGGCCTTACGTGCTGATGCGATAGCGAGATTTTGCAGGTGGATATTTCAATGCTTTGAGTATTCTGCCCCGTCCTAGGCACTGTTTATCAATTCAAGACGAAGGCCAGTGAAAACGGTAACCCGACGCGTCAGCGAGGGATTCTTGATGAATGAATAACTTCGGCCCCTCGCTGACGCTTCGGGTTACCAATTGATAAACAGTGCCTAGTTCTGACGGTCGTCGTCGCAAAAAGTTTTGGGCTAGAACAGTCTTCGACGCCGAGTTTCGGCTCGGTCGAAGTTATTGTCGAAAATTGTGTTCTTGACTGACTGAAAAGGTGGCGCGTCCTGCTGAAATCGCAACATCTCAGCGGCTCGAAGTGGGCAAGGAAGTACGCCCATGACCAAGACTAAAACAGACCAACATACCGTTCTATTGGACCAGGATTAGGATCCGGAAGTCCTTGCCTTTCGAGCTCAGTTCGACCAGAAAAATCCGCTCGATGAGATTGTCCGGGAGGGAGCCAGACGCATGCTCCGAGAACAGAATTCTTGGCGCGAGCCAACACTCGCTCTTGACAAGAACTAAGACAGCCGATGGCGCCTTTCCGTGTCCATCACTGCTCAGGGGCGTCCGCTCTGGTAAAGCGATTGAATTTCTGCCTGCGATAACGCAGCGTCGAACAGGGTCAACTCGTCGATTTTGCCGTTGAAGTTGCGGATCTTTTGAGGGCTGTACTCCATCGGCGTACCCCAGTTTCCGATCTCGGTTTCCCCGAAACGCAGCTTGAAGTTCTCCGTTTGGATCGGCGATGATCCGACGCGGCTTCCGTTGATAAAGTGGCTCACCTTCCGAGCCCGGCTGTCGTACACCGTTGCCAAGTGCGTCCAGCGTCCCAGGTGCTTGATGTTAAGAATCGGTTTCGAGTCGTAGGCGACGTGGCCATCGGGAGTTTTGACACCCAACAGCAGCCGTCCATCGTCACGCATTTGCCAGTGCGCTTCACCAACTTCATAGCCGTTGGTCAGCATCAAGGCGATGAAAGGACGGTCGAGGCCGTCGATTCGGACCCATGCCGAGTAAGTCAGGGAATCGTATTGGCCAGGAATCTGCAAACGAATTCGGTCACCGGGGTGCTTGAATTCCAACGCGTCCTTGCCGGGCCAGCGACCTTCGGTCCAGCGGCAACCGATGATTGCACCATCACGCTTTCCACGTTGGGTAAGATGGCTTTGCAACATGCGCCCCGAAGGCTCTTCTTTGGCAAAGCCGTAATGCAGGATCACTCTTGGGTCATTCGACTTTTGCGATTGGCCAACCTGCCATTGCCTCAGTCGAGCGGCGTCTCGCATGCCTGATAGTTCGGAAAGCTTTGAGGTGGAAACAAAGTCGACCGCAGCATCCTGCGACTGAACAATCTCGCCATCGGCCTCAATGACGGCGCTCTCGTTTTCGCCAAATTCCAATCGCGTTGCCAACGCACGATGCGTGCCCGACTTGTACAGTTCAACCTTGCCGTCGAATACATGAACCGATGCACTGCCATCGCTGGCCACATCCATTCCAAACTCCGTGCCCAGATCCACTAGCTCCACATTGGGCGAAAGCACGGTGAATCCCTCCGCTTGCGGTGGAACACGAGCCCGCAGTCGTCCACGATGACAAATCAGACGGTCGGCACTGATGAATTCCAATTCCGCCGGGCCTTCCACCACCAGCACTGCTCCGCGATAGAATTCAAGTTGAATGAGCCCCGATTCCAACGTGACCTTGCCGGGCGAAACACTGGATCCCACGGTCAGTTGGGTTTGACCGGACCAACGCGCGTCGTAGCTTTGCGTGACGACGGCAACGCCTTCGTCCAGCAGTTCAGTGGCAAGCGATTCGGCTTGCCTGTCCGGGACGCCGGGCCAAAACACGATCAACAGAATTGCGGCACAAATCGCCAGCGCCATCGCAACAGCCTGCCGATTCCATGGATTGGTTTGTTTCCTCGCAATTTTTGGCGACGCGAAAGGTGTTGCAGCCGAACCGCCGGACGGAGCGTCATCGCTAAGCATCGCGGTCAATTGCATCAGCTCCGCGAATCGTCGACGCGCCCCGGGTTTGGAATCCAACAAGTGTTGCAATTCAGCGGACTGATCATCCGATAAATCGTCTTCGCGGAGCGATCCGACAAGTTCATCGAATCGATTCCAATCACCAGCGGACTGACTCATTGCACGCCCTCGGTTCGAAGTGTTTCATTGATGCAATCAAGTAGCATCGATTGAATTCGATTCAGCCTCTTGTAAATCGCGACGCGGCTTCGTCCCAGTTGATCGGCAATGGACGTGACGCTTTGCGCCATTTCGAATCTTGCGGTCAGCAACTCGCGTCCCGACGGATCGACCTTTTGCAAACACCGTTGCATCGCTTCGTGTCTTGCATCGGCCTCACAACTGACCGCGACCGCTTCGTCGGCCAGCAACGAGAATTGCTGATCGTCCAGCGGAAGTGGGACAGACTTCTGTTTTCGTCTCCAGTTCAATATCGTCAATCGAGAAACGGCCATTCCCCACGCGGCGAAGTCGGTGCCGCGTTCAAACTTGTCAAACTTTTGCCACAGCAAAGCGCTGACATCCTGAAGAATGTCTTCGGCAGCGGCACGGTCGTGGACCAGCGTAAGAATGAATCCATAGATGCGCCGCTGATTGGCAACCAACAGGCGAGAGAACACTTGGACCGTTTCGTCATCGCTTTCTGAGTTCATTGTTCTCTGGACTTTTCGATTCTTCCGATTTCACTGTCCGAAGCATTCCCTGGTGTGCCCGGGATCCTGATAGGTCAGTGCCAGACTTTCGGAGACGATCGACTTCAGACGTTGGTAGTGCTGCAATTTCCTGGCTCTGGCCGGCTTAGGACCACGACGTCGGCGTTTGCGTGTCAGATGCGTCCGACGGAGTGGACGTATTAATCGTTTGTGATGTTTGCTGCGTTGAACGTCATCGCCGTTCCGCTTGATTCCTGGTTCTTTTCTCCGGTCGCGACGATCCGAAGCACGTGATAGTCCTGCTTCAGGTTTTGTCGTTCGTAACCCGTAACGTCGAACCGATCACGTTCGCTGTAAAGGTCAAACTGTCCCTGCGGTTTGCCATCCAGTTCGATGTCAACGATTCCCAAGTCAGCACTCTGCACACATTTGTACTCGACCCCCGTGCCGTAAAAATGGATTTCGACGGCGTAACCGGGGTTTGCGCGGAACTTGTAGTACGACGCCAGATATGCATGCGGACTCTTGATCTTCTGGAAAAGGTTTGGCGTTCTTGCAAAGATCACGTCGCCCACTTCCGCGTCGTACGCGTCGTAGCGTTTCATTTCTTCCGGCGTACCAAACGTCAGCGGGATCTCCTTCCCGTTCGGATCGCGCAGCGTCAGCAACGGCACTTTCGGCAGTCGCTGAATCGTTCGTAAGACATTGCTCCAGGATCGGCCATCATCGGTCGAACGATAGATGCCATCGACAGTCGGTGCGAAGAACACAGAATCGTCGCCGTCACCGCTTGAGAACGCCGGACCGCTATACAGCCATTTCCCTCTCAGACCAAAGTGGCTCCACGACCTGCCGGCGTCTTGCGATCGGAATACACCTTCGCCAAAGGTGGATGCGAACAGAGTTTGGTCGTCGGCATAGCGCGGCGAGAAGGTCAGGTTGTCGATGTACTTGCCGTCAAGTCCCAGTTTGGTCGGCTCGAACGTTTGCCCCTCGTCGATCGATCGGTGTAACCGTCCGCCGGCGTCCATGGAATAGACCAATCCGTCTTCATCAAAGTCGGGCGAGACGAAAAGTTTCTGTGATCCGATTGGAGAAACCTGTGTCCACGATTCGCCGGCGTCTTCGGATCGAAAGATGCCCTGTGCCGTGGCAGCGAAAACCAGCTTTTGTTTTGATCCCTGCGGTGTGAACGCAAATCGATTGATGTAATTGTTGCTTTTCCCGATCGAAAGCTGCGAAAGTTCTTTGGTCTTGTCGTTGAATCTCCAAACGTGCTTTTCCGGTACACCTAGAATCCGTCGCGGTACTGAGAAAAGAAAGATCAGCCCATCGTCGGCAAAATCGGGTGAAACGCCCATTTTGCGATACAGCACCGGCTTGCCAATCACTTTGGCCGTATCGGCCTGCACGACGTGCGACCATGACCGGCCAGCATCCGCGGACCGATAGAGCCCGGTGGCGATGTCCAGGACAAAGATCGTCTTGTCGACTTCGTAGTTCGGCGACAGTTCCATGCCGTTGGCGAAAGCGGATGTGATGCCGATATTGGCGCTGTTCCACGTCATTCCGTTATCGTGCGAGCGATAGATCCCGCCGTTGTATGTCGCAGCAAAGACGTCACGTGACGGTTCGCCCGGCGCGGGATAGACGAAGTATCCCCACTTCGGGTTCCAAACGTTGATGTGCCGCCAAAACTTTCCGCTGTCCGTCGTCTTGTACACCCCAGTCGTCTTGCCCAGAAAGATCGTCTTGTCATTTCGGTAGTTTGGCGAAAAAGCGATCTGATTGATCAGGATGTTCACATGATGAACCCAACGACTCAGCCCGTTGGAACGCACCGTCCAATCGTCGCCACCGTTCTGTGAAAGGAAGACGAATCCTTTCGCCGTTCCACACGCGATGGTTTGGTCGTCGCTAAAATCAGGCGACATTTTCAGCTTGCAGACGAAATCATCTTTGCGCGAAAAGATTTGGGTCCACGTCTGGCATTGGTCGACCGAGCGCTGGACCGTTCCGTCCTTCAACGCAATCAGCGCGGTATGACCGTCTGCGGACACATCAAAATCGGTGATCACTTTCGACGCGAAAAGATCCCCCACTGAATCCCATTCGCCGCGATCCGTGTCCAACACGTGGACCGTTCCCGTCCGGTAGTCGACTAGATCCATCCCGTTCTTTCGTTTGGGCGTCTCGTAGAACACCTGGTGGACGAACAATCGATTTCCGACACGCTGCAGTTTTCCAAAGGTGACGTCCGATGGGGCAACGTCGTCTTGGTGCGGATAACCGTCCACCGACTGCAAGCCGTCCGACCCGATTCGGTGCAACCCGTTTCGTGTCAGCACGTAGATGCTAGTTTCGTCGTTTGCAAAGCAGATCGACAAGACTTGTTCGTCAGCGAAGTCCTTCTGTTTTTCCCAGTTTCGACCGCGATCGACGGACTTGTAGTAGCCTTGGTGAGTCACCATGTAGACGATGCCATCCGTCGAGAAATTTGGTGAGAACGTGTGGCCAGTGACCAGCGTCTGCTGCATCCCCGCGTGGGATTCTGAAAACGTTTCGCCGAAAGTGGACGACATCAAATGTGCTTCACCGAATTGCGTCGATGAGGCGAAAACCAACCCGTCGTTGTGGAACGTGGGGCTGACGTCTAGCGAATAAATGATGTCATGCGGCACGTGTGCCTGGCAGGTCACTGCAAGAAAGTGGGCAGCAAAGGCCACAAAAGTCGCGAGGCAACGTCGATTCATGATGGGCGTCGATTCATGATGGGCAAGGAGCGTTGGGCAAAGTTCTAGGCACTGTTTATCAATTCAACACGAAGGCCAATGAAGACGGTAACCCGACGCGTCAGCGAGGGATTCTTGATGAATGAATAACTTCGGCTCCTCGCTGACGCTTCGGGTTACCAATTGATAAACAGTGGCTAGTTTCAAGCTGGAAATGTCGTCAACCTGCGATTTGTAAACCAGGTGATCGGTCCTATCGCGTGTCCAAGCCAATCTTGGACCCTTTGCAAACGTCCGCTGATGTTCGCATCCGCCGCTCATCGGAATCTTGACTCCCGTACCGGATCTGCTGAGCCGGCACGTTCAGAACGACGTTTCAAATTGCCGCCTCCGATCGGCAAACGATCGCTTCGCTACGGCACCACAATTGCGATTGCCTGGTTCGTTCGCCCGAATCTTGGCACCGGCCATGCGACGATTCGTCAGTCAGTCGCCGGAACCCAATTTGGTGCATGTCCTGTACTGTTGACGTCCGTTGTTGTTTTTTTCGATCGCTTTGCAGGTTAACAAAGTTCCGCTTCACGACATCATCTACTGGCGACACGACTCGCGACGACCAGGAACGTTCAGACTGCCATGATCCAATTCTTCTGCATTTTTGCTGCGATGACCGCGCTGGACGCTGCGGACCAGCGCCCTAACGTCATCGTGGTGATGGCGGACGACATCAGTGCTCGCGACTTTCCGATCTACGGTTCGACCACATGCTATGGCCAGCCTGCTGTCACTCCGGTCATCGATCGCTTGGCAAGCGAAGGCTGCTACATCAACACTGCTTGGTCATCCACCGTTTGCATGCCCACCCGTGCAATGGTGATGAGCGGTCGATACGCACATTTGACGAAATGGTGGGACAATGGCGAGTTCGGGAAATCCAAACGCGGTGGGATCTATCCGGTCGCTGATAGCTCGCCGTTGACGATCGGGCAGTTGGCCAAGCAAGCCGGTTACCGATCGATTTGGGTCGGTAAGACGCACGTCACGACCGGTTCAAGTTACACGCGATTCGGTTTTGATGAAGGAGTTTTCACGCCGGGTGAACCTGAGGTTCGCGGCACGAGCCCGTTCGATCACTTTCGAAACCTAAAGAACAAGGAATTCTGGAATTCGGATTCATTTCTGTGGTGGCCGGAAGTGCAAGTCGCGAATCACCCCGACCATCCCGGCACGTCGTTCACGTGGCAGGAAACCGCAATCAGCGATTACGGACCTGACGTTGAAATGGATCACATCCTGGAATTCATGGAGCGATCCCAACAGCAGGGCAAACCGTTTTTCGTCTACCACACCTCACACTTGGGCCATCAAGCCGTCGACATGGCCAGCCCGCGACACAACATGACTTGGCCCGGGACACCCCGATTGACCTGGAACGCCGACACGAGAACGTACACGCGTCACCGACCGAAGATCACGGCCAATGGCCCGACTGACAGGCTAAGTACGACCTATGAAAAGGAGAACATCACACCGGATGAACTGAAGTTTCAGATCGAGTATCTGGATTTCCAATTGTGGCAGTACCTTGAGAAACTCGAGCAGATCGGCGAGTTGGAAAACACCGTCGTCATTTTTACTTCAGACAACGGTACCAAAGGCTGGAAGGCCTCAGTCGAAAAGCAACGTAGTCTGCACGTCCCTCTCATCATTTACGCTCCCGGACAGCCGCAGTTCGTTCAAGGCAAGCAGGACATTCTTTCCGATCTGTCCGACCTGCTGCCAACACTGGCCGAAATTATGGGGGCGGACCTGCCGTCTTTCGATGAATATGAATTGAACGGCACCAGCCTGTGGCCGTATCTGACGAAACAAACACCCGATCATCGCGATTGGATCTACGCCTACAAGGGAAACCGCCAGATGGTCCGCGGCCACCTCTTGCTACGCGATGGAAAAGGCGACTGGTGGGACTGCAGTGACCTTCCACACGACATGGATTCCTTTCCGCCCATCGAGAACTTGGACACTCTCTCACCGCCGCAGCAAACGGAAAAAGCGATGATCGATGAGGTCTTGAAACGATTTGCCCGCACCGACGTCGGTGGTTCGCATTCGTTTCACGAAGATCCATCACGTCGATTGACTGAAAGCGAAAAACAGAAGATGCGTCTGAAACAAGAAAAGTTAGAAAAGCATCTCATGAAATTTGAGTAGTGGGCCTACTCATTCATTCATGCATCCGTTTGTCGTTGGCCCGAATCTGGTTCCGCCGGAAACGTTCTGGGCCCCATGCCGACGGAATCCCGCTTAATCTACCCTCGGGTCAATCAATGCAACGAAGTCACTTTGTCAACAGTCTTGTGGTTCTGGCATCGTTCAGCCAATTCATTTGCGGAGTTCACGCAGACCAAGTCGCCCCCGCGACGATTCAGCTCTCGATCAATCCCAATCGCCAACACGCGTTGTCGCAGGATCTCTACGGCGCGAACAACGAGTGCATCTTTCGTCCCGTTTGGTTCGACCATCCCGCCTATGTCGCTCGATACAACGAAGCGGGCAAACCGTTTTTTCGGTTCCCAGGCGGTACCGGATCAAATTTCTATAACCCGTCCACGGGCTATTTTGACGACGATTCCCCGTCCACGCGTGATTACTCCGGCCACAATGCGCGAATTCATAAGTTCACCGACGGCGCGGGCCGCGTTCCCGATCAGTACCTGAAGTGGGTAAAACAAAACGACGTGGCATACAGTCTTGTATTGAATGTGTGCACCCAAACGTTTGAACAGAATCGAGCTTGGATCGAACGCCTTGGACGCGAAGGCCACCAAGTCGCTCGAATCGAAATCGGCAACGAAGTCTTCTACGACAATTACAAGTGGGCGTTCTCATTCGCGACCGAGTACGTGCAGCGCGCCGAAAGAATCACCGCCGTGATTCGCAAAGAACTGCCGGATACAGAAATCGGAGTTCTGGTTCCAACTCACGTGTACCAGGATCTTGATTTTCTGACGGATAAGCGATCTGCCAGAGCCGACCACCCCTACGGCTGGATCAAAGAACTAAAGGGAAAAGAGTTTTTTGACGCCATTGTCATGCATATGTATTCGTTGACCGAAATGAGCAGCCAAACAGAACCGGAGGAATTTATCCCCTATCTGGAAGGCTACCATCAATGCGACGATTATCTGTCGCTGCGATTTGATAAGACGCTGGCCGATGTCAACCGACTGTTTCCCGATAAGAACATTTGGATGACCGAGTATGGCGTCGGTGGTTTCGGCGGCACGCTCAAGCAGTACAAACTGCGTGATGCGCACCTGGGAGCACTTCACGCCGACGTGATGCTGATGCGGTTCATCAACCATCCTTCGGTGACGGTCGCACATTGGCATTCGTTCCAGCACTTCTTTGATTTCACAGGTGGCGTGCAGGGGATCGGTGAACACCCGCACCTGCCGTACTTGCATTTCAGCTTGTTCAAAGATGCGATTCGCCAATCCGATTCCGTCCACGCCGTAATTGTCGACGGGGCAGAAGATGACGTCGATGCCACGGTGATGATGAAAGATTCAGCTGGATACTTGATCATCGCCAATCGTCTTGGCAACGTCTACAAGATTAAGCAGCCCGTCGTCATGGCCAACAACAATGTCGTGCGATTGAAAGATGTTTTGCAGTTGAGCCATCTCGATGGCCAACCACTGGCAGTATCCGCACAGAACCTTGAGCGTTGTGAATCCACTACTTGGATCGCAAAGCCAAATCAATCCATCGTGTTGCCACCCTACTCAATCACTCGAATCAAGTTTAGTTCCCGCCAATAGTGGCGGTCCGTGTTTGGCTCGCAATATCCCGCTGATCGGTTCTTCCCTTCAACCACGACGACCTCTGCCGAGGAATTCCAATGCACCGAGTTTTGTTGTTATTGATAGCTGTGGCGTTTGCGAATCATGCCGCTGCCAAGGAACCTGTCACGAACGGGCTGGACCAGTACGGCGGCACGACTGCCATCAAAGGGAAGGCCACTGGATTCTTTCACATTGAACAGATTGACGGACGCAATTGGTTCATCACCCCTGATGGCAACGGGTTTTTTGCGGTCGCACTGAGCCACATGCTGTCCGGGGAAAGCGATCTTGCCTGCCGGAATGTCTACGATGGGGACGCCGATGCTTGGCTGAAAGGTTCATTTGCAAAGGCACGCGAGATGGGATTCAACTGTGCTCTGGGAAGTGCGACCAGCCCGGAACGGAATCTGAACGGGTTCGTTGACGTCGAGAAAGCAGAGACGCTTTTCCGGAAAGCCAACTTTCCCTTCTCCGTGGGTGTGATCTTGTTGAAGCACCCCTGGGAGTTTGTCGACGGCGAAACGCTGCCGGACATCTTTCATCCTGACTACGAGCAACTGATTCGCTCTCGCGCAGCACAAGTGTGTACACGCTACAAAGACGATCCATTGTGCATGGGCTATTACTACGGTTTCGGGGCGTTCAACAAATCCGACGAATGGGTCAATCATCACTTCTCGCTGCCGCCTGGAAGTCCTGGCCGCGAGGTGCTTTGTGATCTGTTGATCCAGCGATACCAGGGCGATGCCGAAAATTTCAACGGGGTCTACGGCACGTCACTGAAAGACATGGCGGAGCTGAAGTCGACCCATTGTCTGACGTACGATAAACAGTATGAACGCCGCAATTTTCCGATTTTCGGCAAGTCCTTGGATGAACGAAAGCTGGCGGATTTTGAAGCAATCGTCTCTCACATGTGCGTTTCGCTATACAAACTGGGGCACTCTGCGATTCGGCGATTCGATACCAATCACTTGATCCTTGGCTCGTTCATCAAAGAATGGGCTTTGTCGATGGATTCTTGGAAAAAGGCGGCACCGTACGTGGACATGATCGCCCCGCAGCACGTCAACGAGTTCATTTCGGTCAACGAAATTGGCAAAGCGACCGGTTTGCCAATCATCTTTTCCGATGAGTATTTTGGCTTCCACTATCCGGGTGGAAAGGGCAGTTTGCACGCCGGATTGATGTCGCACGATGCACGGGCCGAAGTGTATGCCGCGAACCTGATGCGGCACTTCAAAGATCCGCAGGTCTTGGGCGTTACCTATTGTGCTTGCATGTACGACCAGGGCGGAAACACGTTGGCCAAGAACAATCAGAACGGATTTTACTCACTCCGTGGCGAGCCCAGAGAGACGTTGATTGAGACCGTCACGAAGATGAATCGTTCGGTCTACGAGCATGCCAGGAACCCCGCCTCGCCGGATGAACTGAATCAACTTCATGAAATCTTGTTCGACAAGTGGAAGGAGCACAGCGTCAGAAAGGGGCGGTAGTGAAGTGTTGGTCCACGACTGACCGTCCCATTTTTGCGATTGAGAATGCAATGCATTGCTTTGACCCCCATCCGCCAGGCCATCGGAGATCAAATTCATGAAGAACGTTCTGCCCTTTCTACTTGCCACTTTTCTGTGCGTTCCGTGTTTCGCTCAGCAAGCAACTGGCTACATCCATGTTGAACAGATCGATGGTGTTTGGTGGTTTGTGAACGCTGAGGGGGGGAAGTTTGTCAGCATCGGCGTCAATCACATTGAACCGCACCTGTGGCTGGCTCCCTACAACAAATCAGCCACGCTGAAAAAGTATGGGACCGACATGGTTGATGCCGATGGCCATTTCAATACCCATGGTGATGCGGCTCAAAAGTGGATCAACGCTCAGGTCGAAGTGTCGCAATGTCTTGGCTTCAATACCTTTGGTAAACATACGCATCCGGCCATCGATCCTCGGCTGTACCAACAGCAGATTTACTACATCGCGTCGCTCGATACGGCCCCGCTGGCCGGTTGGCAACAACGTCGCGGACGTGGCCCGCGACCTGATGTGTTTTCGGCCGACTTCCGCGCGTCCGTCGAAAGACGCGTCGAGCAGGTCACCACGCTCCATCAGGATCAACGCAACTTGATCGGCTATCTGTACACCGACGTGCCCAGTTGGGTCATGGGGCGTGCCGAGCAGGCGGAGCAGAACGATACGACCATGATCTATCCGTGGATCAATGCGATCCTTCCGCTCGGCGAATCGTCGCCGGGGAAACGAAAGTGGCTGGAACACTTGGCTTCCCGATACCCGGACGTTGAAGCCGCTGCGAAAGCATGGGGGATGCCGATCAGTCCCACGTACGGGATCTCATGGGACGAACTGGCTCGTCAGGTGGACTGGACCAATCCGAACGACGTGGGATCTGCCAAGAAGGACATGGCGTCATTCATGCCGATCATCGCCAAGCAGTGGTACGCCATTCACGAAGAGATCATTCGCAGGCACGACCCGAATCATCTGATTCTTGGCGACAAAAACATGGTGATGTGGCACCACGACTTTGTTTTGCCGGCGATCAAAGAGCACGTCGACGTCGTCTGTGTGCAAGCTTATGGGCCTTGGGAAAGAGACAAACAGCTGACGGACATGATTTACCAGGCAACTGGCAAGCCAATCTTCAACGGCGACGGTTGTTTCGGCTACGCGGGTTCCAACCAGCAACAGTGGGGTGTGAAAGGTTTCCGCACGGGGGCAACATCTGTGGAAGAAGTCGCCTCGCTCTACGAAGGCATGCTGCGAGGCATGATGTCCACACCGTACTACATCGGTTGGCATCACTGTGGCTATCTGGAACAGTGGGATGCCGCCGAACGCGGCGACTCACCGCGCAATGAAAATGGATTCCTTGATCCCTTTGAACAGCCGCACAAACAATGGACGGATGTTCTTCAGCAGGTCAACCATCAAGCGGCAAAATTGCACGAGTCGGCGCGATAATTCATTCGCCGCACCCGCAATGCTTCGCCGCGCCGCGATCCTTTTCTTCGGAAGCCAAAACGGTATCTACCGTTTTGGCGACTTTGAAAACGCCGCACGCTCGACCATCAAGCGGTAAATCCAAAATGCGATATCGGCTATAAGAGAAACGTCGTTTTTCGACGTAGTCGGGGCGACACGATTTGAACGTGCGACCTTCTGGTCCCAAACCAGACGCTCTGCCAGGCTGAGCTACGCCCCGATGCGGCGTGTGAGCGAGAATAATACACGCTGCGGCAATCGGCCACCATCCCATTGTCAGGCCGCCGGAGCCCGCTTTTTTACGGTCTGGGCGGATCGACCCGGCTTTGCGGTTCGTCGGAGTGTGGAAAGAACGGTCGTGAGCAGGCGTGCACCGTTTTCGGGGCATCCCCCGATGCGCGTGCACAGGCGAAACGTGCGACAATCGTTGGACGAATCCGATGAAGAATCGTTCGATGTCGGCGGAATCCGGTGACGACCGTTTGTCGCCCTGCTAAAGTCGATCCTGAAGCGGCGTGGCATTCGTGCTCGCGAGGGCATTGTCGGCCAAGTCGCATTCTGGGTGGGACCCAAACGAACCGGATCTACGCCGTGTGCTTGCCGCAAGGATGCCACGGGCGTTTCGCATGGCTGCTAGGGGCAACCGGGGTGATGCCTCGGCAGTCCGAGGCTCCTGGGAATCGAATGATTCACGGTGCCGTCCAATCCTAACCTGCTTTTCCACTGAACCCTGTTCTATTGCCAGTCGTTCTGCTTGCGGGCACCGGGAAACGATCCAGCGACACGATTCGACGCTGGTGTTTTCACAATGCCCGACATCGGAACACGTCTTCGCCGCTTGGGAGTGCTTCGTCGTGCGAAACTTTTTGAAAGTTGCCAGCTTTGTCGTGCTGAATTTGGGGTGCGTTTCGTTCTCGGTCGCTGACGAACAGGCCGTCCGGCAAGTCATTGCCGACTACGCCGCCGCCTTCAACGATCATCACATTGATCGTATTTCCGAACTGTGGTCCGCCGACGGCATACTGGTGGATCGAACAACGGGAGAACGAATCACCGGTCGTGATGCGATCGTTCAAGATCTGCGGCAAGTGTTTCGCACGCATCCAAACACGCGGATTTTTGGATCGATCGATCGTGTCCGCTTCATCAAACCCGACATCGCTCGGGTCAGTGGATCGGTGCGTGTGAGCGCCCCGGGCAATACGACAGAAGAAGTCACGGATTTCTCGGCCTTGGTTGTCCAGCAACAAACGCATTGGGTGATCGACACGATCGAAGAATCGCAACCAGCGGTTCCCGCGTCACCCGGCGAAGCCTTGGCCGATTTGAAAGACTTGATCGGACGTTGGGTTGATGAGGCCGATGGTGGTCAAATCGTCAACGAGTTTCGGTACACCGACGGCGGCAATTTTGTGACCCGCACGTTCCACTTTGTTCGCGAAGGCGACGTGGTTCGTCGTGGCACGCAAGTCATCGGCTGGGATCCTCGCAGCGGCGAGATTCGCGGATGGACGTTCAACACCGATGGAAGTTTCGGTGACAGCGTCTGGCAGCAAGCCGATGGAAAGTGGTTGATCAAGTCCACACAGACCTTGGCTGATGGCCGTGCGGCATCGGGCACATTTGTTTTGAAGGCAGTTTCGGATGACGAGATGACCATGGAGCTGGTCGGACACGAGATTGAAGGCGAGCCACAGCCCGCCGGAGTCTCGGTGACGTTACGTCGCGTTGCACCGGAGGACGCCGAGTCGGGTGAGACTTCTGCGGCTGATAACGCATCGGCTCAGTGACGCCCGTCCCACGTAATGTCCGGAGAATGAACATGAATCGAAAACAGACTTGGATCCGTGTGGCGCTGGCAATCGCAGCGATGCTGTTGTTGCAGGCCAATGACGTCATGGCGCGTGGCGGATTCCGCGGCGGTGGTGGTGGCGGAGGAATGCGGGGCGGTGGCGGAATGCGAGCCGGGGGCGGCATGTCACGGCCCAGCATGCCGGCGTCACGACCCAGTTCGCGGCCCAGCATGCCCAGTTCGCGGCCCAGCATGCCCAGTTCGCGGCCCAGTATGCCCAGTCTGGGCGGCGGATCATCGCGTCCGTCATTCAATCGTCCGTCCACCGGGATGCCGTCGGTCAGTCGCCCATCGGTCAGTCGTCCGTCGACACGACCGGGCGTGAGTTTGCCTTCCAGTCGGCCTTCGAATCGTCCGTCCATCGATCGCCCCACGACGCTGCCGTCGCGTCCGTCGACCGGATCGCGTCCGTCGACTCGCCCCAGCATGCCCAGCCTGGGCGGTGGAAGCGGCAACCGACCTGGTTCGGGCAATCGGCCCAACATCGATCTGCCCAATCGGCCCGGATCGGGATCGGGCAATCGACCCGACCGGCCCACGTTGCCGAATCGCCCCGGCGGATCGACTCGGCCCGGTGGCGGAGATCGGCCGAACATTGATTTGCCCGGCCGACCGGGCGGCGGCAGTCGACCTGGCGTCGGTGACCGTCCGTCGTCGGGTGACCTCGGCGATTTTCTGGGAATCAACAAGCCGATTCGGCCCGCCCCCATGCCCAGTTTGCCGAACCGTCCGGGTGGTGGCGATCGTCCCAACTTGCCGAATCGACCCGGTGGCGGTGACCGCCCCGAACGTCCGAATCTGCCCGATCGACCCGGCGGCGACCGCCCGAATATTGGCGACCGGCCTGGCTTTGCGGATCGTCCCAATGTCGGCGACCGGCCCAACATTGGCGACCGACCCGGGATTGGCAATCGGCCGGGTGTTGGTGCGGGGATCGGTGCCGGAATAGGCGCAGGCATCGGTGCGGGTATTGGCAACCGACCGAACTTTGGTGACGTCAATTTTGGCGACATCAATATCGGCAACAGCGTGATCAACAACCGCCCGACTTGGGCCAACATTGATCGCAACCAGATCAACCGGATCAACAACCGCTGGGGCAATCAGATCGGCGGTCTGCACGGTTACTATGGTCGGCATCCCAATCGTGTGGCCTACTGGAACCGATGGGGCGTGGGCGTGCGTGGTCACTGGCACTATCACCGGTACCGGAACTGTTTCGGCCCGACGTGGTGGCGTCGACACCCGCATGGTTTCTGTGGATGGCACTACCACTATCGGTTCCGCTACTTTCCGACTTATTACTGGTGGACAGTCCCGACCTTTACCGCGTGCACCAGTTGGTTCACTTGGTCCGCGCCGACGCAGGTCTGGAGCCGGCCGGTTTACTATGACTATGGTCAGGGCGGAAACGTCACGTACCAGAACAACAACGTCTACATCGACGGCGAACAAGTGGCGACCGCGGACGAGTATGCCCAAAGTGCCGCCGTATTGGCCACCGTCGAACCGCCCAAGGATGAAGAACAGGCGGAGGAAGCCGAATGGATGCCGCTGGGGACGTTCGCCGTCAGCAGTGATGATGACGATGTGGATCCCAGTCGCGTGGTCCAGTTGGCGGTCAATAAGGACGGTGTGATCAGCGGCACGTTGTACAACAGCCAAACCGACCAGGCCGATACGATTCAGGGTCAAGTCGACAAGGAAACCCAGCGTGTGGCTTTCCGTGTCGGTGAGAGCGAAGACATCGTGGTCGAAACGGGGCTGTACAACTTGACCAAAGACGATGTGCCGATCTTGGTCCATTACGGAACGGAGAAATCCGAACCTTGGATGCTGGTACGAATGGATGCACCGGAGGACGGCGAAGGCGATGCCGACCAGGATTCAGCCGACGGCTCCGCAAACCACAGCGGCGAATCCGACCAAGAATGAATCGATAGGGGACGCCCTGCCCGTCGCTGCGGTGGCGGGCCGTGGAAGTGACTGGTCCGCGGATCAGGTTTCAATCCATCTTGGTTGCGGTCATTCGTCCGACCGATTGACAGTTCAGCCGCCAAGCCGATCCGGTTTGGCGGTTTTTTTACGCGCATCCTGGTGGGAGATTGACCAATGCGGCGGTCTTTTGAAACTTGGAACGGCTCTGGCACGTTGCTTGCACTCGCCTCCGCAGCAGACACCGTACCAAACGACGACGCGGCGGCATTGTGATTCGATCGGTGCCTATACGTTTGTGAACTCCCCGCCTTGAATGCGTGGTCGCTTGGCCTAGAACAAGTTCACAGGCCGTTGACGACGAACCGTTTGCAGAATCGCGGTGGCGGGAGCGGAACGTCGACGATGGATGCATCGAGCCGGCCGATCCGCGGTGAAAGCCCCGGTGGCGGTTCCGATGTCAGGAATAACTCATGCAGGAATGCAGGCGATGAGCCTTTTGGATCCCGAACGTTCACTAAAAATTACTCTGATCAGCCTTCACGGGCTGATTCGTGCGAAAAATCCCGAGTTGGGTCGAGACGCCGATACGGGCGGGCAAATCAAGTACGTCCTGGAATTGGCTCGAGAGTTATCTCGCCACGAGCGTGTCCGCGAAGTCGAGTTGCTGACGCGTCAAATCATCGATCCAAACATCGACGACGAATACGCGCAGTTGGAGGAACCGATCAGCGAGAACGCCAAGATCGTCCGCATTCCTTTCGGTCCCAAACGGTATCTGCGAAAGGAGGCGTTGTGGCCTTACATCGAAATGTTCGTCGACCAAACGCTGTCGCACTTTCGGCGTTCGGGATTGCCTGACATCATTCACGGCCACTATGCCGATGCCGGCTTGGCCGGTGCTCAACTGGCGCGACTGGTTCACGTCCCCTACATCTTCACCGGGCACTCACTGGGACGGGTGAAGAAACAACGGCTGTCGTTGGGCAAATCATCGCCGGAAACTTTGGAGCGCAAGTACAAGTTTGTGTTGCGTACCGAGGCGGAGGAGATTGCGCTGGAAACTGCTGCGATGGTGGTGACCAGTACGAACCAGGAGGTTCAAGATCAGTACGAGCTGTATGACCATTATCAGCCGTCGCGGATGGAAGTGATTCCGCCGGGGGTTGATCTGGATTCGTTTTCGCCGCCGGGTTCTGACTACGCGGTTCCCGAAGGTTTGAAGTCGATTGATCGATTCCTGACCGATCCGTCAAAGCCCATGATTTTGGCGATGGCGCGTCCGGACGAACGTAAGAATTTGACCAAGCTGGTGGAGGTGTACGGCAACAGCGAACAGCTGCGCGAAGTGGCCAACTTGGTGATGGTGATGGGAACCCGCGATGACATGCGGACGTTACCCAAGGGCCAGCGTCACGTGTTGGAAGACGTCATGTACCTGATCGACAAGTACGACTTGTACGGCAGTGTGGCGTACCCGAAGCAGCACCAGCCGGACGATGTTCCCGACTTGTACCGGATGGCGACACGATCCAAAGGCGTCTTCATCAACCCGGCGCTGACCGAACCGTTCGGTTTGACTTTGTTGGAAGCCGGCGCAACGGGGCTTCCGATCGTTGCGACGAACGACGGTGGTCCTCGTGACATCATCGCCAACTGTGACAACGGTTTGTTGGTCGATCCGATGGACGACGAAGCCATCGAGCATGCTTTGCTGCGTGCGTTGACCGAACCGGACCAATGGGAAACATGGTCCAAGGCGGGCATTCACGGGACGCGCAAACATTATTCCTGGTCCAATCATGCGGACCGTTATCTTCGTGACCTGGATGACATTCTGCAGGATTCCCCTGCCCCGACGTTGGTGACCGCACCACGGTTAAAACGGCTGCCGGAATTCGATCGTTTGATCGTGACGGACCTGGACAACACGTTGACCGGCGACGACGAGGCCTTGGCGGAATTTGCGCAACTGATCCGCGACAACGACCATATCGGTTTCGGGATCGCGACCGGCCGCCGGTTGGACACGGCGTTGGAACTGATCGACCAGCTGGGATTGCCGCGGCCGGACGTTTTAGACACCGATTCCGGGACACAGTTGCATTACGGTACGTCGTTGACGCCGGACCGCAGCTGGCAAAAACAGATCGGCTATGCGTGGAAACCGGACGAGGTTCATCGGGTTCTGGATGACCAGCCGGGATTCTTTCTGCAAGAAGATTGCCACCAGTCGCAGTTCAAAATCAGTTACGAAATCGACGCCAAAGTTGCGCCGAACACGTCGGAAATCAAAAAGCTGCTTCGCGAATCCGGGGTGCGTGCTAAGGTTGTTTTGTCGCTGGGGATGTACCTGGACATCATCCCCGTGCGGGGCGGCAGCGATCTGTCCATGCGGCACTTGCTTTGGAAGTGGGGTTTTTCACCCGATAACGTGCTGGTTGCGGGAGATTCCGGCAACGACGCGGGAATGCTGTTGGGCCGTACTTTAGGCGTCGTTGTAGGTAACTACAGTAGCGAGCTGGAACGGCTGCGCAAGCGACCGCGGGTCTACTTTGCCGAGGCGTGCCACGCGGCGGGCATCTTGGAAGGCATTCGGTACTATCAGTTTCTAGACAACATCGTGATTCCTAATGATCGGATCGATCCAGCACCGAGCAACGACTAATGGACGAGCCGGCGCGTCGGACGGGGTCAGATTTGAGGCGGAATTATCCCTAAAACGCTTGATGCCGCGATTGCAGCAACATTGGGAAGATGCCCAAGTTGATGAAACGCTGCGTCACGAGTTCGAAGTCCGTTTGAACGAACACTGGTCGGACTTGTTCGAGTTGTTGTTCGACTTGTACGGCACGCGCTACGACTTCTTCTATCACCTTGAACAGATTCTGTTGACCACGGCGGATGCTTGGATCCACCGTCCGGAATCGCTGCGCCGCTTGGACCGTCACCGTGTGTTGGAACCGGACTGGTTCGCATCGCAGAAGGTGGTGGGTGGCGCGTTGTATGTCGACTTGTTCAGCGAAAATCTTGGCAAGTTGCGAGAGTCGATCGACTACTTCAAGCAACTCGGGCTGACGTATCTGCACCTGATGCCGTTGTTTGCGGTCCGTCCCGGTGACAATGACGGCGGTTATGCGATCAGCAATTATCGCAGCGTGGATCCGCGACTGGGGACGATCGACGACTTGAGGTTGCTGGCTGATGCCCTGCGTGAAGCCGGGATCACCTTGGTTTTGGATTTCGTCTTCAACCACACCTCCGACGATCACCAATGGGCGCAGCAGGCCCAGGCCGGAGACCGAGAGTATCAACAGTTCTATTACATTTTCCCCGATCGCACGCTGCCGGATCAATACGAACAGACATTGCGCGAGATCTTTCCGACCGTCCGCCGCGGCAACTTCACGTGGCACGACGGAATGCGGCAATGGGTGTGGACGACCTTCAACAGCTTTCAGTGGGATTTGAACTACAGCAATCCCGCCGTATTCCGCGCAATGGCTGAGGAGATGTTCTTCATCGCCGATACCGGCGTCGACATCTTGCGTTTGGACGCGGTGGCGTTCATTTGGAAGGAAATGGGCACCAGTTGTGAAAACCTGCCCAAGGCTCACAAGTTGATCCAGGCGTTCAATCGTCTGGCACGGATCGCGACGCCGGGAATGGTGTTCAAGTCCGAAGCGATCGTGCATCCGGATGATGTGGTGCGTTACATCAGTCCCGAAGAGTGCCAGATTTCTTACAACCCAACGCTGATGGCATTGTTGTGGGAATCGTTGGCCACCCGTGAATGTCGCTTGTTGGTCAAATCGCTAAGTCACCGACATCGTTTGCCCCCGGACACGGCTTGGGTGAATTACCTGCGGTGCCATGACGATATCGGTTGGACGTTCGATGATGCCGACGCGGCGCAGATCGGTATCAACGCGTATGATCACCGCCAATTCTTGAATCGGTTCTATACCGGACAGTTCAAAGGTTCCTTTGCGCGTGGCGTTCCGTTCCAGGAAAACCTGGACACCGGCGATATGCGAATTGCGGGAACGTTGGCTTCGTTGGCTGGGTTGGAAAAAGCCATTGAGGAGGATGACGAGGAGGGCAAGGACCTGGCGATCAAGCGGATGCTGTTGCTGCAAGGCATCACGCTAAGCATTGGCGGAATTCCGCTGATCTATCTGGGCGAAGAATGGGCGATGCTGAACGATTACGAGTTCGTCAAAGACCCGGCCAAGGCGGGGGACACGCGATGGGTTCACCGACCCAAGATGCAGTGGGAATTCTTGGCGGAACTGGACGATAGTTTGGAGGCGTCGGGCGGATCGATTCGCCGTCGTGTGTTCCTGTCTTTGCAACGCATGATTGCGGCCCGAAAATCGTTGCGGGCATTGGCCGGACAAGCGATGGAACTGGTCAATGTGAACAACACGCATGTGCTGAGCTTTGTACGGCACTGTGACAGTCACCGGTTGATCGTGCTGGCGAACTTTTCCGAACAACCGCAGACCGTCAGCGGCAATCTATTGCGGACCGCGGGGATCGGACGCTTCTTCGAAGACGCGATCAGCGGCCAAACCATCGGCACCAGCCACGACATCCACTTGGATGGTTATCAACTGATGTGGTTGAAACGCGTTTGACGCGGAAACCGTTGTAAGGATTGCCTTTGCCCAAGTGCGACCGGTCCAGCCGTGGGCGTTGTGTCTTTAGCCGACCGTGGGACCGACCGGATCATGTTTGGCAACCGCCGGCGGCTTCGTTTGTGTGCGGCTGTCGTGTTGTTGTCCGCGACGATGGATCCACGACACCGAAGCGGTCGCGATGATTGCCGCCGCACCCAGATCCAGTGAACTTGGCGCGACCGCACCCTCGTTCGGTCCCGGCAGATCTGCGTCTTGTGGGATCAGCCACTGGAAGCGACGCAGGACGGCGTCCAGTTCCTCGTTTTGACTGTCACCAGACGCCCCGCTCAGATCATCCGCCAGCCCAAGGGTTGTCAGCAAGCTGACCAGTCCGCTGTTGTTCGATGGCTGGATTTCGGTGTCCATCGGGCGATCGGATGGTGGATCACGGAAACGCCATGGGTTGTCGGTGGCAACGGCCAGAATGTCGGACGTTTCGCGGCCGGACTGCGAAACACCGATGCCGACGTCGTCGCGCAAGAAGGTTTGTGTGGCGGATTCTTGTGTCGGCTGGGTGGGTGAGTTCGAAAGGGTGTCCCAAGCCAAAGCGTTGTCGCGCATCAACGCGTCGATGGCACCGATCTGCTGTTCTGCGTGGTCGGCGTCCGGGGATAGCTGGTGCGATACCAACATGATCGCGTCGGATTCAGTAGACGCCAGCAAACCGTCTTCGGACAAGGATTCGTCCGATTGGTTGTCAATCGAATCGTCAACACTCGTTTGCAGTTGCTGACGGTCGTCACTGTTGATCGAAGATTCGAGTGTGGCATCCACGTCTGTGGCGGTGTCGTCGGTCACGACCGCGACGGTGCGATCTCCATCTTTGGCAACCGAGTCGATCGTGGATTCGATCTCCGGTGCAACATTGCGTTTCGCTACAGCAGTGGATGATTCACCTTCCGCTTGGCGGCTGAGACTACCGTTGCCATCTCGGTTGCCTGCGGCAGCTTGGGACAACAGCGAAAGCGGTTCGGATGGTGCTTGGCTGTCGTGCAGGATGCCGGATGTCAAATCGCTGGACACCAGGTCGATCGTCGACGACGTGGCTGATGAGGAATTCGAAAGGCCGTCACCGAAGGTTTGGATGATCACGACGTCAATGATCAAACGGACATTGGATGACGGTGTGATGGTGGAGACGGCGTGATTGCGTGCCGACGAGGTGTCGGGCTGTGTTGCAAAAGGCAACGCAAGGGGGACCGAATAGCTGAACGAACGAACGGATGTTCGCGTGGAATCGCGGTCTTGGTCCTGCGGACGCTGGCGTGAACTGGCGTCGCGCTGGTGGATGACTTGGCTGGGGTTCAGACGCGTCGCCTGGTGCATTTCGCCCTGTGCCGAGGCAATCTGGCGAGGCTGTGAATCAGAATCCGGTGCGGATATCGAGCCGACAAAATTTAGGCCGTTTTCAATCGGGCCCAGGGACGCTGCGAGCAATTCGCGACGTTCCAGTCGTTCCACACGCAAGGGACGTTGTCGGCGGGACGCGGATTGTGACATGCGAGTCATCTTCATCGTGACGCAACCTCCTGCAGCGAACGTCGGAAACGCACCAAGTCGGCCTGTGAGTCTTCGCTGCTGCCCGTCAATCGGACGACGTCGTTCTGGGTGTCGACCGCGCGAATCAGCGTGGTGCGGGCCGCGCGGGTTTGGCCGATCTTGGCTTGGATAAGTCCCAGATTCACCAGCAATCGTGCCAGTTCATTTTGCGTCGCGGGGTCATCGGGGGATCGTTTGGCAAGTTCGGTTTGAATCTGAACCGCATGGCGAACCGCGTCGGCGGCTTCGGCGTCGCGGCCGATTTCCTGCAACACCAAACCGCTTTGATTCCAACACGCGACCAATTCACGGTCGTCGGTATCGGTGTCGGCAAAGTGTGGTGCCAAAGCCTCAAGCATCGTTCGGGCCCGGACGAAGTGGCGGTACGCATCGACCGGTCGTCCCGCACGCGAACAGGCCGATCCCAGCATGCCCAGTGCGACCGCGTGTTGGTAAGCCAAGTTGCGATCACCCGGGTTGGCTTTGAATTGATCGGCGTAATGGGATGTCGCCGCCGCCAAGTGGGTGTGTGCTTGGGCGGGATCGGTTTCCAATAACACACGCCCAAGATTGCAGCGTATCGATGCGCGCAGATCGGCTGCGGTGGATGGCGAGACGGACTTTGGGGGGCTTGCCGTCAATGATTCGGGATCGTCCACGATACCGTCGATGGCCATTTGAAAAGCACGACGGGCTTCGGTGATTCGGTTTTGTCGTGCCAGCAGACAACCGAAGTTGTTCCACGTTCGGGCTTGGTGCCGCTGAGCGGTACTTTGCAATCCATCAGTGTCGGCGGCGGCCGATTCGATCACGGTTTGCTGGTTTTCGATCGCGTCGGTGAAGTACCGGGCCGCCTGGGCGGTGTGCCCCAGTTGAGCCAGGGATTCGGCAAGGTTGTTTTGGCAGACCGACCATTGCAAACGCGTGCGGGGGTCAGCCGGATCTTGCTGGACCAACGCCATGTAGGTGTCGCAGGCATGACGAAAGTCTTCGGCGGCAAGTTCGGGACGCCCGAGTTCCATTTGAAAGCGGCCGATCTTGGCTTGGGTTTCCGCCAAGTCGCTTTGTCGAAGCGAATCGCGTTGGGCTTCGGCCACAAACCGTCGATAATAGTTGATGGTTTGATCCAGCAAACGTCGCCTTGCACCGGAGGCTTCGGGGACGTCCGCCAGCATGTCCGCCATCTGTGTTCCCAAGCTGTCGACGGCGATGCGTGACAGGTTTTCAAAGCGATTGGAACGGCGTCGGTGGTCTTCGGCGATCTGTTTCTGCGTCGTGATGATGGCGATGCCGGCCGCCATGGCGATGAAGATCAAGCAGGCGGCGGCAATGGACCCGACGAAGGCACGCCGGTGCCGGGACGCCAAGCGAATCATCTTGTCGCCCAATGACGGCGGGCGAGCGATGGTCGGTTGGCTGGCCACGACGCGTCGCAGATCATCGGCGAAGTCGCCCGCGGTGTCATAGCGCTGGTCACGCTGGACCGACATGGCTTTCTGCAAAACGGTGTTCAAGTCGCGTGGCAATTCCGGACGCCGGAGACGGACCGAAGCGATCGGCTTGGCATTGGTGGCGGTCCAGCGAGACGTCGGCGAAATCCCTTGATGGATGTCTTCGCCGGTCAGCATTTCATACAGCGTCGCGGCCAGCGAAAAAATATCGCTGCGTCCGTCGACCAGTGCGGTCATGCCACACGCCTGTTCCGGGCTCATGTATTTGGCCGTACCGACGATGTCGCCGGTTTGGGTCAAAGACGGGTTGGTCGCATACTGGGCCAGGCCAAAGTCGGTGATCCAAAGTTTTTGACGCGAATCGATGATCAGGTTGGACGGTTTGACGTCCCGATGAACCACGCCACATTGATGAGCGGACTGGAGTGCGTCGGCGATATCGGCGATCGCGCTGACGTTCCATCGCCAATCGGGATTGATTGACCGATCGCCGATTCGTTCTTCCACCGACGGACCGTCGATCAGCGGCATGGCGTAGTAATGAATGCCTCGCTGGCATCCGACGGCGTAGACCGGAACGATATTGGGGTGTTGCAATTGTCCCGCGGCTTCGGCCTCATTTTGGAAGCGGCGTAATCGCTTTTCATTCAGCGTCGATGTCCACGGCAACAGTTTGACGGCCACCACCCGATTCAATGATTCCTGCAACGCTTCATAAACGATGCCCATACCGCCGCGGCCGATCGGTCGGATCAGACGAAAGTCGTCCAAGTGGCTGGGTGCGGCCAGATCCGACAGATGGCTGTCGGTTCCGACCAGGCACTGTTGAAGGTGCTTCAATCCGTCGACACATCGTTGCAGCGGAGCCAGTAAGGCGGGGTCATCGGCCACCATCGTCCGGGTGTCTACGGATTTCCCCGACTCGATCGCCGACAGATATTGTTCCAACAACAACGACAGCCGGTGCTGTTGGTCTTCGTTCAATCCGTCCAGCGCGTCGCTGGGGTGCATCGACGCCGAGCCCACCGGGGTCCGCGATTCCGGCGGGGGCGAATCGATGGACCGCGGGGCGGCCGATTCGCCGTTGGGCGACGGCGATCCGGTCGGCTGGTCGTCGAGCGTTTGTGACGACGACAAGTGCGGCGACGATTTGGGGGGAATGGATTCGATCATCAAGCCTTCGTCGTGGGGGTGACAAGTCGTTGATTTGATTTAGCGGCGACGCCGTATTCGTCCAGGGACCGCGAGCGCCGAAACGGCATCGGCGTTCAAAACGCTGGTGAATCACAAACGGTTTTGAATCGTTCGATGGCACGGACCCACAACATGCGGACGGTGCCCGGTTTACGGCCCATCCGCTGTGCGATGTCGTCGAATGACAGCCCTTCCAAATTTCGGTACACGATGACTTGGCGATAATCGGGTTTCAGCCGGTCCAGTTGCTGGGTCAGCCGCAGCGCGATCTCTTTGCGGCCTGCGTCGCGGCTGGGGGTATCGCCGGCGGCGGCCAGCACGTTGATCAGCCCGATCGGTCCGTCACCACTGACGTCGATCTGTGGATCCAAGCGAACTTCTCGGCGGACGTCGCGTTTTTGCGCCAACACGTGAGCTTCGACGGCGTGGCTGACACAGTTGCAAAGGATTTGGCGTAGCCAGGTCAGCCATTCGCCTTCGCTGTTGCCGCGAAAGCTGGGGAAGTCGCGATGGGCGGCCAGCATGGTTTCTTGCACCAGGTCCGACGGATTCAGCCGGGGGCGGAGTCGCTGGTCCAATCGGGTGGCCGCCAGGACGCTTAGGTAGCCGCGATACAGTTGCAGTAATGCTCCCAGCGAATCCGCGTCGCCGCGGCGAACGCGGCCGATCAGCTGGGGAACCGAGACGGCGGTGTCGGACGATTCGTCGGGCGAAAGCGTCGGCATGGTGTCGGTGACCGTTGGCAGAGAAGGAGGAGAAGACGATCGGGCCGGCCTGGAACGCATATTACGCCCGCCGGAACCTGAAAGTCATCCGATTGATTGCACGGCAGCGTCTCGCCGCCCCGTCAAACCCAGTGCTTCTCTTGTAAGGCCGATTCGATTCAGAATTTGTGACACTCGCGGGACACTTTCGCCCAAGAAAGTTGCGAAATGAGCGTCAAAGTGGCGCCGGCAGTGGCGAATTGGGCATTCGCTTTCCCCGAACGTTTCGGATGCGGGCGAGTGAATCGGCGGATCCGAAGTCGCCTTTCGCCCCGCGAAGGTAGCGCACCGCCCCTGCCTTTCCCGGGAATCAATCCTCAAGCCCCGACTCTCCCCGTTTGGGAGAGGAAAGAACGCATCCAGCGACGATCCATCAACGAATCGATTCTTCGGGCAACCCCGATTGGATTCCCTGATCGATCGGCATCGAATCGGGTTTGCCGTCGCTGTGCAGCTTGATCAGCCGGTCCAATTCCGCCCGCAACTTCACCGCGGTGTCGGCATGTGCGGGGTCATTGATCAGGTTGACCGATTCCTGCGGATCCGCCTGCAAGTCATACAGTTCGGCCATGTGTCGATCGGGTGTGCCGTCGCCGTGCGGGTAACGAATGTATTTCCAGCGATCGGTGCGCAGTGCACGCACATTGGGCGTGTAAGGAAACTGATGTTCGTAGTTGTATTCGTAGTAATAGCTGTCCCGCCAATCCGAATCGTTGCCTTGTGCAAGCTGTTTCCAGCTTTGGCCGTGGACATGATCCAGAGGTTTGGCGTCGCACACATCCAAGATCGTCGGCGCGAAATCGATGGTGGACACCAGTTGTTCGACAACCTTCGGCTGATCGGTCGGCGTCAGACCGGGATATCGAACCACCAATGGGATGCGAATCGACGGTTCGTGTCCGGTCCGCTTATCGACCATGCCGTGTTCGCCTTCCAACAGACCGTTGTCGGAGGTGTAGATGATCAGTGTGTTGTCCAGTTCGCCGCGTTCTTTCAGAAAGTCATAGATCACGCCGACGCTGTCATCGACCGACAACAGCGTGCCCCAATAGGCGCGGACCATGTTGGCAAAGTCTTCCACCGCTTCGGGGCTGCGATCGGGGAAGTCTTTTCGCCAGTCGAAAAGCGGGCCATAGATGCCGTGCCAGGTGTCCAGACGTTTCTTGAACCACGCCGGTTTGTCGTCCAGCATGAATGCCGTGCGCGGGTACTGGACGTCGACGCTGTCAAAGGCGTCTTCGTACTTGGGTTCGGGAAAGTAGAAACTGTGCGGCGCTTTGTGGCCCAGCATCAGCATCCATGGTTTGTCACCGTCACGTTCCCCGATCCAATCGGTCGCCATTTCAGTGACCACGTGGGTGTAATACCCGGGGACGACGCGTCGGTCGTTGCCGTTGAAGTTGAACGTCGTGTCGAAGTATTGGCCTTGGCCTTTGTGAGTGACAAAGTGATCAAAGCCGGGGCGAGGGTTATCGTTCTTTTCGCCCATGTGCCACTTGCCGACGTAGGCGGTTTCGTAGCCTTCCTGCTGCAATCGCATCGGAAAGCTGACCATGTCGGCCGGATACTCGGTGAAGTTGTTCGAAACGCCGTGCGTGTGGGCGTACAACCCGCTAAGGATCGAAGCGCGGCTGGGTGAACACAGACTGGTCGTGCAAAAGTGATTCTTGAACAACAAGCCTTCGCCGGCCAAGCGGTCGATGTGGGGCGTTTTCAGGTGGGGATGCCCCATGCACGAAAGCGCGTTGTAACGCTGGTCATCGGTCAGGATGAACAGGACGTTGGGGCGTTGAGGATCGGAGTGATCGTCGGCTTGCAGGGAAGGACCGCGCAGAATCGCGGCGGCCATCAAGCCGCAAACCAATAGCAATTCGCAGCGTCCCCAAGGGGAACGTGGCGCATGGCGAAGCGTCGTTGTCATCGATGTAGACCATGAAAGGTGGGGCGTTAGGAAAGAGCCCACAATCTAGCCGATAATCGGTCCAGCAATGACGGTCTGGGCAGACGTGTCGCAAGAGTTTTCGACCGGTCGGTGCGGCGATGAGTGACCGCGACCGATGGAGTATCGCCGCGGTGATGAGGGATGACCCAAAGCCGGGTGTTGCCGCGCGAGTTGATCCGAGCCGGGATGATCAGGCGGATCGCTTTCCTAGTGGATCGCTTCGTAGATCTTCGGGACCGTGTTTTGTGAACTGTATGTGTGAACGCGGTTGGTCGGTTTCCGGTCCAGCGTTTCCAGCGGCAACTTGGCGGCGCACCAGCCCAAGATGCTGGCTTTCATGTTCTTGGCTTTGATGCCTTTGTCGATCAGCTTGGCGGCGTAACGATCGCTGCGGTAACCGGACGTGCAATAAGCGATGACGGTCGTGCCGGCAAACTTTTCCTGCTGGGCTTCGAACTGTTTGACGGTGATCGCACCGGGGATCACCGACACCTCAGTTTCTTCGGGGCTGCGGGCATCCACCAAAACAAACGCGGGATCCGGTGTCGGCATTTCCTGTTTCTTGGCGCTGTCGACCTGCTTCTGGTGCTGCTGCTGCATCTTGCGGACTTGGGCCACGCTGATTTCGGGCACACTGACGCGTCGGGCCAGAAGTCCGCCCAGCTGTGCGTGTGCGGGCGAAACCGAACCGAGGGTGAATGCCGACGCAAAGCACGCCGACGCCACGCAGGCAACGATGAACGCGTATTTCATGAACAGTTGAGACGAGGGAAACAAGGAAGCGGATCGACCGTGAAAAGGACGCCGACGTGTCGTCCGCGATCGAGACGGATGACCACAGGTGTCCAAGGGTTGATGTCCGTTGGGACCTGAAACGCGACACCACAGCATAACCGATGTGATCGAATCGATCTTTCCGGCGTTTTGGGGCCGATCGCAGCGATCGTAGGGAACTTTCATGAACAAATTGCTATCCAAACACCGCTGGATGGCAGGTCCCGCCCGGACGGGGAGGATGGGATTGGTCATCTGGTGATGGAAATCTGCTGCGTGTCGGCCTTTGCGGACGCCGTCGGCGGTGGATTGACCGGTACGACTGACACGACCCCCACGACGTGAAGACTCGGATTCAGGCTACTTGTGACGCCTTGGTCGCATTTGTTTGCGGGTTTTTCGGCCCTAACTATACTCGGCTTCGGGTTTACCCCGGCCCGCCCGTTCGGACTCCGACTGCTTTTCGTCACCACCGCAACGACCGCTTTTCCCTGACTGTTTTGCCGATCCGTCGGCGGCGGTCGCACTCCCACGACGTTAACTCAACCACCCGCCAAAGGGCGCGAACCCATTTCGCATCTTCGGCGGGGCCATTCGCCTTGGAAGGTTTGGTCTATGACCACGCGTAAGCGAAATCACTCCTCGAACTCTCCCTCCACCCCCTCCCGACGACGCAAAGCCGCTGGCAAGAGCCGTGGTGCATCGCGTTCGTCGATGTCATCGGCCGACCGCCTGGCGCGTCGCGGCGCTCTGGTGGAGAAACTGGAAGATCGCCGGTTGCTTGCCGGCCCCCAGTTGATCGGCATCCAACCCAACGAAGGCGAATTGATCGTTGACGGGACGGTCCGTGATACGGCTCCGCGTTCGTTGACGTTCCGGTTTGATCAAGACCAAAGCATCGACCCCACGACGTTGGACGGCATTCAGATTCGCCGTGCCGGCAGTGACGGCGTGTTCGACACGGCGGACGATGTGGCGATCCAGCCGGGCAGTGTCACCCTGGGGGAAAACAGCAGCAACGAAGTCGTCGTTCGCTTCGCCGAAACGCTGGTCGATGACCAGTACCGCATCGACGTGTTCGGCTTTGACGACGCACCCCGTGGCATCGTCGGGATCCGTAACGATGCGGGTGAATTCCTGCAGGCGCGAAACGGCGTGGATGCGTCCGAGCGAGTCGAGTTTGAACTGCAATTGGGCGTTCAAATCGAAGCGATCGTTCCGCAACCGGTTGTCCGTCTTGATAGTGGGGAATTGGAACAGCGGCGCAACGAAATTCTGGTCTATTTCAATGAAGACGAACTGTTCGTCGAAAACGACCCGGCGACCGGTTTGCCGACCGATCGATCCGCTGAAAACCCACGCTTTTATCAACTGTTGTTGACCCAAGAATCGGTTCGCACGACCGATGACGTTCTGTACTTGCCCGAGCGAGTCATCTACGACGCGCCGACCAATACGGCGCGATTGATCTTCGAAGGCGACGACATCAACACCATGCCCGGCGTCCCGCTGGGTGGTGGAACCTTCCGATTGCGAATCGGGACCGCGGTGGATTCGTCCACTGATTTGATCGTCGAACCCAGCCCGATCGCGGTCGCCCCGACGGCCACCACCAATTTGGGCCTGGCGTCCGATCTGGCGGTCCAGTTTGACGCGAAGATCTTCAGCGAAGCGGGCGGCGGCCGCGCGGTGCGTTTCGTCGACACCGGTGCCGGTGGTTTGACCGTGGCGTTGGATCCCGACAGCAGCGATGTGATCTTCGACCTTGGCGGAACGACGCCACAGGTCCAAGATCTGCAGACCGTCGTCCAGGGAACCCCGGCGGTCAACGCCGTGATCGCGGTCAGCTTTTCTCAGGGTGGTGTGGCCGGTGCCGGTGGCACCTTGGTCTTGCCCGCATCGATCGTCAACTTTGCTCCGGTGCAATTGGTTGCCGCGGGGGACACCCTGTCGACCGCAACCGACGTCGGCGTCTTCGGCATGGCCGGCCAGCAACTGTCCAGCCTGTTGATCCGTGAATCGATCACGCCGCAGTCTTATGGCATCCAGTTGCCAGGATCGCCGAACGATCCGGGACGTGAAGCACTGGCCGATGCGATCAACGATCTGTTCGGTGCCGATGTCCAAGATGGCATTACCGAGATCAGTTACAACTTTGATGGTGTGATCAGCGGCGGTGACGGCACGACCGCACCGGCGAAGCTGAACAATATCACCGACGTGCAGAAGCGTCGTGTCCGCGAAGCGTTGGAACTGTGGTCGAAGTACCTGGGCGTTCAGTTCCGCGAAACGGTCGATGAAGGCATCACGTTTGCCGTGGGCGAACGATCGGCTTTGTTGTCCGCCGCTGGTACGCAGCTTCGTTCGGTGGATGAACTGAACGCCGCACTGCGGATCGACCCGACGTTCGACAATGCGGCGTTGGTGATGAGCAGCCAAGTCAATTACGGCTTGGACTATGGCGAAGATTTCTTCCGCAAGACGATGGCCGGCATCGGGTTCTTGTTGGGCTTGGACCAAAACCACGAGGTCACCGCCCAGACTTTGATGGCGTTGGATCCGACGTTCTTGAACGCGACGATCAATCCGGACCTGCTGATGCATCCGGAAGACCCGTTCTATGGGACGCAGACGAGTCAGCAACAAACCATCAATCCGAACATCGATGCGCAAACCATCGATGATCCGATCCCCAATGCGTTGGACGGTCCGGAACCGGTATTCCCCGGAAACCAAGACATCTTGCATGGCCAGTACTTGCACCGTCCCGAAAGCATTGACGTCGATCTGTATCGATTCGAAGTTGATCTGCCTCAGGGCCGCGAATTCGGCACGCTGACGGCGGAAACGTTCGCCGAGCGTTTGGCGGATTCCAGCATGCTGGACACGACCCTGGCGTTGTACCAAGAGGTTTCCGCGTCGGCGTCCAGCGATTTCGGTTTGGGCACGTCGGTATCAGTCGACATTCAATCGCAATTGTCCGGCAGTGCGGGCAACCGATCACGAATTGAATTCTTGCGAACCGATCGCGCGACCGGTGACACCGAAGTTCGCGTGACCCAAATCATCGGCGACGACGGTAACCCGTTGCCCAACGCCGTTCGCGTGGACATCCCGCGTTTGAATGCTGAGATCACCGAAGTCACCGTCGGCCAAGTCGTCGATGCGATCAACAACGACGAATTTGCCAGCACCCTGTTCGTGGTCGATGCCGACGTTCTGTCGCGACAAGCCGACATGGGCAACGTCGAACTGGCCCAATTCGCCCCGATCACCTTGGGTGGTGGCGGCACGGTCGCGCTGGCCCAAAACGACGACTACTTCAGCGAAGATTCATTCCTGACCGCGGAACTGGGAAGTGGCGTCTACTATCTGGGCGTGACCGCCAGCGGCAACGGCGATTACAACCCGAACTTGTCCGGCAGTGGTTCGGGCGGAACGACCCAGGGCGATTACGAAGTCCTGTTGAAGTTCGAACCTCAGGTCAGCCAAAGCGATGTCATTCGCGACACCGACGGTACTCGTTCGGGCGTTCCCGGAACGGCGATCGACGGCGACTTGGACGGCACGCCCGGCGGCGTGAACAACTTCTGGTTCCAAACGCGTCCGCTGGAACGGATCCTGCAAGTCCAATCGACCGGTGCGGGGATCGTTCCCGGCCAAACGATGACGATCAGCGGTTCGACCGGTGTGTCGCGACGCTTCGAATTTGTTCCGGTCGGCGGCACCGCGCAGCCGGGCAACGTTCCAATTCTGTACAACGCGACGGTCGGCGGAACCGGGACCAGCACCAGTGGTTTGGCGTTGGCGATTCGTACGGCCATCAACTCGGTCAGCGGTCAAACCGGCGTGTCGTCGTCCTTGTCGACCAGCGGCAACGAACTGGTCTTGGCGGGCGAGCGCGTGCTGTCGTTCAGCAACAGCTTCACGGGTGTCGAGGCACTTGGACGAAACATCTTTGTCGACAAGTTGTCCAGCGTTGTGGCCGACGGAACCTTGGCCCAACCGTTCAACAATGTCGACAACCCGTTCGAAGACGGTGCGTTTGACGCGGCGTTGCCGGGTGACATCGTGCGGATCGTCGGTAACGGCGGACAGGACGGTGATCTGTCGACGATCGCTGACAACTTCAGTTATCAATTCGGTCTTAGCGAAATCGGCGGCAACGTACTGCCCGATGGTCGCCATATGGATGTGCCCAAGGGCGTGACGACGATGGTCGACGCTGGTGCAGTGTTCAAACTGCGTGCGGCCGCGGTCAGCGTCGGCAGCAACAGCTTGCTATCGGACCGCAGCGGTGGCGCCCTGCAGGTCTTGGGAGCACCGCGTTTGGTGAACCTGGCCGATCCGACGATCAGTGGCGTGGAAGTGACTGACACCGGAATTACCCAAATCGGTGATTCGGGCAGCGTTGTCTTTACCAGCACACGCGACCGCAGCGTCGATGCGGCGTCGTCGGGCAACAGCCCTGCTCCGGCGGCCGGCAACTGGGGTGGTCTGATCTTCCAGAACGATTTCGATGCGGCCGAAGGTCGTGCGAATCTGGAATCCGAAGGGATCTTCCTGCAAACCGTCAATCACGCGGAACTGCGTTACGGCGGCGGCAGCAACATCGTGATCAACTCGGTTCAGAAAACCGTCAATCCGATCCAGATCGTCGACCTGCGTCCCACGATCACGTTCAACGAATTGATGCACAACGCTTCGGCGGCGATGAGCGCGACGCCCAACAGCTTCTTGGAAACCAGTTTCCAGTCGCCGCGTTTCCAACAGGCCGGTGCTTTCACCGCGGATTACGACCGCGTGGGGCCGGACATCAAGATGAACTTGGTGACCGACAACAGCATCAACGGTCTGTTCATCCGCACCGAATCGGAAGCCAACCAACCGCCGCGCGAAATCACCGTGTCGGCACGCTTTGACGATGTCGGCATTGTCCACTACATCGCCGAAAACATCTTGATCGCCGGCCAACCGGGCGGATCGATTCAAGACGGCTTTGCGCCTGATTTTGGTTCGGTCACCACGCAAACCGCTGGCGGTGGTTCGCTGGTCAATGGCACCTATCAATACCGCATGACGTTTGTCGATGCGGCCGGCTTTGAATCGTTGGCCAGCGATGCGTCTGACGCGGTGACGATCAGCGGCGGCAATCGCACGGCCCAGTTGTTGAACCTGCCGGTGATTCCGGAACGCAGCGATTATCTGTCGCGTCGTTTGTACCGGCTGAATCCGCTTTCGGGCGAATACGAGTTGGTCGCACAGCTGAACCGCAGCGATGCGACGTTCATCGACAACGGCTCGGTGGCGACGGGCGGGGCGACCTTGGATCTTGGCCGTGCCGGAATCCGCGGACGATTGGACGGATCGTTGGTGGTGGATCCGAACATGGTGGTCAAGTTCCGCGGTGCACGCATCGAACTGGACCATGGCACGCAATTGATCGCCGAAGGCACCGAGGGCAAACCGGTGATCTTCACCAGCGCACTGGACGATCGCTTCGGTGCGGGCGGTTCATTCGATACCAACAACGACGCGGGCATCGCCGGCGGTCCCACGGCACCGCAGCGTGGTGATTGGTCGGGCTTGTACGCCGGCCCCGGTGCAAACGTTAGTTTGGACTATGCGACGATCGCTTATGGTGGCGGCGTCAGCCTGATCGAAGGTGGCCAGTCGCGCGGATTTGCGGCGTTGGAACTGCAACAAGCCGACGCACGTGTGGCCAACAGCCGATTCGAATACAACGACAATGCGATGGACGGGTCCGGCCCGATCGGTCGCAACGGACGCCTGGCGATCACGCCGGCAACGATCTTTGTCCGCGGCAGCCAGCCGATCATCGTGGGCAACGAATTCGTCGACAACTATGGATCGATTATCGACATCGATCTGGCGTCGATGACCGATGAATTGCTGACCGACACCGGCCGGCAAACCGGATCACCGGATCGCGTGGTGGGCTTGGACGATAACCATGGTCCGTTGGTCCGCCAGAACACGACCGAAAGTACCGCCGGCGATGTCCTGGGGCTGCGCCAATTGAACGGTCTGCGGATCCGCGGCGGTGATTTGACCAGCGGCAGCGTCTGGGACGACACCGATATCGTTCACGTGTTGTACGATTCCGTGGTGGTCGGCAACCAAGTTTCCGGTGGGGCTTTGGAATTGCGAAGCCGTCCGGATGAAAGCCTGGTCGTCAAGATGTTGGGCCAAGGCACGCCCAACAGTGCGACGGCGGGAACCGGGATCACGGCAACCGGTTCGACCGGCGACATCAACGATCGCATCGGCGGTACGGTCCACGTTATCGGTTTGCCGGGTGCACCGGTCGTGTTGACCAGTTTGAACGACGACACGGTGGGTGCCGGTCGTAAGATCGACGGTTCGGCCCAAAACGACACCGGCGGCGACGGTTACGGCAGCCGTCCGTCCAGCAATGACTGGCGAAGTCTGCTGTTTGACAACTTGAGCAACGACCGCAACGTTGCAGTGACCACGGAACTGGAATTGCCCACCGCGGCACCTCCCGGGGTCAACGACACGACGATCAACGCCCAGAACTTGGGTGACTTGGCCGCCAACATCTACGCGGGTGACGATCAATCACGCTTGGGCTTTGATGTCCAAGGGTTTATCAGCACGCCCAGCGACGTTGATACCTATGCCTTCACCGGTGTGGGCGGCGCGGAAGTCTGGATCGACATCGACAAGACTTCGATCGGCTTGGACACGGTCATCGAAATCGTCGACAACTCGGGCCAAGTGCTGGCGCGATCGGACAACGGTTACACCGAGTTCTTTGACCCCAGCCTGATCGAGAACAACGGCACCAGTGTGGGCGGCGATCTGTTGGCCGGTCCGCTGGGTGACGTCGACAACCCGCAAGCCAACTTGCAGGCCGACGGTAACTATTACGACTTTGGTTCGACCAACGTCCGTGACGCGGGCTTGCGTTTGACCTTGCCGGGTAACACTGGCACCCGCAGCAATTACTTCGTCCGCGTGCGAAGTGCTTCGGTGGACGCCGAGGACATCGGCGGTGGTCAAACGTCCGGTTCGTACCGGATGCAAATTCGCTTGTCCGAGGCCCAGGAGTTCGCCGGCAGCGTCGTGCGTCACGCCGACATCCGCTATGCCAATCACGGGATCCACGTCCAAGCGTTGCCGGGATCGTCACCGCTGTTGGGCGACGCCCAGGAAAATGAATCGGCCGATCCGTTTTCGCCGGAATTCGCGTCGGTGTTCAACACCGCACAGCCCGGTGGATACTTCATCGACGGTGAACCGCAGTACCCGACCGATATTTACGCCAGCAATGACGATCTGAATGGCGGGTTCTTCAGCAATGATTTCTTCCCGGTCCTGAATGCTCGCCCGCAGAACTTGGGCGACTTGGCGGATTCCAAAGACGGGACGCTCAGCGTTGGCGGTTCGTTGTCGACCAGCAACGATGTCGACTTCTATCAAATCGATGTCGGTCGCGACGCATCGCTTAGCGATATCAGCCGTTCGACGGTCTTCGACATTGATTATGCCGACGGCTACGATCGACCGAACACCAACCTGAGCGTGTTCTTCTCGCCGACGGGCAACCCGAACGACGCCGAATTGGTCCTGTTCGGTGAATCCAGCAGCATTCTGGATGACCTTTCCAGCCCGCTGGACAGCGAATTGGTGGGCGAACTTCTGGATCGGGGTTCACGCACCGAAGAAGACGCCTTCATCGGGCCGATCAATCTGGCCCAGGGCAGCTACTTTATCGCCGTGACCGAAGCCGGTGCGGTCCCAACGGAGTTGAACAGCAACTCGCGACTGCGTCGTGTTCCGATCGAATCGACCGTCCGGATCTTTGACGATGCCGTCGAAGTGATCGGTGGCGTCGACGGCCAAACGCCGGTCAACGGCGGCTTCGTCGATACCGTCAGTGGCGGTTGGTCCGTGACGACCGATCGTTCGACCGATGTTGGTCACCAACGCGTGGATTCGAACATCGAAGCCAGCGGCACCTTTGGTCAAACCTTTGCCGCCATCGATACGACGTCCAACCAATACGACGAAAGCGATTTCGGTCAGATCGACTTTGGATCCGATTCGGAACAAGACGTCGCGTATTCGTTCGAACACGAACTGATCATCGGTTTCGGCGAGAACGTCACCCAGACTCGTCGCGATCAGATCTTGGCCCAGAACGACCTGACCGTGCTGAAGTCGTTCGACTTCATCAACGCAGTTCATGTGCAGTCGGCCGAGACCGGCGACGGGGTGGGACAGATCATCGAAACGCTGGGTGAAATCCCCGAAGTCGAATACGCCGAACGCAATGTCGCTCGCACGATCGCACTGACACCGGACGATCCGCAGTACGGCCAAATGTGGCATTTGAACAATGTCGGCCAGACGGGCGGAACACCCGATGCCGACATCGATTTGCCCGAGGCTTGGGACACATTCACCGGCAGCGATCAAACGGTCATCGCGATCATCGACAGTGGTGTCGACCTGACGCATCCCGATTTGGTGGACAACCTGTGGGTCAACCCGGGTGAAATCGCCGGTGACGGAATCGACAACGACGGCAACGGATACATCGACGATATCAATGGCATCGATGCGTTTGCCGGTGATACCGATCCACAAGATGCGCAGGGTCACGGAACGCACGTCGCCGGTACCACGGCGGCCGTTGGTAACAATGCCACGGGTGTGACCGGGATCAATTGGAACAGCAAGATCATGGCGTTGCGTGTCGGCGACGTCGGGCTGTCCACCGCCGCGATCATCGAGTCGCTGGACTATCTGGTCACGATGAAGACGCAATTCGGCATCAACATCGTCGTCAGCAATAACAGTTATGGCGGATCGTTTGCATCGGCGGCGGAAATGGCCGCGATCCAAGCCAACATCGACGCCGGCATCGGCTTTGTGGCCGCAGCGGGCAACGACAGCACCAACAACGATTTCACGCCACAGTTCCCGGCGTCGTATCCGATCGAAGAAATCATCACCGTGGCGTCGACCGATCACAACGACCAGTTGTCGACGTTCAGTAACTTTGGTGCCTTCAGCGTCGATGTGGCTGCACCGGGGACCAATGTTCTCAGCACCACGCTGGGCGGTGGATATGGGCTGAACAGTGGTACGTCGATGGCGTCGCCACACGTTGCCGGTGTCTACGCGTTGTTGGCCGGCCAAGACCCGACCGCAAGCGTGGATCAGTATCGTACGGCGATCCTGTTGGGTGCTGATCCGCTGGCCAACCTGACCGGCACCAGCATCACCGGTGCCCGATTGAACGCCAATGGTGCCCAAGACGCGCTTGCGATTCTGACGGCCCGTTCGATCGACAACGAATCGATGTTCTTCGACCGCAGCGTCGTCAACGGCAGCCTGCGATCGACCGCGTTCGATTTGACCGGTTACAGCGCCGGTGATCTGCCCCGGTTCTACTTCGACTACTTCGTCGATGCGGCCGATGGTGATACGATCACCGTGCAAGCGACCAGCAACGAACAAACCACGCCGATCGAATTGGACGTGGACTTGAACAACGTCGTCAACTTTGGTGCGTGGCGACAAGGCATCGCATCGTTGGACGCTTTCGCAGGTCACACCGATGTCGTGATCGAATTCTTGTACAACGCGGACACCGCCGACACGTCGGCCGAAGGTCTGTATCTGGACAACTTCATCGTCGGTTTTGCCGAACGCGGTGAAATGGTCTCCGGTGCAACGCCTGGTCAAGGTAGCTTCACGGCATCGTTCGGTGCGGTTTCCGGCCAATACCAGTTGGAAGTTCGGCCGGGCAACGAGTACAGCCAGCAGCTTGACGGCGGCCTGTTGATCGAACGCGGGTTGAAAGACAATCCGAAATTGAGCGTTCCGTATTACCTGAGCGTTCCCAGTGGCCCAGAGGTTGTGCCTTACGACACGTTCAGCTTCGAAGTCTATGACAGTGTTGCCGATGCCGACGTGACGCTGACGTTCCAGTACCAGCCGACCGAAGCGACGCGGCAGAACCCGTCGTTGGTCGATCCCAATGCGATCGCCGTGCCTTATTCGGTCAACGCACCACAAGACGCCGGTTTGATCGTCGCCTCGGTCACCAATTCGGTGATCACCGCGATCCAGGGCGTTGCCGACGTCGCGATTCTGGGTGTTCGCCGCGTGGATTCACAGCCCACGCAGTCCTTTGACACCAACGATCGCCAAACCGAAGCGATCACCTTGGTGGCACCTGCGGGCAACCAGCTTAGCGACGGTGACCAGTTCACCCTTAGCGACGGCAGCAACACCGTGGTGTTTGAATTCACCACCGATTCGGCCGTCGCCTTTGGCTCGATTGGCATCCGGTTCACTCCCGCCGATGCGCCAACCGACATCGCCGAAGCGATCATTCGTGCGATCAATTCCGGTGTGGTGCAAGGCGAATTGCAATTGCGTGCTTCGACTTCGACCGGCGACTGGGACTTCAGCAACCCGACCGCACCGGACGCGTTGCCGACCGACGGTCGTGTCGCGTTACACGGACACGCGGTCGGCCAGTTCGTCGCCGTTGAAAACGTTGGCGATGCGACCAGCAGCGATCCGTTGCCGGTGGCCGGTGATGGAACCGTGCAACTGTCGGCGATCTACCATCACGGCCTTGGTGATCAGAACGCCCAGCGACTGCAGGGTGCGTTCATCATCGAAAACAACACGGTCACCGAGGCCCACGCGATCGGCATCTGGTCCGATACCGGTCACCGTGGCACCGATCCGGAAGACAACCGTGACCCGGCATTGATTGGTATTCCGGCCGGCAATGATTTCTTGCAACTGCCACCGGTCGGCAATTCGCCGCTGGGTGCGGTGAAGAACCTGCCGATCTTGAACGATTCGGTCGAAGGCGGTCTGACCGCCGGCGTGGTCGTTCGTAATAACATCGTCGACCAGGCTGGATACACGGGTATCAAGGTCGACGGGGAAACCCGGCCTTTCGTGGTCGAGTGGGACGGTTTGAACGATTGGTATTCCAACGGCAACACGTTGTTGCAGGATCGTGGTGACATTTTGGTTCCCGACGGTGCGATCATGGCGATCGACGCTGGCGGAACACGAGTCGTCTTTGAATTCGAAGACATCAGCGGCGCACCGACCAACCAGGGCGGCAGCGGCCAGGTCGGCGGTGACGGCTTTGTCGATGGACACGTGCCGATCTATTACCGATTGGGAAGCGGGTCGACGACTTACAACCCCAGCGGTCCGGACCCGATCCGTAACTTCGGTTATTCAGCGCATGAATTGCTGATGGCCATGTACGAATCGATCCAAGGCAGCATCTTGGTCACCAACGGTCTGGTCGAATTGGTTCGTCCGACGTTGGGACCGTCGTTGACCAGTCCGATTTCGCCGATCTTGCGAACGATCGGTGAAGACCCCGTCGGCGCGACCTATGGTGGCGACGTCCTGGATTTCGATAATCCGGCGTTGTACCTGGAAGGCGTCACGGGAGTTTACATGTCCATGAACTTCCAAAAGGACATCGAGGATTCCAATCTGAACTTGGGCCTGGATTCGTTCTTCAGCTACACCAGTTTCGATCCGGTCACTGGCGAAACATTCAACGGTCCGTCGCCGTTGATGCCGATTTACGAGGCCCCGCAACCGTTGGCCAAGTTGATCAACAACACCGTCCGCGGATCGGACGGAACCGAGGGTGCGTTCCTGGCCGATGGTTCACTGTCGGGCGCCGTGGGCAGTGCGACCGAAGAATCCAACGACGTGATCGCTGAAGCGGTCGATACGAAGTTGGAAGTCAGCCATCGTGGTGCCTACTTTGCCGACGGATCGATCGGCGACCATGTGGGACCGTTGCCGTCGGGTCAAGACGTCGATTTCTTCAAGGTCGAACTGGGCGTCGGCGATCGATTGATTGTCGACTTGGACACCGTCGCGGGTGGACCGACCGGTTACCTGCGACTGTTCGGCCCGGGCGGCGAAGAATTGGCGACCGGTGAAATGGGCGCGTTGCCGGAATACCTGAACCCCGGCAGCAGCGTTGAATTCCCCGTCACTGATGACGCCAACGCACGCGACAGCTACATCGATTACACGGCCCTGGCAAAGGGGACGTACTACGTCGGTGTCAGCAGCGAGGGCAACGAAACTTATGACGCCAAGAGCCTGGCCGATCGGACCGATCCGACTGGTGGCGAAGGCGACTATTCGATCGCCATCGAAACCTACGCCCCGCGATCGTTCGTTCTGTCGCTGGACAGCCATCCGCTGACTCCGTTCGACGCCGAACGTACCACTGGCAATATCAACGGAACGCTGGCCGAAGGCGGACCGGGGAACGGTGCACCAACATTGGTCGGAACCACGTTCACGATCACGCAAATCCCGGATTATCTGATCCCAACCCGCACCGGCGATGCTTATGCCAACGTCAACGCGGACGGAAACCGTGTGACGTTCGAATTCACCAGCGGTGTCAACAGCATCGTGCTGCCCAACGGCAACATCAACGTGCCGATCTTGACGACCGACTTCATGAACGGTGGCGGTTATCGCGTGCCGGATATCATGCGGGCGATCAGCAACGCGATCAACGGTTACCTGAATAACCCGGCGTTGCCGAACCACGAGGTCAACAATGGCCCCGACGGCACCAACGGCCCGATCAGCCGCGTGGAAGCCCGGGCATTGGGCGGAACGCAAACGGACAACGTTGGCATTTACAACTTCATCCGTGAAAAGGGTTTCCCGCTGGGTGGGATTGTCACGACCGATGGCGGTGACCCGCCGACTTTGACGGGCTACTTGACCGGGTTCGATTTCACGACCGGCTTTGGACACGATCGTCGCGAAAGTGGTGGAACCGTCTCGATCGTTCCCGACGGTACGTTCACCGATGGCCGCGGAACGACCGAACTGTACGTGGCAATCATGAATGCCGCGAACATCGAATTGAGCCCTGAGGCACGTGCCGCCGGACTGAAGCTTGGGCCGGACAACAGCACCTTGGCCAACGGCGATCAACGGTCGACCGAATACGCCAGCGAAGCTGACCAAGTGCTGGTCGAAAACGGTATCTTCGTCGGCAGCGGTGCTAGCGCAGCGATTTTGAACAATGTGATAACGAATGCTCACCAAAGCATCGTTCAAGAAGAATCGGGTGCATTCGGGTTCGGTGCTCGCATCGACGAACTGAACCCCGATCTGAGTGTCAAGAAGGGCGAGATCACGCAAACCGGCAACGCGATTCAATACGACGAATCGCGAAACACACAACTGCGTTCGGATCTGTCTTGGTCGATCAACAACGGTGTCGGTTTGATCAACCGCAACCCGGCGTTGGATACCAGCATCAGCACCGATCTGCGGACCGGTCCCAGTAACATCAGCGGTGGTAACAGCGATTTCAACTTCGTCGCACGTCCCGCCAGCGAAACCGGCCAGACGCCGGGTAACTTCATCACGCTGACCAGCGGTGATTTGTTCGTCGATGCCGCGGCTGGGAACTTCACGCCCGCCGATCACGCGCCGATCGTCGACAGCGCGGTCGATTCGATCGATCCGAACGTCGCACTGACGGAGATTTATGACTTGTTGGGAATCCCCAGCTCGTTGATCGTCAGTCCGGCTCGTGACCACAGCGGTCAATTGCGTGCGGACGAACCGACGATGTCACCGCCCGGTGGTATCGGTGCGAACGTGTTCAAGGATCGTGGTGCACTGGATACCGCGGACTTTGTGGGACCGATCGCAAGCTTGGAAAACCCGCTGGACAATGACTTTGCCCAACTGGACAGCGATCCGTCCAACAGCTTCGTGCGTCGCACCGACGGTGTGTTCAATGAATTCCGCGTCCTGGTCCAAGACTTGGGCGACAATTCGAACCCGTTTGTCGGCAGCGGAATCGACGATTCGACCGTGGTGGTTGCCGAAATTCCGGGCCTGCGTCCGATCGGCGCCAACGTCACGCTGTTTGAAAACGATCGGCTGTTGACCGAAGGCATCGATTACACGTTCAGCTATGACGAAACCCGCGGCGTGATCACGCTGCGTCCGCTGGCCGGAATCTGGTCCAACGACCATTCGTACCGCATCGCATTGAACAATCGTGACCGCACTGTTGTGATTGCCCCCGGAATCAACGAAGCGGTCGACGGCGACCAAGTGGCCATCACCGAAGTCGGTGGCGGTCGAGTGATCTTCGAATACGACACGGGCTATCAGATCCTTGCACCGGAGGTGTTGACGCTGACCGTTCCGGTCGAAGGCACCAATGCCGGCGGACTGTCCGACGGTGATGTGTTCCAAGTCAGCGATGGGGTCCGTGGTCCGATCTTGTTCGAACTGGACAACGACGGCATCACGCTGACCGGCACCACGCCGATTTCCATCCCGACGACGCCGACCCCGATCGATCCAGATGATCTGCAGGTCTTCTTGGAAGGCATCGCGACCAGCATCGGAGACGCGTTGCAAGCCGAGGTCGATGGCGGACGTATCGACGCCGACATCATGGTGGACGGAACCAAGATCCTGATCGGTACCGAAGCGGGTGCGACCGTCGATGCCAGCAACAGTGGCTTGTCCCAGGCGGCTCGGACTCTGTCGATGCAAATTCCCGGCAGCGGTGTCGGTGCATCGGGAATCCAAGACGGCGACACGTTTGTTTTGTCCAACGGACTGCGGACCGAAACCTTTGAATTTGATACCGACGGCAACCTGACCGCTCGGACCAACATCCCGGTGATCGTCAGCAACGGCATGACCGCCGATGCGGCCGCCAACGCCGTGGTTACCGCGGTGAATGATTCGCTGTTGGCTCTGTCCAGCACGTCCAGTGGCGACAAGGTGTTCTTCAATCTGCCGTCCGAAGGTTCGGCGTCGGTCGTTTCCGGTCGTGCAACGATCATCGGTATCAGTCGCACTCCGGTCGACGCGGATTCGATCACCGTGACATCCGTCGACGGTTCGACCACTGCCACGCTGGAAATCAATCGCAGCGACGAAGTTGACTTGGATGGAAATCCGGCCGACGACGGCGTGACCGATCCGAACATCCCGCTGAACATCACGCGTCTGACCACCGCGAACGAGCTGGCACAGCAGATTGCCACGGCGTTGCGAGGCTTGGACATCGGTGGATTGGATCCGAACGTGATCGAAGCCAGCGATGGCGGAATCGTCCATGTCGGCGGTTCGGACGGCCTAGGATTGACCGAAACGGGATCGGCCATCGATGTGGTCGGTTCACCATCGGTCGCCGGTTCGTCGACGATCGCCATCATGGGACCACTGTTGCTGCGGCTGCCCGGCGTGGGCGGTGCAGGCATTGCCGACGGCAGCACGTTCATCGTGCGTGATGACAACGGCAACGACGTCGTGTTCGAAATGAACGTGGCGGGAACCCCGGCAACGGTCGCCGGTGCGACGGTGATCGATTTCAACACGTTCGACGATTTCAACACGCTGGGCGACAAGATGGTTGCGGCCATCAACGCGGCGGGCACCGGCGTGACGGTCGTCAACAACGGCGCCGGCGAATTGAGCTTCGGGTATGTGACCGACAACCGGTTGGACGTCAGCGGCATCCCGCAGATGCAAAAGGTTCGCGGGTCGGTCAGCGACGGCGAACAAGTCACGATCACCCAAGGCGGTGTCAGCGTGACGTACGAATTCGATTCGATCCTTGGTGGTGGCGGAGTCGGCGCGGGTAACGTCGCGGTTCGATTCTTGCCCGACAGTCCCGCCGGCGACATCGCAACGGCTTTGGCCGCGGCGATCAACGAAAACCCGTTGGGATTGACCATCAGTGCGGTTGCCGAAACCGATTCGGCCGGAAACCCGACCGGCAGCGTGAAGCTGAACGACATCCCGGGAACGGTCGTCGATGTATCGCTATCGCCGACCTTGTCGGTGTCGGGCGTGCCCGGTGGTGCGATCGCGGTTCCGATTCTGCCGTCGTTCACCGCCGTGCAAATCAAGCAAGCCTTGATCGCGGCGATCAATTCGGACCAAAACCCGACCAGCTTGGTGGCCGAGGATCGTGGCGGAAACACATTCTTTGTGGAAAACAGCCAGCTGATCGATGGCAACCTGGATTCGTTCTACTTGCCGGCCATCAAGGACTTGGCGGGCAATCCGCTGGAACCGAATCGTGACGACAACACGACTCAATTCACCATCCTGTTGCCCACGATCGGACTGGACTTTGGTGACGCACCGGACCCACGCGACAACGTGCCCGGTCGTTTGCCGACCCGCCTGGCCAATGACGGTGCACGTCACGTCGTGACCCCCGATTTGACCTTGGGCACCCGCGTCGACGCGGAACCCGATGCGTTGCCGACGCCGCAAGCCGATGGTGACGATTTGGTCATCAACATCGCATCGTCCGGTGCCTTGTTCACGACGTCGATCGCCGCCGGTTTTGCCCAGATCGATCAAGTCGTCGGCGTTGACGCCACGACTCGCGATGGTGACACGATCACGATCGCGTTGGGCGGCGAAACGGTCACGTTGGAATTCGACATCGACGGCATCTTTGCCGAGGAGAACTTTGCGATCCAACCGGTCGATCCCACTGATCCGGTTTCGATCAGTTCCGCTATCGCCGATGCGATCGCCGAAAGCCCGTTGGGACCGAGCGAAGTCAGCATCGACGGCGGCACCGTGAAGGTGTTCAGCAACGATGAAGACGGCGTGTCCTTCGTCAGCGACATCAACCCCGTCGGTTCGTTGAACAAGGGCGTCATCACCCCGGTGACCGTGACGGTCGTCGGCGAAGGCGTCCTGGAAGCATGGATCGACTTCAACGCCGACGGCGACTGGAACGATCCGGGCGAACGCATCATCGACGGCAGCAACCCGCTGGCTCGATTCAGCGACACCGGTGCCCCGGTCACGCGGACCTTCAACATCACCGTTCCCGGCATCGCGGCCACGCGACCGACCCCGGTGGAAACGTACGCTCGATTCCGTGTCTCCCGCGAAGGCGGATTGGATGCTTCGGGCTTGGCGTTGTCCGGTGAAGTGGAAGACTACGTTGTCACCATCGTTCCCGGTGCACCGCCGACCGTGGACGAAGCCAACTCCATGTTGGAGTACACGGTGGCCGAAGACTTCAATCTACAGGCACTGGACCAAGACGGAAATCTGACCACGTCGCCCAACGACAATGGCATCTTGGCCGGTATCACCGATCCCGATGGGGACCCGGTCAAGGTGTTTGATGGTGACGTCGGCACGCGGACGCTGACCACCCCGGGTGGCACCGTTGTCGGTACGTTGAATCTGCAAAGCGACGGAACGTTCAGTTTCGTTCCGACAGCGGACTTCAACGGTGTGGCGACGTTCACCGCACGGGTCAGCGACAGCAAGCCGGGCGCGCCGGAAACGGAAATCGTTTCCAGCACGCCGATCACGGTCACGATCGATGTCACGCCGGTGAATGATCCGCCGGTCGCATCGCCGGCACCGACGCCGGTCGAATTGACGATCGACGAAGACGAAGTGATCACGCTGACAACGGCCGAACTGATCGATCCGTTCTACGTGCCCGGTCCGGCCAATGAGATGGGTCAGTCGCTGATCCTGCAAGAAGTCTTCAGCAACGCCGGTCAGTTCGTTACCGAGCTGGGCGGAACGTTGACGCTGTCCGAAGACGGTACCGAGGTCGTTTACACGCCTCCGGCCGACTTCAACAGCACCACCCAAGTCGATCGATTCTCGTACCGTGTTGCCGACATCCCGGGCGACGGCCAAACCAGCCTGATCGCGGGCGAAACCGGCACGGTGGAATTCACCATCAACGCCGTCAACGACGCCCCGCGTGCCGGTGACGACTTTGTCCAGACGGGTGAAAACGAGCCGGTGGAAATCTCGGTCGCCACTCTGTTGTCCAACGACACGCCGGGGCCGCAGGACGAAATTGATGCCGGTCAGACGATCAGTCTGATGGCCGCCCAGTTCCCGTTGACCACTCGCGAAGGCGGCACGGTCACGCAATCGGGCGACACGCTGACGTACACCCCGCCGACCGATTTCAGCGGTGCGGATCAGTTCACCTACGGGTTGATCGATTCGCTCAACGCGACCGGCCAAGGGTTGGTTCGCATCAACGTTGACGACGTCAACGGTGCACCGGTCTTTGTCGGCGTTGATGGCAATCCGGATCAAACGTCGCTGACGTACACCGAAAGCAAAGATGATCCGAAGACGGTCACTTTGGAATTGTCGACTTGGTTCGACGATCCGGAAAATGATCCGCTGCAATACACGGTTGACACGTCCAACGGATCGATCGTGGGTGTCCAACTGGACGGCAGCACGATGACGTTGACTTTGCCGCCGTACTCGTTCGGTGAAGCCGATCTGACGATCACCGCGACCGATGACGACGGTTTGTTCGATACCGCAGTGGTTCCGGTCATCGTGACCAACACGCCCGATGCCCCCGAGGTGCTTAATCCGCTGGGGACGGTCAACGGTAATGAGAACACGACGGTCGAAGTCGATCTGTCCGATGTGTTCCGTGATCGCGACAACGACGATCTGGATTACTTGATCACGCAAATCGGTGGCACCGCCGTGGTTGCCGGCCAACCGTTCCCCGAGAACGCATTGGTCGAAAACATCACCTTCAGCGGTGAAACGATGTTCATCCAGCTGAAGCCGAATGCGACGGGATCGATCGACATCGATCTGCGTGCCTTCGACGGCGTGTTCCCGGTGACGGACTCCTTCACACTGGAAATCGCTGCGGTCGAAGAAGACCCGATCGCGGTGGCCGATGGCTATGTCGTTCCGGTTCGCGGAACTTTGGCGGTCACCAGCGTTTCCAGCGGCTTGCTGCGTAACGACAGCGACAACGACGGTGACACGTTCACCGTTGATGTTGCCACTGTCACGTCCCCGGCATACGGCGACCTGACGGTCAACGCCAACGGAACGTTCCAGTACGTCAACAACAGCGGCGAAGCCGGCGACACGGATTCGTTCACCTATCGCATCGAAGATTCGACCGGACGCTTCAGCGATCCGGTGACGGTGACGATCACGTTGTCACGATCGCGGTATCAAAACCCGATCGCTGAAATGAGCACCGACGTGACCGCCGATGGCTTTGTCACCGCGTTGGACGCCCTGCGGGTGATCAACATGCTGAACCGCGCCGGTGGTGTGAACGAGATCCCGACCAGCCAACTTGGTTACGATCCGCCGGACTACGTCGACGTCGACGGCGATGGCGTGATTTCCGCGTTCGATGCTCTGTTGGTGATCAACGAACTGAACCGACGTGGTGCTGAACCGGAGGGCGAAAGCCCGGCGGCAGGCGTCACGACGTCCTACGCCTCGGTCACGCCGAACCTGGCGACTCGCAACGTCGCGGCATCGATCGTTTCGGACGAGGCTCCGGCAACGACGATCAGTGGCGACGCGGCCAGTGACGCCGTGTTGGCTGGATTCGAAGGCGTCGATTCGGCACCATTGGCCGACGCCGCTGACGGGCTGGCCACATCGACCGCTGGCACCGGATCGGTCGACAGCGACAACATTGATCAGGCCCTTTCGACCATCATGGACGAGCCGTTGCTATGACGTGATCAGAAAATTGTTCCCCCCCTTTGATTGATGCCGAGCGTCGGGACGAATCCCGACGCTCGGGTCCCTGCATTCTTCCCCATCCTTTTCTTCAGCTCCGCGGACCGGGTCACCATGACCGTACGAAGAAACGTCAAGAAATCTGCCTTCCGTCGCCCCTCCCGCCGACTTGCCCACCAGACGTTGGAAAAGCGTCAATTGTTGGCGGCCGATCTTGGCGAAGCGGCACCCCGTTTGGTCGCGGTCGCGGCCAACAGCGGCGAAAACTTCGAACTGGACGACAACAACGTCCTGTCGGTCGCCCCCAGCGAGCTGACGTTCCGCTTTGACGGCGGACAAGAATTGGATTCGTCCACGCTCAGCGCGATTCGGTTCATCCCGTCCGGCGGCGACGGATCGTTTGACGCCGAAGACACGCCGATCACGCCCGGCTATGTCGGCTTCGCCGATGACGGTGGCAGCCGTATCGTCGTGGCCCGGTTTGCCGAAACGTTGCCCGATGACATCTACAAAGTTGAAATCGCCGGCTTCGACGACACCAATGCCGGTATCGTGGGCTTGCGGAACACCGACGGTGTGTTGTTCCAGCCCAACGACCCGCTGGACACCCTGCGGCCGATGGAAGAAATCCGCTTTGAAGTGGAAGTCGGCCCCCGCGTCACCGCCGTGGTCCCCCAACCGATCGAAGGCGTCGGTGCGTCGCGTGTCCAACACCGCGATCAGATCCACGTCTACTTCAACGAAGACCCACTGTCGAATCCAGCCGGCGGACCGGTCAACAGCGCCACCAGTGGGCTGCCGGTGGTCAACCCGCAGTTCTACAAGCTGATCTTCACGTCCGACACGGTGGAGAACACCGATGATTCGGTCACCTTGCCGACGTCGGTCGAGTACGACCCGTTGTTGAACCGCGCCGTGCTGACGTTCAGCGATGACCTGAGCGAATTGACCGATGCGGCCGGCAACAACGGATCGGCAACGTATCGTCTGCGAATCGGCAGCGGCGAACCGTTGCCCGCCGCGCCGACCGCCGTCGACGGCAGCAGTGATGCCGGTGATTTGTTCAGCGGCGCGACGTCGCTGGGCGTGAACTTTGGCACCGGCACCGGCAGCGTCGTGGTTTCCGATGCCGCGATCATCCAAGCCAACGACATCATGCCGTCGTGGCCCGCCGCCGGCGACACGGTCGGCAGTCGTGACACGCGTCGTGACCCGGAAATCGTCGGTCGCATCGATACGAACACCGGGATCGATGTCTATGAATACAACTTCGCCGACCTGTATGGTTTGAACCCGCAAGGTCAACAGCGAAACAACGCGATCACCGAAGCCCAAAAGCAACGGATCCGCGAAGTCTTGGATCTGTACAGCCAACGCATGGGTGTGCAGTTCATCGAAACCGAAGACAGCGGTCTGCAGATCGTGACCGGTGACTTGCGGGCCATCATCATCAACGCCGAAACGGGCAGCGGCCCGGACACGTCGTACAGTCTGTTCCGTGTCAACGAAGCCGATCCGTCGCGTGGCGTGTTGGTCTTTGACGGTGCGGAATCATGGTTCGATGATTACGGTTTGTCTCCCGATGCACGTCCCAGTTTCTTTGTCGAAGCGGTCCGAGGTGTTGGCAACCTGTTGGGCATCGGTCACCTGTTCCATCTGCCCGAAGGCGTCGGCGCGGGCGGTTCGTCGCCGGACGAAGTTCGGTCGACGACCTTCAGCGATTTCTATCCGAATCTTCCTGTCGAACCGGAATTCCTTAGCCAAAGCGATGTCAGCTTGGGCCAGGCGTTGCACCGACCGGAAAGCAACGACGTCGATTTCTATTCGTTCAGCGCCAACGTCGACGGCGAAGTCCGCATTGAAACATTTGCCCAACGGTTGGACGGCAGCAGCCTGCTGGACACTCACCTGCAACTGTACCGTGTCGATCCGGCCACTGGTGCGTATGAATTGGTCGCGCAAAACGGCGACTTCTTCAGCAACGACAGCTACATCGCATTGGACGTCGAAGCGGGCGATTACATCGTTGGTGTCAGCGCCGCGGGTAACGAAAACTACAACGGCGAAGTCGCCAACAGCGGGCTGGGCGGACTGAGCGAAGGTCGCTACGAATTGCGGGTCACGTTCCAAGGCCAGGGCGGGACCACGATCACCGACACGACTGGGACGGAATTGGACGGCGATGCGGACGGTGTCGCCGGTGGTGATTTCAATTTCTGGTTCCAAACCGCACGCGATACCGCCAGCCCGGCGGCCGATGAAGCTCGCGTGATTTACGTCGACAAGCTGGGACGTGACACGAACAACGGAACGTTGGGCGCGCCGTTGCAAACGATCAGCGCTGCATTCGATGCGGCACGGCCGGGCGACATCGTGCGTCTGTTGCCCAACGGTGGTGCGGATAATCTGATCCAAACCGTTGACGACAATGTGACCTACGAAATCGGTCGCGGCGGCACGAACAACTCGGTGCTGCGTGACGGATCGGAATTCGAGGTCCCCCAAGGCGTCACGGTGATGATCGACGCCGGTGCGATTTTGAAATTGCAATCGGCCAAGATCAGCGTCGGCAGTGAATCGGTCGACGAAGACCGTTCGCTGGCGTCACTACAGATCTTGGGAACCCCGTTGCCGACCGATGACGACGGGCAACCGTTGTTGGACGCCGCGGGCAGCGTGTTCTTCACCTCGTACAACGATGAATCGATCGGCGTGGATACCAATCCGTTGCCGACCAGCCCACAACCGGGCAACTGGGCCGGCATCGAATTCCGCAACGATTTTGATTACAGCGAAGGCCGACCGGTTTGGGAAAACGAAGGCATCTTCCTGGACTACGCTTCGCACGCCGATATGAAGTACGGCGGGGGCAGCGTTTCGGCCAGCCGTCCGGTCGTCAACACGTTCACGATGTTGGAAAGCCGGCCGACGTTGATCTACAACACGATCCAGTTTGCCGCCGACGCCGCGATGAGTGCGGATCCGGACAGCTTCCTGGAAACCAATTTCCACGGTCCGATTTTCCAACGTGTCGATCGCTTCACCAGCGACTATGACCGTGTTGGCCCGGAATTGTCGGGCAACCTGTTGCTGGACAACACGTTCAACGGATTGAACATTCGCATCGATACACCTGCCGGCGGTCAAACCGAACCGATGACCGTCAGCGGACGCTTGGACGACACCGACATCGTTCACTTGTTGTCCCAATCGCTGTTGATCCAGGGCCAACCTGGTGGGCCGCAGTTGCTGGAAAACCGTCCTGACGTCTTGAACGTGACGTTGACGCAAACCACCGGCGGAACCCTGGTTGATGGGACCGCATATGACTATCGCGTCACCTATGTGACCGCCGACGGCACCGAATCGTTGGCCAGTTTGCCGACCGTGATGGCGGTGGCCGATGCCGGCGGTTCGATTGAGATTCGCAATCTGCCGACCGCGCCGTCGTCGTTCGCCGGACGCCGTTTGTATCGGTTGAATCCGGGCACGATGGAATACGAATTCGTGGCCGCATTGGATCGCGGGACCACGTCGTTCTTGGATACCGGCGAAACTCGTGGTGGTGTCTTGCCGGGCAACGGCATGAACGACACAACGCTGTTGCCACGATTCGACGCCCGCTTGGCGATCGATCCAGGCATCGTGGTCAAGATGTTGGGGGCACGAATCGAAGCCACCTTCGGCGCCGATTTCATTGCCGAAGGCGTTGACGGTCGCGAAGTGATCTTCACCAGCCGCGCCGACGATACCTACGGTGCCGGTGGTACGTTCGACAGCAATAACGACGGCAGCATGCTGACGCCGCAGCCGGGCGATTGGTCCGGTCTGGTGTTCCGTCAAGACGCATCGGCCAGCCTGGATTACGCGCAAGTCGCCTACGGCGGTGGTCTGTCGTTGGTCGCCGGCGACGTGGTCGATTTCAACCCGATCGAAATTCTGCAAGCTGACGTCCGGATCGCTCATTCGACCATCCGCGACAACGCCGACGGGTTCACCAGCAACAGCACACGCAACGGTCGTGGATTTAATGATGAATCGACCATCTTTGTTCGCGGCAGCCAGCCGATCATCGTTTCCAACACGATCATCGACAACGAAGGCGCCGCGATCAGCATCAACCCGGATGCCCTGGATTACACCGATCGTTTGGATCACGGTCGATCGACGGGCCCAGTCGACATCGTCGATAGCGATCATGACAACCAAGGCCCGCTGATCGATGGCAACCGCCTGGCCGATAACGGTTTGAACGGCTTGTTGGTTCGCAGTGAGATCTTGACCACCGAAAGCGTTTGGGACGACACCGATATCGTCCACATCGTCAATGGTGAAATCATCAGCATGACGCATCACATCCGCAGCGGACTGCGGCTGAAGAGTGACGCAGACCAAAGCTTGGTGGTGAAGTTCGGCCCCAACGGCACGTTGGTCGGCAGCGGACGGCCGCTGGACATCACCGATCGCGTCGGCGGAACGTTGCAAGTTCTGGGACAAGGCGGATTCCCCGTCATCATGACGTCGCTGGCCGATGACACCGTCGGCGCCGGATTCACGCCGGCCGGAATCGCGCAAACCGATACCGACAATGCCGCCGCAACGCCGGCACCGGGCGACTGGATCGGCTTGCAATTGGAATCGTATGTCAATGATCGCAACGTCGCCTTCATCACCGAAAGTGAACGTGCAATCGATGCGGCGATCAACGACAACGCGGCGGCCAATGACGCGCAAGTCGTCGGACTGCTGGCACGCGACGAAAAATCAGGCGATGAAACCGCCCGGTTGGGATTCAACATCCGGGGTGCATTGGCCAATCCAGATGATCAAGACGTCTACCGATTCGATGCCGCCGGTGGCACCGAAGTCTTCATCGACATCGATGACACCACGTTCGGACTGGACACGGTTGTCGAGCTGATTGATGTGAACAATCGCGTCTTGGCCAGCAGTGACAACTCGTTCGAAGAAATCAGCGATCCGTCGCAACTGTTCAGCATTCTGCCCGAAAGTGCCGTCGAACCGCTTTATCGCAGCGGCATCGGCCAAACGGAATCTCCGAACATTCTGGACGCCGGATTCCGCGTGGTCCTGGACGGATCGGCCAGCACGACCAACAGCTACTACGTTCGCGTTCGCACCGCCGACGGCAAGTCATCGGGACAATACCAACTGTCGATCCGATTGCGGGAAGCCGACGAGATTGCCGGTTCAACGATCCAGTTGGCCGACATCCGATACGCCACCGACGCGATCACCGTCAGCGGCGCGCCGCTGCATTCGCCCTTAGCCGGTGATGCCAGCGAATCGTTGGTCTACACGGGCGGTGGCCGAGGCTATGACGCCAACGCGACGGTGCTGAACTGGAGCCCAGCGATCGCCGATCAACTGGGCAACCTGATGACGTCCGACCGCGGATCGTTGGTCGTCAATGGTGAAATCGGTAACAGCCAAAACGTCACCGCCGCCGCACGCGTCAACGATTTGGACGTTTATCAAGTCGACTTGTTCAACCAGCAACTGGAACCGGACGTCTTCAACAGCGAACAGCGGTATGTTCAAGCCACGTTCGACATCGACTATGCCGATGGTTTGGGCCGCGTCAACACTTCGCTGGCGGTCTATGATTCCACCGGTCGACTGATCCTGCACAGCCGCGACAGCAACGTGGCCGATGATCAGGGGCAACCCACCGCGGGCGTCGACACGGAAAATCTGACCGCCGGTTCGGCGGGAACCGCCGATGCCTACATCGGTCCGGTCGAATTGCCCGAAGGCACCTACTACGTCGTCGTCAGTAACGCGTCGGCCGTGCCTGAAGCCCTGGGACAATTCTTCGATCCCGATTCGGCCCACACCAACGTGCGGTTGCAGCCGATCAATTCGCTGCGGCGAATCGCCGATGACAATCTGGACGGCACGCTCGGCTGGACAGCCGATGAACCGGTCGTTCCGCTGTTCAATACCGGTGGAGTTGGTGACTCGCCCATCGTCGAATATTCGCTGGAAGACGTCCGACTGTTCGTCGGTTTGGAAAGCAACATCGGTGGCGGTCAAGAAGACAGCACGCTGGTTTCGTTCAATCCGTTCACCGGAACGTTGGATCGGTTGATCGGCGACTGGGACCAGGCACACGGTGACATCGCGATGCGTCGCGACGGAACCCTTTACACCTACACGACTGATCCGCCAGAAGGCAGCAATTATCAATCGGGCAACATCGGTAACTATCTGCGGATCAGCACGACCGATGCATCGGAGACCAACATTGGTGACGACAGCCTGACCTTCTATCGTACCAACCAAGGCGGTAACGGCGTCGAAGTCGACAACGGACAAAATAGCGACGATTCAACGTTTATCGTCGAAGCGATGGCGTTCCGAGCCAATGACAATGGGCTGGGTAACGGCAGCATCAATAACACCGCGGCGATCAATCAAAATGATCGTTTCGTTGCGATTGGTAATCGGCGCATTGCTCGCGACCCCACCATTCCCGTGGGTGCTACTGAGAACATTCTGTATCTGATGCAGACCACCACGGGACAAGCGACACGTCGCGGTTCACTGAATGGTCAGGACATTCAGTACGGACAAGCGCCATACAACATCCGATACGGTGCCGCGGAAAACCGTCCCGAGATGGGGATCGTGGATACCGGCAACTATCTGGGGAACAACGGCGATGGCGGGATCATCACGGGAGTCGATTATTTGCCCGACGGTCCGTCAACCGAGATGGTCGCGGTGACCGACAACGGTGGCGTTCACGTCTTTGACTACACCGTCAATCAGCCCGCGTTGTTCGGCGACCTTGTCGGCTACAACGAAGTCATCCCGACCGAGTATTACGGTCAGTTGGAACCGCATCCGGAACATGGTGTGACCACGCTGGCATTCTCGGGGTTGGAATTCGGACCTCGGGGTGTTGCGAATGGTGCGCTGCGTAACGTGCTGTTTGCCACCACCGCCGATGGATGGCTGTACGCGTTTGAATTGGATGCCGTGACGCAGTCATTGGTGCCTTCATACGTCTTTTACAACGGACGCAGTGCGGTCCCGTTGGTGACGGCCACGGGCATCGCATCCCCAACCACGACTGGTCTAGCCTTCAGTACCCTGGAAGCGGCTCCCTGGCACACGACGACCGACCGACGTAACGATGGCGGTCACGGCTTCAGCGACGTGCCGTACGACAACAGCCGTCTGCAAGTTAACAACGCCGGCAATAGTTTCTATTACGGCTTCGAGATTGATAACAACCAGCCCAACAACACGCTGGAACGTCCCGAGGGTGATGCGCTGGGGCAATTGGCACCCGGTGGATCTCACGGAACGATCATTTCCAATGCGTTCAGCTTGGAAGGCTACAGCAGCAACGACAAGCCGACCGTCTATTTCAATTACTTCTTGGAAGTTGAAGCGGACGACGATTACGTTCCGAACACTCGCAACCAAAACGATGCACTTCGTGTGTTCGCCTCTGGCGACGACGGCGTTTGGCACCTGTTGGCGACCAACGACAATTATCGAAGTGCGTCGGGGGTCGATGAGTACGACTACTTCGCGACGTCGGGGATTCCTGTTCAAGAGATCTTTGACGACAGCGGAACTTGGCGTCAGGCTCGCATCGACATTTCGCCGCTGGCCGGCAACGAAAATGTTCGGCTGCGATTTGATTTCAGTACCGACGGAACGATGCGTGCCCACGCAGGTTCGGTCGAACTGGTGGCCGTGCCGGGCGACGAAATCCCGGACAACAGCACGGTGGTCGCCACGACGCAAACCGGTATCGGCACCGAGACGGTCGTCCTGGAAAACATCGTCGGCCAAGACATCGTCGTTCCCGATGGTTCGCAACTGACCGATGGTGATCAGTTCATCGTTCAAAGCCCAACTGGGAATGTCACTGCGACTTTCCGCCAAGGCCCGCTGGCAACCGATCCGTTGCCGGGTGAGATTGTCTTCTTGCCGACGTCGACCGCCGACGAAGTGGCGCAAGCGGTGGTTGCCGGATTGCCGAAACTGTTGCGTCCATACAACGACGGTGGTGGTCGCGTCAGTCTGTTGGCCGCGACGAACGTCATCCCATTGGGCAACACCCCGATCGGGCTGAACACAACCGTCAAGTTGGATAACACGTTCGATTCAATTGTTGCGGCCAGCGGCGAGCGTCTGGCCAGTGGCGAGTCGATTGATGTTTCCATCGGCGGCAATACGACGACGATCACTTTCGTGACAGCAGCCGAAAGCACCGGCGTGACTGGCGAAATCATCTTTGACGGCACGGAAACCGCTGACGAGATTGCGGCGGCGATCTATGCAGAGCTATCGTTTGAGACGGGAGCCTACCTGGATGCGGAACGAGTGATCTTTACGCAACCAGTGACAATAGCGGTTAACCCATCGACCACGAAGATTGTTGTGGTCGATCCATTGACCGTTAGCGAAGGTCGAATGACGGTACAGATCCCTGCCGATCCGGCTGCGGATATCAACAATGACGAATTCTTGCGGATCACCGGTCCTTCAGGGACAGAGTATGTCATTGATTTCCAAGATGACGATTTTCCGTTTAATCAGCCGGGAGTCGTCTACAAGCAAAATGGCAATGAACTTCTAGTCGCAGAACGATTATTCAACGCGATCAATGGTCTGGATGTGACCGGCGAGCTTGGTGCAATTCTGGACGGTGATACCGTTTCAGTATTCGCCACGACGATCACTCAGGACGAAGATTCACAGTTCACGTATGCGACCGTCACGGATACCGAAAGTCGTCTGCAAATCCAGATTCCCGATGCGGTGGATCTCCGCTCCGGCGAGCAGTTGTTGGTTAGCGACGGGACGGACTCTGTGGTCTTGACATTCGTCGAGCAGGGCCAGATTCCTCCGACTGCCTTCAACTTGGTCTACTTTGACGACAGTCAAACGGGTGCCGACCTGTTCGACTCAGTCATTCAGCTTCTGCGTGGTGCTGATATCAACGCCTATCAGTCGCCTGATGGCTTGGGCGTCAATGTCGTGGTGGACCCGGACCCGGATCTCGGACTGACAGACCCACCAGTCGCGTTCATTACAACGGATCCGGTCTATACGTCCTTGGATACCGATGACGTCGACACCAGCGTTGTTCCGATCACGGTGCCCGGTGGTGATCGATTGGTCGATGGCGAAACCATTACCCTGGTCGCCAAGAACGATCCGACCGCGGCCAATGCCCAAACGATCACGTTCGTGTTAGACGATGGCATGACCATGGCGGGACCCAACGAGGTCTTGTTCTTGCCAACCGACACCGGCGCGGACATCGCAGAAGCCCTGTGGGAGGTCATCGATCCGCAGTTCCAGGCCGTCCAAAGCACGGGCAATGTGCTGTACTTGATCTACGGTCGATCGGCTTCGGTCCAAGCGGGATCCGCAATTGTTTCGTTCTCGCCTTCAGTACCCGGCGCGATCGCGGTTCAGCTTGATTCGACCATGAACAGCTTCGCGGTCGCCGACCAGTTGCGGATTTCGATCGCCGAAGGCTTCGGCGCGGTGACCGCCGACGACGGCATCAGCAAAGCAACGATTGACCAATATGCATTGGTCGGTGGCAATCGGATTCGAATTTTCCAGACCTCGTTCAGTAGTGTCGGACCGTACGGGCTTAGCACCGCGCTTCCTGGTGACGAATTCGGGGAAACCGTTTCCACCAGCTTCACTGCGACGAATCAGATTCGATCGCAAGGTGCGGCCAATAACGAAGTCGAAGGTGTTTACATCGACGACATCATCATCGGGTTCGCCGAACGCGGTGAAATGGTCCTGGATGCACCAACGAACGTCTTCGACTTTATCAACAACCCAGAAACCACACGTGGTTCGACCCAGCCGGAACGACCCAACGAAATTTTGGTCGGTGAATACTCGCTGGAGATTCGGGCTTCTGACGAATTTGGCGTGCCCACCGACGCTGCTGTCGGGTTGGGATTGACCACGCCCGCTGGAGCCGGACGCAGTTTCGATACCAACGACCGTTTGACCGAAGGTGCGGTGACACTGTTCACCCAAGCGGGACAGTATCTGCAAGACGGCGACACGTTCGTGTTGTACGACGGCACGAATTCGCTGACCTTTGAATTCGACGACGTTCTGCAGCCTGGTATCGCGGACGGAAATGTTCGCGTGGTGTTTGACGCCAGCGAAGACGAGCCGCAGTACGTTGCCGTTGCGATTCGCAATGCGATCAATACGCCACAGGTGCAAGAGGTCTTGGACATTGTCGCGGCGACCTATGACAGCGACGACAGCAACAACGTTCCGGGTGAAAGCATCACGACTGGAAACCGGGTTGAATTGTTCGGCGAAGACATCCAGGTCAACCCGGGCGGTGGCCGATTCATCCGCATGGATCTGGTGGCCGAGGAAACCTATCAAGGTCGCGCGACATCACGCACGATGCCGATGGTCGACCACGACACGCAAACGGTGACCTACGTCAACGTGGGTGATTCACTGGCACGTTCGGCCGTTTCGGGTTATGTCAACGGCGATACCGATGTCTTGGTCGCGACGGGCAAGATCGGTGATCGCGTCGATGAGGCGATCAACGGGACGGCGTTTGGCGGGCTGCCAACATCGGATACCGACAGTGTGCGGATCTATCTGTCGATGAACCAAGTGATCGACATCGATTTGGATACCTTTGGGTACACGAAAGACAATTCGTTCTTTTTGGCTGAATTGTCCGTCTTCGACGGCGATGAAACGCTACTGGCGTCTGCCAATTCAGGATTCGCTCCTGGCGAATCACAGCAGGGCGTGTTCCTGACCTTTACGGCGCCCGCCGATGGCTACTACGACATCCAGGTGGCGACCATCGACGTGGTCGGTGGCGAATACGCGTTGACGGTTCGCCCGCATGCCGCAACCAACGACCTGATCCCCGATCGCGACGTTTTGATTGTCGACTACCAGACCGGTCAAACGGACGAGAATCGAGAGCGCGATCAGGGCCAAATTCTGATCAGCGGCAACTTCATCAGCCATTCGGCCAACTACGGCATCAGTGCGACCGCGGGCGATCGTGGCCAAGCTCAGGTTGCCGGCGGTGCGGCCGATGATCTGGCGCGACCTGGATCGGCGGCACTGCGTCGTAACGTGAATCCGGAATCGCAAATTCCCGGTGCCGTGTTGACCAACAACGTGGTTTACGACAGTGGTGTCGGCGGCATCTTGTTCGCCGGTGGAACCCAAAACGCGGGCCAAAGCCCTGCACCGGTTTCTTACGGACGCATCGTCAACAACACGGTGGTCGGAAACGGCAGCGGCAGCGGCATCACCGTGGAAAGCTCCGCCGCACCGACTTTGCTGAACAATGTCGTGACCAACTTTGCGACCGGGATCGACGTCGACGCTTCCAGCGAAGCCGCTGGGACGGTGATCGGTGCGAACGCTTTCCAAGACAACGGGACCAACGCGACGGTGCCGCTGTCGGCGCAGTCGATCGTGATCCCCTCGGGCACGCCGGTCTTTGCCGATCCGGCCCGTGAGATCTACATCCCGGCAATGGGATCGCAGATCATCGACAGTTCGGTGGCCGAATTGGCCGACCGCAGCGATTTGTTCTTGACGGTCAAGGAACCGTCGGGCATTTCGCCGTCGCCCATCATCGCCCCGGGCTTTGACGCCTATGGCCAGCCTCGGATCGATGACCCGACGGTCTCGTCGCCGGGCGGTGTCGGTGGCAACGTGTTCATCGATCGCGGTGCAATCGACCGGTCCGATTCGACGCGACCCATCGCGGTTTTGACCACGCCACAAGACGCGATCGGTTCGATCGTCCCCGATGGCGATGGTGACCCGGACGAATCGTTCGTTCGCTTGGCGATGGGAACGGTTGAGTTCTTTGAGCTGCAGTTGCTGGATGAAAACGGCACTGGTCCCGATGGAGCAACCATCACCGAAGAAAGCGTGTTGTTGACCGAGAACGGCCGCCGGCTGATCCCGGGTGTCGACTTTACGTTCGGCTACAGCGACAACAGTCGTACGATTCGTCTGACGCCGTTGGCCGGGTTGTGGAATCCCGACGCGGTTTATGAAATCACGCTGAACAATAGCGAACGGGTCGCCTACGACGCTCCGGCCGGCAACGAAATCACCGACGGCGACCAATTGGTCATCACCGATGCATCGGGCAATGAGTCGGTCTTTGAATTTGAATCTGGGTACGTGCTGAACATCCCGACGCCGAAATCGGTGTCGGTGGGCGCGCCGTCTGATTTCCAAGACGGTGCTTTCTTCACCATCACGGCACCCGATGGCACAAGCCAGCGATTCGAATTCAACAAAGCCGGCGCGGTACAGACCGGCAACGTGGAAATCGACATCTCCACCGCCGGTACCGTGGTCGGTGTGCGTGACGCGATCCTTGCGGCTCTGTCAGATCCCGCGATCATCACGATGCTGGACATCGCACCGGTGGCGGTCGGCCAAAGTGATATCCAGTTGGGCTTCACATCGAACCACGCGATCAGCGGAACGGTTGCCGGACTGACGATCTTTGGTTCCGACCAAGCGGTGGAAGACGGCGATATCTTCAGCTACACCGGCAACGGCAACACGGTCAACTTCGAACTGACCTTTGACGATGATCCGGTCGCCGGCACCAACGTGGCGGTCCGCTTGGAACGTACCGATACGCCCGACGAAATGGCGGCCAAGATTGCCGCGGTCGTTGCCGCCCAGCCTTTGGGGCTGGACGGTGCCCAGGCCATCGGCGACGGATCGATTCTGTTGGGCGGAACCGCCCAGGACAGCCTGTCGATCGGCAACATCGCGATTCAGACGATCGGCATGGCCGGCGTCACGGGATCGCTGATGATCACCGTTCCCTCGGGTACGACGGGTTCGGCGGTCAACGGTCAAACCTTTACCGTGACCAACGGAACCTTGTCGGAAACGTTCCAGTTGAACACCGACCCGAACGCCACATCGGCAAACCGCTTGGTAACATTCGATGCGGCGGCGACGGCGAACGAAATCGCGGCGGTCATCGCCAGCGAAATCGGCATCGCGTTCACCGGAACGCTTTCACCGACCGCCAACGGCAATGTGATTGCACTGGGTGAACAGGCCGCGATCCCGCCGGCCGGTCAGTCGCAAGTGTCCGCATCGGTCGACGTCGGCACCAGCACGTTGGTGGTTGACGGTGTCAGCGGTGGTGCGATCCCGGTCCGATTCTTGCCGACGGCCGATTTCAGCCCGCTGGCGGTCGCCGCCACGCTGGTCGAAGCCGTGCGTTTGTCGCCGCTGGACAGCGAGACGTTCTCGCCCGGTGGCGGAACGATTCTGTTCAGCCAAACCGAGTCGATCATTGGTATCGGTGCCGACGGCCAACCGGTCGACGTGGCATCGATTGTTCCTGCGGTTTCGGATCTGGCCGGCAATCCGGTGGCCCCGAATCGGGACAACCAGGAAACGCGATTCACGATCATCATGCCCGAAGTCAAGTTCGACTTCGGCGACGCGCCGCAATCGGGCGGGCTGTCCTATCCGACGATGTTGGACGTCAATGGTGCACGTCACGCTTTGACCAACACGACTTCGGTCATCCTGGGATCGTTGATCGACAGCGAACCCGACGGCCAACCGTCACCGGGTGCCGACGACGATCGTTTGCCGATGGCCGTGACACAGTCCGATTCGCTGTTCACGATCGCTGATTTGGGCGACGGCACCACCGAATTGGAATTGGTCCAAGCACCCGCCGGACGCGAAACATTGACCGTCAACATCGACGGCACGGTGTTCACATTGGAATTCATCCGCGTGGTCGATAACCCGACGGGTAATAACCTGCCGGTCGTCTTTGCCGACGGTGAATCACTTAGCAGCATTGCGACGAAGACGTTCACGGTGATCCGCGGACAACTAGATTCCTTTGGCGGATCCGTTGTTGGCGACATCGGTGATCCCGATGACGCGATCTTCCGTCTGACTGCCATCGACGACGAAGACGGTGTTTCGACGGGAACCTTCACCGCGCTGAACGGCGACGTGTTGACGGTCTTTGCGACGCCGGGGTCCAGCGGCACGTTGACCGCGGACGAAGTTGTCGGGTTCTTGAACAAGGCCGATTCGGCCGGTACGCCGATCGCCATCACGGTGACCGGAACGGGCTTGTTGGACGGATGGATCGATTTCAACGCCGACGGCGACTTCAACGACGACGGCGAACAGATCTTCCGCAGCGAACCGGTCACCACGGGTGTCAATTCGCTGACCGTTCAAGTCCCGATGACGGCCATCGAAGGTGAAACGTGGATGCGGCTGCGTGTCAGCGACAGCGGCAACCTGGGACCGGATGGTGTCAGCGTCGGTGGCGAAGTCGAAGACTATGAAGTCTCCGTGCGTTCAATCGCGCCGGCGACGCCCGTGGACGATTCCTATCTGGGCATGTTGGATGAAGACAACACGCTGGAAATCACCGACCAGGCGTCCGGCTTGCTGATCAACGATACCAACCTGGACACGCAACTGTTGCCCGTCGGTGCATTCATCGTCGACCAACCGGCCAACGGTGTGGTGGAGATGATCGATCCGTTCGCCGGAACGTTCCGCTACACGCCGAACCAGGACTTCAACGGCACGGACACCTTCACCTATCGATTGGGCACCCAAGAAATGGTGGGTGATGCAGTATTGGCCGCTTCCCCCACCGCGACGGTGACGATCGATGTGCAACCGGTCAACGATGACCCGGTGTTCGATGCACAAACGATGCTGGAATTGCTGGAACGTGACGTCGCCGACGACACGATCACGATTCCCGGTGTCATCACCAACGCGGCCGCCGGTCCGCCCACTGCGGAAGACGAATTGGCCAACCAGACGTTGACGTTGTCGATCGTCGGTGTGACCGAAACACCGGGACTGATGCAGACGGCGACGCAGATCACCCAAGACGGCGACTTGATCGTCGACCCGGCACCCAACGCCTATGGCACCGCGGAATACGTGATCCAAATCAGCGACGGCATTGTCGACCTGACGACGACGGTCACCGTGGTGGTCCAGCCGGTCAACGACCCGCCGCAGATCGATCCTTCGGTCGCCGGCCAGTCCGACATGGCCGGTCCGGACGATCAGTACAGCGTGTCGGCGGTCGATGGTTCGATCACGTACACCCTGAGCGAAGACAATTCGGCCGACCCGAATTCCGACAGTTTCTTCATTCCGCTTCAGCAAGACGGCTCCGCCGCCGGATACGCCCGAATCGGTCTGATGGACGTCTTTGTCGCCGGCCCGCCCAACGAGTTGGCGAATCTGCCCGGTGGCAACCAAATCCTGGAATTGGATCGGATTGATTTGACGACCGCCCGCGGCGGCACGTTGACGCCGGTCGCCGACGGCGGGCAAATCATCGGCTTCAACTACGTCCCGCCGGTTGATTTGAATTCCGATGTCGTCCAGTTCGACCAGTTCACTTACGACGTCATCGACGACAATCCCAACGGCGGCGAAACCTATTCGCTGGATCAGGGAATGTTGGTGGAGGACCGATTGACGGCAAGCAACACCGTCTTGTTGGTCTTGAACCCGGTCAACGACGCGCCGCAGTTCAATCTGCCGCAGGGCTTGGTCCAGGTCGAAGAAGACAGCACCCGCCGCGTGTTCAACAACTTCGCGACTGGCATCGCCGCGGCATCGCCTGTGACCGCGTTTGATGAAATCGACGCGATCAGCGGCCAGAACGTGTTCTTCGAATTGACGCCGCAAGACTTCAACCCCGCGGACATGGCGGACTTCTTCAGCGAAGCCCCGATGATTTCCGCCGGTGGCGACCTGGTGTTCCGGCCGGCCGCCGATGTGTTCGGCAGCTTTGAATTTGACGTCGTCCTGTTCGACGATGGTGCCAACGATCCCAGCCGTGGTGACATCAACCAATCGGCGGCGATGACGTTGACGATTGAGATCTTGCCGATCAACGACCCGCCGATGTTGGTGGATCCGAACCAACCGTTGGCCTACACGGTTGACGAAGACGGGTCGATCGAAATTCCGGTCGGTGGCGACGGCATCACCACGGGCATGTTGGACCAATTCTTCGTCGGACCGGCGAACGAAGCGGCCGACATCGCACCGGAAGTCGGCGGCAATCAAACGCTGGCTTTGGCACGTCCGTATCCGATCGCGACCGCTGCCGGTGGAACGCTGACGCCCGTCTTGGACAGCAGCAATGAAATCGTTGCACTGCGGTACACCCCGCGTGAAAACTTTACCGGTGCTGATTCCTTTATCTACACCGTGACCGATGACGGCCAAACGGCCGTCGCCGGTGGCCCGGTGGTGGATGATCCGCGGATCGCTGCAGGAAACGTGTTGCTGACGGTCAATCCCATCAACGACCCGCCACAATTCAGCCTTGGCGATGACGTTGTCGTCGATGAAGACGCCGGTACGGTCACCGTCAGCGACTGGGCAACCAATGTCCAGGCCGGCCCGACCAGCGCCAGCGACGAAGTCAATGGAACGGCGACCGTCGATCCACAAGTCGTCTCGTTCATGATCACGCAGGTCAGCACGACCAACGAGAACCTGTTCGATGGTTCGGTCACCGCGACGGTCAATGGCACCAACGGCGAACTGGTCTTCACACCCGCCGATGATCAAAGCGGTACGGCAACGTTCGAAGTCAAGCTGATGGATGATGGCGGCACCGACAATGGCGGCATCGATACATCGGAGGTGCGAACCTTCACGATCACGGTCAATCCGATCAACGACCCGCCGACCTACACGCCGGGAACTGACGTCACGGTCAATGAAGACAGCGGTGCTTACAACGAACCGTGGGCCACGGATATCTCTCCGGGACCGGCCGATGAAAGCAGCCAGACGGTCAGCTTCGTCGTCGAAACGCCCACGCAATCGCAGTCGCTGTTCGCATCGTTGCCACAGATTTCGCCCGACGGAACGTTGCAATTCACTCCGGCTGATGACGCCGCGGGTGTGGTCGACTTGACCGTGCGAGCGATTGATTCCGATGGTGCCGAGGCGGCTTCGACCACGCTGACGATCACAATCACTCCGGTGAATGATGTTCCGATCGCCGTCGCCGATGAATTGGAACACAACGAAGATTCGATTTTGACGATTCCTTCGTCCGTGTTGTTGGCAAACGACATCGATGTCGATCCGACGGACACCTTGACGGTCGTTCTGCCGGCTTCGTCGTTCACGTCCAATGGTGCACGGTTGACTTACAACAGCACCACCGGTGACATCACCTACGACCCGACCGACGCAAGCCTGTTGCAACAACTGGCCGAAGGCCAAACGTTGTTCGACACCTTCACCTATCAAGTGATCGACAGCGCCGGTGCGACCAGCCAACCGGTCACGGTGACGATTGATGTGGAAGGTCGCAATGACGCGCCCGTCTTGGTCCCCGACAACCCGTCGTTGAATCAAGATGGACCGACCGTGATCACGCCATTGGTCAATGACTTTGACATTGACGGCGCGATCGACCCGTCGTCGATTGAAATCACCAGCCAGCCGTCGTTCGGAAGTCTGGAAGTTCGACCCAACGGCACGATCATCTACACGCCGTTTGCGGGCACCAGCGGTACCGATTCCTTCACGTACACCGTGGCGGACGATTCGGGGCTGCGAAGCCAGCCGGCGACGATCACGTTGGGGCTGAACGTCGCGCCGATTGCCAACAACGATCGTGCGGTGACCTACTGGAACGAGACGATCAACATCGATTTGGTTGACAACGATGTGGACAATGACGGATTGATCGATCCGGAAAGTCTTTCGATTGTCACGTCACCGGCGTTCGGCCAAGTCACCGTCAATACCGATGGAACGGTGGACTACATTCCGGCCGATGGATTCGTTGGCAACGACAGCTTCCAGTACACCGTGTCCGACGAAGCCGGTTTTGTCAGCAACACCGCGTTGGTTTCCGTTCAGGTGATCGCCAGTCGGTTGCAGAACCAGACGGAATTCAACGACGTCAATGATGACGGTTTTATCACCGCGATCGATGCTCTGTTGATCATTAACGAACTGGAACGTGCGGGCGGAGGACCGATTGCCGTCGAACCTGATGACGTGCCACCGCCGTACTATGACGTCAGTGGCGACCGCTTCATCACCGCGTTCGATTCTCTGTTGGTGATCAACCACTTGAATCGCACCGGTGGCGGATCCGTTGCCGGCGAAGGCGAATCATCCGCTTCGGTCGCCCCGCTGCGAGTCGATTCGGCCCAGTCCGTCACGGCACCGGTCGGCGATGTCGTCGCCGCGACCACCGAAACGGTCACCGACCGAGTCGTCGGCAGTGCCCAGTACGACGTCGTCGAAGACTCGGTGTTGGGCTTGATTGCTGTCGCTTCCGACGATGACGATGAAGAGTCGGTCGACGCGATCGATGCCGCGTTGGCGGATCTGCTGTAAAGCGTTCGATCACATCAACGATCCATGACGCAGGGGCGTCCGAAGTTCATTCGGACGCCCCTGTTTTTCGTTTGCGGATACGCGCAAGACCGTGAAGCAAACGCTTTCGGCGAAAGAAGACTCCCTAAAATTCACTAAATGGCGATTGCCCTCCCCGTAAAACTTGTAAGATTTCGACGGGCGTTAATGGGCAATTGGGGCCGGCCATGTCTTGGCTTCGATCGAGCGATGTCACGCGATCATTTGTCGGACCGGTTCTGGCGTTTGTCGCATGTGGTTTGATGCTGACGATGTGGTGGCACCCAGTGTCGTCCACCACTTCATCAAAGCAGCAAACCTCGCTTTTTCTAAAGACACAGGTGATTGACGCGGGACGTCATCGTCCCGGCGATCGCGTCGACGTGACGTTCGCGATTCAAAACGCGTCAGATCGTCAGGCCAAGATCGTGCCGAGGACCGCGTGTGACTGCGTCAGCACATCCGGCGATTCTATGGATGTTCAGCCGGGTACGGTACATGACGCATCTTTTCGCTGGACCATCGGAACGCCGATGCTGGGCGACTACGGCGTCCGTCCGATGTCGCAGACGATCGACTCGGGCAATCAAAGGCCAAAGCTTCAATGGATCGAAGCGGAACCACACTTTTCAATGCTTACCGACGATGAGTACCCCAGTACGATTGACGTTCAAATGGTCAGCGGACATTCCAAGGGGACTTTTCCGGTACGGTTCTCTTTGCTGATTCTTTCCTAGGCTTTGACGCTTTGATGAAAGTGATGAACTTCTAAAACAGCTTCTGGGAGAAACGCAATGCGTTCGAATCTTATGAAATCCTGTTTCGGCGTGATGGTTTGCCTGGTAACGCTTCTGCCTTCCTCGGCGCGACCGGCCTACTGCATCAGCACCGCAGAGCAGATTGAAAAGATTGCGACGCACTACCAGGCCATTGCCGATCGATTTGAAAGTTCGGCTTTCCGACTGGACGCCCAGGCCGTGGTGCGACAGCGTCCCCCGAGTCCACTGTCCGGTGGCCCGGACGACTCTGACAGCAACAGCACGCTGGTCCAGGCCCGGTTTCCGTTTTCAATTGTCGCCGATCTTCATGGGCGTTTCAGAATCGAAGGGGGGGCCCATTCCGGAAAAGACCATGCCATTCGGAAATATGCGGAATGGTTTGATGGGGATCGGCAATATTTGCTACATAGTCAAAGCGGCGGGGCGCAGTTTGACTATTGCCGCATCCTGTGTGATGGGATCCCGGATCGTTCGCAACCGTTGGGATCCGAAATCCTATGGTTCATAGCGAATCGCAGCGTCGGCGAAGATCCGTCGGCGATCATCGAATTCTGCTCATTTTTGGAACTTCTTCGGCATCATCCGATTGCGAAGACGCGGTGGGGATCTGCAGGGTGGACAGGCTTTCGAAATACAGTGGCAGACCCGACGCGGACCAAGAACAGTCGACATTCGATTGCAATTTGAGGCCGGTGATGAACCTCGACTTCGCAGACGAATGGTGCGCCGCACTTTAGGAAACAATCGCACCGACCGAATCATTGAATGTGAGTATGCGGATGCGGAAGCGGACCTTCCCAACAAGTGGGTCTTTAGCTTGGTCGAGACCTCGACGCAGAATGATCGACCACCTGTGATTTGGGGACACGACGTTCTATCGGACATCAATGTCCAGCGGATGGAAACGTCTTCGGTCGAAATGTTTCAACCAAAACTGACGTCGGGGATGACGATCGTTGATGAATGCGGTGGCGCTTCATTGGTCGTGGAATCTGGGTGGTCCATGGCTCGGGTCTTGATCTTGTTGGGGACACTAGTACTGTTGGCCGCGGCATACTTTACCATTTGCGAAACGCGGGTAACGACATGAGATGTTTACGCGAAGCTTTTGGGCGTGACCCTGATCGAATCACTGGTCGTATTCTCTGTCATCGCCCTATTGGCGGGCATCTCTTTGCCGGCGATTCAATCGGCACGTGAGCGGGCACGCATCAACACTTGCCAAAATCGTTTGCGTCAGTTGGCTCTAGCTTCTCATCATCATCACAACGCTTTCAGGCATTTACCCACCGGAGGCTGGGGATATCGTTAGGTCGGTATCGCGGGACGCGGTGTCGGCGAAAATCAGCCGGGCGGTTGGATCTTCAGCTGCCTTCCGTTCTTGGAACAACAAGCCTTGTTCGATCGAATACGACCGACTGACGATGGCTTGATACCCGCACAGCCTCTTCAGGTTGAATTGCCTCTGGTGCGATGCCCGTCGCGACCAGGGCCCGCCGTGGTGAAGTGTGCAAAGAAACCCATGCCGGTGAACCCGCATCCGCTTGGTGATGTTGCAAGGACGGACTATGCCGCGTGTGAAGGCGACATCATTACCGACAGCAAGGCTGGCCCCGACGGGCGGTTTGCTATCGGCGATTTTGATAGCTCAGGTTGCCCTGATCTGGGATGCGATTGACCAAGCGAGCCCGATTCCGGATGAGTTTGGGCTATTGGTTGGCGGATTGGATTCGATCGTCAATGGCAGGCATGACATCGATTGCGTGAACCCGCCTTTGGTCAAACGCTTGGCGGCATGGATTCCAGTCGGCCGGGGCTTTCGCATCCCTTCGTACACAGAGAATCCAGACCGCCGCCGAATCGAATGGGACCTGGGTCGTCGCCGCTGGGATCGCTGAATCAAATCCGTGTTACCCCTATCAGATAAGTTTCGCCAACGTTGTCTTAATGAGCTGCGTTTGGACGATTCGTTGTAGCGGTTTTCTGTCGCATTCTGGAAATGTTCTGTCCGGTCGAAACCACTGCTGCTTCCATGTTCGTCCGGTTATGTATGGAAAAGAAGCGATCCGCTCGCAAAGACTGGCGTAGTTTTGCGGTCACGACGTTTTGTGTTCGTGTCATGGAGCAAACCCTTGGCACTGTCGCGATAGGCTGCGATTGTTAACAATCGGGAGGTTGCTATTTCGTGGCGCGTCAGAATGCGAATTCGGGCGTTCAGCCTGGTTCGATTCACAACACATCAGCGGAAATGACATGAAAACAGAACGCAGCGAACGCTTTGGAACCGGGCATCCACTTCACGCTTCCTTGCGGTGCTGGATGGCCGGCGGGCTGGTCGTGTTTGCTGCGATTGGTTCCTTGTGCGATACGGTCGTCCGTGCCGAGTCCGCACAAACACGAGCACCGAACCTGCTTTGGATCGTGACCGATGATCATCGGTCCGATTCGATCCAAGCTTATAACCGGGCGGTTTATGGTCAGGACGACAGTCCACTGGGCCATGTGGAATCGCCGAACATCGACCGATTGGCGGGTGAAGGCGTCTTGTTTACTCGAGTGTTTTGCAACGCGCCCGTTTGTGCGCCTTCCCGCGGTTCGATGCATACGGGACGTTACCCGTTTCGTAATGGCCATTATGCGTTTGAAATCACGCACCAGGCCCCCGATTTTGTGCGTCCCACCGTATCGCAAACCCTTCGCGATCACGGGTATCAAACCGCGTTGTTCGGCAAACCCGGTCACTACATTTTCCGATGGGGGCCCGGACAGGGATACAACGATGCCGGTTTGTTTGACACCGAAGTCGACTTTAAACACGACCTGCAAAAAAACGGCATCGGCGAAATCTTCACCGGCGTGCGGTTCGGGAAACGCCAAGGACGCACCCAGGTGATCGGAACCGCCGAAAAGGTGTTGTATCCCGATGGCCGGACCAAGGAATATTTCATCAGTCGCGTGGGTGAAGACCTAACGCCCGAGGACTTGGCGGCCCGGCGCGAAGTGGATCAACAGTTCGATCTGCTGCGCAGCTACACGCGGTCCAATCCGAGTTTGATCATCGGTGGCGTCAACCCAAAGCCGGCCGGGAAGACGATCGATGCGGCCGTGGTCGATGAGTACACTCGATATCTGACGAACCGCGACAGCGAATATCTGACCGCCTGGGGAAAATCACAGCGGGGCGTCGATACAGAACGTCCTGTGTTCATCCACCTCAGTTTTCACTTGCCCCACACCCCCGTGTTGCCGCCCAAATCATTCCGCGATCGGTTTGCACAGTATTCGTACAAGGTTCCGGAGTTTGATAAGTCTGACGTGGAACGATTGCCGCCACAGATGCAGCGGATGTATCAGGCGACGAAGATCGATGACTTGACGCCCGAGGAAAAACAAACGGCCATTCAAGATTACTATGCGTTTTGTGCCTATGGCGATGCTTTGATCGGCGACGCGGTCGACAAATTCAAAGCGTATTGTGAATCACGCGACGCAGACTATCGGATTCTGTTCACCATCGGCGACCACGGATGGCACTTGGGGGAACAAGGGATCGAAGCCAAGTTCACGCCGTGGCGACAATCGGTATCCGACTCGGTCATCTTGGTGTCGTCGGATAAGAATGCGGTTGTTCCAGGGACGGTTTGTGACCAGCTGGTGGAATATGTCGATTTCGCGCCCACGTTGTTGGCGTCCGCCGGTTTGGACATTCACAGTGAACGCTTCGACTATCTGGACGGATACAGTTTGTTTGACGTGATCGACGGCAAGCGACCGGAACGGCAATATGCGGTGGGCGAGATCAACGTGATCGTTGGGCCGCGAGCCTATCTGCATACCGATCGTTTTCGTTTCTCGATGCGGACGCGTCCCTTCGACAACTTGGTGAACAAGAACCAGTTGGGCCAGGATCTGCGTTGGGCGTTGGATGCACCGGCGGAGGAAGTGGACCTGATGCTGTACGACTTGGCAGTTGATCCGCTGGAACGGCGAAACGTCGCCGGTCAGTCGGAGTATCGAGAGCTTGCCGAGTGGTTTCGTCAAAAGCTGGGGAGGATTGTTTTGGGGGACGGTCGGGCGGAGTGTGATTGGTCGATGGAGAACACGTTTCACATCAGTGACTTTGCCCTTGGGGCGGACGACAAGAAGCTGGACATTCCGCCGGAGATCATTCCAGAGCCAGCGATGGCTGTTTCGAAGCGTTGATCGGTTCGGTTGGCATGACGCTGCAAAACCCGCGGCTAGCGCCATGCGGCTCACGAATCAGCGGCAAGGCGCTAGCTGCCGGTTGGGTTTGCAACGAGTCAAACCGTGGCGCTACAAAACCCGCGGCTAGCGCCATGCGGCTCACAAGTCAGCGGTAAGGCGCTAGCCACCGGTCCGATTGGCAACGAATCAAATCGTGGCGCTACAAAACCCGCGGCTAGCGCCCTGCGGCTCACGAATTAGCGGCAAGGCGCTAGCCACCGGTCCGATTGGCAACGAATCAAATCGTGGCGTTACAAAACCCGCGGCTAGCGCCCTGCGGCTCATGAATCAGCGGCAAGGCGCTAGCTGCCGGTTGGGTTTGCAACGAGTCAAACCGTGACGCTACAGAACCCGCGGCTAGCGCCCTGCGGCTCACAAACCCGCGGCTAGCGCCCTGCGGCTCACAAACCCGCGGCTAGCGCCGTGCGGCTCACGAATTAGCGGCACGGCGCTAGCCGCCGGTGCATCGCCGCTGGTATAAAGGCTACATGCCGAACGATTTTTGCGATCCAGTAACCCTATTCATTACATGGACCACTTATGGCTCATGGTTGCCCGGTGATGCCCGTGGTTGGACGAGATGGAAACAGGGCGAGCAACAACCGCAGCCCGTATTGGAAGACTGGTGCAAAGACCGGATGAAGGAGAATGCCGTACTGCTCGAATCGAGTCAGCGCGAGAGCGTTGAGGAGGTCATTCGTCAACATGCGCAACGTCGCGGTTGGCAGTTGCATGCGGTTTCAGCACGTTCTAACCATGTGCATATCGTGGTCACTGTAGTGCCCAGCATTGGCGATCCGAACTTTCGCATGTCTGATGGAGTTAAACGGGTTCGCGACCAGTTCAAGGCGAATGCGACGCGAGTTTTGCGGCACGGGCAAAATCCAGTGATGAACGAGAAGGTCTGGACCAAGGGTGGTGATATTCAATTGATTGTCACCGATGACGATCTGGAGCAGGTTATGATCTATGTTTCCGAGGCTCAAGATCGGATGGACCGCGGAAAGTGGGGATGACGCGAAGGCATCAATCCCATCAGCGGCAAGGCGCTAGCCGGCGGTTGGGTTTGCAACGAGTCAAACGTGATGCTGCAGAACCCGCGGCTTGCGCCGTGCGGCTCACGAATTAGCGGCAAGGCGTTGGCTGCCGGTTGGGTTTGCAACGAGTCAAACGTGATGCTGCAGAACCCGCGGCTTGCGCCGTGCGGCTCACGAATTAGCGGCAAGGCGTTGGCTGCCGGTTTGGGTTTGCAACGAGTCAAACCGTGGCGCTACAACACCCGCGGCTAGCGCCGTGCGGCTCATAAAGCCGCGGCAAAGGGCTAGCTGCCGGTTGGGTTGGCAACGAGTCAATCGTGATGCTGCAGAACCCGCGGCTAGCGCCATGCGGCTCACGAATTAGCGGCAAGGCGCTAGCCGCCGGTCCGGTTGGCAACGAGTCAAAACATGACGCTACAAAACCCGCGGCTAGCGCCGTGCGGCTCACGAATTAGCGGCAAGGCGCTAGCCGCCGGTCCGGTTGGCAACGAGTCAAAACATGACGCTACAAAACCCGCGGCTAGCGCCGTGCGGCTCACAGACCCGCGGCTAGCACCGTGCGGCTCACAGACCAGCGGCTAGCACCGTGCGGCGCACAATACCCGCGGCTAGCACCGTGCGGCGCACAATACCCGCGGCTAGCAGCGTGCGGATCACCAACGCCGGCAACCGAGTGGGGGCCGGCATGACTACAATGACGGACGTGATCCAATACGAACACGCGATCCCCGCCATCCATTTCCCCGCCGTAATTCTTCGATGATGAAACCGTCTGCCATCCTGGTCGTCCTACTTGCTTTGCTAACTCGTGGCGCATCGGCTCAGCAGCCGCCGAACATTGTCTTCTTTTTCACGGACGATCAAACGACTTCGACGCTGGGGTGCTACGGAAACCCGATCATCCAGACGCCCAACATTGACCAACTTGCCCGACGGGGAACTCGGTTTGAAAACGCGTTTGTCAGCCAAGCGATTTGCTGGGTCAGCCGCACCACGATCCTGACCGGCTTGACGGGCCGCAGCTATGGAACGCCGGGTAATCGCGAGTTGGCAACCGCTGATGCTGTTCGAGAACTGTACACCGATCGCCTTCGTGCAAGCGGCTATCGAACCGGGTATTTTGGAAAGTGGCATGCGAAGATGCCCAAGGATTTCCGTCGCGAAGACCACTTCGATGAATTCGAAGCGATCGGACGGAACCCTTTCTACAAGCGACAAGCCGACGGCAGCCTGCGGCACGAAACCGAAGTGATTGTCGATCGCGGGATCGACTTCATTCAACGGCAGGACCCGGACAAGCCGTTTGCACTGAACCTGTGGTTCAACGCGTGTCACGCCGAAGACAGCGACCGCCGGCCAGGGATCGGTCATTTCCCTTGGCCGCGTTCGGTGGACGGCATGTATGAAGACGTCCAGATCCCAGAACCACGTTTGGCGTCTCCTGGAATCTTCGAAAGCCAACCCGAGTTTTTGAAAACGACGATCAATCGGGAACGCTATTTTTGGCGATGGAACACGCCGCAGAAATATCAAACCAATATGCGTGCTTACTATCGCATGGTCAGCGGGATCGACGGGGCGATCGGCCGCTTTATGAAAGCGTTGGAAGACGCCGGGATGGCGGACAACACCATCATCGTCTACTCCGCGGACAACGGGTACTACATGGGCAACCGCGGTTTCGCCGGCAAGTGGTCGCACTACGACGATGCTCTTCGCGTCCCCATGATCGTCATGGACCCTCGGGTGCCCGAGGACGCCAAAGGCCAGGTATCACAGAAGACGGTCTTGAATCTGGATCTGCCGTCGACCTTTCTTGATTACGCATCGGTGGAAATTCCCGATCGCTATCAAGGAACCAGTATCCGCCGGATTGTTCAGGGCGATGCGGTGGATGAGTGGAGAACCGAGAGCTTCCACGAACATTTTGCGGTACGGAACCGCATCCCGGCATTCGAAGGCCTTCGAAACCACCAGTACAAGTACGTGAGGTATTTCGACAACGGGGGCTACGAGTTTCTGCACGATCTGCAGAATGATCCTGAAGAGCTAACGAACTTGGTCGATGACCCAGATCACGCCGATGTCTTGGCACAGATGCGGAAGCGAACGGATGCTCGGGTGCAACAGTTGGGCGGTCCTTTACAACCGCTGGATCTATTCAATGAATCGACCGATCCCATGCCCGTTGCGGCGGCCAATGTGAGTGCCAAGCCCGATGCCGATGGATTCGTTCGCGTCTTTGATGGAAAGTCGTTGCGTGGTTGGTCGGGCGATTCCAAGTATTGGTCGGTCCAAGACGGTGCATTGACGGGGGTCGCCGACGGGACCTTAAAGATGAATCGATTCATCACATGGAAACATTCGACCGTTCGCAATTTCGACCTGCGCGTGAAGGTCAAGGTGACCACCGGCGGCAACAGCGGCATCCAATATCGTGGAACCATGCGACCAGATCTTGGTCTGGATGTTGTGTCGGGATACCAGTGTGACGTGGTCGCGGATCGTCCGGATTACAACGGAATGTTGTACGACGAAAAAGGCCGTCGCATCATCGCTCGCACGGGCCAGAAAGTCGTCATCGACACCGACGGCCAGCCCTGGATCGTCGGCGAGTTTCCGATTCGAGATTTTGAACCTGATCAATGGCACGAATACCGTGTCTTGGTCAAAGGCAACCATCATCAGCATTGGATCGATGGTCACATGACATCGGACGTGATCGATCTGGATGAAGCCGGGCGATCACTGGAAGGAGTTTTGGCCGTGCAGGTTCATGTCGGACCGGCCATGAAGATCCAGTACAAGGACTTTCGCATCAAGCACTTGCCTGACAACCTGCCCTTGATTCACGCCGGCGAAGTCACCATTGCTGAGGGATCGCTGGGCGTGAAGCCACAAGGTCGGCTTCCCAAAGATTGGCAGCCGCCGGTGTACGCCGCAGCGGCCAGCGTTGAATGATTTTTCGAACCATTCCTTTATGCAAGCGTCGCAACGCCAAATTGGCACCGCACGCCTGATCCGCTCCCCGTCGTATGCGCGACGTTACAATGGCCGCCGACGATGGCGAAGCGATTCGCGATGACGTTCCCACCTGAAACCATTGACCCGCCCAAGACGATGACCTATTCACGACGCCAAGTCCTTTGCAGCGCGGCCGCCGCGCTGGCCATTCCCGCCACCACCGTGTCGACCGCCATCGCAAGAGAACCGATCCAGCGAACCGGTCCGTCACGGCTGAAGCTTGCCTTGGCGGCGTATTCGTTTCGCCAGTACTTTTCGTACATGAAGGGAAAGAAGAAGCAGCCGCAGAGTGATGGGCCGGCGATGGATATGGAAGGCTTCCTGCAGTACTGCGCCGATCACGGATGTGATGGCGCGGAATTGACCAGTTACTTCTTTCGCAACGATCCGGACCGCGACTACTTTCTGGATTTGAAACGATCCGCGTTTTTGAAAGGTCTTGCGATCAGCGGAACCGCCATCGGCAACAACTTCACCGTCGGTCGTGGCGAGCGATTGGAATCGGAAATCGCCGCCGCCAAACAGTGGATCGATCACGCCGCCGTTTTGGGTGCACCCCACATCCGGTTCTTTGCCGGGACGGGCGCTCAGATCGACAAAGAACCCGCACGGATCGACGAAGCGATTGAGGCGTTGGAACAGTGTGCCGAGCACGCCGCGAACCATGGCATCATGCTGGGCGTGGAAAATCACGGCAATCTGACCAGCGACCAGATGCTGACGATTATGCAGCGGGTGTCCAGCCCTTGGGTCGGCATGAATCTGGACACGGGCAACTTCTTTTCCGATGACCCTTACGGCGATTTGGAAAAGTGCGTCGGCTATGCCGTTAACGTTCAAGTCAAAGTGGTCATGCGGTCGCCCGACCGTACGAAGTCACCAGCCGATTTGAAGCGAATCGCCGCGATTCTGCGGGACGGTGGTTACCAAGGCTTTGTGAATTTGGAATACGAGGAAGAACAGCCCTACGAACACGTCCCGCAAGCGCTGGACGAATTGCGGCAAGCCATCGCTTGATCGCAGCGGACGTGAACCACCACCGCGTCAGCTTTTGTCAAAGTCCGATCGATGCATCGCCTTGCATAGGTTTTTGGGATCAGCGGCGATGCGCCCGCACTTGCGGCAAACGTACTGCGCCTGGTCGGCTTGTTGGAGCAGAATCGGTAACGCCTTTTCCAGCGTCGCTTTGTTCCATTTGCAAATGGCTTTTTTGGGAAGCTTTTTCATTCGCCCTGCTTCAAGACCGCTTGGCACCACAAACTGGGATCATCGGCCACGGGGTATTCCGGTCCCAGCGACAACGTTTGCCATCCTAATTCACGGTCAACGATCGAGCAGAAAAAGCCCAAGCGACTTTGGCTGGACGGGTCGAATCCGGTCATCGCCGCGGCGGGGATGAACCCGCTGAGTTTGTAGCCGTCGTGACGAGCGATCGCCATCACTTTCAGGCTGCCAGGTTTGATGGGTTTCGGGTTCGCTCGGGCTCGCTGAATCGGCACCAAGCTGGCGACCGGTTTGTCGCGTGACGGACCGCCGCCGGCCGGCATGAACAGAAAGCGATGACAGAAACCGGTTGCACGGTGAATGTTGGGGCTGCAGCGTGTGTCGATCCACAGATGCACTCCATCGCTGTCTTCCAACCGTGTTTCGCGGCACCACGGGACGGATGATTTTCCGGAAACGATCACGGCGATGCCGATCCCGGTTTCGTCCCAGCCGATTCGGACGTCGGCGAAACTGGGGTGTTCGCCCAGTTGCCCCAGGTCGGGCAGCCGACACGATTCCGGCAAGCTGACCCCGGCCGCTTTCCATTGAAGCGGCACGTGGGGAATTTCCAGTTCAAATCGAAACAGAAAGCTCGGGTCGATCAACCGGGTGGTCGCTTCGGAGGCTTCGTCCGTCATGTTGAATTTGCTCCATTTTTCGACCGGGCACGCACCAGGCTGCCGATCGGTCGGGCTTCAATGTTGATGTCGTCCACGGGCCGCCGTCGGGACATTCCTTGAGCGCGGCCGGTGACTTCGCGGGCTTGCGGGCCGATGCGAAACCGTCACCTTACGTGTCGCTGTGCGGCTGATGCAAACGCCCGCTGATTGCACGCCGTCCGCCGTGGTCGATTTGTGTCTTTACAATCAACCGCACCGTTTCGCCGTCGCCCCCTCCGTCGGGGCAACGTGGCAACCGAATCCGCCGGTTCATTGGAAGGAAAGCACGCCGATGCTGCGTCAGCATTCGATCGAAATTCGCGTCCGCTACGACGAATGCGATCCCATGGGGTTTGTCCACCATTCACGATTCTTGCAGTATTTCGAGATGGGGCGAACGGAGCTGCTGCGGGCTTCCGGTGGCAACTATCGCGAAATGGAAGAAGCCGGCCAGTTGGTCGTCGTCGTCCGCGTTGACTGTCGGTACCGTCGTCCCGCCTGCTACGACGATTTACTGCGATTGGAGACGGAAATCACCGGCGTGACGGCTGGAAAAATAATGCACCAATATCATCTGTATCGTGACCAAGAACTTTTGGTCCAAGCCGACGTGACGCTGGCGGTGATTGATCGCGAAGGGCAGATCCAACGTGTTCCCGAGTTCCTTCGGACGGCGTTTTCGGCGGACCAGTCCCCCTAGCGATCCAGGGCGTCCGGATCGTCACCAAAGGCGTAAATGCCAAAGTCAGCCGGGGCGGACATCGGTTCACATAAAATTCACACATTCGCCGCACTTCAAAGACTCGCCAGTTTTTTTCGCCCGTGCTAGCCTGACCAGCCCAACGAGTGAAAGTTCGTGCGGTCACCGCCGAAGGACGACTGACCCTCAGTGATCCCACAGGCCGGACCCGGCGAGCTTTCGCAGCCTTTGTCCCCAAACAATCACGACGCAGAAACCACTCCGATGTCCACAACTTTTGTTTCGGTTTTGAAGCGCCGCACGAACGGCCTGACCTGCGGCTTGGCCGCGTTGGCGCTGGCGGTTGCCGGCTGTAACAGCAGCACGACCACACCGACGGCGGAAACCGGCGAAGCCCAATCCAACCTGGTCGGCAACATCGAAGTCGACGGCAGCAGCACCGTCCAACCGATCAGCAACGCGGTCCAAGAACAATTCCGCGACGTCGCCCCCGGCGTTTCAATCACCGTGTCGGGCAAAGGCACCGGTAACGGGTTCAAGCGTTTCGCATTGAAAGAAACCGACATCAGCGGTGCATCGCGACCGATCAAACCGTCGGAATTGGAATCTTGCCGCGAAGCCGGTGTCGAATTCGTCGAACTGCCGGTCGCCTTTGACGGTTTGACTTTCGTCATTCACCCGGAAAACGATTGGGTCGAAAGCCTGACCGTTGAGCAGTTGACCAAGATCTTTGCCGACGACAATCCCGTTTCGAAGTGGAACGAGATCGACGAATCGTGGCCGGACGAGACGATCAATATCTTCGCACCGGGAACCGGATCGGGCACCTACGATTACACCAAAGAGGTCTTGGCCGATGAGATCGGGCTGCGTAAGGACATGAGCCTGAATGAGGACGACAACATCCTGGTCCAGGGTGTCGCCGGCAATCGCTACAGCATCGGCTTCTTCGGCGTCGCCTACTTCGAAGAGAACCAAGACAAGCTGAAGGCGGTTCCGATCGTCAATCCGGAAGACGGCACCGCATACATGCCGACGACCGAAAACATTTCCGGCAACAAGTACGCCCCCTTCAGCCGCCCGCTGTTCATTTATGTGAACGCCGAATCGTTGGATAAGGCGGAAGTCGCGACGTTCGTTGATTATTATCTGACCAACGTTCCGGAAACCTGTGAAAAGGTCGGCTACGTCAAGTTGCCCGAAGAATTGCTGGCACGTGCCCGTGAAAACTACGAAAACGTCGTGTTGGGCACGCACTATGTTGACGAATCGGGCGAAAAGCGTGGCGGTCCTCTGGCCGACATCTTCGTTGCCGAAAACCTGACCAAGTGAGCCCGACAGGCGTCTTGGTCCGCTTACGATTGATTGGCGATTGCCCTGATGAGCACCACACCGGTTGCCCTGACGAAACGCGAATTCACGTCGACCGCTGGAAAGCTGTTGCGTGAAAAGCTGATCGTGTTTCTGTTGGCGATCAGCGCCTTGTTGACGATTGCGATCACGATCGGAATCGTCGGCATGTTGCTGACCCAAAGCTATCAGTTCTTCAGCAGCCCCTATGTGACCGCGTCGGAATTTCTGACCGGCACCGAGTGGACCGCGTTGCAATCGCCCGACCTGGAACAAGCCGAATTCGGCATCATGCCGCTGCTTAGCGGGACGTTCCGAGTGACGTTGATCGCGATGATCATCGCGTTGCCGCTGGGGTTGATCACGGCGATCTATCTGAGCGAATACGCATCGCCACGGATTCGATCGTGGTTAAAACCGACCTTGGAAATCATCGCGGGTATTCCGACGGTGGTCCTGGGTTACTTTGCAATTCTCGTGATCAGCCCGTCGTTGCAATTCGTCAGCGGAGGCGCCTTCGACACCTTCAACGCCGCCAGCGCGGGCATCGCGGTGGGCATTCTGTGCTTGCCGATGGTGTGCAGTTTGTCCGAAGACGCGCTTCAAGCCGTGCCTCGCAGTTTACGAGAGGGCGCCTACGGCATGGGATGCACCCCGTTCGAAACGTCGATCAAAGTCGTCGTGCCGGCCGCGCTTTCGGGGATCGTCAGCGCTTTCTTGCTGGCCTTCGGTCGTGCGATCGGTGAAACGATGGTCGTCGCACTGGCCGCGGGGACTCGCGCCACGTTCTCGGCCGACCCGACCCGACAATCCCAGACGATGACGGGCTTCATTGTGGAAATGATCAAAAGCGAGAACGAGTTCGGTACCGTGCAGTATTACAGTCTGTATGGCGTCGCGATCACGCTGTTCTTGATCACCTTCGTCATGACACTGCTGGGCCAACTGATCCGTCGGCGTTATCAGGAGACCTACCATTGAGTTCTGCTGTACCGACCGCGGACCTGGCAAAGTCACCGGTTCCCGAAGTCCTGACGAACATTGACAGTGCGCAGCAATCGGCCAACTCCGATCGCCGACGTCGCAACAGTCGCATCTTTTACGTCGTCTGCGTCCTGATCGCACTGCTAAGCGTGGCCGTTTTGGCCGTCCTGCTGGCGTCGATAGGCGTGCAGGGCGGCGGTCGATTGACGCCCAGTTTGCTGCAAAACGCACACAGCGAATTGAACCCCGAAGCGGCCGGCATGTGGCCATCGATCATCGGTTCCTTTTTCGTCTTGGGCGTATGTGGATTGTTCGCCATTCCGCTGGGCATCGCGACGGCCGTCTATCTGGAAGAATTCAAACCGACGTCTAAAGTGTTGCAGTGGTTTCGCGGTTTCATCCAGTTGAACATCGCCAACTTGGCCGGCGTTCCGTCGATCGTTTACGGGCTGTTGGGTCTGTCGGCATTCGTCTACATGTTCAACATCTTCGGCCAAATCCAAGTCAACGAGTCGACGGCCTGGGTCATCGCCGGCGAACAGAAGTTCTATCAAGTGCTGTCGCTGGAGACCGGCCAAACGGTTCTGATCCCTCAGGGTGATCGCGAAGGATCGAAGATCAAAGTCAACGAACCGACCGAGGGCATCGATTCGACCGGCCAAAAGGTGCAGGTGGAAATCTGGGAACCCGGCACACCGAAACCGACCGCCCCGGATGTCAAACGGCGGACCGTCCGAAAGGGTGCGACCGGCGGCATCTATTCCGACCGCAGTTGGTATTTCTTTCGGTTGCCGTTCGGACAAAGTTTCCTGGCTGGTGGGCTGACGCTGGGTCTGGTGATTTTGCCCATCGTGATCATTTCGTCGCAGGAAGCACTGCGAAGCGTGCCGCCGGCGCTGCGTGAAGCCTCGCTCGGCCTGGGTTCGACCACTTGGCAAACGGTCCGCCATGTTTCGCTTCCGGTGGCCATACCCGGTATCCTAACAGGTGTCATTTTGGCCATGGGTCGGGCGATCGGCGAAGCCGCGCCCATCCTGATCGTGCTGGGTGCCGCGATCTCCAAAGATTCCGGCCCCCATCATTTGATGGACACCGTTGTCACGATGCCGCTGTTGATTTTTGATTGGGCGGGTCGGCAACAGGCGACTTTCCAAGAACTCGCCGCCGCGGCGATTATCGTGTTGTTGGTGGTTCTGCTGATGCTGAACGGGATCGCCATCTATCTTCGACAACGGATGCAGCAATCCTGATGCATTCCAACACCGAAATGTCAGCAGACAACATGTCGATCTCATCCAGTCCCCGTGTAATGACCAGCAGCATGCCCCACGCCGAATCGGAAGGGCCGACCGAAACGATGATTCGGATCGAAGGCTTCAATGCCTGGTACGGTGACTTTCAAGCCCTGCATGACTTGTCGCTGCACATTCCCAAGAATCGTGTGACGGCATTCATCGGGCCCAGCGGCTGTGGCAAAAGCACGCTGCTTCGCTGGATCAACCGCATGAACGACATCGTCCCCAGTGCTCACGCACGCGGCACATTGACGATGGGCGAACTGGACATCCTGGCCAAATCCACCGACGTGGTCCGGCTGCGTCGACAAATCGGGATCGTGTTTCAAAAGCCCAATCCGTTCCCCAAATCAATTTACGACAACGTCGCTTTCGGTCCTCGGCTGCACATGAAGCTGACCAAGAACCAGCTGGACGAACTGGTCCAGTGGTCTTTGGAAAAAGCCGCCGTATGGGACGAAGTCAAAAACCGCCTGCATTCACCGGCCATGGGTTTGTCCGGCGGCCAGCAACAACGGTTGTGCATCGCCCGCGCGATCGCGGTCGGACCGGACGTGCTGCTGATGGACGAACCGTGTAGTGCCCTGGACCCGGCCAGCACCCTGGCGATCGAAGATTTGATCTTCGAATTGCGTCAGCAGTACACGATCGTCATGGTCACGCACAACATGCAACAGGCATCCCGCTGTAGCGACCAGACGGCGTTCTTCTATAACGGCAAACTGGTCGAATCGGGTGACACCGAAACGATCTTTACCAAACCGCAAGAAAAGCAGACCGACGATTACGTCCGCGGCCGCTTCGGTTGATCCTGTCGAACGCTCGGTATCGGCACCACGCTGACATTCGACGGCGTTTCTTGGTAGGTTGCAAGGCTTGTCAAGCACCCAGGCTTGTTCGCGTTTTTCGACCCGACGGATGTAAACATGTCAAAGCACCTGCGACGTGCGCTGGACCAATTGCGTATTGATCTGTTGGGACAGTTTGCCGACGTCGAACAGATGGTTCAGTTGTCGGTGCGATCGCTGGTCGAGCGCCGCCGCGATATCGCCGATCAGGTGATCGAAGCCGACACGAAAATCGACATGACGGACATTCGTATCGAAGAAGAATGTCTGAAGCTGTTGGCACTGCATCAGCCGGTCGCCGAAGACTTGCGATGGGTGGTGACGGTCATCAAAGTCAACGATGAACTGGAACGGATGGCGGACTTGGCGTGCAACATTGCCGAACGTGCCAAATCGCTGGACTTGTACCCGTTGTTCCCGGTCCCCGATGAATTGTCATCGATGGTCACCAACGCGCTGGAAATGGTTCGTGACAGCGTCGACGCGTTCGTTCAGGGCAACGCGGTCCGTGCGACCGAAGTCATCAAGCAAGACGAACAAGTGGATGAACAGAACCGCATCGTGATCGACCTGTTGGAAGACTTGATGCTGGAAGACAAGGACTACATCATTCCCGCGATGCACTGTTTCAGCGCCGCACGATTGTTGGAACAAATTGCCGACATCGCCGAATCCTTGGCCGAAGATGTCATCTATATGTCCGAAGGCGAAATCGTTCGCCATCAACACGGTGACATTCAATTGCCGCGAAGCAAGGGGCAGAAGAGTTCTTCGCCGATGGAATCAGAAGATCCGAACGAGTATTGAAGGGCCATGAATCTGTTAATTCATGCCTACAGCACGCTGGAAGACCCTCAGGACCTGTCCTTTGAACATCGCGCCGCGTCACGACGCAGTCGCCGAAACGACAAGCTGTCGGACGATCTGAATCGGTTGCGTGATTACTGCGTCACGAAGGCCAAAGACGCGGCGGATTCGCCCGCGATCCAAAACCTGTTGCAGCACATCGATCGCACGTCGCACCATTTCAGTTTCGAAATTGACGACGCGGAATTTGCAACGGTGTCCAAATGGGCCTGGGCGAACAATGCGATTCTGTATTTCGCCGATGGGACGGTCCGCGATCCGTCTGGCCGCATCTTGATGGACCCAGCCAGCGGTAAACCACACCCCGATGCGGAATTACCGTTTCCTGCTGATGCACGCCAACGCCAACTGCAAAGCGAAATGGTGATGCGGAATCGGTTGATCGATCCGCCGGAAGTGCTGCCACCGATCCCGGGGATGCAAGAGGTCAAGCTGCGCGGTGCTGATGACGTGGCCTGGCGATGCCTTGCGTTGTTTCTGGTCGCCGCTCGCGCCGAATCGGTCATGGCCGGTCGTCCGATTCCCTTGGATGCCATCGAACGTCGCCATCCGCTGGCGCTGCACGCACTGACCACGGCGGAAAAGTCGTTCCTGCAAGTTGAACGTCCGACGCCGGATCAGGCCGCTGACCATTGTTGGCGTTACGAATCGCTGTACGCCCTGCAGTGGGCGCTTGGAATGCACCCGGAACTGGAATTCGCCGACAAGATTTGTGACGTTCCCACGGTCGCACGGCTGATTTTTGCCGGGACGGAATCGGACTTCGTTACCACGGCAAAGCTGCGTCCGACGGAACAGATCTTGGACGCCACTGATTTGAACTTGCGGCTTCTCTGGGCCGCTCGCGATGCCGCCAATCGCCGAAAAGATCCTCCGGCTGGGATTGACGGTTTCGTGCTGGTCGAACGACAACACGCGCTGCATTGGTTGATCGACGCCCAGGGGCCGGCCTGGGACGACGTGGATACGTCGACTTGAAACAACGGCACATCCGATGGTTCGGGCCGATATCCACCGGGGTTCACGGTTTGTCATAATGGTGTGGCCGCCGATGCAATTCCATCGGCGGTGTCTCTGTTTCATTGACTTTCCCGATTGCACCGATGCTGGCACCCGAACTGCCTCAATACGGAATCATCGCTCGTTGGCCGGAGGACGGTCAATCGTTCATTCATCCATCGGACATCGCCGCGGCGAATCGTTGTCTGCCCAGTGAACGTGTTTTGAAACGGTTCGCGTTTGACGGTTCGTACTATCACTACAGCTACGGCGCCGTTCGCTTTCGATTGCGTCCGTGTCTTTGGCTGCGAATCAGGCCTGACGGGATCGATATCGGCGATCAAGTCGAAGTCGCCGGCGTGGGGATGCAGCGTGACTTGTTCGTTGCATCGGTTTGGGGCATGCATTTTGTCCAGCGCAAAGGCTGTATCGTCTATCGCCTGCGTCGCGCCGACAGCGTCGTGCCGAACCTTTACACCGCCGATCAGTTGAAGCGGTTGGATGTGAAGGAAAAGGTCCGACCTGGAATGACCAAGCACCCTCATCCCAAGTGGACCGGCGCCGGTGAAACGCTGACCGATTGGCAGACGACTGACGACCGCTGATCTCAATGATGCACAAACGCAGCACCGCGGCACTGTCTTCACCACGCGTTGATGTGAGTTTTCTTTTGCGGTCGCGTTTGGGCCTCGCACGGAGGCACAAAGGCACGGAGTTGTAGGGGACAGGAGCGGGCGTGTTGCCGCTGGCCGTCAGCCAACAAACTTGATCGACCGGCACGACCTCTTTCTTTCATTCTCTCCGTGCCTCCGCGTCTCCGTGAGAGACTCCTCCCATGGTCGCGTTCGGGCCTCGCACGGAGGCACAAAGGCACGGAGTTGTAGGGGGCAGGAGTGGGCGTGTTGCCGCTGGCCGTCAGACAACAAACTTCATCGCCCCCACGACCCCACCCTCTCTTTTCCTCTGTGCCTTCGCGCCTCTGTGAGAGACATCTCCCACGGTCGCGATCGGACCTCGCACGGAGGCACAAAGGCACGGAGTTGTAGGGGACAGAAGTGGGCGTTTTGCGACTGGCAACTGGGAAGTCATCGGCAACACCCAGTCTGCCGACTGAGCCTTCGATTCTCCCTGCGATCCCATCAGCCGGATCAACAGCCTGCGAGTTACCGGACGGCGGATCATCGTGATACGCTAGACAAACACGAAACTGAACCTCCACCCAACCCTGTTGAAAGAATGCCGCGATGATTCGTCCTCTTGGTTTCGTCACCGCCATCGTTCCCGACATGAATCTGGAAAGCGTGATGCAGTTGGCTTCGCGCATCGGTTACCAATGTTTGGAAGTTTGCTGTTGGCCGCCCGGCAAAGCCAGTCGTCGATACGCCGGCATCACTCACATCAATGTGCTGGACTACGACGCCGGCCAGATCAAAGACGTTTGCGCACGACATGAAATCAGCATCAGTTCGCTGGGCTATTACCCCAATGCGTTGTCACCCGACGCTGAGGAATCGTCGACCGCGGTCGAACACATCCGTACGGTTGTCGCGGCGTCGGCGGAACTGGGCATCGGCAAAATGACGACGTTCATTGGCCGCGACTGGACCAAGAATGTTGACGAAAACTGGCCACGCTTCTTGGAAACATGGCGACCGATCATTCAAGAAGCCGAAGACTTGGGCGTCCAAATCGGCATCGAAAACTGCCCCATGCTGTTCACCGCCGATGAATGGCCGGGTGGCAAAAACCTGGCACACAGTCCGGCGATCTGGCGTCGCATGTTCGAAGACATTCCGAATCCCAATTTCGGATTGAACTATGACCCGTCGCACATGGTGTTTCAACAAATGGATTATCTGGCACCGCTGCGTGAATTCGCCGACCGCATCTTCCATGTCCATGCCAAGGATGTTCGCGTGGACACCGAAAAGCTGAACGATGTCGGCACGCTGGCGTTTCCCAATCTCTATCACACGCCCAAACTGCCCGGCATGGGGGATGTCGATTGGGGCAAGTTCTTTTCCACGTTGACTTGCACCGGCTACACCGGACCGGTTTGTGTGGAAGTCGAAGATCGGGCGTATGAAGGTTCCGACGAAACGATCGAATTGTCGCTGCGGCAAAGCCATACGTTTCTGCGAAACTACTTGCCCAAAAACGCCTGATTCTCGGTGACCATGGTCGTCCTGTCGATAGAGAATCACCAGGTGGACCACTGTTCGGTCACACGGACCATCGCATCAGCGATCGTCTTCAGATCCTGCGATGCAATGTTGAGTGCGGGCGTTGTGTAAATCACATCGCCGAACGGTCGAATCCAGATGCCTTCTTCGACGAATCGGCTGCGCAGTCGGTCCAAGTGGTCCAAACGATCGACCTGGATCACGCCGATCCCGCCTTTACAGCGAACGTCGACCACACGTGGGATCGATTCGGCGGGTTTCAGCCATGTGGAAAGCTGGTCCTCGATCGCTTTGGCTTGTTGCAATCGCGGTTCGCGTTCAAACAGTTCCAACGATGCACAGGCGGCGGCACAGGCCAGCGGATTGCCCATGAAGGTTGGGCCGTGCATGAAAGCGTTCTGCGAATCATCGGACCAGAAAGCACCGAAAACACGATCGGTGGCGACCGTGGCGGCAAGTCCGATCGCGCCACCGGTCAACGATTTGCCCAAACAGATAATGTCGGGAGTCACATCGGCCGAATCGACGCCAAACATGACGCCGGTGCGCCCGAACCCGGTCGCCAATTCGTCGGCAATCATCAACACGCCGTGCTGGTCGCACTGCGAGCGCAGAAACGTCAGCACGTCGGGGTCATGGAAACGCATCCCGCCGGCGCCCTGCACTGTGGGTTCGATGAAGACACCGGCGATGGTCGATCCATGGCGTTGCAATGTGTCACGCAAGGCAGATCGACTGGCATCGCATTCGGGAATGGGCAGATGAATCTGTTCCAACAACCCGCCGCTGAATTCCGCGTGCATGCTGCGGACCGGATCGCACAACGACATCGCGCCCGTCGTGTCGCCGTGATAGGCGCGATCAAAGGCGATGAAGGTCTTGCGTCTGGGCTGTTCAGTCTGTCGATGAAACTGCATCGCCATTTTCATCGCCACCTCAACGGCCACACTTCCACTGTCGCAAAGAAATACGCGACTGAGATCACCGGGCAGTAAATCGGCCAGGCGACGCGCCAGGTCGGCGGCCGGTTGATGTTGCAGGCCACCCATCATCACGTGAGGCATCCGCTGGGCCTGCTGGACCAGCGCGTCCACGATGTGAGGATGGTTGTATCCGTGACAGGCGCACCACCACGAAGCCATGGCGTCAATCAATTCGCGCCCGTCGGACAAGCGGATTCGCACGCCCTGGGTCGATTCAACCGGCAACGGGCTCGGTGCCGTCTTCATTTGACAGTACGGCATCCACAAATGGTCCGCGGCGGATTCCTGCCACTCGGGTGGTCGTGACGGTTGTAACATGGAGCGTCGCATCGTTTGGCAATGTGTGGGGAACATCGGGCGGGAGTATCTTCCGATTTGCCCCGCGGATCCGCAATCATGCGAAACCAACGTCAATCATGGCAAACCTGGGTCGCAGCTGGTTGATCGATGATGCCAGCCGAACCGGCTTGCGTTATCCTTGTTAACATTCGACAGAATGCACGCCGGCGATCGGCCCGCGAGTGCGCCTCGACCGAGTTCTGTCGGCCCCCGCTGCCCCACGCCACGCCCTTCAAACAGGACGCAATGAGTATGAAGTCGTTTCCGTTGATCCAATTGACGTTCTTGTCGGCACTGATGCTGATCGTCGGCTGTGGCGGATCCAGCGACAATGCCGGCGGCGACGGCGATGCGCCGGTCATCGCGTTCGTCCAAACGGGGGCGGATAACGATTGGCGAAACGCTCACACGGTTTCGGTCAAGGAAGCCGCGGCGGACAAGGGCTATGATTTGCGTTTCGCCGAAGGCCAATCCAAGCAAGAAAACCAAATCAAGGCGTTCAGCTCGTTCGTCAATCAAGGCGTCGACGCGATCATCCTGGCCCCGATCGTCGAAACCGGTTGGGACAACGTGCTGGAAAAAGCGAAGAAGCGAAACATTCCAGTCGTCATCCTGGACCGCAAAGTTAATACCGACGACGAATCGCTGTACGTGACCTACATCGGCGCTGACACTTACACCGAAGGCAAAAAAGCGGGCAAGTGGTTGGCCGAAAAGATGGGTGGTCAAGCCAAAGTCGTCGAATTGCAAGGCAACCCTGGCGCTTCCCCCACGATCAACCGATTCAACGGGTTTCGTGAAGCCATCGCTGACCAGAGCGGCATCGAAATCATCGCTTCGCAAAGTGGCGAGTTCCGACGCAGCAAAGGCAAAGAGGTCATGGAAGCGTTCTTGAAAAAGTATGGCGATGAAATCGACGCCGTTTACGCGCACAACGATGACATGGCGATTGGCGCGATCCAAGCCATCGAAGATGCGGGAATGAAGCCGGCCGAAGACATCGTGATCGTCAGCGTTGACGGCGTCCGCGCGGCATTCGAAGCGATGGTCGATGGCAAACTGAACTGCACCGTCGAATGCAATCCGCTGCAGGGTCCATTGGCAATGGAAGCGGTCGAAAAAATTCTAAGCGGCCAAGCCGACCAACTGGACAAGGTGACCTTGATCGAAGATTCCGTGTTCGAGATGGAACAGGCGGCGGACGTCATCGAATCACGCAAGTATTGATTATCCCCCTTGGCGATCCGACACGATGCCTGATCAGCCGACATCAAACGAGCTTTTGCGAATCGAAGGGATCAGTAAAACGTTCCCCGGTGTTCGCGCGCTTGATGAAGTCGATCTATCCATTCGCCCAGGCGAAATCCATGCCTTGATGGGCGAAAACGGTGCCGGCAAGTCGACACTGATCAAAGTCTTGACCGGTGTTCACAGCCGAGATTCTGGACAGATCTGGTTCGACGGGCAAACCATTGCTCCGCACAGCCCATCGGACGCCGAACGGTTGGGGATCAGCACGGTTTACCAAGAAGTGAACCTGATCCCGCACCTCAGCGTCGCCGAAAACATCATGCTCGGTCGCCAACCGACGCGATTCGGATTGCTGTCGTGGAAACAGATTCGCCGCCGCGCCGCCAACGCCGTTCGCCGCATCGGACTGGACGTCAAAGTGCAACGGGAATTGGCGGACTGTTCCATTGCCGTCCAACAATTGGTCGCCCTGGCCCGCGCGGTCGATGTTCAGGCAAAGTTGTTGATCCTGGACGAACCGACATCCAGCTTGGACGAACGCGAGGTCGACGAGTTGTTCGTTGTGTTGCAACGTCTGAAGGACGAAGGCATCGCGATCATCTTCGTCACTCATTTTTTGGATCAAGTCTATCGACTGGCCGACCGCATCACCGTGCTGCGAAACGGTCGACACGTCGGCACGTACCCGACCGGCGAATTGCCGCGTCTGCAGTTGGTCGCCAAGATGCTGGGCCGTGACCCCGATGAGATTGTTGATACGCAAATGCCAAGGGCACGACCGGACGATGCCAAGGCGGATACTTCCGCGGGTGCCGACACGCCATTGCTATCGGCCATGGGCCTAGCGGGACAGAACACGGTCCAGCCCTTTGATCTGGAACTGCATCCCGGCCGCGTGACCGGTCTGGCGGGGTTGTTGGGATCCGGGCGAACGGAAGTGATCCGATTGCTGTTCGGACTGGATCGTCCCGGCGAAGGCACGTTGTCGATCGATGGCGAAACGGTGGATCACCCGTCGCCACGAAAAATGATTCGTCGCGGCTTGGCGTTTTGCCCAGAAGACCGAAAGCGTGACGGCGTGTTCTTGGACTTGTCCGTTCGACAAAACATCGTTGTCGCCTTGCAGGCCCGCGCCGGTGCGTGGCGGACGCTTTCGTTGGCTAAGCAGAACGCGTTGGCCGAACACTACATCGAACGTCTGGGCATCAAAACACCTTCCCCCGAAACGCCCGTGGGGAACCTTTCCGGTGGCAACCAACAAAAGGTGCTGCTGGCACGGTGGCTGGCGATGCAGCCCAAGTTGATCCTGCTGGACGAACCCACACGGGGCATCGATGTCGGTGCCAAGGCGGAAATCGAATCGTTGGTCGAATCGTTGCGTCGTGATGGGATGTCCGTCGTCTTTGTTTCATCCGAATTGGATGAAGTCGTGCGGACGTGCCAGGAGGTGGCCGTGATGCGTGACCGCCGGTTGATCGACATGCTGGACGGCGATGATTTGAACGAATCCAACATCATGCAACGGATCGCACATCATGACGACGCATGATCCGCCTTGGTACCGACGTTTCGTTGACAGCACGATCTTTTGGCCGCTGATGGCATTGGCGGCCTTGTTGATCTTCAATGCGTTCAGTTCACCATCGTTCTTTGACATCCAGGTGCGTGACGGACATCTGTACGGCAGCTTGGTGGATGTGCTGAATCGGGGGTCGATCGGAATCATTTTGGCCGTCGGAATGACGCTGGTCATCGCAACGGGCGGCGTCGATTTGTCGGTCGGGTCCATCATGGCGATCTCCGGCGCCGTTGCGGCGTTGCTGTTGACCGAAACATCACTGCCCTTTCCGGTTGTCATCGTGGCCGCATTATCCGCGTCACTGATCGCCGGCGCGATCAATGGGGGGCTGGTGTCGATCGTCGGGATCCAGCCCATCGTTGCCACGCTGATCTTGATGGTGTCCGGTCGCGGAATCGCGCGTTACATCACCGGCGAAAAAGTCATTGCGCTGGTGGATGATCAATTCAGTCCCGCCTTTGATTTCATCGGTAATGGACACTTTCTGGGTCTACCGTTCACCGTCACGTTGTTCGTTCTGTTGTTCCTGGCCACGCTGTTGATCGTTCGCCGAACCGCGGTGGGTTTGTTTATCGAAGCGGTCGGTGCCAATCCGAACGCCAGCCGAGCCGTCGGCATCCACGCACACGGTGTCAAAATTGCCGTGTACATGTTTTCGGGCTTGTGTGCGGGGATCGCCGGACTGATCGATGCTTCCAACATCAATGCGGCGGATACCGTCAATGCCGGTGTATTCACCGAATTGGACGCGATCTTTGCCGTCGTGGTTGGCGGAACAGCGTTGTCGGGCGGTCGTTTTTCGCTGACCGGATCGTTGATCGGCGCGATCTTGCTGCAGACGCTTCTGACGACGATGTACACGTTCGGAGTCGCGCCGGATGTCGCCCCGGTTCCCAAAGCCGCCGTGATTTTGTTTGTTTGTCTTTTGCAGTCCGACGTCTTTCGCCGCATGGTTTTCCGGAGGGCGAAGGCATGAAAGTCACTGGATTTCTGCGGCTGTCGCCAAAGGTCGTTCCGCTGCTGACGACCGCATTCGTGCTTGTTTTATTGCTGGGCGGTGCGTCGTCACAATTCGATGGGTTCGCATCCAGTTATGTCATGGCCGACTTGGTGTCGGAGAACGCGTTTCTGGGGATCGCCGCACTGGGAATGACTCTGGTCATCTTGTCCGGTGGCATCGATCTGTCAGTGGGATCGATGATCGGGTTCACAACCATTCTGGTTGCCACCCTGATCAGCGACGGACGCTGGTCACCGGTCGCCGCATGGATCGCCGCTCTTGGCATCGGCACAGCTTTTGGCGGCCTGATGGGAATGTTGGTTCAGGTATTCCGGTTGCCGGCATTCCTGGTGACTCTGGCCGGGTTGTTCTTTGCCCGCGGTATGGCCTTTGCCATCAAGAAGGAATCGGTCCAAATCAACCATCCGATGTATGACCGACTGAACGACCTTACTTTGCCGATCGGCGGCGGCGCAGAGCTTAGCTTTGGTGCTCTTGTTTTCCTTGGCATGTTTTTGGTGACGGTGGTGATCGCCCACTTCACCCGGTTCGGGCGGAATTTGTACGCCACCGGCGGCAGCGAATCGTCGGCGGTGTTGATGGGTTTGCCCGTCGCCAGAACCAAGATCGGTGTGTATACGTTTAGCGGGTTTTGTGCTTCGCTGGCCGGAATCGTGATGACGCTGTACATGGATTCGGGCAATCCCGCCAACGCCATGTCACTGGAATTGGACGCGATCGCCGTCGTCGTCATTGGTGGCACATTATTGACCGGTGGAATCGGTTTTGTGCCGGGTACGTTGTTGGGTGTGTTGATCTATTCGACGATTTATCAGATCACGTATTTCTCCAACCTGCCGGCTTCCTTGGCCCGAATCTCCATCGGCATTCTTTTGATGGGATTTATCATTCTCCAGCGTTGGCTCAGCCGCGCTCGCTGACCGCCGCTGCTCTGGCACACCAGATGCACCGGTCTCCGTGCTGTACCACCGAACCGTCGCAAACGCGATGAATCGATCAGCCAGTCACCGGAGAACCGCGATGGATACCGTTCAAGAAATCACCACTTATCCCGACGTCGAACTTAAAGACCCCCGCGATCTTTATGCGCGACCGCCCTTCGATAACCAGTCCACCACTTCCATGCCCGGCAGCGAAACGGACATGGTTCCCGATGCGGATCACGGCGAAGAACATTATCGCGGAAGTGGGAAACTGAAAGGCTTGAACGCACTGGTCACAGGTGCCGACAGTGGCATCGGTCGCGCAATTGCGTTGTGCTATGCACGGGAAGGTGCGAACGTGACGCTGAACTATTTGTCCGAAGACGGCGATGCGGAAGAGGCTCGAGTGCTGGTCGAATCGGCGGGCGTCAATGCCGTGGCAATCAAAGGCGATCTGCGAGACGAAGCGTTCTGCAAGGACTTGGTAAAGCAACACGTCGATCATCATGGATCCTTGGACGTCCTGGTCAACAACGCCGCCTTTCAAGTCACCGAAGACAGCATTGAAGACTTTTCCACGGAAGTTTTCGATCGCATCATGAAGACAAACGTGTACGCGCCGTTCTGGTTGTCCAAGTTCGCCGTCAAACACGTTCCGCCGGGCGGCAGCATTATCAACACGGTGTCCATCCAAGGATACGATCCGTCACCGTATCTGTTGCCGTATTCGACAACGAAATCGGCATTGATTGGGATGACCAAGGCGCTCGCAAAACTGTCGATTGACCGTGGCATCCGCGTCAACGCGGTCGCGCCGGGGCCGGTCTGGACGCCGCTGATTCCTGGATCCATGCCGGAAGACAAAATCAAGAACTTCGGTGACAACACGGTCTTCGGGCGACCCGCCCAGCCGATCGAATTGGCACCGCTGTATGTCTGGTTGGCAAGCATGGACGCTAGCTACGTGACCGGCGAGGTGTTCGGCTGCACCGGCGGGCGATCACCTGTGTGATTGCCTGACCCCTAGCCTGCCGCAAGCTTATGGATGGTCCAGCGGAAATGGCTGGATCTTTCCTCCCGAACCGGCCACCACGATGGTCGGTTCACTGGGATGGATCGCTATGGCGTACGCCCAACCGTCGATCGCCTGTTGGGTATGGACCACCTGGACGGATGCAACGTCGATCCATCGCACATTGCCGTCCCGACATGCGGCCACAATCGTTTGGCTGTCGGGTGACCAGGCAATCTTCAGCGGCTGTTGCGGCAATCGGCAGAAACGAATCAGCCGTCCGATCGTCGGCTGCCAAAGTCTCACCGTTCGGTCTTCGGATGCGGTCGCGACGATGGGTAAACCATCGTTCGTACGTGCCGCAGCAATGTCGACGATCGGCCCAGTGTGCTGCTTCAGCGTACGTACGGTTTCGAAATCGGCTGTATCCCACAATCGCAATCGGTGATCGTCGCCGCCACTTAGAATCCACTTCGTTTGGCCGAACGTCTCGACCGCGGTGACGGCGCGGGAATGTCCTTGCATCACCGTCGCTTCGGACTGATTCAAATGGACATGCCGGACTGTTCGGTCGATCGACGCGGCCAACCAAGAGTTGTTGCCGGTCCACCGCACATCGACAACGCTATCGTCGAATTGCCGGTACTGGTGAACGATGGTTTCATCGAGTGCGCCCTCCGACCATTTCAATGTCACGACCGCACCGAAGTCAGCGGGATTCCCACCGCCGACCGCCAAATGGTCGCCATCCGGTGAGAAGGCGGCGCAGTGCAAATTGTCTAGCGGGACCTGAATCGCCGCCACAGTTTCCAAATCAGGCCAGCGTCGTGAGACAATCCCGCTTTGACCGACGCAAACCAAGTACCGCCCATCCGGTGAAAAGGCCACGTCGGTAATTGGTGGATCATCGGCAGCGGTTCCGGCGGTCGGCAGCATCGAGCCCACTAGCCAAACTACCAAAACCAAAGTTCGCCATGCGTTCATGCCATGATTCCGCGGATCGCCCGCGAACCGTCCGGCGTGATTCGTACCGGTCGACCGTCGGATGTCTTCAGCACACCCGCGGGATCAATGCCCAGCAAGGTATAGACCGTGGCGGCCAAGTCCGCGGGTGTCACCGGTTGATCGGCGGGCAGTTCACCCTGTGCGTCGCTGGCCCCATAAACATTGCCAGCCGTGATCCCTCCGCCTGCCAGCAAAACGCTGAAGCAGTTGGGCCAATGATCGCGACCACCGCGAGTGTTGATCTTCGGCGTCCGACCGAACTCTCCCATCACGATGACCAATGTGTCGTCCAGACGTCCACGCTGATCCAAGTCTTCCACCAAAGCGGACACCGCACGATCCAGTGCCGGTAGGTGAGCGTTCTTGTCGTTGGGAAATCGCTGTTTCAGATTCACGATGTCTTGGTGCGTATCCCAACCTGGACTGTTCACCGTCACAAAAGGAACGCCCCGTTCGACCAAACGTCGCGCCAGCAAACAACTTTGCCCCACACCGTTGCCGCCAACCCGACCATAGCGTTTCCGTACCGCGTCTGGTTCGCTATGAATGTCAAAGGCGGCTTTGGCGTCGGCGAACGCGATCAAATCATAGGCACGTCGCAAATCTTCGTTCGGTTGAAAACCGCCCGCATCCGTAGCGCGACTGAACTGATCAATCGCGTCAACGAATTGGCGTCGACGATCCAGTCGTTGAAGATCCAGGCCGTGAAAAAAGTCCAAATCTTTGACCCGAAAATCAGCTTGGTCAGGTTTGCCGCCGACTTCAAAGGCTGCGGTTTCGGATGGCAGAAAACCGTGATCCTGGATATTGCCGGTGAACTTGGGAACCGCCACATTCGGCGGTAGCACACCGGATGCAGGACGCTGCATCGCCAAAGTGGATCCGAACGCGGGGTAATCCAACGCCGGCGATGGACGATAGCCCGTCATCATGTAGTGCGTCCCAAAGTTATGTTCGCCCAGCGGCGACGTCATCGAACGCACAATCGTAATCTTATGAAGCAAGCCGGCCAAACGGGGCAAGCATTCGCCGATTCGAACACCAGGAATCGACGTTGGAATCGAACCCAACGGCCCACGAACCTCTTCCGCCGCATCCGGTTTGACGTCAAAGGATTCCAAGTGGCTTGGTCCACCATCCAGCCAAACCAGGATGCAGGATTTCGCCCTGGCAACCGGTAGATTGTCGGCATTGGCACGTCGACAGCGATGGAATCCACCGATGCCGAGACCGAAGGCGGTCAAGCCTCCCACGCGGATGATGTTTCGGCGACTGACACCGTCGCAACGCAAAGACGATTTCATCGACATCTGGCTCGCTAATGATTGGTTGCGAATTCGCGACTGGACACCATCGCCCACATCACATCTTCCAAGAAAGCCGCCTGGTCATCTGCCTGATCCAAATGAGTCACCCAGAATGCCTTTTCATTCTCCATTGGTTCTCGACATAATGCCGCCGCGTAAATCTGTTCGACCGTCTGCATCGCGGTCATGTTGGCATCACGACAGGCCCTTAACCGCCCACGTGTTGCATCGATTCGGTCGTTCAGCAATTCACCATTGAACAGGTGCAGCATCGTCGACATGCCGGTCGACGTCCCATCATCGGGCGTGCAAATCGCTTTGGGATCGCATCGCCCCAAAACCGCCAACGATGGAACTTGCACCGCCCCGTCGACCAAATCAATCGCTCGGTCGATTTCGCCCCAAGCCGAATAGTCATCGGCAATGCCAATGACATCGCTGATGGCATCAGCCAGCACGGACGGCGACAATGGTCGACGCAACGCGTGGGAGTAGAAACGGTCGTCGTGCTGGTTTTGTGAATTCGCGACGCTGTCGCGTTGGTAAGCATCACTGTTGGCGATCAAATGCAGAGTCTTGCGAATCTGGTATCCGTTGGCCACAAAGTCATCGGCCAAGTGTTGCAGCAATTCCGGATGGCTGGCGGGATTCGTTTGCCGGAAATCATCGACGGCATCGACCAATCCACGCCCCATCATGTGTTTCCACATTCGATTGACGGCCGCCTTGGCAAAGTATGGATTGCCGTCGTCGACCAGCCACCGTGAAAACGTCTGCACCATGGGCTGGTCGGTTGCCAACCGTCGTCCGCCAGGAATTTGCGGCACGGCCGGCTGCAGCGTCACCGGATGCGTGGTGGTGGCGGTGGAATCCAATCGAACAACGGGTCCCGATTGCACGGTGGCAAAAATTGCCGCCAAGCCGTGGTAATCATCCTGTGTCCAGCGGTCCAGCGGATGATCGTGGCAATTCGCACATCGCATTCGCGAACCCATGAAAACTTCGCTGACCAATTCCGCGGTGGGGCGTCCGCCCGGTGCGGTTCGATAGAAGTTTGCCGGCCCGACTTGGTGCGTGTCACCGGTCGCCGTCAACATTTGCTGGACCAAATCATCGAAACCGACGCGGTCCTGAATCGATCGATACAGCCAATCGCGATAAGCTTCTGTCGCTTTCTGGTCGTTGTTCTGACTGCGGACGCGAAACCACTCCGCCAGCCGCGACGTCCAATAACGGCTGAACGCTTCGGATTCCAACAAGCGATCGATCCACCGTTTTCGCTTGTCGTTGCGACGGTCATCTAGAAACAAACGTCGTTGCTGAAGCGTTGGTAAACGCCCCGTCAAATCCAACGTGACCCTTCTTAAGAATGCTTCGTCATCGGTTTTCGGCGACGCCGGCAACCGCAGATCAACCAGCATTTGATTGACGCTGCGATCGATCATTCCGATTGATTCATCACTCTGCTCATCTGATTCAACTTCCAAAGCCGCATCGCCAATCGGAGCACGAATCTGAATCGGCTGGACGCGGTTGATATAGCGCGCGACCAGAACGTGGCTGCCCGGCCGCAACACTTGGACCGATCCACCATCGTCCTGGACCGACAGTGCGGCGGCATCATCCGGTGCCAAGATCGTGTACGCCGTGACGTCTCGGGTCGTCCCGTCACTAAACTGGGCGATCGCCTTCAACGGAATCGATTGGCCGACCGCACCGACGGTGACCTGTGGCGGATGAACTGAAACGTCGACCAAACGTCGATCGCTTTCGAACCGGGCTCCCGCCGCGATCCATCGCGTGATCGTTTGCGCCGCGTCGCTATCAACATCGAATCGAAGTTCGCCTCCGTGGGCCAGTTGCTCGGTCGGTTTCAGCAGCAACAAACTGTTTTCCGGACGCACGCCATTGACCCGACGCCCGCCGACTTGCCGCACGATCGCATCGTAGTCATCGACAGGTCGACTGCCGAACAACGAAAGCTTGAAATTGCCTCGCCCCAAAGCGGCCCCATGGCAGGCGCCGGCGTTACAACCGTGTTTGGTCAAAATTGGCAGCACGTCGGTGCGAAAGTCGATTCGATCGTCGGCCCAACCGCGCGCACCGATCATGACCATGATGCCCAACGCCAATGCCGATCGGATCCAACAATTCATCAATGGTTCACCCGCGAAAGCATCCTCTCACACTTGCCCCATCGATACACCACCTGGCCGCAATCACTTGACGGCCGGCTTGGCACTGGACTTGGAATTTCCCTTCTTCCCGTTCTTTTTCACAGCAGCCGGTTTCTTGTCCGCCACATTGGGAACCGGTTTATCTTCCAAAATCTGCAGCATGCTTTGACGTGCCTCAACCGCTTCGGCACTCGGATCGTCCGTGATATCAACGTATCCAGTGCCGTCACGTGATTCACCACAGTCGTACAGTTGACCAAAGTTGGTTGGTGAATTGTTTTCCAACAGATACCGCTTGGTCCTTAGCACTCGTTTGCCGCCCAGCGGAGCGTAGATCCATTCTCGCAGCGGTGTCATATCGCCTTTCAAGTAAGGTGCAAACGATACCCCGTCAACGATGTGGTCGTTGGGCAGATCAATCGCAGCCACTTCACAGATCGTCGGCAAAATATCCGACAGGTCCACCAATTCACGACATTCCCCCGACGGTTTGACCAAGTCCGGTCCGTTGACGATGAACGGAACACGGCATCCCATTTCCGTGGTCTTGCCCTTGCCATTGCCGCCGGTTCCGTTGTCACCAACGAAAATCACCAAGGTGTTGTCACGGCGTCCCATCGTTTCCAAGCCACTGACCAATTTGCCGATGATCTTGTCGGTGTACTCGACGTTGGCTTGCCAGTTCTTTTTCTGGTTGTGCTTGAATCGATCCTCGATTGTTTCCGTCGTATCCGGCGTGGTGAAAAACTGGCCGTGCGTCAAAGCCATCGGATAGTAAACGAAGAATGGATCATCCGGATGACGTCCGATGAAGTCTAAGATGAAATCGGAATAGATGTCCGGTCCATAACTGTCATCATCCGTGTCCAGGTACTCACCGTTTTGGACCACTGATGGATGCCAGTAACGACACGTCTTGCCGCCTGGCTTTCCTTCCCAAGCGCCGTCATGCTTCACGCCTTCCGGTAGATTGTGGGTGTAGGCCCACATGCAATACTCGTCAAATCCACATTCACGAATCAGCGTCGGATGTTCACCGGACAACTGCCACTTGCCAGCGTGCGCGGTCGCGTATCCGGCCTGTTGAAACAGTTTTCCGAACGTCAAATGGCTGGCGATATCATCGGGGCCGGTGTTCGCCGGCGGCCCGCCTGGTCTTCCGGGGAAATGGTACACGCCGTTATGGTGCGCGTACTGGCCGGTCATGATCTCGAACCGAGTCGGGTGACAAATCGGCGTGGAATACCCCGTCGTGAACCACAACCCCGTGCGGCCCAAATCATCCAAGACCGGGGTCTGGTGTTTGGGATGTCCGTACAGCGACAGTTCATGGGCACCAATGTCGTCACACAAAATCACCAAGACATTGGGACGTTCGTCGGCCCGCAGTGATGACAAGGCTGCACAGACCAGAGCGGCAAAAATGACGGATCGCATGTCAGGCGAACCTTTCGATCAGACAGGTGGGAATGAACAAAATTGGGCGGCAGGGATGCCCCGGCAGCGGCCAGCCGATTGGGTTCGTCGCCCGCTATCCAGGCATCACCATCTTAGCGAAGCCGTCGTCACCATAGCGGCCGAATCAGCCGATTGCCCGATTCATCACGACCACGCCGACGATTGTTTACAATCAGCAGCCGTGCCGCCCTCTGCGAGGCACTCCGCCCGATGTCCCCAAAATGTTTTCCCGCTCAGGTTCCGCTCGATGCGAAGTCTTTTCCGCTTACTGATTCCCACCTGTGTTCTCACCGGCGGTCTGATGTCGGCCATGTGTTGCGTCGCCGACGAACCGACGGATCCGAAATCTGCCCCGGCTTTTCCTTACGGCGAGGTTCCCGAACAGAAACCGGACATGCCGCTTAGCCGCGCGATGCAGCGCGTTTACGACGGAACCTATGCGGGATTGGACTGCGCACGCAACGAACTGTTCAGTCGTTTCAAGTACACGCCATTGAAAGGTTTGGACTATTCCAACGGCGACGGCACCGTTTCCCGGCGTGACGCGACCAAGATCATCAAGCACGATGGCAAGTTCTACGTCTGGTACACCAAGCGTCACACTGCGACGCCGCCCGACTATGACGGCGGAGCCAACGACGCGATCCCGTCACGCGATTGGGACTTGGCGGAAATCTGGTATGCGACCAGCACCGACGGTTTTACGTGGCAAGAGCAGGGCGTGGCGATCGAGCGAAACGAGAAACCCAATCCCGGTTGGCGATCCGTTTCCACACCCGACATCCTGGTTTGGAAAGGCAAGTACTACCTTTATTATCAAGCGTACTTGGCGATGCCGGGCAGCCGAACCAGCAGTGCGACCAACGGCGACGACTGTCCCGTGTCCGCATCGGTGGCCGATTCGCCCGATGGCCCGTGGACCCCGTGCAACAAGATCGTCGTCGACAACGGACCGCCGGGATCCTGGGACCAATACGTGATCCATGATCCGTATCCGCTGGTGCGAAACGGCCAAATCTATCTTTATTACAAAGGCGAAATGGGCGGCGACCCACCGGTGCGAGCCCAAGGCTTGGCCATCGCCGATCATCCGTTCGGTCCGTTTCGCAAACACCCGCTGAACCCCGTCATCAACTCGGGCCACGAAACATCCTTGTTCCCATTCAAAGAGGGCTTGGCGGCGCTGGTCAGCCGGCACGGGCTGGAACACAACACCATCCAGTACGCACCCGATGGCGTCAATTTCGAAGTCGCCGCAATCACTGGCCTGATGCCGATCGCGCCCGGTGCCTACGTTCCCGATGCGTTCACCGATACCAAGGACGGACGGGGGATCACGTGGGGGCTGTGCCACTTTCGCAACATCAAACGCGACGAAGGCAAAAGCCACAGCATGCTTGCGCGATTCGATTGCGATCTCAGCCTGGACGTGGACGATATCGAAATGAAGGAAAGCGATATCTTCAACGACCCAGAAATCAATTTTAAGTTTGGTCTGTCCGAACAGCAACGAGAACGCATCGAATCGGACGCTCAGGCGGAATTGCAACGCTAGGCTTTATTCGTCCGCCTCCATTTGCGGCAAGATCCATTGAAAGCGCAACGCCATCAGTCGAAAGGCAACGATCACGATGATGGCGACCGGACCGGCGACCGGTCGTGCCGGTTCCCATTGCTGCAACAACACATAAAACCAGGATCCGGTGAACGCACAAGTCGCGTACATGGGGGCGGGGCGAAACAGACTGGGGACTTGGTTACAGATCACCTCCGCCACCACGCCGCCAAAGGTTCCGGTGATCGCGCCCATCAAAGCGGCGACAAAAAACGATGTTCCCGATTCCAACGCCGCGTCCGTACCCGCAACACTGAACAACCCCAGCCCCAAGGCATCAGGAATGATCAGCCATTTCTCGATCGACTTTGGGAATCGCGGCACCACCGACGTCAACAGCGAAAGGAAAAACACGATCACCGGATAGTGATGCTTTTCGATCCAGAACAGCGGGTGTCGATCCAGAAAAATGTCGCGCAACGATCCACCACCAAACGCCACGATCAACGCCATGCTGAACACGCCGGCGAAGTCCATGTTGTGCCGTCTGGCCAACGAGACACCAAAGATCGCACTGGCGATCACCGCCAACAATTCAATGATCTGATCCATCGGCCGGGAACCCTTTGCCCGAAAATGCCGGGATTGTAGATCAGTCGCGTTCCAAGCGGGACCATCGTTTCTCGCTGCATCCGGCCGACATTTTCACCGGCAAATCAGCCACCGAACGTTGAATGTGCCGAGCCACACCGATGGTGCACAACAAACACCCCGCCCCGTTCATTTGACCGTGTTGTTGGTGCCTTCCAGTTCGTTGAGTGCACGATTGATGACGCGAACGCGGTACTTGCCTTCGGAGTTGAACCCGGGCGTGTATTGCAGACCTTGCCGCATGGCATCGATGACGGGTCGAGCTTGTTCGTCGATCTCGTCCAAGACGATCGCCGCGTGCAAGCGTTCCCACTGCTGTCCCGTCGTCATCTCATCGATCAGCACACCCAACGCTTGTTCCGGCGTGCCCATCCGGCAAAGCGCCCGCGCCGCAGCGGTGCGAACCGCCGACGAATCGTCATGCAACATCTTTTGCATCTGCTGCATCGCCGACCCCTTGGCCGAATCCGCCATGTTGCCGATGCCAACCGCCGCCCAGTAGCGCACGGCGCTGTCGCTGTCATCGGTTGCCGCGATCAAATTGGGCAACGCCGACGGCCCTGATGACGCCAACACGGCCGTGTCGGCGATTCGAGACACCGTTTGTTCTTGCCCCGGTTGCCGAAGGATCGCGTACTCGTTGCCCAGCCGTTCTCGCCGTTCGATGATGATCGGCTCGGGAATCAATCCGATATCCCGAGTCTGCTTGACCCAGCGAAGGTGCGCATCGCGCATACGTTTCAGCTGGTCAGCAAATGCGGGATCATCCGCCAGATTGTTGACTTGATGGGGGTCGGCGACACAGTCGTACAATTCTTCGACCGGCTTGGTGGACGCGAACAAAGCCTCTGCTTCAGCCGGCAATTCTCCCGCTTCGTGAAGTCGTCGAAGCTCGCGCATCGTCGCGCCCTTCTCCGGCGTGTTCATGTACTGGTAATAGGTCTTCAGCGGCTCGTAATTCCGAATGTATCGGAACCGTTTGTCACGTACCGTTCGGATGATGTCGTAGCGTTCATCCATGCGATCACGTCCGCCGTAGACATATTCGCGTGGCGTTTGGGCACCGTCACCCAGAAAAGGTTGCCCTTGAACATGGGTTGGGATTTCAACGCCTGCAAGCCGCAGCACGGTGGGGCCAAAGTCGATCGAACTGACCAGCCGATCGGTTGTCGTTCCAGGCAGGCCTTCGCCAGAGCCACGAAACTTGGATGGGATGCGAATCACCAGTGGAATGTGCGTTCCGGAATCGTAAAGCCATCGTTTGGCCCGCGGTAATCCGACACCATGGTCCGACCAAAACATGATGATTGTGTTTTCGTACAGGCCGTCTTTCTTCAACTGATCCAACAAGTCACCGGCCCAGTGATCCATCGCCGTGATCAGTTCGTAGTTGCGTTTCCAGTCTTCGCGAACGATCGGCGTGTCGGGACAGTAGGGCGGAAGCGTCAACGCGTCGGCGTCTTGACGCTCCGAAGGGGCCAACACTTCAGTCACGGACTTGTACTTCTCCGAACTTGCGATTCCCGACTCGTGGCAACCGCCGAAATTGAAGACCGAAAAGAACGGCTGGGACTTGTCCGGACGTTTGCGCCAATGGGCTTTGCCGGATGAGTCGTCCCAGGTGTCTTTGGGATGGTCGAACTGGTAGTCCGTTTTGGAATTGTTCGTGCAGTAATATCCCGCACCACGTAGATAGACCGGAAACGGTTTGATGTCGTCGGGCAACTTTGCCGTGCACCGCATATGGTGCGTCCCGAGGGTCGTTTGATACATGCCGGTGATGATCCCGCTGCGGCACGGCGCGCACACTCCCGCGGTGGTGAACGCATGGGAAAACCGCACACTTTCCTTCGCCAACTGATCGATGTTCGGCGTGATGGCATTCGGGTCGCCGTAACATCCCAGGTGCGGGCTGATGTCTTCGCAGGATAGCCAAAGAATGTTCGGGCGGTCTTGGTCCGCGGTGACGTGTGCTGACGCCAGTCCGACTAGACACGCGAAGATCAGAAGTCTCATGTGTGTGTTTCGCAATTGGTTTGAACGATATTTTGCCACGTTTGCTGCCCGCGACATCATAGGCGATGCATTGCCATCGTGGTTTCAGGATTGGAATGCGGCCTTCACTGATCAGTGACCTGCCGCTGACTTGTGAGCCGCATGGCGCTAGCCGCGGGTTTTGTAGCGTCATGTTTGGATTCGTTGCCAACCGGACCGGCGGCTAGCGCCTTGCCGCTAATTCGTGAGCCGCATGGCGCTCGCCGCGGGTTTTGTAGCGTCATGTTTGGATTCGTTGCCAACCGGACCGGCGGCTAGCGCCTTGCCGCTAATTCGTGAGCTGCACGGCGCTAGCCGCGGGTTTTGTAGCGTCATGTTTGGATTCGTTGCCCATCGAACCGGCGGCTAGCGCCTTGCCGCTGATTGGTGAGCCGCACGGCGCTCGCCGCGGGTTTTGTAGCGTCATGTATCGATTCGTTGCCAATCGAACCGGCGGCTAGCGCCTTGCCGCTGATTGGTGAGCCGCATGGCGCTCGCCGCGGGTTTTGTAGCGTCATGTATCGATTCGTTGCCCATCGAACCGGCGGCTAGCGCCTTGCCGCTGATTGGTGAGCCGCATGGCGCTCGCCGCGGGTTGGGTAGCGTCATGTTTTGACTCGTTGCCAATCGGACCGGCGGCTAGCGCCTTGCCGCTGATTGGTGAGCCGCATGGCGCTCGCCGCGGGTTGGGTAGCGTCATGTTTTGATTCGTTGCCAACCGGACCGCCGGCTAGCGCCTTGCCGCTGATTGGTGAGCCGTACGGCGCTAGACGCGGGTTTTGTAGCGTCATGTTTGGATTCGTTGCCAACCGGACCGGCGGCTAGCGCCTTGCCGCTGATTGGTGAGCCGCATGGCGCTAGCCGCGGGTTCGAGACGTTTCGCCAACACAGCCCGACGCTAGGGTCTTTGCCTCAGGACTGACGGAAGAACGCTACTTTCGGCGGAGCGAAAGGCGACGATGTCGGCCGCACGGCGCTAGCCGCGGGTTGGGTGGCGTCATGTTTTGACTCGTTGCCAACCGAGCCGGCGGCTAGCGCCTTGCCGCTGACTTGTGAGCCGCATGCCGCTAGCCGCGTGTATGGACCGTATCCAGCCGGCGACTCGTCGATTCATCAAGGGCTACAACGGTTTTTTGAGCGAAGGCAACCCGGCCACAGGATTTCAAAGGGCTTTCACCGCGCCAATGAAACGACGCGACGAAACGGTCGTCCAATGGGTTTTGAAACGCTGAAGCCTTGCCACTTTGCTGCCGCCCGGATGTCAGTTTTGCGGCTGGACGTCGACCAAAGCAATGTCGGTGAACTTGCCGATCTCCATGTTGGCTCCGCCGATCATTAGCATGCGGTGATCGTCCAGCGGCAACATGCGATGAAAGAATCTTGCCGGATCGATCTTGGCGACGGTTGTCCATTCGGCTTCGCCGCTTCCCAGTCGATGCAAAAATCCGTCCATCGTGCTGACATACAGGTGATCGCCACAGGCAAAGGCAGACGCGCCGAATCCGGCCATTCCGGTTCCCGGCATCGAAGGGCCTTCGGTCCATGTGTCGGATGACGGATCATAGATATCGGTACGAGTCGTCGGTCCACCTACGGACTTCATCCCGCCGATCGCGTAAATCTTTCCGTCGAACGCAGCCACCGCCAACGCGCGACGCTTGAACGGGGGCGAAGCGATCGGTTGCCAAGCAGGCTGGTCGGCGTTTAGGTCCATTTTCCAAGCCGTTTCGTGCCAGACGCCGTTATCGCTTTCACCGTCCAGTTTCCATCCGCCAATCACATAGATCGTGTCGCCCAAAATGGCGGCGTCGGTGGAGGATCGTGGTTCGGGCAGCGCCGGCAGATCGGTCCAACTGCCAGAATCCGCGTCGAAGTGACGGACGAAGGTTTGCGACTTCAAATTCCGGTCTTCGCCTTTTTCGTTCATCGCCGTGAACCCGCCGATACGGATCACCCCGTTCTTGTAGGGCACCATGGCTAGACCTTGCAGACGATGGTCGGTGCAAACCTGTTGCCATTTGGATTGTTCACCCTTTTCCAGGTCCAGGCACCACAGACGGTTGGATTGTTCTTCGTTCGAATACGAGTGGGCTTCGCCGGTGTGGCCGCCGTAGACAAACAGTTTCGATCCACTGATGGCGGCACCGAAGCTGGTCAGTTCTTCGGGCAGTTCATCCAAGCCTGAATCGTTGATGTTCACTTTGCTAGTTGCATCGACGGTCGGGCGCTGCGGGGTGGGTTTTGCATCGTCATTGTCGCTCGAATGAACGAAGGTTGAAGTCAGGTAGTCGGCGGTGTCGGTGTAGGCCGTGCCGTCCAATTCGCCTTCGACATCGGATTGTTGAACGCCGACCAGGACGGCATTCAATCCGGACGACAGTGATGATGCTTTGAACGTTGCGATTCCCACGCTGTCGGTGGTGGCCGATGCGTTCTCGGTCCCCTCCGCGTCGTACAGTTTGACTTCCACGTCGGCGGTCGGTTTGCCGTCTTGCAAAACGGTCACCAAAACACCGCCGGACGGTCCGGGAACGATCACGGTTTGCAGTGGTGAATCGGCTCGCGGAGCGGTCGGCCACTTCGTCGCGTCATCGGGGACCAAGTGTTCGACGTGATAGGTCAGCCGTGTGCCGTGGTAAAGGCCATAGGTCACACTGCCGAACACTTCGCCCGTTTCACCCAAGGTGCCGTCGCTTTTCAAACCGACCAAGTCGTCGGTATCCACCGGGGCGGTGGCGATGGCTTCGGTGGACGTCCCTTTGTCCCATTTCAATTCGATGCCCGCGACCGCATCGGGCAGATGGTAGGTCCGGTCGGCGGGAGATTCACCGAACCAAAAGACTGCGTGACCTTCGTCGTCGGATGCCAACCATGACATATGCCCGTGACAAATCGATGGCGTTGTGACGGTCAGAGACGACAGAAATGCAATGGCGGCGAAAGACCGGCCGCTGGAAACGATACGACGCATGGATGGATATCTGGCAAGGAAGGAAAAATGGTGTGGGATCAAATTTGGTGAATCACCGGATCGCTATCTCATATTCGGAACTGTTTTCCTGGTCGGACTTCAGTTCCCAGATTTCATTGCTTTGCGAATCAAATTTCGCGGGAATCACCGATCCCTCCGGCGGAAACTTGGATCGCTGTTCTTCGGGTGCCGCCTGGCGAAACTCGGGTGGCAGCAGGCTGAAACGAACGCGGTATTGGCCGGCGGTCAGTCCCGCGCCCGGGCCAAATTCGAAGCGGCCGTCAAAGACCAGTGCGGTGGCTTTGGGGCCTTCGGTTGGCGGCACCGGTTGCAAGGTGATGACGACACCGGAGACCGGTTTTCCTTTGGCCGTGACTTCGCCGGCCGCGGTCAGTCCCGTCGGTTGTGATTCACAACCCGGCGTGGCAATGACCAGCAGACCGATAACGGCCGCAGCGATGGCGTGTCGACTTACCATGGCGACGGCTCGATCACTTCACCGTCACGGCGATTGGCCAAACGGTCCAGCGCGACGGAGTCGACCGATTCGCTAAGGAATCGCACGCTGCCGTCGGACAGGGCAAAGTGCGCACCACCAGGGTGTTGGCTGCGGAAGCATTCCCATGAATGGAAATCAAAGATCGGCACTTTGGTCCCGTTGAAGATCCCGCGAACCGTTCCGGTCGAACTGTAGGGATAGCTGACGGCCCACTGCGCGGCGCTCGAACCGCCGCCGCCCGGGTAAGGGAATGGCAGGTCCGAATCGTCGCGTTCTTGCAAGCCGAATTCGCCCATCAACAAGGTGTTGGATGTGCCGTCCAGTCCGCTGATGTCGCCGATGCTGGTCCAGTGCAAACGGGCTTGTGATTCAGACACTCCGGCTCGAACCCGTTCGCCGTAAAACACGTTCATCGCGTCGACAAAGGCACCGTTGTGTGACTGGTTCCGATAGTATTCCGTTCCGGTCGATAGAGCGTAACTGGAATAACCGCTGTCTTCTTCGGGAACAGGCATCGACGGGCATAGGTGGATCGACGGTGTCTGCTTGACCAATTCGTCGTTGGGTGCGTCCCAGGCCGTTTTGGAGAGATCCAAGCGGTCATACATGCCGCCTTGTTCGTGAAACGGCAGCAGCGCCGCCCAACCGCTCAGCCCGGCCTGATTGACGGGTTGTCCGTTGGATTGACCGACCGTAACGCCGATCACAGTGGGGGGGATTTTGCGATACACGTCGTTGTACATGTGCGTCGCCAGGGCCAGTTGTTTCAAATTGTTCTGGCACGACATTCGGCGTGCGGCTTCGCGCGCCGATTGCACGGCGGGCAAGAGCAATGAAACAAGAATGCCGATGATCGCGATCACCACTAGCAGTTCGACCAGGGTGAATCCGGTGGCGAAAGTCCGTTGTCGTCCTGCTGTTTTTCGCAATGGCAATTCTGATCGATCGGTCGCCACGACGCATCGAGTTTTTGTCAATGTGGTCACCGTCATCCTTCTTTCCCCCAAAGGTTTACACGGTCAATGTTCAACGACAGGCTTAAGAACGCTTCGCTTCGACGGATGATTTGCGCCGCCGCAACCAGCGGACTCCGCCACCACAGGTCAAAGCCAACATGGTTCCCACCGATGCCGGTTCGGGAACCGCTGTGACCGATGCCGGCGTGACGAATGCGGTGTCACTGGCGAAGGCGTCGATGCGGACCGCTTCAAGGGACATATGAGGTCCGAGTGAGTTGAAAGCCAACGAATAGTCGTCCAGCGGCGAAGCAGCGATATCCCAGATCGCCATATAGTCGCTCTGCAGCGTTGGCCCACCGAATGAAGTCACCGTTCGTGAATCTGCGATTCCGCTGACACTGGCCGTTTGCCCGTTCAGTAGCAGCGAACTGAGATCAAGACCGGTTCCAGATGCTTGAATCTGAGCGACAACACGCGTTTGCGTCCCGGAAAGATTTGTGGTTTTCACATCCGTAGAGATCTCGGTGGCCGCGGAAAACGAGTAGATGGCACTGGTGCTGGTCACGAACCCGGTCATCGAATGCTCAGTGAGTCCGCTGGACTGTGATGATGCCGTGGAGCTCGTCGGAGAAAACGGACCCGTGATTGCTCCGGCTGGGGCGAAGCCGGCCCATTCTGCGAAAGCAGCACCTAGATCGGAATCATCCCAGCCGAACCGTTCATCGCCAGCGGTCGGAACGACAAGGGCACCGCTGGATTTGGATGCCGCGGATGCAAGTACGAGCACTGCCACAGCGCACGGCAACACCGCGCGCGTCAAAGTCAAATTCATAGCCTCAGCCTGTGTAGAAATCTCTTCTGGTTTTCGAAAAACAAAACCGTCGGCAAGTTGGCTGGCTGAGGCCGTCAATTGCGGTGTGGCTGGCTAGAGCACCGGCGGTTGATGCGACTGATTCTCAATAAAGACAGCTCTCTTGAGAAGTGGTTCAAAGCGAATTTTTGCAAAATTTGATGTGTTAATCTGTGCGCTATCGCGGACGGGAAAACACGGGGATTTTCGCTGATTTGTCGATCCCGTCGCCGTTCCGATCCGCTTTCCAGTCGATGCCAAGCCCTCGCGATGGATCCGCTGGACGGCATGCGTTGCCCCCGTAAACTTCACGCCTCGCTCTAACGCCAATTCAAGTTTTTTCCTTCAATCCGCTGTGCGTTTTTTGATGTCTTTGTCTTTCCATCGATGTTTGATCGCCGTGCTTGCGACTCTGGCTTTGCGACGGTGTTTGTTTTGCCTTGGCTTGATCATTTCGCTTGGGAATGTTTGCAGTGTTGCTTTTGTCGTCGGCCAGACACCTCATGCTCCGCGATTCCAATCCAGCAACATCGCGGTCGTCGATGACGATCTGCCGACGACTTGGTCGCCCGAGTCTGGCATCGTCTGGACCGCCGAGATTGAAGGCTATGGCCAGTCGACGCCGATCGTTGCGCACGATCAGATCGTGGTGACGTCCACCAGCGGTGACATGAAAGACAACTATCACGTCACGGCATTTAATTCCGCTGACGGCAGTCGTCTGTGGCAAGTCGACGTGGCCAATCCGTCGCCGTTCAAGAACACGCCGATGGTCAGTCGGGCCGCACCCACCGCGGTCGCCACCGACGAAGGATTCGTTGCCTTCTTCGAAGGCGGCGTGTTGATCGGCATCGATACCGATGGTGGCAAAACATGGCAGCGCGACTTGGTGGCGGAATACGGTCCGATCACGGCACGTCACGGTTTGTCATCCTCTTTGGAAGTGGATCAGCAACGGGTCTACGTTTGGGTGGAACGATCAGAGGAGCCGTATGTGTTGGCGATCGAACCCTCGACAGGCGAAACGATTTGGAAGTCACCTGGCATTGGTGCGACCGCATGGGCGTCGCCTCGTTTGATCGATGTCGGCGATACACAACATCTGGTGTGCAGCGCGATCGGAACCATCGTTGGATTGGACCCCGCGACCGGCGAACGACTGTGGCATTTCGACCAGATCGATAACAACAGTTCATGCACGCCGATTCCTGCCGGCAACGGTCGGTTTGTCATCGGGGCATCCGATGGACGCGATGCCGGCAGTGCGGGCCAGGCGGCGGCCAGCAACGGGTTGATTGAAATCACTTGTGATGGCGATCAGTACCAAGTCGACTATCGCTGGCGTGCAAAGAAGGCCACGTGCACCTTCGGAAGCCCCGTCGTGGTCGGCGATACCGCGGCTTTCGTGAATCGTGCCGGCGTGCTGTATCGGCTGGACCTAGAGACCGGGCAACAAGTCAGCGTCGACCGGACAGCGGCCGGTGGCGTTTGGGCGACGCCATTGGCAACGAAGCAGCATCTGTATCTATTCGGCTACAAAGGCACGACGGTGGTCATCGATTTGGCCGACGGAGAGACGGTCGCCGAAAACCGCGTTTGGAACGCCGAAAATGCCGAGAGCAGCCTCGGTGGCCACAAGATTTATGCCGCCGTTGCGATCGATTCGACGTTGGTCTTGCGACGTGGCGACAAGTTGTATGCGATCGCCGACATTGACCAGCCGTGATCTTGATTCAGCCGTCTTTGTTGCCCACTGGAATGAAGTTTATTTATGAATTCACGCCCTGTTTCTGATCCGCTGACGACCGTCCGTGAGGTCTTGATGCGTCGTCGCACCGAGAAGATTCTCGGTGACGTGGATGCTCCGGTGCAAACGCCTGATAACCAACGGACGCAGTTCGATGCGGTGGTGCGAAAGTGTGTTTTGGATGCGGGGTGGGCGCCGTTTCACTTCGTCCGCGGCATTGATGACTTGGCCGAACCTTGGCGGGCTCACATCCTGTGGCAGGATCAAGCTCAAGCTTTGGGCAAGGTACTGAAACACCAGCACGGTGACGCGACCAAGGTTCCGCCACTGTTGTGTGGATGCGGCGCGGTCGTGCTGGTGACTTGGTTGCCCGAATGCGATCCGCTTGCGCTGCAGAATGGCGACTGCGCATCGATCCAGAAATCCGCGGCCCGCGACGAAGAACACTTGGCGGCGACCGGCGCGATGGTCCAGAACCTGTTGCTGTTGTTGACCGCGGCGGGGATGGGGACGTACTGGTCCAGCGGCGGGAACTTAGGCAAGCCGGTGGTGTTCGACCTGCTGGGCATTCCCGCGTCGGAACGATTGATCGCCGCCGTGTTTGTCGACTATGCCGATACTCAGGGCGAAGTCACCAAGAAGCCTGGAGCGCACCGCGACAAACGCGGCAGCGATTGGATCCGTGAGGTGTCGCTGCAGGGCGACTGACGGTTGGTCAATTGCGTCCAAGCGTCGCCCGAGTTAACTTCCGAACCGTGGCGGGTCCAACCTGCATGCCAAGCTTCGGCAGGGAATCGCCCGGCCATGGGTCAGCAGCGGTGATTTAGGGGCCGATTGAAACGCATCGCTGGATCATCATGTCAATGACGTCGTCACATCATCCTGGGGCTGCGTCGTCGACCTTTCGGCGTCGACGGTCGTTTGATACTCGATCGCCAACGACTGGGGATTCGGGTGATCTTTCGTAGCGATCTGGTGAATGATCTGACCGTCCTTGAGCACGATCACCAGGTCGGACCAGATGGCCACCGCCGGTTCGTGGGTGACCATCACAATTGTTCGGCCTTGGGTATCGCACAGCGTTCGCAACGTTTGGCAGATGGATTGGCCGGTCTTCGAGTCCAGATTGCCGGTCGGTTCATCGGCCAGCAAAATGGCCGGATCCGCGATCAAGCCGCGAGCGATCGCGACGCGTTGTTGTTCGCCGCCGCTGAGTGCGTCGGGGCGGTGGTCCAAGCGATCGGCGATGCCCAACGTTTCGGCCAATTCACGCAAACGGTCCTCCGTGTTGTCCGCCTTTCCGGATGCCATCAGTGGCAACAGGATGTTGTCGGCCGCCGAGAGGGACGGAACCAAGTTTAACGCCTGAAATACCAAGCCGATTCGACTGCGCCGGAAACGCGTCAGTTCGATATCCGATGACTGAGACAGGTCGTCGCCGTCGATGATGACCGAACCACGGGTGGGACGGGTCAGGCCGGCCATCAAGTGCAGCAGGGTACTTTTGCCGGACCCGCTGGCGCCCATCACCGAAACGAAGGCGCCATCGGGAATGGTCAAATCCACTTGGGATAGCGCTTGAACCATCGTTCCACCCTGTTGGTAGGTCTTGTCGACCGACCTCAGTTCACAAGCCCTCAAGCCGGGAGCCGTGGAATCAGATGAACAAGGCGTTGTGGATTCATTCACTGTTGGGGCAATCCTAGATGATCGGATTCAAAGTTGATGCGACATTTCGTCAATGAACGTCGTGTCACCGATGATGGAACACTCATTGGGGGAACGTTGGTTTCACCCGCGTTTGCGTTCGCTTCCATCTGTTTGCATCTGGTGTACCGAAATCGAAATGTTCCACCCTGGTTTGTGTCCAGCGTCGACGCGACTTGACGGCACGCGCCCATCGTTGGGTCGCCCAATGCGCCGTTTTGGAACGTTACGAAGATCAGAAAACGCGGACGTGTAAGGGAATCGGCTTCGTCCAGTGGGGATGCGTCGTTGGAAGTTGGTTAGCGTCATTGCGAGGGTGCTGTGGTCGTCATCGGTGGGATGGTGACGGAAACATCAGTTCACACGAAATGTCTTTGCTTGGCGGCATGCGGCGGTTGATTCGTCATTGCCGATGGAATTACCACCGCTGCGATACGCATGAGACCCCGATATCGGAATCGCTTGAAAGCCAATGGCGGCATCATTCGGGCGTCAAACAGCAAACGGTCCTTTGGGGGCAAACATTTGTGTGATCATGGTCCAGGGTTTGCCTTTGCTGACGTTCCGCCCTCGCGATGGCGTCGACCGTTCATAACGCTTGGAAGATTGCCCGACCGACGCTGGTGGCAGAACAACGATTCACCCCGTTTGAAAAACGACTGCAATGATGCATCACTGGAAACTGATTCGAAAGCTTGTTGTCGCGCCGATGCGCCGGCGTCCCGGGCGGGCGATCATCACATTGATCGGCGTGATCGCGTCGACTTGTGCCGTGGTCTGGATGGTCAGTGGATACGACGCGTTGGTGTCAAAGTTGGACGAGAACGCGGACAAGTACATGGGGCAGTTTGATTTCTTGCTGGTTCCCCAAGGCCGTCCCGGCAGCCATCCGGAGATGGGAGGCGCATTGATCACGGATCTGCAATCCGATCCCGGTGTGATGGTGGCCAATGTGATTGATCAAAGTCGAGTGACCGTGGCTACGACACATTCCGATTCGGACGAACCGTCGGCGTTGGGATTGTTGGTGGGCGACCGCCCGCCGGTTTTTGGGGCCCCGCCACTGGATCCGACTTTGGTCAGTACGGCCGCGGTTGAACCGCCTGCGGAGATGGTCCAAGGACAGTGGCTGACTGAATCAGGCGATTCGGACGTGGCGGTGATCAGCCGGAAGGCGGCCGAGCGTTTAGGGGTGAATCTGGGCGATACGCTGAAGCTGACGTCCATCGCCAATGCGGTCATGGTGAAAGTTGTGGGAGTGGTCGAACAACCCAGTGATGCGCCGTCCTTGGGCGGGCGTGGTGGCGGACCGGGCGGCGGCCGTTCTGGCGGCGGCCGTTCTGGGGCGAACGGACGCGGCGGGGCTGATACCAATGACCTTGGTCCGTCTCCATCGAACATCAGCGTTCCCGGCAGCTTCGTCACCGGTGTCGCGGTCGACGCGGTTTACGTTCGACCACCGCTGGCCGAACGCATCAATGGTTACAAGCCCAAGGCATCTTTGGTGCAACTTGCGCTACGGGATACTGTGTCACCATCGGAGTTTCGGCGGGCTTGGCACAAACGTCTTTCATCCGCGAAGCCTCCGGTGCAACTGGTCGATCTTTCCGACGTGCAACGCGGGCTGGAATCAACACGGACGGTGCGTGGCCAACGGGCACAGGCTTGGGCCGCGACCGGCATGGCGGCGGTGGCGGCGGTGTTCATCATTTTTACGACGCTAAGCATGGGAGTCAGCGAGCGATCCCGCGAGTTTGCGATGCTGCGCGCGATCGGGCTGAGCCGTTTGCAGGTTGCCGGTGTGATCGCGGGGGAAAGTCTGATTCTGGCGTCGGTCGGTTGGGTCGCCGGCCTGGCGGCGGGGGCAGCCATGGTGATGTTGGGAAGCCGCATTTTTCCAGGGCTGTTTGAAGCTGGGGCGGTCCTGGGAACGACGACCGTGGTGCTGAGTGGGGTGGCCGTAATGACTGGCGCATTGGCCGCAGCGGTCGTGCCGGCATGGCGTGCCATGCGGATTTCGCCGATGGATGCGATGGTCGACCGCTTGGCGCACCCGCGGCCGGCGATTTGGGCAACCATCGCGATGTTCGGTGTGGCTCTGATCTTGCTGGCACCCGTTTTGGTCTTTTGGGTGTCCTTGCCGCCAGAGACGCGTTTGTCTGCGTACACCTTGATCGCGTATCCCGCATTGATGCTAGGCATGTTGGCTATCACGCCGTACGCCGTGATCCTTTGTGATCGTTGGGTGACGCCGGTGATCGCAAGAATCGTGGGCTTGAATCCGCGAATGATGCAGCGAGTTGTGACGAATCATTTGTGGCGTTCGATCGGTGCGGCTTTGGCGTTGTCGGTCGGACTTGCCCTTTACACGTCGACGCAAACGTGGGGGTATTCAATGTTGCAACCGTTCCTGCCGGGCGACTGGATGCCCGATGCGTTTGTGGCCTTTCATCCGGTCGGCTTGAATCAACAGCAGGCATCGGAGCTTCCACAAATCCCCGGGGTTCAAGCCGACGCGTTCTTGCCGGTCGCCATCGAGCAGGCAAAGTTCGACTGGGGCGATCAACCGCCACAGTTGTTGCGCCAAGACAACGCGATCGTCTGTGGCGTTGATCCGATGCGGGCATTCACCGGCGCTGATCCCATGTTGAAGATGCGGTTCATCGAAGGGGATGCCGTCTCCGCGGCCGATGCAATCTCACGCGGCGGAAGTTGTCTTATTTCAAGCGACTTTCAAATGATGGCCGGCTGTGGCGTCGGCGATACGGTGCGTCTGATTCCGCCTCAGGGCGATGGCGAAGTGGTCGAGTATCAAATCGCCGGTGTCGTGACGCTTCCTGGTTGGCATTGGTTCACAAAGTTTTCGGGAGTCCGGCGTCATTTTGTTCGGACTTCAACGATGGTGTTTGCGAATCAGGCGGACGTTCAGAACGATTTTCGTCTCGGGCCGATCGAGTACTTCTGGTTCAACTTTGATTCTGCGGCATCGGAAGACGCTGTCGAAAGCGAACTGCAATCGTTGGCGGAGCGGAACGCGGGCTTTGCCTTCAATGATGAACAGTATGGGACCGTCACCGCCTATCGTCCCTTTGCGCGGTTGACGACAACGGATCGCGTTTTGAAATCGATTCGCTTGCGGGCTGACGAGATGATTTGGGGGCTCAGTTGGATGCCGTTGCTGACGTTGGCGATCATGTCGTTGGCGATCGTCAACACAATGGTGGCGTCGGTCCGCGCACGCACGTGGGAATTTGGAGTGATGCGTTCGGTGGGGCTTTCGCGATGGCAACTGGTGCGAATGATCTTTTGCGAATCTGTCTTGATCGGCTTGATCGCTTGCGGGTTGAGTTTGATGTTCGGTTTGATCGCCGGATGGTGCGGCGTCGGAATGGCTTTGTACGGAGGATCATTTTTTGCGGGCCCGCCGGAGTTCATCATTCCGTGGTCGCAACTGGCGTTTGGCTTCGCGGTTACGGTTGGGCTTTGCGCATTGGCGGCGCTTTGGCCAGCCTATGAAGCGGGGCGTGCCGAACCGCTGGATCTGTTACGGGCCGGGCGGGCGGCGGTGTAGATCGAGGCTATCGTCAAAGCAGCGGCGAATACCGGGCACGATGACTTGTCGGTGCGTTGAATTGTCATTCGGCAGCGACGCCACAAAGCTGGCATACTATGGCGATTGTCTTGCCGAGTTCTGCCCCAGCGAATCCCGCCAGCTGCCCGATGAAATTTTCAAAAACCGATCGATCCGGCGCCCCAACGATTGCGACCGTGTGGCTGCTGTCGTCGGTCTTGTTGAGTTCTGTTGCCGTGCCTCCCGCCACGGCCGTTTCCGCGGAGGAGCAACCGCCGAACATCTTGTTCATCTTGACCGACGACCAGCGTTGGGATTGTTGGTCGGCGGCAGGCAACGAGCAAATCGCCACGCCCAACTTGGACCGCATCGTCAAACGGGGAACACGATTCACCAATGCGTTTGTGACGTTGGCAATCTGTTCGCCCAGTCGCGCCGCGTGTCTGACCGGACGTTACGGCAGTGTCAATGGCGTGACCAGGGTCGGCACTGCGAAGATTCGCGACGGCCAGCCCACGTTCGCGAAGGTTCTGGGCGACGCAGGCTATTGCACCGGTGTCACCGGGAAGTGGCATCTGAAGAATTCGCCGACCGATTGCGGGTTCCAATTTGCGGCGACCTGTTGGTCCAACGGGACTTGGTACGACCGGCAGTTTTCAATCAACGGTAAGAATCAAGTGATGCCGGGCTTCGTTGACGACGTGACCGCCGATCTGTCGATTGAGTTCATGCAGGATTGTACAAAGCGTCAAAAACCATTCGTCTTGTGGATGAATACACAAGTGCCGCATATGGACCATCAATTTCGATGGCCTGTCCAAGATGAGTTTTTGACACGTCGCGACGTCGCCGAGATGCCTTTACCCGCGACATGGGACGACGACCTGGATGGAAAGCCAGCGTACCTTTGGAAGTCACGCAGTCGGACACAGGCTTTGTCGTACGGCTATGACGACCCGGACCGAATCCGGTCACATCATCGGGACTATTATGCCGCGGTCGAGCAAATGGACCGCTCGGTGGGACGCGTCTTGGATGAATTGGAATCTTCGTCGTCGACGCGACCGACCTGGGTCATTTTCATGGGCGATAACGGTTGGATGCTGGGTGAACACGGGATGACAAGCAAGGTTTTGCCGTATGAAGAATCGATGCGTGTTCCGATGGCCATTTCTGGTCCAAACACCGGTGCAACCACTTGTGACGCGCTGGTATTGAACATCGATTTGACCGCCACGATTTATGCGCTGGCCGGGATTGAATCCCCGCCTTGGTTGCACGGTCGCAGTTTGTTGCCCCTGATCCAGGGGGAGACTGTCGATGATTGGCGGACCAGCATTTTGTACGAAGCCCCCACGCCACAGTTGGGCAGTCGGCCGTTGTGGGCGGTTCGCGACGAACGGTGGAAATACGTCGAAACAGTCTTGGACGATTCGACAACCTTTGCGGAGTTGTATGACTTGCAAAAGGATCCGAATGAGACCAGTAACTTGGCGTTCAATGATCAGCAACAAGGACGTTTCGAGAGGTTCGCCAAAGAACTGATGAACCATCGGCAGGCCCTTGCCCTGACGTCGACGGAACAACCGGATGCGACGACGTCGCCAGAATCCAATGATCCAAACAGCCGCCCCACACAGCATCAACAGCCCGTTCGAACTGACATCCACATCAGTGGCGTCTATCCGCACCTGACGACCTACGGCATTTACAGTCAGAACGGCGCCCACCGGTTGCCGGGACACAACGAATGTGGCATCGGTGCGGTGGTGCCTTGGGCGGGCAAATTGTGGATGGTCAACTACGCGCCTCATATGCCGCGAGGCAGCGAACACAAGCTGTATTCGGTGGACGCAGACCTGACCGAGCCGATGACCGTGCACTCGGAAAGCGTCGGGGGAACTCCGGCGGGCCGGATGATTCATGCGGAGTCGCAGCAGTTATTGATCGCGCATTATGCGATCGACCGCGAGGGGAAGGTGCGCGCCATTTCACCCAAGCAGATGCCGATCCGTGTGACCGCGATTTCACGCCATCTGACCGATCCGGCCAACATGGTTTACTACATCGACATGGAAGGTTCGATTTGGGAAGCCAACGTGCATACGCTGGACGTGAAGCGACTTTTCAAGAAGCCTGTTCCCGGATGGCATGGCAAGGGCGGCTATACATCGCAGGGACGATTGGTCGTGTCCAACAATGGCGAATTGCACGTCGGGAATTATGACGATGTGTTGGTCGGTGGGCCGGCAAAGTCCGATGAAGAACGCGGTGTGTTGGCCGAGTGGGATAGGAAACAATGGCGGATCGTTGAAAGACGCCAATACACCGAAGTCACTGGGCCGCCCGGAATCGCCGGGGGCAGCGACGGCAACGAACCGGTCTGGGCCATCGGTTGGGATCGCCGTAGTTTGCGTCTAAAGGTTTTGACCGACGGGCAATGGTCGACGTACTTATTGCCGAAAGCGGCGTATTGCAACGACGCCAGCCACGGCTGGTATACGGAATGGCCCAGGATTCGCCAGATCGGCGGTGGCCGTTGGATGATGGACATGCATGGCATGTTCTTTGACTTTCCGCCCACGTTTTCGGCGAACAACACGGCGGGCATTCATCCGATTGCCAGCCATTTGCGTTATGTCCCTGACTTTTGTGACTTCAACGGTCAATTGGTTTTGGCCAGTGACGAAACCAGCATCCAGGGCAACCCACTTGCCGGGCAGCCGCAGAGCAATTTGTGGTTCGGAAAGTACGAAGATTTGTCTGCTTGGGGCCCGGCGACGGCGTACGGTGGGCCGTGGGTGGAAGACGAAGTCATGGCGATGGTTCCGTCCGATCCCTTCCTGGTCGCTGGATTTGATGACCGATGCTTGCACCTGAGCGTAGGAAAAAAGAAGCGGACGATCCCGCCAATGACTCGTGCCAGCGACCAGCAGGCTATTCACGATTTGCCGTCGAAGCTTGCCGGCTTGACCCGGATCGCCATCCCACGTGGCGACTGGCATCGCCCTGCCCCGGGCTTTCGGTTTGAAGTTGACGTTCCGGTGACCGTCTATTTGGTTGTCGATCAACGTGGAAACCCAACGCTTGCTGATTCATGGCAGGCGACACCGATGTCGCTGCGTTGGGGCAAAGGTTTCACGGACAAGGTGTACCGCCGCAGTTTTCCCGCCGGTGTCGTCTCAATCCCTGCAAACGCCAGCGAACACAAGCCGGGCAATTTTGGGATGCCACACTTGGCTTTCGTTGCTGCCAATGACGGTTCGATCGTGCAGGCCCGGCCTTTGGATACGGCCATCGCAACGGTGCCACAATCGGCGGTTCAGCAAGACAATGATCCGACACCCGTGACTTTCACTTTGGAAGTGGATCGCGGTGGTCTTGGACAATGGGAACGTTTCGATTCGGTCACGGTTCCCGCCGACGGCTATCTGCCCTACTTGTTCCCCGAGAATTTTGACGCACAGTGGTTGCGGCTGACGGTGGACCGAGACTGCGTGGCCACCGCGTTTTTGCATCAGGTCGATGCGTCGTCGCATGATGGCCAGGCAAAGGATGCGCAACAGTTGTTCGCAGGGTTAGCGGATATCGCTGACGAAGATGCATCAGTGACACGAGTCTATCCGGCGAAGCGAAATCGAAACCTGCGAGTGATCACCGAAGGCGACCGCTTCTTCGAATTCACCAAAGCGGGATTTGAATTTCAAGCGGATTCACCGGACCCGCGTCTACAGCGTTTGTTGGATGTTGAACCAGAAGCGTCGGTCGACCGTGCATCGGTGGTCGTGCATTACCGAGGCAAGACGTATCGATTGCCCAAGGGGGATTCGGCGTTTGATCGCACGATGCTTGATCCGGCGTGTCGCATGATGCGGGAAGTGGAATCCGAACGGCACTTGGCAAACCTGCATGGCACCTTTTATGAACTGCCCTTGGTGACCAATGGTGCGCCGCCGGCGTGGAATCGGATCCGTCCGGTTGCCAGCCATCGCAAATGGATTTCCGACTTTTGTTCTTGGAATGGCTTGCTGGTGTTGGCGGGCTTGTCGCCGGATGCCATCGACGATTCGCACGTCTTCTTGGATGCGGATCGGTCCGTCGGATTGTGGTTTGGTGGCGTGGACGATCTTTGGCAATTAGGCAAACCGGTCGGACACGGTGGCCCCTGGTACGAATCCACCGTCGCCGCCGACGTGGCTTCGGATGCTTACTTGATGACTGGATATGACCAAAAGACGATGACCCTGTCGCACGAGCATCAAAGTGATGTGACGTTCACGGTCCAGGTCGATGTGGATGGCACCGATTTGTGGGTGGATTATGACCGTTTGACTTGCCCCGCCAACCAAGAAATCACCCATCGTTTTCCAGATCGGTTTTCCGCGTGTTGGGTGCGTTTGATTTCCGACACGGATACGAAGGCGACGGCACAGCTGGTCTACGAATGAGATGCGTCTGGGATAAGCCATCGGTGATTGTGGCCGTCGCAGGGGTGCACCGATACTTTATGGCGTGTCGTTCTTGTCGCGGATATGTCGGCGTCGGCCAGATTGGTAGGCGCTGGAATCGGGCAAATCGGAGTCGGTTTGTTCCATCAGCCTTTCCAAGAACGGGCGACACCATCCGCATCCGGTTCCAGCGGAATAGCACTGCGACAGTTGGCTGAGCCGTTTGGGTTTTTCCACTCGGATGAATTGAACGATCTTTCGTCGTGTGACTTGAAAGCACAGACAGACCATGTCGTCGTCATTCATGGCGGCGAATCTACCCAAACGTGGTGGACCTAGGAAACGATCGATTCCAATCAATACTTGCCGGTGATCAGTCCGGTGGCGATCCGGCAGGCATCCAAGTAGTCGGGGATATTCAAACGTTCGTCGATCGTATGGATATTGCATTGGCCACAGCCCATGGTGACCGATTCGATCCCGTGGATGAACAACCAGTTTGCGTCCAAGCCCCCGCCGGCGACTTCGATATAAGGTGTTCGTCCCAGGTCGCGGACCGCAGCGTCGGCCGCCGTGATTGACGGATGATCTTCGGGCAACCGGAACGCTTCGTAGTCGACGTGCGAATCGAATTTCAGCTGGCCGCACTGGCCGGCCTCGGTGCAAACATTGGCGACTGCGTTTTCAAATGCTTGACGAATTTCCGCGACGATTGCCATCCGCATGTTGGCGTCATGGCTGCGGGCTTCGGCACGTAGGGTCAATTGAGGCGTGACCACGTTGGTCGCTTCGCCCCCGTTGATGACACCCACGTTGGAAGTTCCCACACCCTGGTCTTTGACGACTTTGCCCAGCCAACCACGTTGGTGCAAATCCGCGATCGCAAGGGACGCCATCGTGATAGCGCTGGCTCCCTTTTCTGGGGCCACACCGGCATGGGAAGCGACACCGGTGATTTCGATCTCCAAGCGCTCGCCGCCGATCGCACCGTTGGTCAGCTTGTCGACCGAACCACCGTCGAAGTTGAACGCGCGGTCGACTTTGCCGATCAGGTCCTTGTCCAAGTGACGTGCGCCCTCCAAGCCGACTTCTTCTTGAATAAAGAACGCGATGACGGCGGGGGGCAGATCGACTCGCCCGCAATTCAAGCGTTCGATGGCCGCGGTTAAAATCGCCGCGCACCCGGAGCGATCGTCGGCGCCCAAGCCGGTGGGCGTTTCGCTGGTCATTTCATCGCCCTGGCGAACCGGTTGGCTGCCGACACAGATCGGAACGGTGTCCATGTGAGCCGAAAGCATCGTGGTCGGCCCCGAACCGGTGCCCGGCAGGTGGACGATCAAATTCCCACAGTTACCGGGGATGCGGGTCCGCTGGTTCGCGTCGTCGAATGCGATTTGTTGCCCGTCCAGCCCCGCGTTTAGCAAAGCCTGGACGATCTGTTGAGCGACCATTTTTTCGTCGCCGCTTTTTCCAGGGATCTTGGTCAATTCGACGAAACGATCCAAGGCGGCGTCAGCGTTCATCAGCGTGGGGCTCATTGTTGGGTGGCTTGGGGGAAACGAAATGCCATTTTGCCGGTCGCAACGCGATGTTGCGTCAGGTGGTGGCCAGAAAACTTCGCCGGCTTCGTCGCGGTTGGGCTTGGTGGGCGTCGCAAAGTCTTCGATGATGGGCAGTCTAACACCATCTTTGGACCAACAGAATTGACCACCGTGCTTCCCACCGTCACCCCGCCCACCCAGACCAGCGTGTCCAAGCGGCACCTGCTGGATTTGACCGACGCCGATCTGGCCGAGTGGATGAAGCAGCAGGGGCAACCCAAGTTTCGCGTCGGCCAAGTCTGGTCTTGGGTGTTCCAGCGTCGTGCGGATTCGTTCCAGATGATGAGCAATTTGCCGGCGGCGTTGCGTCAGCGGTTGGAAGAAGACTTTGTCATCTTTCAAGCCGATGAAGCTGCGTGTCAAACCAGTTCCGACGGTACGGAAAAGCTATTGGTGCGATTGTCCGGTGGCGGCGAAGTTGAATGCGTGTTGTTGCGTGACGGAATTCGCCGCAGCATCTGTGTCAGCAGCCAAGTCGGATGTGCGATGGGGTGCGTGTTCTGTGCCAGCGGTTTGGATGGAGTGGAACGCAATCTGACCCGCGGTGAAATCCTGGAACAGATGCTGCGTTTGCAATCACGCCTGCCGGAGGATGAACGCCTGAGCCATATCGTGATGATGGGGATGGGCGAACCGCTGGCAAACCTGAACAACGTGTTGGCGGCATTGGATGTCGCGAAAGCGGAAAAGGGGCTGGGGATCAGCCCGCGACGGATCACGATCAGCACGGTCGGATTGCCCCCGGCCATCGATCGTTTGGCGGCTGCCGACGTGCCGTTCAATCTGGCGGTTAGCTTGCACGCGCCCAACGAAGCGTTGCGAAACGAATTGGTGCCGGTCAATCGAAAGGTCGGCATGGACGCGGTGCTGCAAGCGGCCGATCGATACTTTGCCGCCAATGGTCGACGCTTGACTTTTGAATACGTCTTGTTGGGCGGCGTGAACGACGACGAAACCTGCGCGCGACAACTGGTCAAGTTGTTGAAGTCGCGAAACGTGATGCTGAACGTGATTCCGTACAACCCGGTTGCGGGCTTGCCGTATCTGGAGCCGACCAAGACGGCGATCGCCAAGTTTCGCCAGATCTTGGAACAAGGCGGCGTGACCGTGAAGTTTCGTCAACGCAAGGGCGGCGAAATCGATGCCGCGTGCGGTCAACTGCGTCGAAATCGACAGACCGCCGGCTAAGCGTTCGCTTCACGTCGTCGACGTGGCGGTCTGGTGGTCGATTCTTTTGTCGGCCTACGGTTGTCGGATCCAGTGGCGTTCACGTTCGGGGTTGTTGGGTCGGTTCGACGCGCCTGCGGCCGACGACTTTGACGTTGCAAAGGGTGACGCGGCCAGGGCGTCGCCGGGTGATCCGCTCAGGCTGGGGATCGGCGTTGAGGGGGCGACGGGGGTTTGCCCCATCTGCATCGTCATCGCATCTCGAAAGGTCGCCCCGGCGTTTGCCGATACATTGCCGGAGGGCATCGGAGCACCGGAAACCGTCGGGCGCAACTGTGTCGCCGCGGTTCGGCCTTGGACACCGGTCGCTTCGGCAGCCGGGGCATGCGGGCGGGCTGAATCAACTCGGTTCATGTTGCCCTGCGTGATGTCGTCGCCGGCTGCATCGGTCCCGACGCCGGCCAACGATCCACCAAACGGCATGCGGGGCGGTGCATCGACCGGTCGCTGGGTTTGCCCCTGGGTGTTCTGGGCGGGCGGCTGGGCGTACTTGGCGACCGCGTCGAATCGTTGGCGCATCGTTTCGGTGGGTTGGACCGGGACGGCCAGGTCCTCGTACGTCAGCGGTAAGTTCATCGGCGGACGGCGTACCGACGGCCCGGGAGGGGGCGGCGGCGGATCGTAGGCGACCAGATCGGTCAGCGACTTCAAATCATCGCTTGCCGCCGGGCTGGCCGGTTCCAAGCGAGGGCTGGGGCCAGCGAAAAGGTCGCTCGATTCACCGAACAGATGGCCGGTTTCGCCAAACAGATGGCTCTGCGATGCCGTCGGACCGGTGGCCCTGGCGGGTGGCTGAGTCGGCTGGGACGACTTTTGGTGAAGGCGGAAAGGCAATGCCGCCAAGACGCCGCCGACGCAAATGACGACGGCAAGATTCAAGACTCGCACGGACGAAACCTGCAACGAAGGTGGGGTGGCGTCGTCCGTGATGGGTCAAGCGAGCTTCATGCTCATCGATCTGCATCGGCACCGTCAGAAGCTAGGCATCAATGAAAATTCAAAGATTTTCCAAAATTCGACTCCGCCCACGTTCTTTGCCGATGCCCTTCGACGAAAACCATTCGGACTGATAGATTTTTCCGCTCCGACGCCCAGGCGTCCGTTTCGCTTTTTCCCGTCCCTTCACCCGTTGCCCCGTCCAGATCCACATGGAAGCCGGAATCGTTGGCTTGCCGAACGTCGGCAAAAGCACGCTGTTCAATGCTTTGACGCTGTCCAAGGCCGCGCAAAGCGAAAACTATCCGTTCTGCACGATCGAACCCAACGAAGGGATCGTCAGCGTGCCGGACCAGCGTTTGGACCGGATCACCAAGTACATCGTGCCGCAAAAGTTGATTCCCGCGACGTTGAAGCTGGTGGATATCGCGGGCATCGTCAAAGGTGCCAGCGAAGGCGAAGGGTTGGGCAATAAGTTCCTGAGCCACATCCGCGAAGTCGACGCGATTTTGCAGGTCGTCCGCTGTTTCGAAGACCCCGATGTCACCCACGTCGCCGGGTCGGTGGATCCGCTGGCCGACATCGACACGATCGAAACCGAATTGATGCTGGCCGATTTGCAGTCGCTGGAAAACGCGTTGGGCAAAGCCCAGCGGACCGCACGCAGCGGCGACAAGGAAGCGAAACTGCGCGTCACGGTGATCGAAAAATGCAGCGAACATTTGAACGAGGGCAAGCCGCTGCGATTGCTGAATTTGAATGAAGCCGAAACCGCCGCGATTTCCAGTTTCGGATTGCTGACGGCCAAACCCATCCTGTTCGTCGCGAACGTGGATGAGACTGACTTGGACGGCAAAAACCCGCTGGTCGACAAAGTCCGCCAGCATGCCGACAAAGTCGGTGCCGACGTTGCCTGCGTGTGTGCGAAGCTGGAGGCGGAGATCGCGGAACTGGATGAAGAAGACCGCGAAGAAATGTTGACCGATGTCGGGCTGGCCGAACCGGCGCTGAACCAAATCGCCCGAGCTGCCTATCACACGCTGGGTTTGCAGAGTTACTTCACCGCCGGCGAAAAGGAAGTCCGTGCTTGGCCGGTACCCATCGGTGCGACCGCGCCGCAAGCGGCGGGGGTGATTCACAGTGATTTCGAGCGTGGGTTCATTCGCGCCGAAGTCTATTCACTTGCTGACCTGGAAGAACACGGCGGTGAAAAAGAAATTCGACAGGCCGGTAAACTACGCGTGGAAGGCAAAAGTTACGTGATGCAGGACGGCGATATCTGTCATTTCCTGTTCAACGTCTGACCCACCGCGGTACGGACGGCATCGCTTTCGATCAAACTCTGTTCCGCCCCTGACCCGATCAAATATCCTCCGACTGAGGCGTTCATGAACAAAATGTTGATTCCCATCCTGTTTGCCATCGGCACCGCGTTGTTTTGGGGCTGTTACGGACCGACCATTGGCAATGCGGCAACGCCGCGCGGCATCGACGGCAAACCGCTGTTGCCGCCCGAAGGCTGGTCCCCCTTCAAACCTTACGTCTTCATCGGCATCGCTTATCTGGTCATCGCGATCATCGGCGGCATCGCAATGATGAAGGTCAAAGGAGACAGCTTCACGTACACGGGGGCCCATTTCGCAACGGCCAAGTGGGGGTTCTTGGCGGGCACGCTGGGCGCACTTGGCGCGTGTTGTTTGACCACCGCAATGATGACCAGCCGCGGCAACGCCCTGTTGGTGATGCCCATCGTGTTTGGCGGCGCGGTGGCCGTGACCGCGATCGTTTCGGTGTTGCGATTGCACGAAGGCGTGAAAATCAGCCCGATGCTGTGGGTGGGAATGGCGTTGACGTTCATCGGCGTGGTGATCGTCGCACGTAACACCCCGCACGGACACGCACCCACCAAGCCGGCCGACGGTCACGGTGCCGCCGATCACGCGGCGTCCGACGCGGCACCGGCGGGTGACGCCGTTGTGCACAACGAGGGTGCGATCACGGACGAAGCGGCCGGCTGATCGCTGCTGCGGATAATCACGAAGATGAGCGAATCCGAAACGCTGACCGCTCAGGTGCAAGCGATTGATCGTCAAGTCGCGCACCTGTGGATGGTCCGTACGTTCTTAAAGCACTGCGACGAGGCCGAAGACGACGAAGATCTGCGGGACATCGTTCGCGACATCTATGATTTTATCTTGGCCGTCGGGCCGGTTGACGAAGTCGATGATCCGGCCGCTTACGTGAAGATGGCCAAAAAGAAACTGCGTCGGCTGCGACGTGCGTGTGACTTGTACGTGGAAATCCAGCCGGAGGTGTCCGGTCACACCAATTTTGTGATGGCTGCCCGCTCGCTGCAGATCGCGACCGAAGCGATCGCAGAAATTCTGGGCCAATCAGTGTCCTAAGGACGATCCGGCCGCGCTGAATGAACCGGTGGGTCAATCGCGACAGCGTCTGGAAAGTTCCGCCAGCGTGCCGTCATTGATGATTCGAATCGCGTCATCGGCCGTCATTTCGCCGCGATAAATATTCAAGGCGGCATTGTCGGCCAGACTTAGCATGCCCTGCTCTTTGGCCGTCTGGTGAATCGCGGATGCCGGTTCACGGTGTTCGATGCAGTGCGTGATCGTGTCCTCCACACGCATGATTTCCGCCAGGCAAAACAGCGATTCATAGCCGTCACCGAAACAGGCGTCGCACGACTGGGCCGTCCAAAGTCCCGGCGGTTGGTCGCCCAAACGATTGGCGACTGCGGGGCTGATGGGCAGCGGATCGTGAACTTCCCTCTGGCTTCGGCATTCTTTGCACAGTCGCCGGACGAGTCGTTGACAAATGACGCCGACCAGCGCGTTGGCAACGAACTTTGGCGGGACGTCATAGTGCAGCAGCGAATCGATCGCCTCGGCAGCACTCTTGGCGTGGATCGTCGCAAGCACCAATTGGCCACTGGCACCGGCGCGGACCGCGGTGGTTGCCGTCACGCTGTCACGGATTTCACCGATCATGATGACGTCGGGGCTGTGACGCAAAACGACCGTCAATAGATCGGCAAAGTCCAAGCAGGCTTTTGCGTTGACCTGCGTTTGCATCACCCCGTCGATCGCATGTTCGATCGGGTCTTCCAGCGTATGAATTTTGCGATGACCGTCGTTCAAATGCTTCACCGCAGCATACATCGTGCTGCTCTTGCCGCTGGCGACCGGACCGGACACCAAGATCAGTCCACCGCGGTGCGATAACAGTTCGCGCAGTTGCTGGACGTCGCAATCGTCCATCCCCAATTGATTGAGGTCGCGACATCCGCTTTCCGGATCGAACAGGCGCACCGCGACATCCGTCCCGAACAGCGTGGGCATCGTGCTGAGCCGCAAGTCGATTTCACGACCGCAGGGCGTTTGCACCACGCCGCGTCCTTCAGTCGGGCGAATCGCGTCGCCGGCGTCACAATTTGCCGCGACCCGCAGGAACCCTTGCAGCCGTCGTCCGTAACTGCGTGCAAACCGGCGAACTTGTTCGATGCGGCCCATTCGACGGACCGAAACAATGACGCAGGATTCCGCGTCGCTGATGAACAGGTCGCTGGCGTGCCGCTCGACCGCCCATTCCAAAAGATTTAACGCGAAAGTTTCCGCTGGTGCCAATTCCATTCCGGCATCAGCGGCTTGAAAATCAATTTCCGCGTCGGTCGCGGATGACGAATCGGTGGATCCCATTTCGGTGTCCCGGCAGGAAGGCTGGATCATTGATCCCTTCATCGACCACGATCGATCGATGTCGCGCCGGATCGACCGTGTCCCGTGTGTGTCGTGCTGGCCCGTCACCGTGACGACCGCGTCCTGCGGGCAACTTTGGGGGGGCAATCCGACAAAACGGGTCGGCGTGATGTCGATCCCATGCAGCAGCAAGATCCTAGCAAATCCGCCACCGGTCGTGGTCACGCGTCATGGATGCGATTGTCGGCCAACCATGCGCGAAATTCGTCTTCGTCGACGACCCGAACGCCCAATTGTTTGGCCTTGTCCAGCTTGCTGCCGGCCTTTTCACCGGCGACCAGGAAATCCGTGTTCTTACTGACGCTGCCGCTGGCCCGTCCCCCAAGTTCGGTGATCGCCTTTTTGATTTCGTCACGCTTGAAGTGTTTCAGCGTGCCCGTGACGACCAGGGTCTTGCCCGACAGCCACCGTTGGTCGTCATCATCGGGCACCGGTTCGGGATCGGTCATCTTGACGCCGGCCGCAGCCAGGTCGTTCAGCGTTTGGCGACCAACATCACTGTGGATGAATTCGTGCAGACTGCTGGCGATCCGGTCACCGATCTCGTGAATGTCGGCCAAGTCTTCTTGTGATGCTTCGCGAAGCAGATCCAACGTGTGGTATTTGCCTGTGATGATCCGCGCGACACTGGGACCGACGTGACGGATTGAAAGCGATGCCAGCACTCGTGCCAAACCACGATCACGACTGGCGTCGATCCCTTGGATCAGGCTGTCCGCATTCTTCTGTCCCACCTGGACTTCGATCTCTTTGCCGTCGCGTCCTTTCCGCAATCGGATCCAATTCAATTCGGCGACTTGGTCAGCAGTCAATCGATAAAGGTCGCCATACGTTTTGACCAATCCACGGTCCAGCAGAACGTCGACCAATTCGTCGCCCAGACCATCAATGTCCATGCCCGTGCGGCTGCCGAAATAGATCAGCTTTTGACGCAACTGCGCGGGGCACGCTGGGTTGGGGCATCGGATGTAGACACCGCCTTCATCCCGAACCAGATCGGTATCACACTCGGGACATCGCTTGGGAAAGGCGTAGGGTTTCAAGTCGTCAGTGCGAAGGTGTTTTTCGACGCGCACGACCTTGGGGATGATCTTGCCGGCTTTTTCAACCACAACGACGTCGCCTTCGCGGACATCCAGCCGCTCGATTTCATCAGCGTTATGCAACGAAGCGCGGGAGACGGTGGTTTCGGCGATTTCCACCGGATCCAGATGAGCCACCGGTGTGACGGTTCCGGTTTTGCCGACTTGGACCGTGATCTGGTTCAGTCGTGTGGTGGCTTCGTAGCGTTCAAACTTGTACGCGACCAACCAACGCGGGCTCTTACTGCGAATGCCAAGTTTTTCGCGGTTGGCAAAGTCGTCGACTTTAAAAACGATCCCGTCGACTTCGAACGGCAGGTCTGGCATTTCGTCTTCCAACGCCGCGACCGCTTTCATCGCGTCGGACCAATGGTCGAACACCATCACGTCGGGTGTCGGCGGAATGCCAAAGTCCCCGAGCCGTTTCAAAAATTCCATGTGGTTGTCCGCGTCCATGCCCGACACTTCGCCGATGCCGTGTGCAAAGAAACGCAGGTTTCGCTGGGCGGCGATCGCGGGATCCAGCAATCGGATCGTGCCCGCAGTCACGTTGCGTGTGTTCTTGTATAGCGGTTCGCCGCGTTCGGCTTGACGGACATTCAAATCGGCCAAGTCCGCATTGGTCATGTAGACTTCGCCGCGAATCTCCAAAACATCCGGTACCGATCCGTTGTCGTGCAGGATCAGGGGCAGATCGCGAACCGTTCGAATGTTGTGCGTGATGTCATCGCCGACTTCGCCGTTGCCACGGGTCAGCGCCAGCACCATGCGTCCCGATTCGTATCGCACCGACGCCGCGACGCCATCGATTTTGTATTCCATCACCCACCGGATCGGTTTGCCGTCCAGGGATTTTTCGGTGCGTTCAAAATAGGCTTGCAATTCATCGCGACTGTACGTGTTATCGATTGACAACATGGGCACGCGATGGGCGACCTGGTCCAGGTGCGCGACCGGTTGATCGCCGACCCGCATCGTGGGCGAATCGCGATCACGCAGGTCGGGGTGATCCTGTTCCAGTTGCTGTAAACGCTTCAGCAGGCGGTCGTACTGCAGATCGCTGATTTCCGGCGTCGCGTCGACGTAGTACAGTCGATCGTGATGTCGAATCTGCTGGCGCAGCGACTGAACTTCCTCGGCGACCGACTTGTCTGTCATGCCCGTTATCTTTATCGAAAAGAGAATGGCGGGGCGGGGCCGGTGGCGAAACCAAGACACGCAGCAGCGGGGCCCCGTTGGGAACGGCGGGGCGATTCTAGCGGCGCAAAAAAAAACCGACGAGTCGGGCGTTAACCCTTCCCATCGGCAAAATGATTTTGACCGGTCGGCGGCATGATGGAGCCGCTGGGAGAAACGCGCTCGTCTCAGCGTGCTACTGCACAAGCCTTTGGTGACGAGGGCGAACCCTAAAAATGATCCCTCTGCCGAAAAGACGGCCAAAATCGGTGCGGGTTTCTTCGACCCGCGTTGTCATCTTAGGCCCGAGCAACGAGCCAGCAAGAGCAACTTTCGGTTTCCGGCGACACCGGTCGCCATTAAATTCCCCGAAATTGCGGCGGACATTTGCGTGCCCCCCAACGCCCGGCGTCAAGTCAATTCGGTGACATCGCGCGCGACGGCAAAGATGACACCTTCGCTGCGGATCGCTTTGGCGGTCCACTCCAGCACGACGTACCGACCGTCGCGGCGTTGATACCGGTTTCGAAATCGGACGACGGGCTTTCCACGATCCAGCACACTCATCTGCGCCCGCGTTTTTTCACGGTCCTCGGGGTGCACAAAGTCGATGAAGGGACGCGTCTTCAGCTCGTGGTCGTCATAGCCAAGAAGGCGTGAAAAATTGCCGTTGATCCGCTGGAAAAATCCTTGAAAATCAGCGATGCAAAACAAGTCCAGCGACAATTCGAAAAAGCGATTCATGTCGCTTCGCAGTTGTTCCAAAGCTGTCTCGTGGTAATCCGCCACCGCTTGAGCCACCTCCAACGCGTCGGCCGGACGGTCCTCGGATGACGAAGCCATGCACCGGATGGCCAACCGGCGCAAATTCGGATCGCAATCACAGTTCCGCAAACGATCCTTGATCTGGCCCTGCGATGCGTCCAGCGCCATCTGGTACACGATTCGAACATGGTCCGCTTCGTAGGGCGGATGCCCCGTCAAGATTTCGCAAAGAATCGCACCCAAGCCAAACACATCGGTCGCCGGTCCGACCTGACCGCCACCGGCCTGTTCGGGCGCCATGTATTCCGGAGTGCCACGGACCCGCGAACGGTTTTCAAAATCGTTGCTCAGACAGCTCAGTTCCGGCGGATTCGGCTGATCGCTGTGATAGTGTGCCAGTCCCCAGTCCATCACGTGGACTTCGCCAAACGGTCCGACCATCACGTTGGACGGCTTCAGGTCCAAGTGAATGATTCCCTTGGAATGCGCAAACGCCATCGTTTCACAGATGTCGGCGAAGACGTTCAATAACTGGAAACGTGGCATCGTTTTTTGCCGCAACACGTCGCCCAGTGTTTTGCCGTCGACCAGTTTCAACACGTGGTAGGGGCGACCGTCATTGCACCGTCCGCGGTCGTAAATCGGAATGACCCCGGGATGCGACAGGTAACTGATGACTTGCGATTCGTTTTGGAAATCTTCCAGGCCGCCGGCTTGATCGTTCCGGTCCTGCCGCAGAACTTTGACGACAACGTCGCGGCATAAGGTCAGGTCGCGGGCACGGTAGATGATGCCCATGCCGCCACGATTGATGCGGCCACAGATTTCGTACCGGGGACTGTCCAGCACCGGTGGCGTTTCGTCACAAATCGTCTCGGCTTGATTCGGCAGCGAAAAATCGGTGGTCAGCGATTCACGCCGCGCTGCACCTGTTCGCCGCTGGCCCCTCGGATCGTCTGAGTGCCCCAGATTTTCGCTCGATGCGTCCATCGGTAACCTCAATTCGCCTTCGCGTTCGTTCAGTCTAACGAACCGGACAGTCCCGTGGGGGGGAATTGCCCGACAAAATCAAAGACCTTTTCTGCCACGCCGCCCACCGGACAAGAGCAAGCGTGCAACAGACGACGCTATTCGCGGTAAAGAAAATGCCGGAAACCTTCGACCAGCAATTCTTGGTTTGGAACCGCTTGATACAGCAAGAAACCCAGAATCAGCACCGCAGCGACCACCATCGCAACGCCACGTGAGCCCGCCACGACGGGCGTTTGAGCGACTTCGCCCCGGATGGCTTTCAAAAATTGGAACCAAAACCCGACAGTCACATTGGGTTCAAACGCGATCACGCTGACGTGGTCGACGCCCGGATGGGAATCCAGCCGGAATCGAAAGCCGTGGTGCGGAAAGAAGATTTGAAAGCCGCGGGCATCGGTTTGTACGTCCGCGTCCATCGTTCGCGCGGCGCGACAAACCGCCGGAAAGGCCTCGTCGATCAGCAAGCCGTGAATGCAGATTCGCGGCCGCGTCGTCAGGGAGACCAACGCCACGCACAATGCATAAAACGCGGCCAGCATGAACCACACACGCCAACCGAAAAGGGCACCGGCGGCGGAAGGGAAAAACAATTGGGCGGGACCGATGGCGGCAAAACCGGCCACCGCGATGCCCAACGATGCCGCTTCGCGCGCCGACGTTGTCACGAACGGTCGTCCCGACAGACGCAAACCGCCGATCAGCAACAGGTAACCGGCCAGCGGCATCAACGCGACGCACAACGAAAAGGGATCGGGCAAATTCACGACTGCATCACCGCGTGATCGGGCGGGACGGGAACCGAGTGGACCAGTGCCAATACGGTTTGACCCGACACCGGACGCAAAGGATCGCCGACCGTATTGATCGACAGGCTATTGTCATCCTTGATGACGCACAGCAAAACCGTGTCTTCACCGTAGCGTTCCATGAAGTCGTCGTAGGTGAACGCATCGGTCAGCTTGGTGGACTTGAACGTCGCGCCGGCTTGGTACATCGCCGCGATCGCCGAGAACGTCATCCCTTCGCCGAACAATTCACGGCCCAGCAAGTTTTTTGTCAGCCCACGACGGCCGTGTGAGTTTTTCAGGCTGAACGTCAACTGGTACAAACGCGATCGGTCGAACAGCGTGCGGCATTCACGCAACGACAACGTGTTGACTTCATCGTTGGGCGTCATGGCCATCATGCGGCCGATGCCCGCCAAGTTCAGTTCTTCGCGGGCATGCTCATTCAAAATGTTCATGCACACGCCGCCCAGCCCGTCCATCTTGGCTTGCGAGATCTTGTTGTAGTTCGTGTCGACCAACATCACGTGGACTTGGTTGGCCTGCAATTCACTGGCAAATTCACGCACCCAAGCATCCGCACCGGCGATCAGAACCCCGTGATTGTTCTCATCAGCCAGTTGCAAGAACTTGGCCAGTGGTGAAGCCAACATGCCATAGACGGCCACGGTACCGACGATGACCAGGAAGGTAACGGTGACCAGTTGATCCGCGCTGGCGACATCGCCTTCGACCGCATTGCGCTGCAGTTCCAATGCAAAGATACTGCTGACCGCCGCGGCGACGATTCCACGCGGCGCAAGGCCGGCGATGAAGGTTTGTTCGCGGTAATTCAGCGGGCTTCCGATCAGCGACAGATACACCGACAGCGGACGCACCACCAAAATCAAAACGCCCAAGAACAGCAGGCCGGGCCAACCGATTTCGATCACGTTGTTGATGTCGACTCGTGACCCCAACAGCACGAACAGGCATCCGATCAGTAGCGTTCGCAAGTTCTCCTTCAGTTCAACGACGTGTTCGACGTCGACCTGTTTTTGATTGATCAACCATATGCCCATCACGGTGACCGTGATCAGACCGGATTCGTGTGCCAGTTGATCGCTGATGGCGTACATCAACAACGCGAACGACAACGCGGCGACGCCGTGCAGCATGTCGGGAAGCCAAAACTTCCGCAGCACCAGCGTCATCAGCCAACCACTTAGCACGCCCAAGACGACACCGACCAGCGATGTCCAGGCCAGCATGCCCAAAGCGATTCGCAGCGACGGATCGTCCCCATGCAAAAACGCTTGTTCAAAAACCAGCACGGCCAAGACCGCACCGATCGGGTCGATCACGATGCCTTCCCACTTCAACGCCGATGCGACGCGGCGGGACGGACGAACGTGACGCAGCAAAGGTCCGATCACCGTCGGACCGGTGACCACCAGGATCGCCCCCAACAACAGGCTCATCCGCCAGGGGAAATCCAGGATCTGGTGTGCCGCGATCGTCACCCCCGCCATCGTGACGGCCGCACCGATCGTCACCAATCGCAATGCCGCGCTGCCGGATTCACGCAGTTCTTCCAGACGTAGCGACAGCCCGCCTTCGAACATGATGATGCCCACCGACAGCGAAACCAGCGGGAACAGCAATTTGGGGCCTGCCGTGGCGTCGCCGCCGGTCAGTTCGGCCAGAAAATCATCGGGATTGATGAATTGGCCCAGGCCGACGCCGAACAGCAGCAACAACAGAATGCTGGGCAAATTCGTCCGGTGCGCCAGCCACTGTGCGGCGCTGCCGAGTGAAGGTACCAGGGCGAGATAAAAAAGGAGATCCATGGGCCGCCGGGTCGACGCGTTGACAATCGAGTGAACAAGGTCATCGGTCCGGGCCACACGGGGGCCCAGTAGCGACGGACGTCGCCGGAAGTGGAATTGTTGTTGCTATCGCCCCGCGACGCTAGGCAGCGCCGGATGATTCCTGAGGCGAAAGAATCCGACGGCGTTGATTCGGCCCCACGGTGCGGATCCGACAGTTTCGCCACAGCCGTTGCAATTGAACATCCGAGGGGCACCCAGTTGGCCGGGAAGTGAACAAAATGAGGCGTCCAATTGGTTTCCGACCCATGTTTGCTTGGGCAGCGCGTGGTGCCCGAATCTTTTTCAACGCTCGGCCGGTTTTGACGGTCGAACGCATTGTTGCAAATTTGAAGGGCTTGCCCCGATGCACAGCCGCCCAATGGATAACGGCCCGATGGGAAACCGACTGTCTGCCTTGGATGTCGACGCACCGCACGTCTTTGACGATTTTGATACCGACACACTGGTCGTCGACCCCGACCAAATGCTGCAGCGGATCGACGATGCGATGGATCTGATCGCCCAAGCCAACTGCATCGCCCAAGACACCGAAGCGGTGGATCAGTATGACGTGACCGTCGTGGTGCCCGTGTACAACGAACGTGATTCGTTGCCCGAGGTCTTGGAACGATTGGACCAAGTCATGCCGCCGGCCACCGAAATCGTCGTCATCGATGATGCCAGCACGGACGGCACCACGGATTGGTTGAAGGCATTGCCCCAGCGTCGCAATCGCCGGGTCCTGTTTCGACGTCGAAACCACGGCAAGGGATCCGCCGTTCGGCTGGGCATTCGACACAGTCGCGGTAAAGTCGTGGCGATTCAAGACGCCGATCTGGAATATGATCCCGCCGACCTGTTGCGAGTCATCTGGCCGGTCTTGGAAGGCAAAGCCGACGCGGTGTACGGATCGCGATATCTGGATTCGCGGAACAAGGATCACTTCCTGCATCGCTTGGGTAACGGAACGCTGACGGCGATCAGCAACCGTCTGACCGGTCTGAAACTGACCGACATGGAAACCTGTCACAAAGCGTTCCGCGGGGAGTTCCTGCGGTCCATCGCGCTGAAGGAATGTCGGTTCGGGTTCGAGCCGGAGATCACCGCGAAAGTCGCCGCACTGGGCGGTCAAGTGATCGAAGTTCCGACCACCTACACGGCGCGCGGTTATGACGAAGGCAAAAAGATCGGTTGGCGTGACGCGGTCAGCGCACTGCGTTGCATGTGGCGTTATCGTCGCGGTTGATCTGATCGGTGGTTGATCCGCTGGTTCAGCCAGGTCGCTTCCACGGATGCATCGTCGTTTCCGATCCTTTGCGGGTCTGTTCAAAGACGCGGCGGGGCGTAAAGCTGGGGCATAGACGTCGGATTCCATCGGTCGATTTCGATTCGTTCGCGATGGTGGGTTCGGCGTCAAACCTATTCCCCACCCCACTTCCCCCGCATCCCGACGCGGTGGTCCCGCGGGCTCCGGCATGATTCGGACGGCCCCGACACCTCGCCGGATCATGGTTGGCAATTCTGATGGCTCGCGTTCTGTATTTTGATTGTCTCAGTGGCATCAGTGGCGACATGACCTTGGGCGCGTTGGTCGACTTGGGTGTCGACGTTAACGAAATCCAAGACGCCGTGCGTTCGATGGGGCTGCCCGACGTCGCGATCACCGCTGATGAAGTAAAAAAGAAGGGCTTTCGCGCGGTCCACGTCCATATCGAACATCCGCCGGAACACGCGCACCGGCATCTACACCACATCGAAGAAATGATCGATGCGGGCGACAAAATCGATGACGATGCAAAAGCCTTGGCCAAGAAGATCTTTCACGTCGTCGCGGAGGCGGAGGCCAAAGTGCACGGAACGACGCTGCAGAAGGTCCACTTTCACGAAGTCGGCGCGATTGATTCGATCGCCGATATCGTGGGCACCGCGGTTGCGATGACACAGTTGGGCGTCGATGCCGTGATGGCGTCGGCGGTGCCCACCGGAACAGGCGAAGTCACGATCGCACACGGACGGGTTTCGGTACCGGCACCGGCGACCGCCGAAATCTTACGTGATGTGCCGATCGCCGGATCATCGATCCGCGCCGAACTGACCACGCCGACGGGAGCCGCCATTTTGAAAGCGACTTCGCGTGGGTTTGGTCCGTTGCCGTCGATGACGATTCAAAAGGTCGGCTATGGTGCCGGAACGATGGACTTGGATGCCCAAGCGAACGTGTTGCGTGTCTATCAAGGCGAGATACAGGACGACGCAATGTTGGCGGCGGCCGGAACGCAGTTTGATCAAGTCGCGGTGATGGAAACCAACTTGGACGACTGTTCGGCCGAACAAGTCGCCGATGCTTGTCGGCGATTGCTGAATGCCGGCGCGCTGGACGTTTTCCAGATTCCTTGCACGATGAAAAAGGGACGCGCGGCGGTCATCTTGAATGTCATCGCACCGCCCAGCCGCGTTGGTGTGCTGGAATCCATTCTGTTTCGACACACCACATCGATCGGCATTCGCAAGCAGACGATGAATCGCAGCAAGTTGGTCCGACGCGCCGAGAACGTTGACACCGCGTGGGGGCCGGTTCGCGGCAAAGTGGTTCAGTTGCCCGATGGTCAAGAACGCTTCACCGTTGAACACGACGATGCCGCAGAAATCGCGGATGCCAACAATCGCGATCTGGTCGAAATCCGGCGTGCCGCTGAACAGGCCTGGGCCGAAAAGTCATCGGCCGATCAAGCCAAGTGAGACCGTGACGGCGGTTCGGGCTGGTTATTCGGTCGACAACGTGATTGTTCCGGCGTCCCAAGAATCCGCATCGGGGACGTCCCAGTGGATGGACGTGCTTGACGGATCCGCATAGCGACCGTTCAGCTTATCGCCTTCTTGTGATCGCGTGACGGCATTGAACGTGCTCCAAACAAACGTCACGTCGTAACTTCCCGGGGTCGCGCCATCGCCGGCGGTCCGCGTGCTGATTGCGAAGCGACCTTCGGCGTCCGTGATGGCTTGCGCCAGCGGTGGGTCAGGCTGAGGCGGATGCAGCTGGATCACCACACCTTGGGCCGGATCGCCATCGACGGTGACGAGTCCGGTGATCGGCACCAAGTCACCCGGTTGCCGGCTGGAACCACAGCCGACGATGAACAACGGCATCGCGACCAAAAGTAAGACCGTGCACACCTGTTTCGCGCCTGGAAACCTATCGGCCGGGTGCGGTGATCGGTGGTAAGCATCGTCGGCTTTCATCCGCATGCCATCAGTTTCCATCGATCGAGAAAACCTCTCCGCCGCGACGCGTGATCTGAGCCGCGAAGACCTCGGGGTCCACGTTTGCATCGATCAGTCCGACCGATCCATCGGCCTTGGCAAAGTGGCATCCACCGGGATGAAAGCTGTAGAAACCGAAGCCGCGTGCGTTGGTGCAATTGATCGCACAGGGTCCGCCCTGTGGCGGCCAGCTCAATCCGCCTTGCAACGATCCTTGCAACCAATGTTCGCCGTTCAGTAAGTCGCCCCAACCGCCGCCTTCCAAGCCGATCAGGTTTTTGGTCGCAATCGGATCGACTCGACGTCCGCTGTAGACAACGTTCCCGCCGGTTCGTTCGCCGAACATGATCGTTTGTGACAATCCATCAATCACATCTGCGAATCGGCCGTCATGTTCACCCCCGAATGCTTCGCTGACCACTTGCAAGACGCCTTCGCGGTTGCCTTTTAGCTCGGGGCCATAAGCAAAGTTCGCATAGGTGCCCCGCACGCCGGTCGTGGGTGTGTAATCCGACGGCGCCAGGTCGGTCGCCGTGAAAGGCAATCCTGCAGGCGTCGAATTGAAGGTGTAGCGACGCGAATCCGGGTTGCCCGGCGACGAAGGACAGAGAAACGATTGCATCGTCGTCTGCAACAACGTCACGTTGTCGGGACTCAGTTGGTCGACCGACAGAAATCGGCGATCCAGTTGGTCATACAAACCTTCTTGTTCCATTTGCGGCAGGATGGCCATCATCCAATTGCCGCCGTTGAATGGTCGGTCCGGCGGCGTTTCCAACCACCACGCACGCGGCAGGTATTTGAAGGCCGAGTGATAGTTGTGGACCGCCAATGCGATTTGGCGTGTGCGATTTCCACAATCCATGCGGCGGGCGGCTTCGCGTGAAGCCTGCACCGCGGGCAGAAGCAGTGATACCAACACCCCGATGATCGCGATCACGACCAACAGTTCAACCAACGTAAAGCCGCCACGGTGATCTTCACCGTCACCTGCACTGCACATGCTTCAATTGCCCTTTGCATCCGGATTTTTGCGGTCAACCCGACGGAGGACTGCGGTTTACCGCCAGTCCTGTGGGTCGGTGCGCAGGATACACCGAAGCGGGGACTTCAAAACCTGTTCAGGTGAAAATTTGTCGCACTTCCGGCGGGAAGGTCCGCAAATTCCCGTTGTTCGGACGCTAGCGGGAGACGTTAAACGAGGGTCGTGGCCGCCGTGTTCAGTTAGCGTGGCATCGGTGCGGGAAGAGGACAACGCAGACCAAGAGAGATGAAAAGCGATCCGCGTGAGGCTCGCCACTCTTGATGCAAAAGTCGATGGCGTTAGCGAGCCGGTCACACGGATCTAGAAAAGTCTGCGTAACGAACGTTCTGTCTCGATTCGGTCCGATGACCACCTGGGCGACATGACGTTCAACAGCACTGTGTCAGGTGCGTTGTCCGTGGTGGGGCTGTGCCGGGAACCGCGAAGGTCGTGGTGACCCTCGGTCGTCATCAGCGACAGTAACAACGAACGGGCACGTAGCAGCAGCGGCACGGATCCCAGTAGTAGCTGCGATAGGTGTAGCAGCAACAGCAGCAACACGGATCACAACAGCAGCAACATGGATCACAGCACACGGTGGTGGTCGTTTCGGTTTCGCAGCAGACCGTTTCGCACGTCACCACGGGAACACAGCACACTTCCACACAGCAGACATCACGATCGCAGTTAAACATGCGTGACAGAAATCCGCCTGCATCCGCTTGGGATCCACCCAAGTAACAGGACGCCGCCATCACGGCGGCAAGCAACATGATCCGACGCATCGTTATCCTCGCTTTCCAAACTCAATGAACCAAAACCTTCGCGGCACAGAAGGGAACACCGCGTCATTGAAGTGGGTGCGGATGCATCAGCCGGACCAGCCTGATCAGAAATGCCTTGGTCAATTCGACGCAGCCCGTCAATGGTTGTTCAAAGGCCGTGTTTGCCAAGACAACGGTCACGATCACGTCGAAAGCGGCATCGATTGCTTAACGTATGATCAATCGATCGGGTGCGATTTGTGCGATACGGATCATAGGTTCTGTGACGATTCGATCGCAGTGTTCCGAAACGTCGTTGCAATCGCTGTGCAACGGTGCGATGTCCGTCGAAAGACGTCGCTTGACTGAAGATACCGATCCGGACACGGCCGACGATGGAACGCTGGGCTCAGGCCAACGCGGGTTGATCGGTGTACAACTCCAAAATTTGGCTTTGTACCTTCACCGCTCGCAACAGAGTCCAAAGTTGGTCAGGAGAAAACTGTATTGGACCGTCGTCGCACATCGATGCCAATTCATCCGCGACGGCGGCGTGTTGATCGGAGGCGGCGTCGAGTCGGAAGCTGGCGTTGCGCCATGCTTTGTCCAAGCCTTCGTCCGACTCCAGTTGGCACAATTCGGGACAGGTGGTCAGGATCAAGACGCACAAGCGCGCGATGTCGCAAGCCGACAGTTCCGGGCGTAGTTGTTGCAGTCGGTATGCGAGCTGGTCACAAGTCATGGTGTCGGTGTCGGACAGATCACAACCCGGGTGACGCAAAACGTATCACTGGCGGACTGCAAGTCTGTCAATCGAATGGCTTGGTGATTGGGCGGAACGGGATTCACCGACTTGGCGAATCGTGATGGTCGATCGGATTGCACCGACGGCCAACATTGCTGCCCCGCGTTCTGCCCCACGGTAGAAACCTAGGTTGCGTTTTGAGTCCGGGCAAACCGGGCACGCACAAACCAATGTTCACCGACAAACGCTTGGGCGACGACGACGCGATCGAGGAAGGTCTCTCACGGAGGCACGAAGGCACTGAGGGGGGGAGTGGTTGGTTGGGGAGTCCCCGGGGCCGTGTGTGTTGGTGTCTTTGTGGGATGTCCACCGCCGCAATCAGATGACGCCGGCGCGGATGAGGCGACTACTCGATGCGGTCGGGATCTTCGACGGCTTCCAGGGTGGACAGATAGGCGACCAAATCGCGCAGTTCGCGCATCGTCATGGATTGGGTCAGGTCGGCCGGCATCGACGATTTGCCCTTCTTTCGGAATTCGATGTCGTCTGGATGCAGCACCGTCCTTCGTCCGTCGGCCCCCAAGATGACCAAGCTTTCGTCGGTTTCCGAAACGACGATGCCCGTGTGCACATGGCCATCGATATCGGCGACCACCGTGGTTTCAAACCCTTTGGCAATTTGCGCGTCGGGCAGACAGATGGCTTCCAACAAGTATCGTCGGTCTTTGGTCCGTCCGATGTCGGTCAATTCGGGGCCGACTTCGCCACCGGTGCGATCAACCTTGTGGCATCGGACGCACGACAGTTCTGTCTTTTCGAAAAACAATCGGCGTCCCAATTGTGCATCGCCGCCATCGCGGGCCGACCACCAGGGAGCCAACGGTTCGTCGGATTGCAGCGATTCGATATGCTGGTCGATCAACGCGGTCTGATCGGGCGGCAAACGCTTTCGAGCTGCTTCCAGGACGTTCAATTCCACCACGGCATCCAGCTGACCGGCCAAGTACCGATCGACGGCGTCACGGACCGCTTCGGCGGCGGTCGGATCGTTCAAACTGGCCAGTGCATCCCACGCTTGTTGTCGAACTTTCATACTGGACGACTTGGTGGCTTCGATGAATCGTGGCACTGATTTCTTGGCCGCGTGCCGCGAAAGGACTTCCAACGCGGCTTCGTTGATACGCCCGGCCGGTTCGTCGGGGATTTCCGTCGCGATGCGCACCGCTTGTTGTGAATCCAAACGAGCCAGCGCCAGCAGAGCAGACGCACGCTGGTCGTCGCTGCGGCCGGTGTCCTGGATGCGTCGTGCAAGCTCCGGTGCAATTTGCTGGATGCCTAGTTGTGATGCGGACTTGATCGCCTGATCACGGATCTCGGGATGCGATTTCAGCATGCGATCGACGTGGGGGCGCAACGCGTCTGCGGCAATTTTTGGCAGACGCGGGCTGATCGGGCGATAGTCGTTCAGCACTCGGTCGCGGGGATCGGGGCGTCCCCAAGCCGCCAGCATCTGCAGGGCTTCGATTCGCATGTCCGTCGCGGCCGTTTCGTCCGACGCGTATTGGGCCAGACTTTCGGCTTGCCGGGCGCCACCGATGCGATAATTTGCTGCCAGAACACGACGAACCAATGCGGGATCGGTCATGGGATGAGCGATCCGTTCGGCCAGCGGCATCAATGCAACCGGGATGGGGGCGTCATAGATCGCACGTGCCGCTTCGGTCACCACCAAAGGATCCGCGTCATTCAGAAAGTCCGTCACACGTTCGCTACGCATACGACGAAGCGCGACCACGGCGGCGCGGCGAACGGCGACACTGGGGTGCTTGGCCAGGCTGGTGACCTTGTTGGGATCGACGGCGTTGGCCAAGAACATGACGCCGGCGTGTCGCAACGCGGGGTCTTTGTTGGCGTTCTTTTCAAGCATCACAACGACGCCCGCGAAACCACCGGGGATCTTCATCTGACTTAGCGCCATCGCTGCGAAATACCGCACGCGGGGTGATGGGTCGGCCAGCAAGTCGACCAGACGGCTGGACGATTCACGGTCACCCGTTTCGCCGGCAAACTTGACCGCGGCGGCGCGCAGAACGCCGTCTTTGTCTTGCAACCATTGCCGGGTGGCTTTCCAAACTTGTTGGCGAAGGGCATCGTCATCGGGGCTGTGCCGCAGGATTTCTTCCAGCCCCCACGATGCATGGATACGGGCGATGCGTTCGGCGGATTGGTCGCCGATGACGGCAACCAAACGGTCCACTGATTGGCGATCGGCCAATTCCCACTGGGCTTCCAGACGCACCCGCCGGTCGACGTGGGCCAAGTCGGCGACCAACTTATCGGCGTCGCGTTTGGACCAGTCGGCGGCCAGAAGATCAGCGACCTGCCGTGTCAGATCTTGGTCTTGTTGATCGGACGTGATGCGATAGATCCGGCCTTTGCCCAAGCCTTCCCAACCGTCGACCCAGTCGCTGACATAGATCGAACCGTCGGGGCCGAATTCGATGTCGGTCGCCAGGACTTGCCAAATCGGTTGGTCGTCGGCATCCAGCCGATACGTTGCACCGTTGGTGGCCAATTCAAAAGACCGCACGCCGCTGTTGGCGGGCCCACCGCGAAAGTCACAAATCAGAAACTTGTCTTTCAGAGCGTCGCCGAAGCCGGTGCCGGGATAGAACGCCAGGCCGCTGGGGCCATCGGTAAAGTTCGTGACGGGCGGATTCAAGTACGCCGGTTGTTCGTTGTGATAGGGATGCCAAATCTTTTCACGATTGAACGGTCCGCGATCGGGCAGGTACTGGTAATACATGCGCCATCCGCTGTCACCGCCCTGCAGCAAGTGAACGATCCGAGCTTTGTCGCCGCTGTCGCTGTTGTTGTCGACGGTGAACCAGTCGCCCAGGTCGTTGCACGCCAATTCTTGAGGGTTCCGCAGGCCGTTGCAGAAAACTTCCAGGTTGCTGCCGTCTTCTTCACAGCGAAACACGGCGCCGACGGCCGGGTTGGACAAGACTTTGCCTTCGGCCGTCGTGATGTGATAGCCGCGATCACCGATGCTGAAGTACAGCCGACCATCGGGGCCTTTGATGATGCCGTGCAGATCGTGTCCGCGAAATGCGACGCGGACGCCATAGCCGTCGGACAGTGCTTTCTTGCTTTCGAATTGGCCATCGCCATTGGCATCGTCAAAACGCCATAGCCTTGGAATGCAGGTGTAGTACAGCGTATCACCGCGGACCAAAATTCCCGCACCGGTGCCTTCTTCGATCCCATTGAATCCGTTGGCGATGACTTCGCTAAGATCGGCCCGGCCGTCGCCATTGTTGTCGGTCAACCGGCGGATGCGGTCGTCGTGCTGGGCATAAGTGATCGCCGCATCACCCAACAATCGGTGGTGATAATCGATGCGATCTTGGACGGTCCTGGCGGCCAAATCCGCCAACAACCAGGGTTCATCATGGGCCCGATTGTCGGTGACGCCGCGGCTTTGGCGATAACTTTCGCACACATAGACTTGGCCATGCGGGTCGACGGTCATCGCGACGATGTTGGCGACCTTGGGTTCGGCGGCGAACAGATCGATCGACCATCCATCGGGAATGCGAATCGATGCAACCGCTTGTTCGGCTTCCTCCGATGCGGCCGCCACATCGGGCTGCAGCGGCTGGCCACGCAACGGATCGGCGGCGTGAAGTCCGTTGGATACTGAAAAGAGGCCCAAATGGAAGGCCAGGAGAAACAGGCGTGGTGGCGTCGATCGAATCGTCGTGGATGCGGGATCCTGCGATGGCGAGGTCATAGGCGTTTGGCGGCGGGTGTTGGGCGGACGGTTCATGCTAAGATAACCGGCGTCGGTGTTTTCCGGCATCACGAAAATTCGTCGGAAGGCCTGGCGGACCGGTTTTTGGGGTGACAACGTGAGATGGGCGTGATGACGAATCACCCGCAGGATGCTGAAACCGCCGCTGCGAACGATGATTCGTCACCGCGTCGTGGTTCGCCGTTCGCCGAACAGGAACCGGTGGTGTTTGCCAAGACACGGGCCCAAAGACGAGCCCAGGGACGCGGGCGTGATTCATCGCCGCCGCTGGACGTCGGCGTGTTGCCGGCGACGGCGTTGGGAGCGGTTGCCGCATCGATCGCCATGATTCCGTTCGCCGCGGCGTGTTATTGGCTGTTCCCCGGTGGTGGAATGTTGGTCGCCCCGTTGGGTGCGTTGCTGGCGGCGCTGGGCACGGTTTCGCCACGCAGCAAGACGTCCGTCGTGATGCTGTTGCTGCATCTGGGCCTGTTCGCGGCGTGTTTCCAACAGACCGTAATGGCGGCCGGAATCTAAAGCAGTCGCGACTGAGAATATGGCGGGCGGCACGTCGATGATCCGACCGGATCGCGTCGCGCCCCTAGAAGTCCAAGTCGACTTCGCCGCGGGTCAAAGCCTGTAGGAATGTCGGCAGGCTTGGCAACATGTCGGGGGCGGATTCGATTTCCGGTCGTGTCATCCAGAAAACTTCGGCGACTTCGTCGGGGTTGGGAATCGGCTGGATCGCGTGATCCAGTTCCGCCAACCACCAAGCCAGATTGGTGCCCCACGGCGTCACGCTGCGCCAACACAGCCCCTGGGGGATGACATCGATGGCCAATTCTTCTTGCATTTCGCGAACCAGCGCCTGCGATTCCGTTTCGCCTTCTTCGATGCCGCCGCCCGGCAGACACAGTTTGCCCGGGGCCGTGACGGTCAAAGCACGGCGGATGATCAACAAGCGGTCTTCACGAAAAATAACGCCGACGACGCCGCGTTTGCGTCGTGTCTGAGGTCGGCCAAGGCTGCTGCGAACGTCGACGGGATTCATAACTAGGCTTTTACAACAACCGGGCGGTACGGACAATCGCGATTGAGACGATCCGCACAGGGTCGTCGGTTCTGTCTTCAAGATTCTACTTGGTCACGAAATTTTACTTGGTCGCGAACGATTGACTGATCCCGCTAGCAAGAACGAACCCTCGACTTTGGCTCTGCCGGTGGATTGCCCCCGTGCCGCTGAAGCGATCCGTATCATCCGGACGCTGGACGAACACGGTTTCGTCGCCTATTTGGCAGGCGGCTGTGTCCGCGATCTGCTGCTGGGCATCCGTCCCAAAGACTATGACGTGGCCACCGACGCAACCCCGCCGATGGTCCGCAAGGTGTTCGGCCGAAATCGCACGCTCGCGTTCGGTGCGTCGTTCGGCGTGATCGGCGTGCTGGCCGGACATCGCAAGGACGATTCCGATCCGCCGTCGCCCGGCGCTGTACCGCGCGAACCGACGGAAGTCGCGACGTTTCGCAGCGACGGCAGCTACAGCGACGGCCGACGTCCCGACAGCGTGCATTACGGCAACGCGCCCGCGGACGCGGCGCGTCGTGATTTCACGATCAACGGACTGTTTTACGATCCCAAGACTCGGCAAGTGATTGACTACGTCGGTGGTCAGGCAGACCTGCGGCGTCGCCGGTTGCGAACGATCGGTGATCCGGAACAGCGTTTCGCCGAAGACCGTTTGCGGATGTTGCGGGCGGTCCGGTTTGCCACCACGCTGGGGTTTGACGTCGACCCGTCGACGATGGACGCGGTCCGCTTGCACGCCGGCGAAGTCGGCGACGTGTCGGCCGAACGGATCGGCGCGGAAATGCGAAAAACGCTGGCCAGTGATCGCGCGGCGATGGGTTTGGATTTGTTGATCGACAGTGGCTTGGGAAGCAAAGTTTGGCCGGAATTGCCGGCGGCTCGATCCGATCGGTGGCGGCAAAGATTGGCGTCAATCGAACGCGGGCCGGACGAATTGCCTTCGCCTTTGTCACCGTTTGTGGTCGCCTTGGCGGTCACGCTGACGACGTTTGAAGATTCCCATGCGGTGCTGCAACGCTTGAAAGACCGCTGGCGTTTGTCGACCGAAGAAATCCGTGCGACCACGACGGCCTTGAAAGACCATGGGATGTTGGCCGGATCGGCCGATGCGGCTTGGTCGGATCTACAACCACGTTTGGTGGATCGTGACATCGGCACAACGCTGGCAGTCGCCGCCGCCGTGGTTCGCAGTGACCGAACCGACCGATCAGGCATCCGGCGGTGTGAAGACGCCTTGCGTTTGCCGCCGGCCGAACTGGACCCGCCGCCGCTGGTGACCGGAAAGGACCTGAAGCAACGTGGATGGACACCGGGCCCGCACTTCAAACAATGGTTGACCAAAATTCGCCGCGACCAGTTGGACGGCCGGATGAAAAGCCGCGACGACGCGGAAGCATGGTTGGAAACCCAGCACCGCGAGCACGGCGACTCGGACGCCGACGGTCGGGCATCATAGAAAGGCAGACGCGACGGTGTCGGCAAACAGCAAGCCACGCGGCGTCAAACGCACACGATCGCCGTCCCGCTGAATCAGCGCGTCGTCGATCAGCCTTCGCAGAGTGTCCCCGAATTTTTCATTCAAATCCAAACCGCTGCGTCGGGCAACCGATGTCAAGTCGACGCCGTCGATCATACGCACGCCGAAAGCCATCAATTCGCGGGCGTATTGGTCGGCGTCCAGAGGTTCCGATTCGGCGACGGGGCTGTGTCCCGATTCGATTCGCTTTAAATAGGTGGTCGTGCTGCGATGATTGACGGTGCGCCGGCCATTCAGGAAAGCCGCTGCGCCGGGGCCCGCCGCCAGCCAAGCCTGTCCCTGCCAATAAGCGATGTTGTGTCGGCAACGGTTCGCCGGCGGTGCGAAATTGCTGACTTCGTACTGTGGCATTCCCGCGGCGGCGGTCGCATCACGCAAATCTTGGTACATCTGCCATTCGTCGTCCTCGCCCGCCGGACGAAGTTCACCTTTGCGATGGCGAGCGAAAAATTGCGTGCCCTTCTCGATCGTCAACGCGTAAGCCGACAAATGTCGGATCGGCAATTTCAACGCCTGGTCCAAATCACGTTGCCAAGTCGCCACGCTTTCGCCCGGCGCGGCAAAGATCAAGTCGACGGAGACGTTGCCGATGACGGTCGCCGCCGTTTCGATCGCGGCGATCGCTTCGGCCGCTGTGTGTCCACGTTCCAGCCGCTGAATCTTGTCGGCGTCAAATGACTGGACGCCCAAGCTGATTCGGTTCACACCGTGGTCAGACAGCTGACGGACCTTGGTGGTGTCGATGTCTTCCGGGTTGGCTTCAAAGCTGATCTCGGCATCGTCGGCCAAGCGAACGTGGCGGCGAATCGACTGACAAAACCGATCCAGTTGCGAAGCGTTCAGGTGTGTCGGCGTGCCACCACCCACGAACAGTGTGTTCAACGTCGGCTGGTCCCACGTTTGCATCTCATGATCGATCGCCGTCAAGAATCGATCGATCAAGTCGTCGCGACCGGCCACCACGCTGAAGTTGCAATAGCCACACCGGTGTCGGCAAAACGGCACATGAATGTAAGCCGCCCGTGGTGCTGCGGTCCGGTCCGGCCAATCGGCCGCCATCGCGTTTACAGCCACAGTTTCAATCGTCCGCCCAGCCCATCGGGTAAAGCCCGACGAACCAGACGTTTGACTTGAGATTCGTTGTAGCGCGTCGACAAATGGCCGGCGATGACCAATTCGTTTTTGAATTTGTCGGATCGGTCGCGATAGTCATCGACGTGCATGTGCCCGTGCTTGTGAATCTTTTCCTTGCGGTGTTCGGGCGCGACGAACGTCATTTCACTGATCAAAATCCGGGCATCGTAGAACTGTGGATTTTGGTCCAGGCCTTTCGGATTGGTGTCGCCCGTGTATGCGAAGACGGGCACACGCGTTTCGGCGGTGACTTCGGTGCCCGACATTCGCAAGTCGCGGATTTGTTCGCCCGACAGATCGGTGTAATCGGGTTTCAGTTTGTGGCGACGCTGGTAAACAACAAAACCAAGCGAATCGATCGTGTGTCGCGTCTCCACCGCTTCGACCAAATACTCGCGTCCGATCTCCGTTTCATCGCCGCCCAACAGTCCGACCAATTCGCACGGCATCGCGCCACGGTCAAGCGTGCGGAAATCCTGCAGCATCTTCCAAGCCGGATCGACGGCCGAATCGGGCAGATAAATGATCGGCGGGTCCATCTTCATCATGCGACGCCGCGACACGTAGGCGGGCAGCGCGGCGATGTGATCCAGGTGGGCGTGGCTGATGAACATGGTCGACGTGCCCATGAAATCCCAGGGCTGGACGCCGACGTCGAACAGCAACTTCAGTTCGTTGACCCGCCAACACGTTTGCACCGCGGCGCGCGAATAACCTTCGATGGTCAGTCCGCCGTGTTCGTGGCGAAGCAGGGGAATGTTCTCAACCATGGGAACGGGTGACGTGTGCCTGGAAATCTGCCTGGATGGGAATCCACAAGCTTGGTGGAAAATGGCCGTCGCTGGGAGAGGGCTGGACAAAAGAAAACCCGCGGTTCGACGGTGCGTCGTCGTGGGCTGGCACTGGTCCGTCGTTACTTTCCGATACAGAATCGGCCGAAAACACGATCCAGAATGTCGTCGGTGTACACGACCCCGGTGACTTCGCCCAAGGCGTCGGCGGCGGTACGAATCTCCGTGGCGATCAATTCCTGGCCCTCGTCAATCTCCGACAGTCCGATCGCCGCTCGGATAGCCCCAGCGGCCTGGGCCAGTGATTGGCGGCATCGCGCCGCGGTACCGGACACAGACACCGAATCGGTCCGGTCGGTTCGATCCAGTTCCGCAAAGATACGACCGACCAATTCGTCGATACCCTGGCCGGTCACACTGCTGGTCAAACAGACGCCGGTGGATCGATCGCTGTCCGCAACGTCCGACGATCGCAAATCGGACTTGGTCCAAACGTCGATCACCTGTCGACCGGCGGAATCGATCGGCCGATCATCACTTTGACTCCGACGGGTGATGTCAACGCAGTGCAGCACCACGTCGGCCCTACCAATGGCTTGATCGGTCATCCGCTGTGCGATTTCGGAAATGGATTCCCGGGAATCTGACGTGTCGGCGGTCCGGCCGGCGACCGACTCGAAGCCAGCGGTATCGATCAATTCCAATTGCCGACCGCCAACGGATACATGAACGCTGACAGTGTCACGCGTAGTACCGGGAACGTCGGCAACCAACGCCGCTTCGTGACCACTGATCGCGTTGATCAGACAGCTTTTGCCGGCGTTGGGTTGTCCGCAAAGAACGATCTTCGGCGTTTCATTCGACTCGCCACGACTTTCCAGCGTCGCCGACGTCGATTCCAGCGTGGCTGCAATGAAATCCAATCGCCGACGCAGTTCATGCGGCTGGATGAATTCAATGTCTTCGTCGACAAAGTCCAAGCCGGCTTCGACATCCGCCAACAGGTCCAGCAATTGATCACGCAACAGCGAAAGTGGCCGCGAAAAATTCCCAGCCAACTGCTGCAGCGCCTGATCAAGTGACCGGTCTTGGTCCGCGTCGATCACCCCCAAAACGGCTTCGGCCTGAGTCAGGTCCAAACGCCCGGCCAGAAAAGACCGCAACGTGAATTCACCCGGACGCGCCGCCCGAGCCTTGAACTGGATGGCCCGCTGGACCATCGATTCCAGCACCGGTAACGATCCAATCGTGTGGATTTCCGCTGATGGTTGACCGGTATAGCTGCGACCATCGGGCCAGATCAGCACGTCCGCTGGGATCTCACCGATGGGGTCGCCGCAATCAATCGGCCCTCGCTGACGCCGGCCGGCGGTCAAGTCCACGGGGCCACCCATCAGTCCCGCCAGGACATCCATGACATCATCACCGGAAAGCCGCACGATGCCTCGCGCGGCGGGACATAACGGCGATGCGATGGCCACAATCGTGTCGTCGGTATTGAACATCACCGACTCCCACCAACCGGCACGTCGAAGAACAAATACGGAATCGCAATCATGGCGATCGCGGGCCGCCAGTTCAACGGCCGGCGTTTCAACGGGTCGTGACTAACTGGCGTGACGTGTTGCCGGATCCCTTGGCGATTTGCGAATCCACACTGGGACCCGCCTTTCGCAGCGCATCCAGAACCGACGTCTGACTGACCAAGTCACGCAAGATGATCGGTTCGGCGGGGTCGGATCCCGGAAAGACCACCAATAGCGGAATCGAGTTGCTGCGGAGTTCCGCCAGCTTGGATTTGATTTGATCGTTCCGGTCACTCCAGTCGGCCAACATCGGAACGGCATCCAGCTCGTCCACCAATTCACGCGTCTTTTCGGTGTCGATGGCAAACTTGCTGTTGATCTTGCAGTTCACACACCAGCTGGCGGTGAAATCCAGCATCACCGTGCGGCCTTCGTCATGCAGCGCCTGCAAACGGGCTTCGCTGTAAGGTACCCAGCCCATTTCGTCGTCCACCGGGGCCAAAGCCACGAACGATCCGATGCCGATCACCGCGGCGGCAGCCAAACCACCGGCCCAAGCGAACACTCGCTTCTGTACGGTTTCCCAATTGGGAACTCGGCCGACGATCCAGCATCCGAACCAAACGCCGATCAGGCTGACGAACACGGGCAGCTTCAAATCGTCGGCAAAGCCGGCAAAGAAGAAGGCGACGGTTCCCAGCAACAAGAACGCCAGGAATTCCTTGAACGTTTCCATCCAGCCGCCGGGTTTGGGCAGCCAAGCGACCAGCTTCGGATTCAACCCGATCAATAGGTACGGCACGGCCATTCCCAAGCCGACGGTCATCATGACCAGGAACTTTTCCGGTCCGGACAAAAAGATCGACAATCCGAAAATGGTTCCCAGCAGCGGGCCGCTGCAGGGTGTTGCCAGGATTGTCGCAAAAATTCCCTTGGAAAACGCGCCGGCGTAGCCTTCGCGTTGCTGCAAGTCCTGTGAAACCTTGCCCGATGCCATCCCGGGCACGGGGATTTCCCAGACGCCCAGGTAACTAAGTGCCAGTGCGAACAAGACCAGCGTCAAACCCAGCTTCAACGGAAAGAACGTGAACTGTTCACCCCAGGAAAGACCTGCGACGACCGCAAGCACGGCCAGCAGAGCGAACACGGACAGGATGCCCAGGGCATACACCATGTTCAGCATGAAAACACGTTTGCGGTCCTCGCCGGCCTGTTCGACAAAGCTCATCACTTTCAAACCGACGACCGGCAAAACGCAGGGCATCACGTTCAGGATGATGCCGCCGATGAAGGCAAAAAACAGCATCGTGGCGAACGAATACTCGTCTTCCGGCTGGTCAATGCTGGGCACCGGTGCGGCCGCGTCGACCGGTTCGCTGTCGATCGCTTTGTCGACCCAATTCAACGACGCAGCTTGATCGGCAGCCGGGCCGAATGCGGTCGATGTCAAACGAATGGGGCCGGCGGCCGCCGCACTCTTGGCCGCCACGTCGATCTTCATCGGCGCAACGAACTCCAGTGCAACGGGTTGTCGACAACTGGTGTCGGTGCACGCTTGATAGGTGATCAGCCCCTTCAGTTCGGCCGTGCCGGTTTTGCTGATGGCGTTGATGCGGACGGGCAATCGCCACGTCACGGTGCCTTCGTGGAAACGAATCGGCGGCAAGCCTTCGAACAAGACCTTGCTGACGACTTCGTTCTTGGTGTTCGGGGCACCGACGGCCAAGTCGGATTTGTCGGTTAATGCAAACGCGGTCGACGATTCTTCGCCGGTCACCGACGACGCGTAAACGTGAAATCCTTTGTCGGGGACGGCACGAAAGACCAGTTCCGCGATCGCCTGATCGGATTCGGGTTCGGCATCGATCCACGCCTGCCACTGGACGACATAGTCGCCGTCACGAAACGGTTCGGCTTCCTTGGGTGCGGGAGATCCCGCATCGGCGTGGTCAGCTTCCGCCGCCTCGTCCGACGCGCCGGTCAATTGCCAGTCGGAAAAGCCATCGGGACCGGCCGACAGTTGGTCGCCGAAATTGGGCGTTGCCAGTTGGGGGAAAAGTTCGGCGGCATCCTGGGTCAGCCGACCACCACCGGCCGCGTCATCCGATTGGATGGATTGTTCGATCGGCACCGATCCGGCCGACGACTGATCGCCGGACGATTGTTCCTGTGCCAAGGACGTCGTTGCCGCGATGCCAACCATGGCAAACGCGAACATCAGCGACCATCGCCAATTGATTGATTGATTTCGCACCGTCGATTCACTCCGATCCGCTGGAAAACATGCGTCGAAAATCGTATCAAATGCCCCCGAGCTCGCCGCAATCTTGAAATTCTGTGTGGACGCGGCGGAATCGTCAACGATCCGTCGCCTGGCGCACGACTGTCCACTGTTGATTTAGGGCAACCAAACGCTGGGCGATTGCCGAATCGGCTGCTGAAAAACGCCGTCTTTGCTGCAGAATCCAGTCGACCCAGTTTGCCAAAGAAATCAGCGAACTGGACCGGACAAGCGTCCAACATAGGGTCTGTTGCTGATGGGAAAATGAGCAGATCTGACGATATTCCGCCAATCCGGCCTGCCAGAATCGTGCGGCGATGTCCGCCGCGGCGTCGCCGTGAAAAATCGCCAAAAATAGAAAATCGCCGATCCAGCGTGCCAGGTCGGCCGCCGGCGTATCCAACCGCATCGCGTCGAAATCGATCATCCCGGAAACCGTCGGCTTGGCCGCCGTTGACAGCGAACCGGCATCATCGGCGAACAACAAATGGCCCCGATGGATGTCTCGCACGACCCATTGCAGCGGCGTCACTTCACCAGCCCGCTGTTCCAAGTCGTTGCGGATCTGCCACGCAAAGGTCGGCCAATCCGCGGTGACCTGATGGCAGGCCTGCAATAACTCCGGTGCAACGGTTGGGCTGATGTTCAAAGTTCGAATCTTGTCGCCCGCGTCATCGCATGTCGACAAGATCGATGAAGACAGGCTGTCCAAACGCTTGATGCGGTCGATCACCGACGGGGCCGGACCGTTTTGATGCAGCATTGATGCTGCGGCATTATGGAAGCTGGCGATCGCGCGGCATCCGGCCACCAGGACTTTGCCGGCTTCGTCCGGGCTGACCGTAAACCGATCGATGTCGCTGTACGACCGGCCCGGCATCCACCGCGTCATTTCCCAGCAGCCAAGCGTTCCCAAATCGGCAACTGTCTGCGCCCGATTGCCCGCCAAATGGTTTGGGCCGGCGACCCAGTCACATCCGGCGCGACGGACATGCAACAGCGTCTGATGAATCGCCTTGACGTGCGAGACGGATGCCGATGCGGTCAATTGTTTCAGCGACCAAGCACCGCCGCGCGGATCGACCACACGGTACACCGCCGACCCGCTGAAGCCGGCGGGGACTTGTGACCAGCCTTTTGCATTCGGCAACACCGGTGCATCGGCAAAGCCTGCGAAACAACGTGCGGCGTGTCGTGCGGCGTCGGGAATCATCGATACCCCCAAGTAATCACGTTGCCCGTCAGTTCACCGAACCAACACATCGCGGAGTCTGCATCATCACGATGCGGATTCATCGTCAGCCAGTCCAGCGGGCAATTTGTTGCCGGTGATGGTGATTCGACGTGGCTGGTCATTTTCACCGGGCAGGTCAGTGGGCAAGTCACCGGGCGACGCGGATTGGGTGTCCCAGTCGATGCGGATCCACAGTGTATCGTCGGGCATCCAGTCGGCGAAACGATCCGCCCATTCGACGAAAATCCAGACGCGATGGTCTTGCGAAGCGGAGGTGTCCAGCAGTTCTTCCATGCCGGCTTCAAACCATTCGTCTTCGTCCGCAATCCGATACGCATCGACATGGTGCAGGTCCACCGTGACTGGCGCATCGCCACCGATAGAACCACGATAGTGTTGGGCCAGCGTAAACGTCGGGCTGGTCACATCGTCCGAAGCAACACCGATCGATCGGGCAATCAGTGTGGTCAACTGGGTCTTGCCGGCACCCAGTGTGCCGACCAAGCCGACCGCCGTGGTTTCGCTACGATCGGCCAAGACGCCGGCAAGCCGGTTTGCGAAAACCGACATCCGGTGCAAGTCCAATTGGTTCCATGTGATCGCGTTGCCGTTTGTCATTCGGATCGTTCGACCCTTCAAGTTCACCGTTGTCGCCGGTATCACTGGGGCAATGAGGCGTCAGGTTTGCGCACCGGAACCGCTACTTAGTTCGACATCTCGGTCAGATTGCTGTCGAACACGCGAACTTCGGCCCACGTTTCCTTGGTCTCGGCGATGAATTGCAAGTGCCGTTCGGCTTGCTGATACGCATCGTGCGCGGCCCGGTCGACGAACACGGTGTACAGCGACACGTCATAGTCTTGGTTGACCGGACGTTGGTAGTCGGCTTCGCGGGTGCCGACTTCGAATCCCACCATGCCGTCGTGTCCGCCCAAGTATTTCTGACAAGCGGCGACCAGGCGTGCGACGGATTCTTCGCTGCGGTCTTTCAGGGTGAAGAAAACGTGGTGGGCAAGTCGGGCCATCGTGCAAACGTCCTGGGCGTCAAAGAAGGGTGGCGGGAACGGTGGGGAACCGTGGATTCGGTTTTTCCCGCGAGGTGCTTTTTCGTCTCGCGGTTGCGAAACATCACAACCCAACACCGCCCGGACGTCCAGGGCCACCGGAAAGACAAAATTGATATCGGCCGGGCACGACTGGTTGTACCAACCGGACGCGCAACGAAAAACGGCCGCCCCAGGCGATGCCCGGGACGGCCGTCTTGTTTCAAAGCGTCACGTTGCGACGCGTCGCGGATCGATCGATCAATCGGCCAGCGGATCCCGATTGGTGCTCTTCTTGCCATCACGGCGGCTGAGTCCCGCGCGATCCATCAGCGAACTCTTCAGCATTTCTTCGACGTAATCGTCATCGGCCGGCGGCGGACCGAACGCACCCAGGGCTTGAGGCTCATATTCCAAGATGTAATGGTGCTTGGCGATCGACACCTTGCACTTCGGATCGGCCCGTTTTCGCATGATCTGGCGGCCGTCGACCTTTGTGCCGTTGCGGCTGCCCAGGTCCTTGATGAACCAGTAGCCAGATTCCAGCGAAAACCGACAGTGGTTACTGGACACATTGGGAAATTTCAGCTGGATGTCGCACGACGGGCGTCGTCCGACCAGCAAACGTTCTTTCACCAGGGGAATCGGATCGCCGCCGCCGCATGGCGTCAGCTGGCCGAATTTCCCTGCGAATTCAGGAAACTCTCGGTCTTGCACTGCTATCGTCTCGGAATGAAAAGCATGAAAACAGGGGCGGCCATCAGATGCGACCAATGCGTCGTACCCTTGACCTTTGAACGGCAATACGCCGAATAATGTTCCCATTTTCACCCGAATAATCTTCGTGGCAACTGATCCCACCCCCCCGGAATCGATTTCGCCGACCGTCCCGTCCTGGCGTGCGGAAGGTTTGGTTTTTAACGCTTTTGGCGCCGCCCTGCGGCGACGCTACGGCGGCCGAGTCCAGCGAATCAGCATCGATGCGGGATTCACGTGCCCGAATGTCGACGGTGCGGTGGCCCGCGGAGGCTGTAATTTTTGTGACAATCGGTCGTTCAGCCCGTCCCGTCGAGTGCGGCTGAAACGCGTGGCGGACCAGCTGACCGACGGCATCCGGACGGTTCGCAAACGCTACGACAAGGTCACGGGGTTTCTTGCCTATTTTCAACCGGCGACGAACACCTACGCGCCGGTCGAACAGCTGCGGGAGATTTACGAACTGGCTTTATCGCACGGGCCGGAAATTCGCGGTCTGGCGGTGGGGACGCGACCGGATTGCGTTCCCGACAGCGTGTTGGAACTGTTTGAAATGCTGGCCGCCGACCATGACGTCTCGGTCGAATTCGGCATGCAAACGATGCACAACGACGGTCTGGTTTGGATGAACCGGGCCCACGATCACGGTCACCAGGTCAACGCGATCGATCGAGCCCGCGGACGAGGGTTTGAATGTGGCGTGCACATCATTCTGGGCATCCCCGGCGAAACGCATGAGATGATGATGCAGACGGCCGACGAGGTCGCCGCGCTGGGATTCGACAGTGTGAAGATCCACAATCTGTACGTGGTGGAAGGGACGCCGTTGGCCGATCAGGTTCGTGCGGGAACGCTGAATCTGATGGATCGCGAGACGTACGTTCAAACCGTGGTGGATTTCTTGCAGCGTTTGCCGCCGGAAATGATCGTGGAAAGGGTCAGTGGCGAAGCGCCCAAAGGATTCTTGGTCGAACCGGCGTGGTGTTTGGACAAGTCACGCCTGTTGCGCGAAATTGAATCGGAGTTCCGCCGACGCGGCACCGTACAAGGCAGCCATTACCGCCCGCCCGCTGTGTCACCGCACTCGCGTCCACGCCCTCAAGACAATACGCCCGAATCGATCCGTCAACAAATCGAACAGCGCGGACGCTTGCCCGTGTTGAAGATGAATTGAATCGACCCTGCCGCCTATTCCTCTTTCACCAGGTCTTTGAACAACGCGTTCAAACGCTGGGTGACCGGTCCGGGTTTGCCGTCGCCGATGTGACGACCGTCTAACTTCACCGCGGGGATGACTTCCGCCGCGCTGCCGGTCAAGAAGCATTCGTCGGCGACGAAAATGTCGTGACGTGTCAGCGGAATTTGTCGGACCACGATGTCCGCCTTTTCCGCCAATTCGATCACGGCGTTTCGCGTGATGCCTTCCAAGATGCCGGCGTCGATCGGCGGCGTCATCAACACGCCATCTTTGACGACGAAGATGTTGTCGCCGGTGCATTCGGCGACTTCGCCTTTATGGTTCAACATCAGTGCTTCGATGCACCCGGCCCGCAAGCCTTCGATCTTCGCCATGATGTTGTTCAAGTAATTCAGCGATTTGATCCGCGGGCTCAGTGCCGCGGGGTGGTTGCGAATCGTCGCCGCGGTGACCAGGTCCAGTCCATCGGTGTAATACTGTTCGGGATACAGCGAAATCTTGTCCGCGATGATGATGACCTGCGGGTCTTCGCAGCGGAACGGATCCAGACCCAGTTGGTTTCCGCCCCGAGTGACGACCAAGCGGATGTAGCCTTCTTCCAGCTCATTGCGTTTGACCGTCTCTTTGACCGCGGCGGTCATCTCGTCGATCGACATGGGAATTTCCAGCGCGATTGCTCGTGCCGATTCCCACAGCCGGATCAGGTGCTCACGCAGCCGAAAGACTTTGCCGTGATAGATCCGCATGCCTTCGAACACGCCATCGCCATACAGCAGACCGTGGTCGTAAACGCTGATCTTTGCGTTTTCGCGAGAGAAATACTCGCCGTTGATATAAATCGACTGAGGCATGTTAGGACACGCGGGGAAAGCAATGATGGGGGCGGGCGATCGTCAGGCCGTGGTGTCGGCGTCGGTCACGGCTTGGACAACGGCGGCATCAAAATAGTTGATTGACATTCCGGCGTCGACGACGATCGACTGGGCCGTGATGCCGCTGCTGCGGGGGCTGATCAGAAACGTTGCGGTCGCGGCGACTTCATCGGTCGTGACGGCTTCGCCACGCGGGATGACCTTTTCGGCATACAAGTACGAATCGACATAACCCGGAATGCCCGCCGATGCGCTGGTCTTCAGCAGCCCCGCGGCGACCGCGTTAAAGCGGACATGGCTGAATTTGCTGAACGACTTGGTCAGGAACGCCAGCGATGATTCCAAGGCGGCTTTGATCGGCGCCATGAAGCCATAACTTTCGCTGGCCATCCGTGTCGTGCTGATGCCGATCGTGACCACCGACGCGTCATTGCAGAAACGATCACGCAGCGCGTTGCACACCGCCACCAACGAAAAAGCGGAAATGTCCATCGCTTGCAAGAATTGTCGCCGCGTCGTTTCGTGAAACGGCTTCATCCCGTCGCTGTAATCGGCAAACGCGATCGAATGAACCAACCCGTCCAAACGGACATCGGCATCGGCCAATTGCCGTGCCAGGTTGTCGATTTCGTCTTGTGATTCCACGTCGCACACAAACACGTCTTGGCCCGAAAGCAATTTTGCCAGGCTTTCCTTGCGTGCTTCGCTGCGTACCGAATAGATCACACGAGCGCCGGCCTGTTTCAACTGCAACGCGACGCGATACGCGACGCTTTTCTTGTTGGCGACACCCATCACCAACACTGTCTTGCCGGATAGACCCAGATAGTCTTGTACAGGTTCGTCAGACACCGGATTCCTTTTTCGGTGCGGCCGAATTTGATTCCCGTGGCGTGGTCACGCTGCAGGCGAAGTCCAAGCGTGCGGTGGTTTTGCCGTCGATCGTCATCTTGCCGGTCAAAAAGAACGCATTGGACAATTGTTCTTTCAGGGTGACTTCGATCTGCACGGTGTCGCCGGGACGCACCATGTTTTTGAATTTGACGTTGTCCATCCGCGTCGCCACGGGAATCACGTCGTCGCCTTCGGGGGTGAATTTCTGCAGCAGGATCGCGCCGGCTTGCAGACAACATTCGCACTGAATCACGCCCGGCACCAGCGGATAGCCGGGGAAATGGCCTTGGACAAACGATTCGTCGTCGCGGAACGTCTTTCGACAGACGATCCGCTTGTCATCTTCGCTGACGATTTCGTCGACCAGCCGCATCGGGGCGCGGTGCGGAATACGATTTTCAATCTCTTGGACACTCATCGCGTCATGATGGAAACGCCTCCCGGGCTTCGTCAAGACGGCGACCCGGTCTAGACTGGACCGGCGCCCCGACCAACGTTCATCCCCGACACGAATCTTTCACGCATGACCACTCATTTCGCCACCGGATCACCGACGACATCGTTGACAAGCGACGACCTGCGTCAGGCATTGCAGGAGGTTTTCCAGGCGATCGGCAAGCCGAAAAAGGCGTTGTTGTTGCCGCCCGATGCGACGCGAATGTTCAGCCGCGCCGGGGAAATCACCGCGTTGTGTCACGATTTGATGGGGGACGGCATCGCCGACATCATGCCGGCCTTGGGCACGCACAGCGCGATGAAGGATGAACAGTTGGCCGAAATGTTTCCCGGCGTTCCGCTGGACCTGTTCCGCGTGCACCGTTGGCGAAGCGACGTGCGAACCTTGGGGGAAGTCCCGGCCGACTTTGTTTCCGAGGTCACCGAAGGCGTCTACCAGAAGCCTTGGCCCGCACAGGTCAACCAGATGTTGGTCGACGGCGGACACGATCTGATCTTTTCGATCGGGCAAGTCGTTCCGCACGAAGTGATCGGGATGGCCAATTACAACAAGAACGTCTTTGTCGGCACCGGCGGCGTCACGGGGATCAACGAAAGTCACTACTTGAGCGCGGTGTACGGCATTGAACGCACGTTGGGCCAAGCCAAAACGCCGCTTCGGCAGATCTTGAACTACGCCCAAGATCACTTCTGTGCCGACATGCCCCTGTTGTACGCCTTGACGGTGGTCCAGCAGATGAAGGACGGATCGCTGCACACCCGTGGGCTGTACATCGGCGACGATCACGAAACGTTTTACGAAGCGGCCGAATTGGCGCGACAAGTCAACATCACGCACTTGGACGAAGCCCCCAAGCACGTGGTGGCCTACCTGGATCCGAAAGAGTTCAAAAGCACTTGGCTGGGCAACAAGTCGATCTATCGGACACGACTTGCCATCGCCGACGGTGGTCGATTGACCGTGCTAGGACCGGCGGTCGAAGAGTTCGGCGAAGACCCTGCGATCGACCAACTGATCCGTCGCTATGGGTATCGTCCCAAGGAAGATGTCTTGCGGATGGTTGCCGAGAACGAAGACTTGGCGGGTGATCCGTCTGCAGCGGCTCACCTGATTCATGGGTCGCCCGAGAATCGATTCGAAGTCGTGTATGCAGCGGGCAAGTTGACCGACGAAGAAATTCGCGGTGTCGGGTACACGCCGGGCGACTTGGACGCGCTGATGAAGCGATACAACAACGGTCAAATGGAAGACGGCTGGCACGACGACGTCGACGGCAGCCGATTCTATTTCATTCAAAACCCGGCGTTGGGTCTGTGGAGTGCTCCACGCTGATTTCATCAGCGTTCCGATCGAACCGCGATCTGTGTCGTTATGGATCGCGTTGATCGGTGGTTTGTTGGGACACGTCTTTCATCATCTTCAGCTGAAATTCCAACGCCGACTGGACGCGTGGCTTCACCCGGACTCGTTGCCGACCGTCGCCGGTACCGATCCAGCCCTCCGACAGTTCCATCGGAATCGTCGTCTTGTCGACTCGGCGACCGATGGGATCGGAAAACTGTAACGTCATGTGGATCGCGTCGTCGCCGGAAATGTCCGCGACGGATCCATCGGTGACGGTGTCCCACTGATAGTGCCGTTCGTCCAACAAGGCGCGTCGCAAGTGCCCCAGCCCCGGCGTCGCGGTCAACTTGACAGGTTCAAAATCGGCATCCGGTCCTGGTAACAGTTGGACTTGGTCGGCCAACTGAACCGCCGTGATCCACGGGGCGCCAAAAAATTGCCGAGTCCGCTCCAGACGCGTTCGCCGAGCATAAATGCTGGCGAATGCAAAAACGATTGCGAACACGATCACACCGACACCGATCCAAATGCCTCGACGCGTGATTCGTATGGGCGCCGCGGCGTGCGGATCGATCGTTTGAGGTGTGTCGGCCGCGGCTGGCATGGCGGTGTCGGTTGCGTTCATCGGCGAACGTCGATCATCGGTTTGGAGAAACGCGGACAGAACAAGTGTCAATCATGGGCGACATCCCGCGGACGATCGACGCCGGCGGTGGCACACAGCATGAACGATTGACCGCAGCGGTACAGGGCGGGTTCACGGCCGATCGCATCGGGCTAAGCTTTGGTTTTGCGACACCGGATCGACCCCGCGGTCTGTGAACCAGTGGATTCCGGCTGAACCCAACCTTGGTGATTCACTTTCATGGTATCCAACCCCCAAGCCCCCACGACAGACGAATCGTCGAATCGGACCGTCACGGTGCCCTTGGGTGACCGCAGCTATCCGATCCGAATCACGTCAGCTTGCATCTGCGGCCAAGAAGGCCGTGGTGCCGACGTGGGCTTTTTGACGGAAGCTGCTGCCGATGTGACGCACTGGGTGTTGATCGTCGACGAAGCGGTTTCGAATCGCTGGGCCACGCCGATCGCCAAGGCTTTGGACTCGATCGGTGATACCGTCCGCGTGAACGTCATCGAAGTCCCCTCCGGCGAAACCAGCAAATCGGTGGAATCGATCGGTGGGATCTGGAACCAAATGCTGAACCTGGGCACGGATCGTCGCAGCGTCGTCGTCGCCGTCGGCGGCGGTGTGGTCGGTGACTTGGCCGGGTTCGCCGCGGCCACGTTTGCCCGTGGGGTGCGATTTGTTCAAGTCCCCACGACGTTGCTGGCCATGGTCGACAGCAGTGTTGGTGGCAAAACCGGCATCAATTTGCCCGGTGCGAAAAACATGGTCGGCGCGTTCTGGCAACCCGAAGCGGTTTGGATCGATACCGATGTTTTGGCGACGCTGCCGGATCGTACCTATCGCAGCGGCCTCGGCGAAGTGGTGAAGTACGGCGTGATCGATGACGCGAAGTTCTTTGATTGGCTGGTGGACAATGCGGATGGGTTGGTTCGGCGGGATGCCGACGCGCTGCGTTATGCGATTGCCGCCAGTTGTGAATCCAAGGCCCGCGTGGTGGGCGCCGATGAACGCGAAACATCGGGCCGTCGTGCGATTCTGAATTACGGACACACCTTCGCCCACGCGATCGAAGCCACCACGGGTTACGGGACTTGGCTGCACGGCGAAGCGGTCGCGATCGGAATGCAGATGGCCGCAAGGTTGGCGATCCGAATCGGCATGTGTGATGCGGACTTATTGAAACGCCAAAGCGATTTGCTGGCCGCTTGCCAGTTGCCCACCACCATGGACACCGCTGACATCGATGCGATGTTGACGGTGATGCAGCGTGACAAGAAAGTCGCTCACGGCAAGCTTCGCTTTATCTTGCCCAGCCGCATCGGTCACGTGGACTTGGTCAGCGACATCGATCGCAACGACGTGATCGCATCGATCGAACAGACCATCGGCAAGGCTTAGCCGCCAAAGTCGCCTTTCGCTCCTGCGAAAGCAGCGTCCGAACCGCAACCGTTGCGATTCAAACGTCGATTAGGCTTCGGTCATCAACGTGACGAAGGTCACGATCATCGTCAGACTATTCAACACCATGTGCACGACGATCGACGCGGTGATGTTGCCCGTCTGGCGGTACAGATACCCCAGCGCCAGTGACAAAAAGAATAACGGCACCGGTGCCAAGCCTTGGCCAAAGTGCAGTAAGGCGAAAAACAGACTGGTCACCACGATCGGCCAATCGGCCGGACGAAACCCACCCGCGTCGGCCGGCGGCGGTGGTGGTTCCGGTCGTCCGGGGATCGGTTGATAAACCCACTGGACGGGATTGGTCGACGTCGGATTGGTCGATTCGGGGGCATGCGACGCGGCTTGGGCGGATTCAATTCCGGCGTAGGCATCGGTCGATGGCGTGTCGGTGTCGGTCGGGGGCGTCGGGGTGGATTCGGCCGTCGCGTTGTTCGAATCCGCCTGGCCGTCTTCGTGCCAGGGGCGCACTTTCCCGGCGTCGGCCAGGCCCTGCAGCGAACCTTGCAGAACGACACGCACGGAAAACTCTTCGACGATCGGCGTCAAGATCGCGGTGACAAAGAACAGCTTCAAAAAGCTGGCAACCGACAGTTGCTTTTCCATCACGTCCAAGACTTCGTGTTCGTACGGCACCAGCCAACTGACAGCCGCCATCAAGATCATCAGCGGCGGCAACACCAGCACCGAAGCAATCAATCCCAGCCGGACACCCGACCAGGTCGGACGCAGACCCACGACGCCGAAACGCTGGGGAGCCATCACATAGATGTAAACGCCGGTCAGTAAACAAGACACCAAAAACACGGTCGCGCCGATCATCAATTCTGCCGAACGCTGGGGTGCGGCCGACGATGACGAGGTTCCACTTTCCGGCCAATCCACCAAGCCAACCGAGGCAAACGCCAGTCGAACCAACGGCCCGGCGACCAGGAACAGCCCCATCAACACCAAGAAGGTCAGCGGCGACCAGTGCGGTAGCGGTCGCGGACGATACGGCAACAACGCCGACAAGCGGCCGGACGTGATGCGACGTTTCAACAGAGTGATCCAGGCGATCAGGCTGGCGGGAAACAACGCCAACAACAGTCCGCCCAACAACGTTTGGACGACCGATCCCATCAAACGGCATCCTTCGGTGGCGTCGACGCGTCGGGTGTATCTTGCATCATCTTTGCCGCGGCCCAGGCGTAGTCGTATCCGGAATAGACCGTCAATCCAACGGCGGCCCACAGCAGACCCAACGATGTCCATTTCAGCCATGCCGCCGCCGGCTGTGCGATCAGCGTTAGCAAGACGGCGACGACGGCGGCACACTGCAACACCATCTTCCATTTGCCGAGTGACTTGGCGGAAAAATCGCCGCCCGATCCTTCGATCATGCCACGCAAACTGGTCACCAGCAATTCACGAGCGACGACAACGATTGCCATCCAAGCGGCCACGCCGCTGTCACGAACCTCTACCAACGCGATGAAACTGCCACAGATGATGATCTTGTCCACGAACGGGTCAAAGATCCGGCCCAGCTTTGTGACTTGGCCGTATTTCCGGGCCCAATAACCGTCGATCCAGTCCGTCGAAACGGCAACCAGGAACACGATCAACGCGGAGACGTACATCGCCAACGGAATCAACGCCATGACCGCGATTGCCAGAATAAGGCGGATCGAGGTCAGCAGATTGGGGACGTTGTAAATCGACTTGGACGTTTCTGCGGGCATGCCCCAAGTAATAGCAGAAAACCGTGCGTCGCGGAAACCGACTGACCAAACCACGACCGAGATCGATCTTTTCGCCCAGGTTTCCGATCCAGCTTTGGCGAAACACGAGCCATCAACGACCCAGGCCGGGCAAATCGACATGGATTCACCCGGCCTGGTGTTTGCAGCAAGATGCAGATAGCAGCGATCAAACGGCGTGTCGTTTTACGGAGCGGTTCTGCCGGCGGTCACGCCGGGAAAATCGTCGCTGCGGAACGGAGTCAGCGGCAAACCGTCGGCCGATTGAACGTTGCAAATCGGATTGTCGGCCCAAGCGTAGCGGACCGCGACCGGATCGCTGATCTCGGGACTGGACACGACCACCGTGTCTTTGGTGCCCGGCATCAACTTGGCTTCGGCGTGGACGAATTTTTTGTCGTCACCGGCGATCGTGAATCCGATCATTTCGCGAACGTCAAACGTGTCCAAACCACGACCGGTGTGGCTGAACTTGACGATCGCTTTGTCGCCGTCAAATTCCACCGAATCGAATCGGGGACTTTGATAAGGCACATCGATGCCGTAATCCTTGGCCAGCGCCCAGCGGGCCAAACGCTTGGCGACGTCCTGCTTGTTCTTGGGGTGAATATCGGACGCTTCACCCAAGTCGATGATGACGGCTTGTCCGGTGTTGGACAGCTTGTCCATCGTCATCGTTTGAGCTTCACGCAGTTCCGCCCAATCGCTTTCGGCCGGTTGGTCGACTTCGGCACGGTAATCGGCCAATTGGACCCAATAGAACGGGAATTCGCCTTGGCCCCATTCATCACGCCAAGATTGAATCATCAGCGGGAACAGGTTGCGGTACTGGTACGCGCGACTGGAATTGGATTCTCCTTGGTACCAGATTGCACCGCGGATGGAGTATCCGATCGTGGGTTTCAGCACGCCGTTGTAAATGTTGGCCGGACGGTGGTTGCCCGACATCGCATCGCGCGGCGCACGCGGTGCATTGCCTTTGCGACCGCCATCGATCCACGCCTGGCGCCGCTCCTCATAGGCCTTTTTCATTTTCGCAAAGTCATAGTTACTGGCCAGTTCGTCCCAGTGGTTCAGCAAGTCTTCGTACTCACCGGCCTTCTCCAATCGCTGGCGGCTGATCCATGCTTCCGCGGCTGATCCGCCCCAAGCGTTGTCGATCAAACCGATCGGCACGTCGAGGGTCTGGTGCAGTTGACGTCCAAAGAAATATCCGACCGCCGAAAAATCCTTGACGGTGTCGGGCGAACACACCGACCACTGACCATTGAAGTCGTTTTGCGGTTCTTGGGTGCCGACTTGGGGAACGCTGATCAAACGAATTTGGGGATAGTTCGCTGACAACGATTCCAAGTCCGCATCGTTGGCACTTTGCACGGCCCAAGCCATGTTGGACTGGCCGCTGCAGATCCAGACTTCGCCCACCAAGACATCCGAAATCGTCTTGGTGTCGTTGCCCGACTGGATGACCAATTCGTGCGGGCCGCCGGCGGGCAGCGCCGCCAGTTCCATTTCAAAACGGCCATCGCTTCCGGCCGTGGCCTCGGCATCGTGTCCGCCAAGTGAAGCCGTCACCTCGGCGCCGGCGTCGGTCCAGCCCCAAACGCGGACGGGCCTGTCACGCTGGACGACCATGTGGTCGGTGAACAAAGAACAAACGGAAATCTCGGCCGACGCCGAAACGGTTGTGACCAACAACGGCAACAACATCAACCAACGAGTCGGGAAACTCAACATGAGTGATACACCTGCACAGCAATGAATGGGGATCGGGAGGGAGAATCAGGTAGGGCAGTGGCGGTTGATAGAAGTCGGGCGAAGCGAACCGGGCGATGCCGGTCGACCACCCAGGTAAGGATCGCCCGCGAAGGGGCTGGCCCCGCACAGGACCGCCTGCCTGCATTGAGGGCAGTGACATTCTAACCGCTGGATGATGCCTGTTGGTGTTGTCATCCAACCAAGCGATGGCCGCCCATTATCCTGGCCCGGCCCGGTCACCCGAAAGATGGGAACCGATGAAGAGGGAACCGTTGATTCCCGTGAAAGAATGAGCCCGATCGAAAAGAAACCGACTCGGGCGATGGTCGTCGTTTAGGCGGGCGATGGTCGGCCAAAGTGATAGCCTTGGGCCAATTCAAACCCGATCTCGCGACACGCCTGGGCTTCCTCAGGCGTTTCAATGCCTTCGGCCAGGGCGCGAATGTCCAGGTCTTGGACCATGGTGACCAGCGACTGCAGCATCTTGAATCGGTTATCGTCCGCCGAATCGATGCCGCGGATCAGCGAGATGTCGAACTTCACCACTTCCGGACGTGCTTCGATCAGTTCCGCCAGTCTGGCCTGACCTGCGCCGAAGTCGTCATAGGCCAATTGGATTCCCAAGTCCTTCATGGTGGCATGCAAGTGTTGCATGGCCGCGGGATTGGTGACCGCCGCTTCGTGAATCTCAAGCACCAGGTTCATGTCGCCCGCCATTTCACGAACCGCGGGCAGCGAAGCGATCAGTGCTTCGATGTTGTCCAGTTCTTTCGGGTGCGTGTTGACGTACAGCGTTGGATCGTCGGGAATGTCGCGTCCGATTCGCAGCCCTTCCCAGCGAAGCAAACGGCTCAGTTCCACTTCCAGATTCAATTGCTCCGCCGCGCGGAACATCGCGCCGACCGATTCCAATCCAAACACGCTGCCGCGTCCCAGGACTTCGAAACCGACCTGGTCGTCTTCCTGCAGTTTGACGATCGGTTGAAAATGCGGACGAACCAAACGCTGACTCATCAGCCGATCAAACTGCACCAAGGCCAGAGCTTGGTCGCAAACGTTTTCACTGATTGTTCCGGCGGTCACACCGGTCGGTGACTGACGCCGAATGCGAAATGGCGCTTCGGCAAAGTGAACCAGGTCTTCGTCTTTCAGCTGGGTTTCCAATCCGGATTCCAGCCGTTTGCCGTTCAGATAGGTTCCGTTGGTGCTGCCCAGATCCCGAACCATCAAACGCCCATCGACCACCGACAGCGATGCGTGGTTTCCGCTGACCGTCCGAAATTGCAGACGAAGCGCGGTGCCGGCCTTTCGGCCGATCACAAACGGATCGTCGTCGATCGCGATATGACGGACTGAATCGCCGACGCTGGTGGGTCCGCAAAGGAACCAGACGTCGTCGATGCAAGCTGTGCTTTGGCACAGTCGATCAAACGCGGCATTGTGAACGGATGACATAGTGACGGTTATTGCAAATGCGTATTGGGCCAACCCAGGGGGCACGTGAGGGGGTTCGATAACGAACCGGCGGGTGACCACATCGCTGAATCCTAGGTTGCAGTTTGTGGACAAGCGTCAATCGGAAAGAATTTCTTGCGACTTGGATTCGCGAGCTAGCTTTCACCGATAGCCCGCGTTGCGCCCTCGTCGGCGCGACGCCAAACAAGCCGCACATTCGCTACAAACCCAACGATCCTGTGCTAGTCCAAGAAACGCAATCGTTCGAGCCGTCGATGCTGGGCAGTCTGCTCTGCGACGACACCTTTTGGCCCGCCGAACCGACCAGCCTGGCCGAAACCGGGTTGTCCGAAAGCTTTATCGAAGCGCTTGCGCTGAAAACGATCAACGTCGCCGGTACGGTCAGCGGTCGAAATACGGCCGAACGTATGGGATTGCCGTTTCGCATTGTCGAACCGCTGATGGATCTGTTGCGAACTCGCAAGCTGGTGGCGCACGTCCGACCGGCACCATTTAATGACTACTACTACTCGCTGACCGAACAGGGCCAAAAGCAAACGCAGGCTCATCTGCAGCACTGCAGCTATGTCGGCCCGGCGCCGGTGCCGCTGCAGGATTACTGTCTTAGTGTGGAAGCCCAGGCGGCCGGATTGGATCCAATCGATCGCGATCAATTGGCCGCCGCGATGGCGGACATTTCTTACCAAAACAGTTTGTTGGATCAGTTGGGTCCGGCGGTCAACAGCAACACCGGTCTGTTCTTGTATGGACCTCCCGGCAACGGGAAAACGACGATTGCACGGTCGTTGACCGGATGTCTTGGGCAAGAGATCTGGATCCCCCATGCGATCCTGGATGACGGCAACCTGATCAAACTGCAAGACGACGCTTTCCATCGCGAAGCCCCCGTACCCGAAGGCAACGGGCAGATTTTAAAGGCGGACGAATGGGACCGGCGTTGGATGCGAATCCAGCGGCCGACCGTTGTGGTCGGCGGTGAATTGGTGATGGACAACCTGGAAGTCCGGCATGATCCCCGTTCGAACATTTGCGAAGCGCCGCTGCAGATGAAAAGCAACTGTGGGTGTCTGTTGATCGACGACTTTGGACGACAACGGATTGCACCGGAGGAATTATTGAATCGCTGGATCGTTCCGCTGGAAAACAAGTGTGACTACTTGACCCTGCCGACGGGAAAGAAGATTCAAATCCCGTTCGAACAGCTGATCATCTTTTCGACCAACATCAATCCCGACGATCTGGTCGACGAAGCATTCTTGCGTCGCGTTCCTTACAAGATTTTTGTGGACAACCCGTCGCCGCAAGAACTGCGGATCTTGATGAAAACCGTCGCCTCACGGTTGGGCTTCCCCGAAACTCCGGAAGCCGCCGAGTATTTGCTGGAATACTACAAACGCAGCAGCCGGCCGCTGCGTCGATGTCACCCCCGCGATTTGTTGACACAAGTCGCCAATTTCTGTCGTTATCGAAAGATTCCGCTGACGCTGCGTCCGGAATACTTGGACCAGGCCTGCAAGAGCTACTTCAGCGAACTGTAGTCGATCACCTCGATCGGTGAATGTTCATCCCCGTTTTCTATTTCAAGTCGCTCTCATGACCAAGACTGCAGATTCCACTCGTTTGATCGCTCCCGGATACGAGCCGTTTTCGGGCTACGTCCTGGAAGAGAAGATCGGCGAAGGCGGCTTCGGCGAAGTCTGGCGTGCCGATGCGCCTGGGGGAATCAAGAAGGCCGTCAAGTTTGTGTTCGGTGCCACGGACGAAAACCGTGGTTCACGCGAACTGAAGTCGTTGGAACGAATCAAAGGCGTCCATCATCCGTTCCTGTTGACGCTGGACCGGTTCGGCATTGTCAACGATCAATTGGTCATTGTGACGGAACTGGCCGATGGATCCTTGGAAGAAGTGTTCAAGCGGCACTGTGATCGGGGATCCTGTGGGATTCCGCGGAAAGCACTGTTGGCCTATTTGCACGATGCGGCCGATGCGCTGGATTACCTGCACAGCAAGTACCAACTGCAACACTTGGACATCAAACCGGGCAACCTGCTGTTGGTCGGCGGTCACGTCAAAGTCGCCGACTTTGGATTGTTGAAAGACTTGCGAGAGGCGGATTGCAGCATCGTGGGCGGTCTGACGCCGACGTACGCGCCGCCGGAGGTGTTTGACGGCCGCCCCAGCCTGCACAGCGATCAATACAGTCTTGGGGTGATGTATCAAGAATTGTTGACCGGGTCGCGGCCGTTCAATGGACGGACGATCGCACAGCTGGCAACGCAGCACGTGCATGGTTCGCCAAACCTGAATGCCTTGCCGGCCTGTGATCAACCGATCGTGGCCCGGGCTTTGGAAAAGGATCCCACGCGACGTTTCGAATCGTGTGCCGATTTCGTCGATGCGCTACGCCACGTGCAAAGTCGTGCGGCGACAGCGAGCGGCATGCCCGCGAAAGCAAGTTCGGCCCAAACCGATCCGTTGTCCTTCGGGCAAAATCAACCGGCTAGCGTTCAAGATTTGCCGCAATTGGATTCCAAGGTTCGGTCGATCTCCGGTCGAATCACCAGCCATACGTTGGTCGTTGCGCTGGGAGGCACCGGAGCAAGCTGTCTGCATGATTTGCGGTCGCGTATTGCCAAACTATATTCCGCCAGCCCGATGGATTTGCATTCGGTATTGATCGATACCGATGCCGCGACGATCCAAGCCACGAAGTTGGCGGAGATTTCCGATCTGATTCCGCAATGCCATCTGGTGCACACACCGTTGAAGTCCGCGATGGACTATCGGCGCGAACAGCACCAACGATTTGGTTCCATTTCGCGGCGCTGGATTTACAACGTTCCCCGAAACGGACGAACCGAAGGCATGCGTCCGTTGGGGCGTCTGGCGCTGGTCGATCACGGCGAAACGATTCGTCGGACATTGGTCGAAGCGATCGATCACTTGGCCGCGGTCTGTGGCGAGCGCATTCCGATGGTCTACGTGATTGGATCGGTGTCCGGTGGGACCGGAGGCGGCATGTACTTGGATGTGGTTCATCTGCTGCGCAATCTGCTGGATCAAGCCGGTTTGGAAAACAGCAAAATTGTTTCCTTGCTGTCGGCCGCAGCGATGCGCGGTAACCCCGCCAATCCGTTGCTGCTGCATGACACCCAGGCGACGTTGCAAGAAATGCAACACTTCATGAAGCCGGGCAACAGCTATCCCGGTGATGCGGGGGCGGGATTCGAAAGCCTGCCGGCCGCTCGATCACCGCTAAGCGACGCTTATGTCATCACCGGACCGGCGGACGAAGCGGAAGGGATCGATCCTCGTGAAACGATCGTCAACTACCTTTGGGCCGCTGCCAACGGCGCGCACGATTTGTTGGAAGCCGCCCGCCGGGGAACCGAAGACGCCACTGCGGGGATGCCCGCGACACATCTTCGATCAGTCGGCGCGGTCCGACTGGGGACGGTGCGGGCATTGGAGGAAAAGTTGCTTGCGCCCGCTTTGATTCGGCACTTGCTGTTGTCATGGCTGGGGCGACCCGGTGAAGCAAAGCAACTTGCAAAGCCGGTGATCGACCGATTGATCAAACGAAGCGAGATGACACGCGAAGCGATCCGCAATGCCATGCTGGGCATGTATCGCGCCGATGATGATTCGCGCCGGGAATGGCTGATGAGCTTGATTCGCCGGTTGCCAGAGGAAGCATTGCAGTCGGACCAAGCTATCAGAAACTTTTTGGAACCCAGCATTTCCGATGCGACGATTCCCAACGCGGTGTCTCGGTTGGTCGCCAGCTATGTCGTTGCGATCTCTCGTGAGTTCATGGTCCGATTGCACGACCGACGACTGGACATCACTTCGGCGATCGAAGTCACCGCCCGATTGATCGACCGGTGCAATGAGTTGGCCCAAACGGAATCGACCAATGATTCGATGCTGAAGGCCGCTGATGCGATCGATGGCGGTCTGTCCGGAAACGACCCGATCACCGAACGGGTGAACATGGCTTGCGAAATCGGTCGCCATGTCATGTCCATGAAAGCGGAATCGTTGACCAACCAGTTCTTCGTCGAACTGGCAAGCCAATTGCAGACGATGCGGAACAGGCTGGATGGCCGCGCGGTGTTGATCGCCGAAGGAATCCAAGCCACATCGACCGACGGAAAAGCCGACGCGAACGCCTGGTCGGAAATGCCGCGTGAACTGCAGGTGCGATTCGAGCCGCTGTTGGCGGAACTGCACGAGTCGATGGTCGACCAAACGTTGTTGGCAATGCTGCGATCAAACCAACCCGGAATGAATGCCGATACGTTGGTGTCTACACTTTCCGATGCCGCATTGCCCTTGGTCAAAAATGCGGTGGATGCCACCGAATCGGCTGCGGAAGAACAGACGCTGTCACCGGAGTTAAGCACAACCACGCCGGCAACGTTGGCTTTGTCACGAACGAGTTCTTTGCAAGATCAGGACGTGACCAGCGATTCGGATCTGGTGTCGCCGACGCTGACCGCCAGCTTTACCGCGCAGCAGTCGAATGTTTCCAAGGACGCGCAGGTTCGACCCGAGACGATGGTGGCAAAGGTCCGGCCCGGCTTGTTGGATTGTGGCGGGATGCAACGGCTGATGCTGTTGGTCGGCAGCGATGCGGAACTCCAACAACTTGAGAATCGCGTCAAGCAGGCTCACGAAGGCAGTCTGACGTCGGTGATCATTCTCGGCATCACGCCGATGTTGATTCACGAAGCGCAGCAGGTTCCGATGCAACGTGTCTTGGAACGTCTGGAAGTCGCCACGGGCGACCCGAGCGTCAGTAATCGCTTGCGAAGCCGCGCCGACGTGGACTGGAGCAACTGATCGGCGGTAAGTCGCTTCGGTGAATTTCACGATTGGCTGAAGTCGATATCAACGCAAAGTCGCAAGGACGCAAGGACGCAAGGACGCAAGGACGCGAAGACGCGAAGACGCAAGGACGCAAGGACGCAAGGACGCGAAGGGAAATCATCCGCGTCAGGTCAGTCCTCTTTGCGACTGTGCGTCATGGCGTCTCCGCGTCTATTTCTTTTCGCGACTCCAATTGCCCGGGTGATGATGATTCTCGCCATTCGTCCGCGACGGCGGGCGTATTGTCGCGGCGACATCTTCACCGCCGCTTTCGTGTCGCGGCGTGCGTTCGTCGCACCGATACTGTCTGGCATCGGTTTGGCATCATCGCGTGATGTCGGATCGGTCCCCGCCCCATGGAACGTTGGCATCAACAGGGCTGCGAAAGCCCACACTGGTCGGCGTTCCCGCCCGACCTCGGTATCCCAGGTGATGCGATGGCAATCGCTTCTGATCGAACCGCCCCGCCCTGCTGTCCGTCAGCCGCCGAACACGAGACGAATTCTGGCGCCCTGCCGGATCGACACGCGCCCAGCCGAACCGCGGCCGCACCACCCAATTGTTCGGCCGCTCAGCGTTGGATTTTCACGGCGCTCGGATTGATGGTCGGTTGGCACTTGGCCTATGAAGGCATTGCCAAATGGTTGACGCCGGGATGGACATCGGCCGGCTATCTGGAAACGGCTTCGGGACCGATGGCAGAGATGTGGCAGCGTTTGGCCCGGTCGTCCGATTGGGTCGCCTGGATCGATGGCTTGAACATCGCCGCATTGGTATTGATCGGACTGTGTTTAATGACCGGGTTCGCCCAGCGTTTGGCGGCGACCGTTGGCATGGTTTTGTTGTTGACGTATTACTCTGTCCGTCCACCGTGGACCGCGACCGACGTCGGGTTTGCATCCGAAGGCCACTATTTGTTGATCAACAAAACCTTGGTTGAAGCGATGGTGTTGGGGCTGATCGCGGCGACGCCCACCTCGTGGACCTTTTCCATCTGGCGACTGGTGCGACAGTCGTTTGCGAAATACGCGGCCGGTGTCAGTGTTCCAGCCAGTGTTAATCATGATGCGCCCGCCGATTCGCCACAGCGGCGAACCATTGTCAAAAATCTGATATCGATTCCCGTGATCGGCACGATGGCGTTTGCAATTGCCAAACAGCACGGATGGCAAAGTCACGAAGAAGACGATTTGCGTCGACACGTCGATGGCAACAGTGAACCAACCGTGAAGGTGACTCAGGCGGCCGATCTGAGCCAGCTGAAAAGGCCCATCCCTGCCGGCAAGATCGGTGACATCGAAATCGGACGTATTATCTGCGGAGGCAACTTGATCAGCGGGTTCGCTCACAGTCGGGATCTGATCTATGTGTCGCAGTTTTTGAAGAATTACTTCACGTCCAACAAGGTTCTGGACACGTTCTGGTTGTGTGAACAATGCGGTATCAACACCACCGCGGTCAGCGCTCGGCCCGAACCGGTCGCCTTGCTTCAGGATTACTGGAAACGTGGCGGGACGATGAAATGGATCGCGCCGGTGTATCCGCAGGATGATGATTATCGCAGCAACATTGATTTCGCCATCGACAACGGTGCTTCGGCCGCCATGATCATGGGAAACGTGGGCGACCGCTGGGCACGTGCCGGCAAGTACGACTTGATGGCCAAGACGATCGACTACATCAAAAGTCGTGGGGTACCGGCGGGTTTGGCCGGGCATGAATTGGCAACCGTTCAGGACGCCGAACAGCATCGATGTGGCGCCGATTTTTATATGAAGACGCTGCACTGCCGCGATTATTGGTCGTGGAAGCCGGAACAGAAGAAAGACAAGTTGATCATCGACAATTACTCCGTCGACAACTACTGGGAACGCACGCCCGAAGAAACGATTCAGTACATGGAGAGCATCGACAAGCCATGGATCGCCTTCAAGACGTTGGCTGCGGGTGCGGTGCATCCAAAGAAAGGGTTCCGATACGCGTTTGAAAACGGCGCCGACTTCATCTGCGTGGGCATGTTCGATTACCAAATCATCGAAGACGCCAACATCCTGACCGCCGTCTTGGACGATCCGAAATTGAATCGTCGTCGTCGTTGGATCGCGTGATTCGACGCGTCGCTACGATCGTTCGTCGCGAAAACGTTTTCGGTACGCTTTGGGCGTCATGCCGGTGTACTTGCGAAAGCGTTTCGTGAAATGGCTCTGGTCAAAAAAGCCGACCGCCAGGCCGACATCGGCAATGGACTGGGATGACCCGACCAACCGGTCCTGGGCATCTTGGATGCGTCGTGACAAAAGGTACTCGCTGGGCGTCATCCGAAAGAGCGTTCGGAAACGCGTGTTGAACTGCGTCGATGACAGTCCCGACATCTCCGCCAGTTCTGACATCGACACCGATTCGGCGTAGTGCTGATCCAGGTGTCGGACCGCGGGCAACAGTTCACGAAAGAACGACGCTTGTTCCTCCGGGGTTTCGATCGGGTACATCACGCCGGCCAATCCGACAACGTGCTGCTGTGAATTGGTCACCGGCGTCTTGGTCGACACGTACCATCGCGGGGCGCCCGCAACGTGGGGAACCAACCAAATCTGGTTGGCGATGATTTGGCCGCTGGAAAACACGCGGCGATCTTCGGCGTGATAGGCTTCGGCCAGAGCGACCGGTTGGAAATCCAAGTCGGTTTTGCCCAAAAGTTGGTCCAATCGCTCCAGCCCGAACACGTCACGTAGGTTCCGCTGGTTGGCGTCCACGTAACGGTGCTGAGTGTCTTTGGCGTAAAACAGAGTGCCCGGAAGATGGTCAAACAACCGTAAAACGTGACGCACATCCGGGTGGTGAGCGAAAAAGTTTTCGCGAACGGATTGGCCGTCTGGCGATGGTGAATTCGTCAATGGTGGCGGGTTTGGGGACCGAAGTCGGGAAGCGGCGGACCGGAAGGTCACACTGGTGGCGTCCGTCAAAACATACCAAAAGTGTCGTCCGGTAATACAAGACCCGTGACGTGATTGATCGATAATACGGTTTTAGCGGTGGCGAAACGAACCTTCCCCAGCAGCTTCATTCGGGCTAAATGATAAATCCTACCAACACGGTTTTGATCCCTGCCTGCCTTTTGGCCGTCATATTGGCGGTCTTCGATTGCGGCACGGCGTCCGCGTCCGATTCAGCCGCGACGGCGATATCCGAGGGCAACGACGATCGCACCACGGGCGAGTTGCCCCCGACCATTTCATTCAATCGTGACGTGCGACCGATTTTGTCGGACCGGTGTTTCAAGTGTCATGGACCGGATGCCGAGAACCAGGATTCGGATCTGCGTCTGGACACGCATGAAAACGCCATTGCCGATTTGGGCGGATACCAGGCGATCGTTCCGGGAGATCTGGAGGCCAGTGAGCTTTACCTGCGGATTCACAGCGACGACGAAGACTTGGTGATGCCACCGGCTGATTCGCTTCGCGGACTGTCGAAGAAGGAAAAACAAATTCTGGATCAGTGGATCTTGCAGGGCGCGCCCTACGAACGTCATTGGTCTTTCCAAACGCTGCCCAAAAGTATTCCCGTTCCGTCGATCGATGATCCATGGGTGACCAACCCGATCGACCGATTCGTGATGGCTGCGATGCAACAACAGAACGTTTTGCCAGCCGATCCGGCAAGCAAGGAAAAGTGGTTGCGTCGCGTGACGTTTGATCTGACCGGACTGCCGCCGACACTGGATCAGATGGACGCTTTCATAGCCGATGATTCGGAGACGGCGTTCGAAACCGTTGTCGATCGGTTGCTGACGTCCGACGCGTGTGCCGAACGTTTGACCAGCGAATGGCTGGACGTCGCACGGTATTCCGATTCGTTTGGGTACCAACGAGATGATACACGCTACGTTTGGCCGTACCGAGATTGGGTCATCGACGCCTTTCGACAAAACATGCCCTACGACCAGTTCATCACGTGGCAAGTCGGCGGCGATTTGATTCCCGATGCCACGGAACGACAAGTCTTGGCGACGACGTTCAACCGCCTGCATTCGCACAAGAAGGAAGGCGGCGTGGCATTGGAGGAGTTTCGGATTGAAAACGTTGCCGACCGGACACAAACCTTCGCGGCAGCGTTCTTGGGTTTGACGCTGGAATGTTCACGGTGTCACGACCATAAGTATGACCCGATCACGATGAAGGATTACTATTCCTTGTCGTCGTTTTTTGCCAATGTCGATGAACGCGGCTTGATCTCGTACTTCACCGATGCGGTGCCCACGCCGGCGATGCCGTTGCCCAACGATGAACAACGTCAACGGTTGGAACAGGCGGGCAAAGACGTTGCAGCGGCCCAGAATCGATACAACACAGCCGTCAAATCGGCACACGTGCGATTCGAACGATGGCTGGATCAGATCGACGTCGACGAAGCACAGTCAAATACGATCTGCGACCAAGTGGTGGCGTTGTCGTTCGACCAATGGGTGCCGGCTACCGAAGACGAAGCGGTGGAGGAGACAGGGAAAAAGGTTCCGCCGGATTCGATGCGGGCGATGCCCAACGAAGTCAACGCCGACCACCGTGCCGTGACGTCGGATGCGAATCAACTGGTCGACGGACGCCGCGGCAAAGCCATTCGTTTGACCGGTGATGACGCCGTGGTATTGCCTGGCATGGGACACTATGAACGCCATCAACCGTTTTCGGTTTCGTTGTGGATGCGATCTTCCGAAACGGACCAACGTGCGGTCATCTATCGTCGATCCCGCGGTTGGGACGATGCGGGATCGATCGGGTATGAATTGACCAAACTGGGCGACAAGCTGAGTGCCAAACTGGTTCACTTCTGGCCCGGCGATGCCATTTGCGTGGAAACCACCGAACCGATCGTCGCGGACCGCTGGTACCACGTCGCGGTCACTTACGACGGTTCCTCCAAAGCGTCGGGGCTGAGGATCTTCATCGACGGATCACCCGCGGACACCGATGTTGTTCAGGACAACCTGACTCGCACCATCACCCAGTGGCGTCAGGGGTACAACGACTTTGCGATCGGTTCACGTTATCGCGATCGTGGTTTCAAAGACGGCATGGTTGACGATTTTGCGTTGTTCGAGCGCTGTCTGTCACCGATCGAAGTCCGCCAGTGTTTCGACGGGCGGTCATTGTCGGATCGATTGGCGACGTCCCCCGACCAGTGGTCGGCCGATGATCGTCAGCAGATGCTGCAGTATTTCGTTTCTGCGATTGATCCGTCGTGCCGGTCCGCGATGGACGAGTTGACCGCGGCGCGAGAGGAATACGGCGCAGCGATGGACGCGACCGAAGCAATCACGATCATGCGGGAACAAAGCGAACCGCGACCCGTGTATATCTTGAACCGTGGCGTGTATGACCAGCGTGGCGATCAGGTCACCGCCGACACCCCTGAATTCTTGCCGCCGTTTCCCGATTCTGCACCTCGCAATCGCTTTGGGTTGGCCCGTTGGTTGACCGACCCGGATCATCCCTTGACCGCTCGCGTGGTGGTCAATCGGTATTGGCAATTGTTGTTCGGCAACGGATTGGTCCGAACGCCGGAGGACTTTGGCAATCAGGGTGAACCGCCGACCCATCCGGAACTGCTGGACTGGCTGGCACGCGACCTGGTTGATCATGGCTGGGATCTTCGCCGTCTGTTGCGAATGATGGTTCTGTCATCGACCTATCGACAAACGTCCGTGGTCGATCCGGAAAAGCGTCAGGCGGATCCGGAGAATCGCTGGCTCGCCCGTGGTCCGGATCAACGGTTGTCGGCGGAAATGATCCGAGACAACGCTTTGGCCGTCAGCGGATTGCTGGTGCGTGACGTTGGTGGTCCACCGGTCAAGCCGTATGACGTGGCGTTGGCATACACGCCGTTGCCGGTCGACGAAGGTGCAAAGCTTTATCGACGCAGTCTGTACACGTTTTGGAAACGGACATCGCCGTCGCCGGTGATGATGACGATGAACGCCAGCAAGCGAGAAGTCTGTCGGTTGAAGCGCGAGGTCACGGCTTCTCCGCTGCAAGCTCTTGTGTTGATGAATGGTCCACAGTTCACCGAAGCCAGTTTGGTCGCCGCGGCGAATTGGTTGGTGGAATACGATGATGATACGGACACGATCATTCGTGTGGCGTTTCGTTCGTTGACCGGACGTGAACCGAACCAGCGGGAGCAAGAAATTCTTCGCCAGTTGATCGACGAACAGACCGAAATTTATCGGTCCGAAACCGATCTGGCGAAACAATTTGTACAGTCGGCGTCGCACGTGGACACGCCGCCACAGGACACCGCACGATGGGCGGCGGTGGCCGTGATGGTCAACGCGGTCATGAACCTAGATGAATGTGTGAGGCATCAATGAACCAGTCAAATCTTTGCACCGGACATGATTCGGGGCTGACGACACGTCGGACGTTTTTGTCGCGATTCGGTTACGGTCTTGGTTCGATCGCTTTGGCGGACTTGTTAAGCGCCGATGGAGCCACCGTTTCGCCTGGATCTTCCGCGGGTGGTGCGATTACGCCGCATTTTGAGCCCAAAGCCAAGCGAGTGATCTTTCTGTTCCAATCGGGGGCGCCGTCCCAGATGGAATTGTTTGATCCCAAGCCGATGCTGAACGAACTGCACGGTACTGAAATGCCGGCGTCGGTCCGCATGGGCCAGCGTTTGACGGGCATGAGTGCGCACCAGGCCAGTTTGCCGCTGGTTGGTTCACCGTTCAAGTTCGCACAGCACGGTCAAAGCGGAACTTGGTTGAGCGAACTGCTGCCGCACACGTCCAAGGTCGCCGATGACATGTGCATCATTCGGTCCATGAATACCGAAGCGATCAATCACGGACCAGGCGTGACCATGATGCAAACCGGCAGCCAGTTTCCGGGCCGACCGAGTATGGGATCGTGGTTGTGGTACGGGCTGGGCAGCGAAAGCCAGGATCTTCCCGGATTCGTCGTGATGGTGTCGACCAAGCGTGGCGGGCAACCGCTGGTTTCGCGGTTGTGGGGCAGCGGTTTTCTGCCGGGCAAGTATGACGGCGTGCGTTTGCGACCAGATGAAAATGCCGTTCTGTATCTGAAGAACCCCGCCGGCGTGGATCGAAAGGGCCGACGTCTGGCACTGGAACGTCTGCAAGAACTGCATCAGTTGCAATTGAACGCCACGTCGGATCCTGCTTTGGAGACGCGGATCGCACAATATGAAATGGCGTTTCGTATGCAGTCGTCGATACCTGAGGTGACGGATATATCAGGCGAGACCGAAGCGACGTTGAAGATGTATGGCGACGATGTCACAACGCCGGGAACGTACGCGTCAAACTGTTTACGCGCCCGACGTTTGGCCGAACAAGGCGTCCGGTTCATTCAGCTGTATCAACCCGGATGGGATCACCATGGCGGATTGCCGGGCGGCATTCGCAACCAGTGCCGGATCACCGATCAGGCGACCGCCGCGTTGATCCAGGATCTGAAACAACGGGACATGTTGAAGGACACGCTGGTCATTTGGGGCGGTGAATTCGGAAGAACCAGTTACTGCCAAGGCAAGATCGGACCAAAGAACTACGGCCGGGATCACCACCCGCGTTGCTTCAGTTTGTGGATGGCCGGTGGCGGCGCCCCTGGCGGTTACACCCACGGCGAAACCGATGAATTCAGCTATAACATCGTCAAGGACGGTGTGCACATTCACGACTTCCATGCCACCGTGCTGCGACTGCTTGGGATCGATCACGAACGCCTGACGTTCCGATACCAAGGACGTGACTTTCGTTTGACCGATGTGCACGGACATGTCGTCGACCCGTTGATCGCCTAGGATTCGCGGATCGCCTTGGGGGCACGATCGGTTGGCGTTTGTGTATCGTCTGAATGATCCATCACCGCATCGGTCAATTCGTGAAGTCGCCCGGGAGATACTTACATGACGACGCCGCAACGACTTCGTGACTACTATGCCGCCTGGTCGCGGCAAGACGTGGATGCGGTCCTGCAATTCTTTAATGATCAGTCTTCGTTCGAGGACTTGGCGTTCGCCGCCAAGTTTGACGGACTTGCTCAGATCCGGTCCTTCATCGAACTGACCTACGCCGGTTCACCGGACTTCGAAGTCCATCCGACGGAGGTCATGGTCGACGGTGATAATGCGGCGGCGTCATGGGTGATGAGCGGGACGCACCGTGGCGACTTGCCAGGATTTCCGGCAACGGGCAAACGCTTCGAGGTCCGTGCCGCGTCGATCATTCAGATGTCCGGGCCGACGATTCACCGGATCGTCGACTATTGGAACCCGGTCGAATTTCAGCGTTCGGTGGGGCTGCTCTGAAAACGCGAGCCATGCGGCGGTATCGCCGCGGACCAAGCGTCAATCTCTAACCCGGCGTGTGGTGTGTTCTCTTTCGCTTCCCGAGGGGGTAAGGGACGCGATCACGCCGTTTCAATCCCGGGTGGGTGTGAATTCCCGACGATGAGGGCGCTGTTTTTTGATGAGTGTGCCGAATATTCCGGCGTATTTTGACTAGACTGCCGAGACTTTGCCAATTGTCTGCGCACGCGGTCTCACCTGAAGCCCACGTCACGGCATCGATCTTTTTTTGGGCCACCTGGTCACCGCAGACACTGGACGACTATTTCGATTTTCTCATCCGGATCCCTCATCTGTGTTTCTCTCCGTCATCTTTCGCTGCATGCCATCGCTTGCGTGCGTGGCCTTGTTGGTTTCTTTCGCCGGTTCGGTCACTGAAGCCGCCGTTTTCGATTCCTTTGATCCTGACCGACATGTGCGGTTCGCAACCGGTGCGATCAGTGTCGGATCGGAGTTGCCGGTCAATAGCGGTTTCTTGATCGATCACAACCAGATCAGTGGTGTGGGGATCAACAGCGTGGCCCTGATCACGCCCCAGCACTATGTGACGGCGGACCATGCCGCGACAGGCGTTGCCCAGTTTCGTGGCAGTGACGGAATCGTGCGACAGTACGCCAGCAATGGTTACACCACGATCGCACGAGGCGGAAACAATACCGACATTCGCATCTACACCTTGGCAGACCCGATCCCGACGGCGCATGGCGTCAAACCGCTCAGCATCGCGACCGCGCCATTCGCACCCGATTGGATGGGGCGAGATTTGTACGTGTTTGGTAAACGCGACGTCGAAGGGACCAGCATGCAAGTCGCGGGGATGAACGATGCCGACGTGGTTGCATTCAATGTCGAACTGAACACGGGGCAAATTACCAATTCGATCGAATTCGCGTACGAGCGTGGCACATCAAGTGATGAAGTTGGTTTGCAAGGCGGCGATTCGGGTAGCACCACTTTGACGTGGGCGGGCGGTCAGTTGGTTCTTGCCGGACTGAACAGCGGAATCCAGACCGGCGTCAGCCCGAGTGACACATCGGGTGTTTACCGAAATTACATCACGTATGTGGGCGGCTACGTCAACGAGATCAATGACTACGTCGGACAGACCGAATATCAAGGTCAAGCGTTGTCGATCAGCACGATTTCCGTCACCGCGGTTCCCGAACCCGGAACGATGTTGGCTTGTGGCGTGATCGCAGGCGTGGGCGTGGTGCGGAACTATCGTCGCAAGAGCGTCAAACGCAAGTCGATCGCCTGACGGATTGAATGCACCCTGTGCGACCTTGCGGTAACAGCGCCGCTTTCTATTGATCGTCGCCAGTGCTTCCGCAAAACCACTGAGTGATGAAGATCATCAGCGTTCGTGTGTAACAGCGGTCCAACCGCTAAGCGGCTTCGCCTTCGCTTTCGATTTCGCCCTTTTCGTTGACGTCTTCGAAGCGGATCGACACCTGCTTGCTGACGCCGGATTCTTGCATCGTGACACCGTACAAAGTCGTCGCGGCGGTCATCGTCTTCTTGCTGTGCGTGACGACGACGAACTTGGTCTGATCCAAGAACTCATTCAACACGGTGACGAAGCGTCCGATGTTCGCTTCGTCAAACGGCGCGTCGACTTCGTCCAAAACACAAAATGGACTGGGGCGGTACTGGAAGATCGCCATCAACAGTGCGACGGCGGTCAGCGCTTTTTCGCCGCCGGACAACAGCGAGTTGCTGAAGCTGGGTTTGCCAGGCGGCGTCGCGACGATTTCTACACCGGCTTCCAACGGGTCTTCGTCTTCTTCCAAAATCAAATCGGCGTTACCACCGCCGAATGACTTGCGATACAGCTTGCGGAAGTTCTGGCGGATCGCTTCCAGCGTGTCCATGAACAAACGGCGGCTGTCCGCGTTGATGCGACCGATGATCCGCTGCAGCGAATCCTTGGCGGCGGTCAGGTCTTGGTATTGATCGTGCAGTTCGTCGTATCGCGTCTGCAGCTCTTCCAATTCCTCCAACGCTTCCAAATTGACCGAACCGGTCTTCTGCAACTGGTTTCGCAACTGGCTGATTTCGCGATCCACCGCTTCGCGGTCTTCCGGCGGTTGCAAGTCTTCGGGCGGTTCGGTGCCGCGCAGGTCGATCTCGTAATCCTCCAGCAAGCGGTCGGCCAGCGTGTCGCGACGCAGCCGAGCGTTATCCCGCGCGGACTGGATGGAATGGACGCGACCACCCGCCTGGGCAGCTTCCTTGATCGCCGCATCGCTTGCCTTTTGTGCGGCTTTCGTGGTCGTGCGAACTTCGTCAGCGGCTTGTGCCAGTTGACGGATTTCCGCTTGTTTTTCTTGTGACTGCCAATGCAGCATCGCCAGGCGGCTGTCGGCGTCCAACAATCGCGCGTTGGCTTCGTCGATTCGTTTTTGCGTGGCGTTTGCCTGGTCGCGGACTTCTTGAACCGCCGCTTCGCGTTGATCTTGATCGCGGTGTTGTTGTTGGATCGTCGCTTGCAGGGCTTCGTGTTTCTGTTCGGCCCGTGCAACGTCGACCGAGACGGCCATCACGTGCTTGGTCGCATCTTGGAATGCGGTTTCGGCACCGCAAAGAGCCTCGTCCAGTTCGGCACCCTGCAGTTCCAACGTCTCGATACTGTGGCGTCCCTGTTCGATCTCCGATGCAATGCGTTGTAATTCGCTTTGGACTGCCGTCAGTTCACCTGCGGTGTCTTCGTGCAGTTGTTCGGTCTGGCGGAGTTCACGCTGTTGGTGGTTCAGATTTTCTTCGGCGTGACGCGATTCGGCTTTGGCGGCGGCCCGAGCGGTGACGTCGCCGCGATGGGCTTGTTCCAACCGACCAAGTTCGGCGGCCAATTCATCGACGACTTTGTCCAAGCGATCCGCTTCGGCGACCTCCTCGTTCAATTGAAATTGATAGTGGTCACGTTCACGTGCGGCCGCGTCCAATTCGCTGCGACGGCTGACCAGCCCTGTGTCGGTACCGCCGGGGCCGACGACGATGGTGCCGTCGGATTCCAAGAGTTCGCCTGTGGTGGCGACGAAACGCAGCCCCGCACCGCTTAGCTTTCGCAGATTGAACGCCGTCGCCAGGCTATCGACGATCCACGTGTTGCTTAACAGGTGTCGTGCCAGTGGTTCGTCTTCTTCGTCACACTGCAGCATGCGATCGGCGCGGCCGACGACGCCTTTGATACCGTCAAGGCGGATGCGATCGCCCGGTCGCCGGGTGGGCAATTCATCGATCCGGATCAGTCCGACTCGACTGTTGACTTCGACCTCTTTGTTCAAAATCGCCTGTTGCGTCAGATCGCCGGTGACGACCAAGTACTGGCTTCGCTGGCCCAGGGCGGCATCGATCAGCGGCGCGACGTTGACATCGACGCGAAAACAATCGGCGACCATCCCGCGAACCGTGCCGGCCCACTTGTGCCGTGTGGCATCGTTTCTTTGCGCCGACAGTTCGCGCAGCCGATCCAGAATCGCGCGGACGCCGCCGGAGACGCCTTCTTGACGTTTCTGCAGATCTTGCAATACGTCCAGCCGCTGACAAACGCCTTCTAAGCGGCCGCGCAGCGCGGCAACCTCATCACGTCGACGACGTGCGTTGCGGCGATTGTCTTGCAGCTTGGCGTCGGCCAATTCGATCTGCTTGGCACTTTCGGCGATCGACTGGTCCAGTTGCGCGACATGTTCCGCTTTGGCCTTGGCATCCTGGCGTGCCAGTTCGACGGCTTCACGCGACTCGGTCCGGCGTTGTTCCAGCGACTGTAGTGCACGTTCTTGTTCGGTGCTTTTCTGTGTCAGCCGTTGTCGGTCGGCTTCCAAATCGGCGACGCGGCGAACCTGGACCAGGTGTTCGCGTTGGTTTTCAGTCCGCTTGGTTTGGACGTCAGCGACCTCGGCGCCGATCTCGTCACGCTGCTTTTCCGCTTCTTGATGCCTTTGGGTCGCGCGGTCCAGTTCCGCCTGGTATTCGGCCAAGCGTTGGCCTGCGGAGCGTAATTGTGCGGCGGCCGATCCGGCTTGAGACTGTAACAAACGAATGCGCCGGAGCGATGAAGCCTGAGCCTTTCGCAGGTCTTCGACGGTGGATCGATCGGCGGCGGATCGGCCTTCCAATTCCGCGATCTGCCCCAGCCACGCGCCGCGCTGTTCTTCCGCTTGGCGAGCCACATCGGCGATCGATTGCAATTCCAGTTCGGCCGCTTGGCGTTGTTGTTGCAGTTCCTGTTGTTGGATTTCCAGCTGTTCTTGTTGCTTGATCGCTTCGGCCAGTTCGATTTCGGCCGTTTCAAATTGCTGGGTCAGTTCCTGCCAGTCGGTCCACGCGACTTGGGTGCGAAGTTCACGCAGGCGTTCGGTCGCCTGGCGATACTTTTCCGCGCGAGACGCTTGGCCCTTCAAGCTTTTCAATCGCGACGCCACTTCGTCGACGATGTCGCCCAGACGCGTCAGGTTTTGCTGGATGCGGCCCAGGCGTCGTTCGGCCTCCGTTTTCTTTGCCTTGAAGCGACTGATGCCGGCCGCTTCTTCGAAAATCGCGCGGCGTTCTTTGGCGTTGGCCTGAAGCATCCGGTCGACTTTGCCCTGTTCGATCAGGCTGTAAGCGTCGATACCGATGCCGGTCCCGCGGATCAGATCGCGGACATCCTTCAGACGAACCGCCTGTTTGTTGATCAGGTATTCGCCTTCGCCGCTGCGATACACACGCCGGGTGACGTGGACTTCCGGGGCATCGACCGGCAGGTTTCCCGAGGAGTTGTCGAAGATGATCGTCGCTTCGGCGGCGCCCGAGGGGCCGCGGGTTTGCGAGCCCTTGAAGATCACGTCGGCCATTTCCTTGCCGCGCAGACTCTTCGGACTCTGGCTGCCCAAGACCCACTTCATCGCGTCGACGATGTTCGATTTGCCGGACCCGTTGGGGCCGACGACGACGGTGATGCCGTCGGGAAAGTCGAACCGAGTCCGATCGGCGAAGCTCTTGAATCCGGACAGTTCGAGCGCTTTCAGCATGCCAGGATCTGTCGACGGCTTCGGAAAAAGGCGGAAAAACGGGGATGATGCGGACCGGTTTAGGTTAGATCAAACGTGCGATCGGGCCTAGGGCGACTGGTCCGCCGTACCCGCACAGGCGTTGATTTGGCCGGCGGATCAAACCGCATCATCGCTACAACCCCTACGGTCCACCGCGGATGCAGCCGATCTGGGATCGGGCGAGCCGGCAATTCCCGGCACCCCTCTGCGGGGCACGGTACGGAACGCTGCGATGGGCGGTCGGAACAGGCAAAGTTGGCGGATTGGCCCGGACACCTGAACAGATTTTACACGGCCGTTACACGCGGCGTCGGGTCTGTGACAGGGCTGTTTCAATCGATTGCTAAGATTCGTCTCAAGCGGCGGTCGGCGTTGATCGAGACAGCGCATTTCGAAGCATCCGGCCGCTGGTTCACCACGGACTTTTTCCAGGATACAGACTGCATGTCGACCGTCATTGATTCGCCCACCCGAGAATCGGATCCGACGAAGGCCGATTCGCCTAAGTCGCCCAGCCTTGACCAGCATCCCAACCACGGGGATGCCAAAACCGGCGATGTGGCGATTCCACAGATGGAAACCGACGCGACCGGCATGGCGAAGCCGGATCATGGCAAGCCGACCGCCCAGGAACGGAGACGTCGTGACAATTTGAGCCTGTACGCCCTGGGTTGGCTGGGGCTGGCCCACATCGGATGCCTGTTCGCACCAATGACGTTCACCTGGGCCGGGTTGTTCACCCTGATCGGACTGCACTGGCTGACCGGCAGCCTGGGCATCTGCTTGGGCTATCACCGACTGCTGACGCACACCGGCATGAAGACGCACAACTGGGTGCGGTACCTGTTCGGCGGAATCGGATCGCTGGCCGGCGAAGGTAGCCCGTTGGATTGGGTGGCCGATCACCGCAAACACCACGCCCACAGCGACCAAGAAGGCGATCCGCACTCGCCCCACGACGGCGGATGGTGGAGCCACGTGTTCTGGTTGGCCTTTCACACCCATGACGGCGACCGCAAAGACTACTTGAACCACTGGGTCCCGGATCTGATGCGAGATCGCGGGATGCGGATCTTGGACAAGATGTTCTTGCCGATGAACTTGGCGCTGGGTGCCGGATTGTTCGGCATTGGTTACGCCTTTGGCGGCCTTTCGCTGGCCACGTCACTGTTCATTTGGGGATTCTGTCTGCGGCTGGTTTTGGTTTTGCACGCGACTTGGTTGGTCAACAGTGCCTCGCACATCTGGGGTTACAAGAACTACGAAACCGCCGATGACAGCCGCAACAACTGGATCGTGGCGATCTTTGCGTACGGCGAAGGCTGGCACAATAATCACCATGCTTACCCGCGAATGGCCAAGCACGGGCACAAGTGGTGGGAATTCGACATGACGTGGATGATGATCGTGCTGTTGAAGAAACTGGGCCTGGTTTGGGACGTGGTCGATTACAAGAACGCGGCCGAAAAACGGGCCCGGGCGGCGGCCCAAGCCGACAAAGCCGCCTGAGGCCACCTTTGGGGGACGGCCGTTTGTGCCGGATTCCGCGTCACTGAGGTGGTGCTTGTGGCGTTGGTTTCGCTGCAATTCCCGCGGCCAAAGAACGGCCGGTTGGCGTGGTGACGCGGCGCCCCGGGCGGCTAGACTAGAGCGGGGCCGATACGACGTCGGCCGCAGGAGCGTCGGTCCAGGCGAATGCGCTGCACGCGTGCGAAGCGGCGATTGACCTGTGACCACGATTTTCACTTGGCGGTAGGAATCAATGGCACAACTGACGATCTTTTTGGGCGTGCTGCTGTGCATCCAAACGGTGTTCGCGTTGTTCATCAATTCGGCGAAGTATCCCGCTGAATTCATCCCGATGATTGTCGGAATCCCTGTCTTGTTCGTCGGCGTCGTTTCGCTGAACCCACACCGCCGACGACGGATGGGATGGTTCTTGTTGTGCCTGGCGACCGTCGGTTTGCTGTTCAGCAGCGGTTTGTCGCTGCGTTGGTTCGGGCACGCGGCCGATCATCCCGGCGGCGTGATTGCCGTTCGGTTGGCCGGTGCGATGGGCGCTTCTTGCTTGGCGTTGGTATTCATCAGCCTGATGATGTTGCGACGACGGGCCGGTGGAAACGGTGGCGGCGTCTCGCGCTTGGCCGATGTATCACTGAGCAATGCGATCCAACCGCACGGCGACGACCAGGCAAGTTCGGAATGCCAATCGGAAAAGGCCGACGTTCGTCCCTTGTCCAGCCATGTGGCGCTGCCCGCGGACCGCGCAGAAGTCGGTGTGACCGAATCGGTTTGACCGCGTTTCGATGAATTGAGGCGCCCGAGTGAATCCAGCCGGCCGAGTGAATCCAGCCGGCCGAGTGAATCCAGCCGGCCGAGTGAATCCAGCCGGCCGAGTGAATCCAGCCGGCCGAGTGAATCCAGCCGGCCGAGTGAATCCAGCCCGCACCGTGGAATCACTCGTCTCGGTTCATTCGACGGGAATGCTAGGCGACTTAGAACAGTTCCGCGATCGCAGCATCCGCCGCGGAATCGTCGCCGAAGACCGACGACTCATCTTCATTCGGCAAATGGGCCGGGCCTGCCACTGATGTGACGATGGGGCCAGGGTTCGATTCGCCGGAGACGCCCGACCGATTCAATTCGTTGATGACCAAGAGTGCATCGAATGACGTTAGCAAGTAGTCACCGTTGACGTCGTAATACCGACCACTGAATGCGTCGGTTTGTGGGTCCAGTGTTTCGTCTTCGCCACGGCGTGAAAGTTCGTTGATCACCAACAATGCGTCCAGCGCGGTCGTGCCCAGCTGGTCATCCACGTCGGTGGGCGATTGCTGGTTCTGGAATTTGGGCGGCTCGTCGTCCAGAACCGACAAGCCGGCCGAATCCGACGCATAGCCTGTGGCCGTAAAGGTCATGTTGTACGAAGCGGTCAGTTGCGCCTGGTCGTCGTCGACCGCGGTGACGTCGATCGTCGTTGATGCCTGACCGGCAGGGATCGTGACCTGCCCTGGCAATGAAAGCCGTCGGTTGGTTCCGCCAACGTTGACCGTCAGCGGTTGTTGGGTATCCGTGTTGCTGCGTGTGACGGTCAGCCGGACGGGGTTGCCGCCTTCGATCACGGAGCCCGACGAAAACGCGGCATCCATCGCTTCGGCATCGGTCACCGCCAAATCGATCGATGCGGCCAAGTAATCGGCGGCGGTGGCTCGAATCGGGGCCATCTGCGTTCCATCCAACAATTGGTCGTCGACCGCATCGATCGGTACCACGGTCGTGGTCTCACCGGCAACGATGGTGACCTGAGCGGGGATGGAAATCTCCGATGCATCGGATTGTAGCGACACAGTGACAGCCGACCCGGTTGCCGATGACGGACGACTGACTCGCAATTGCGTCGCGCCCGTGCCCGCGTTCTCGGCGATCGTCTTTTGGTCCAACGCCAGAATCAACTGTGGCGGTGCGGTGACGCTGACGCGGAACGACGCGCTGTCTTTGCCTCCGTCATCGTCGGTAACGGTGACCGTCACGGTGTAGTTCCCCGTCGATTTGTAAACGTGGCTGCCGTTGAAGCTGGCCAACGTCACTCGGCTGGCGTTGCCGTATTGATCGATCGTCGCGGTGCCCGTCGTCGGCGTCGTGTTGTCGCCCCAATCGACGGTGTAAGTGAACGTTTCGTTGGTCGCCGGCGATGCTTTGGTGTTTCGGAAAGCAGGATCGCTGATCTTGCCCAGGTCCGTCAGCGACAGCGACTTGTCGACCAGAATCGTTTGGTTGCCGACGACGGTCAAATCGGGGGCGACGTTGGTGACCGTCGCGGACCGTTCGTACATCTTTTCGCCGGCACCACTGCCCCGCATCACGATACTGACCGGGTACGACCCGTCATCGCCATAGTCATGACTGGCCGAAATGGTGCCTTTGGTGCTGTGCACGCCCCAGCCCATGTCGTCCATGGCCGCAAAATCCAAGGGAGTCATCAGTTTCCGTGTGCCCATGACGATGGTGTTGCTCATCAACGGTTGCTGTCCGTCGCTGACCAAATCGCCACGGAAATGCCCCGCGTCGGCCATGGGGACGTTGCCGCCTTGGCCGTAAACCGCTTTGGCTTTCGCCCCGCCGAAACCAACGCCGCCCAGCAATCGTTGGAAACTGGATGCGGTTCCGAATCCCAAAACGTGCGCCAATTCATGAGTGGCCACGCTCAGAAAATCGTTCTGCGTCGATTTCAATCCGTCCGGGTCGGCGCCGAAGTACCACGACGTTCGGTTGTCAAACGAAATCGATCCGCCCCAGGGGCCAAAGTCGGTCGGCGCCGACGTATTCAGTGCACCCGATTCACCGCGGCCGCGGACCGTGTTCAGCCAGGATTGCGATCCCGATGCACTCCAGCCGCCGGACGCTCCCAAACCGATCGACCCACCGGGCAAGTCACGGGCGCCGACGAAGATCAAGATCTCGTTGGCGTTGACGCTCAGGTTGTTCAGCGTCGCGTTGGATCCGTTTCCCGGGTGTGTGAACTTCGCAGTCCACGTGTTGCTGCCCGACGGGCGGATCGCGGTCAAATCGTCGGTCAGTCGTTTGACCAACGCGTCGGCGGCCGTTTGCAGCAGGCTGCGCCGTGAAGATGTGAAGAACCCACCGGTGTCGTAGCGATAATCGAAGCGGATCTTAAGCGGGCCGGTCGACGTACCCCCTGAAACGGCAGCGGTCGATGTGGTGCCGTCGCCCCAATCGATCTGCGCGGAAATCGACCCAGACAATCCCGCGGTGTTCACCGATTGGGTGAACGAAAACGGGCTGCCCTCGGCCACCATCAGACGCCGCATCTCCAGCGGCTGGACGCTCAGCGGCCGTCGTTTTGTGCTGCGTTTTCTGCGATGGCGACGGGTCCATGTCATCAGATCGAGCTTCCAACATGCGAAAAGAAGGAATAGGGGCGAATCGGCCGTCGGTGTGGCAACGAACCATCGACGCAGGTTTGGTAGCAACTTGCGGGCCAGAAGATTACCGATGCCGACGGTCGAATGTTCACCAGGGAACCAGCGTAAACCAACCGCCCGAGTGGCGAAAAGCTGGAAAATCGCCCGATCGTACTGTATCGGTCAAGCTCCGCATGACAGAGCATTCTGAATGCTGGCGCATCCAGCGACGGCTTGCCCCCGGTGTCCCGCTCGGCATGACAGGGGCACTGAGCGGACGGAAATCGATTCGTCAGGCGATTCGGCCAAGTGGAACGAGTCGTTGTGGGACGTTTTGCAGCGTTTCCAAAGCAATGGTTAGGTGCTCGGGGCTGTTCTGAAACAAATCCTGCAAGTGGGATTCAGGATCAGTCAGCCAACGCCGGTAACCGGCCGCAATCAGGTCAGCGAAGTCGTAGTCGCACGCTCGCAACAGTCGAACGAAGCAGCGGTCCACAGCTTGTACCGCTTCTTCCGATACCGAGTCGCGGGTGCACAGAGCGAACAAGCCGGCGAAGACGAGGTGCTTTTGATGGTCATCCAGCATGTCCGTTGCCGTCTCGACGGTTGCTTCGTCCAATGCACCGAGTCCAGCAAGCGCGCACATGCTTTTCGCGCGAACTTCATCGTCGCGATGATCTGTCAGCGTGCGCAATTCAGTGACGATCGCTTCACCGGCAATCGAAGGTTCCTGTGCCGCCATGCGTTCAACTGCGGCGATTGCATTGAGTGTGATCGCAGCGGACGGCGACCGCAGTTTGTCCAGGATCAAGGATTCCTGTTCATCATCCGGCATGACGGACGATTGCAAGTGCCGAAGCGCGATCACCTGGTTGGATGTTGTCGGGCTGGCGGCCAGCTGCCACCATTCACTCTGCGTTTGCGACAGCAGCGTTTGTTTCAACCTTGGTTGAAAAAAGCAGTCGTTGGTTTTCAACAAGAACTTCAACGACTTTTGCATCGGCCGTTTGAGATCGCCGGGCAGTTCCTTGGCCCAGGCTGGCGACGACTCCTGACGAACCCAAGCGGCGATCGCATTGGTGTAGGCAAGTGAAGGGCCATCTAAGAAAGGTCTTGGGCTAAGTTCCCACTGCGTTGAATCCCAAGAAGTTGGATGTTTGGCAACCAGGCTGATGCTGTTTCGAATCATGCCCAGCCCTGTCCCCACGACGGCCAACTCAACCAGTTCGGGAAAGTGTGCCCCAGCGAAATTGTTCTGTGAAAGCAGATCGCAAACGACGCCGTGGATCAGTGTGGCGATTCCTAGGGCGGGATCGTTGTCGATCTGCTGATCAAGTGTGATCGATCGGTTGGTCGCGTCGTATCGGCCCGGCAATTCGCTGGGTCCGCTACACGAACTCCCACCGCAACATCCGCCCCCCGTGCTTGGTGCCTGCGGCAACCCAAAGCGAACCTGAATCCCCTCGACATCGTGCCCCAAGTGTTTGCCAACGAATGCAACCACCTGTTGCGGCGTTCGCTCGGCCTCGTACACCTGAAACAACGTCTCTCGGCTCAGCACCGGCAATGTGAACCGATCGAAACCGATGCATTCTGCGATTTGCTGCAGGCAAAACTCGAGCCGCGACTTCGCGGAATCTGACACATTCGCTTTCGGCCTAAAAAACACGACGCAGGACTCGGGGATTCAAAGGATGCATCAAACAAAACAGGACGCTGGACGCTTGCAAGAATACAGAAACTCCTGACCGCAAGGCAGCGCCAGTTTTCAGATGCATCCGCAGGCACCATTCACGCTGCCCGCTGGTCGGTCAGGCTAAGGTTAAGGGGACGGAGGGCTTTTTCGGGCTTGACCTCTTCCGGTTTCCAGGCACCACCCCTTCCGTTGGTCCCGTACATCGCGCCCAGGCTCCACCGCAACAGGCCTCCATGAGCGAGCGATCGACGTCGGTGTCGTATGTGATCAATACGTTTATCTGGGCCTGTCAACCCGCGGGCATCACTTCGGAAAAGACGCCTGACCCCTTTGTCGTGTTGACCCCTTTGTCGTGTCCTTGTCTGTTCTGCTGCCCCCTTTGTTCTGCGTCAGAAAAAAAGGAAAAAAGAGGGGGGGGGGTGGGGTTGCGTGTGTGGGGGGGGCGGTATATTCGACGTGATTAGTTTAAAGACGCCCGGATCGCGAGTTGGTCGCAGAAAACCTTTTTGCAGCACAATGTTTTTTAGACACAGTTTGGTTTTGCTGATTCATTTCTCGGTTTCGTTTCACATCTGTTTCGCCGAAGCAGCGGAAGTCGTTGTAGTTGAGCTTAGGAAGCTTGGCGATGGGTCGTACGCCGGCGAAGGGCATGTGCCTGCCGTCAGGGTTGGCACGCCTACCTCGGTTACGCTTCGAGTAAAGAATCCCACAGGTTCTGAGGTTGCATTTGGTGAGCCATCCACTTCCTGTAAGTGCGTCGAGGTGGAAAAAAGTGTTACACACATATCGCCGGGAGGACAAGGAGATTTTAGAGTCAATATCGCTGTTCCTCGGAGACACAACCGCGAACAAATCGTACAGTTTGTCAACTATTTGCCTAGCGATGCAGGAGGGGATGCAGTACGAATCTCGCTGCAATGTAAAGTAGAGGCGCTCCTGGCAACACCATCAGAGAGCATCGTTATCGAAGCCGACGAGACGTCCAAAATGTTTGAAGGACGCGTGCCGATTCGGTTCACTTCACCAGTCACGGCGAAGCTGATCAAGGCGAAGGTACTCGCTGAACATCATGGCTTGTCTGTTCGCGTGGGCCCGAAGACGTCGGATGGGGAAGTCTATCTGGAGATTGAGATGCCGACTAAGGATGTTGATTCGTCTCGGACTATTCCCATCCAAATCTTCGATGCGAAAAACAATGTGTCGCGTGAACTGTCAGTGATTCTGGCAAAGTCGCGAGCAATCCGTGTGGTGCCATCATCGTTGCGTATTCTTCGAACCCAGGACGGTGTCTACTATGCGCGGTTTATGGTCATTAGACAGAATAATCCTCGCGATTCAGATGCAAATTTTCAGTCCGGGCGTGCCCTGGTTGAAGCGACGCTTGATGGCAAACAATTGGTCGTCAAGCAGCTGGCAGTTCAACCACTGCTGCTTCGGTGCGAGCTCCGAATCCCGAGTGAGTTGGCTGAAGCGATAGCAGTGTCTGATTCCAAAAACTTAATTTTGCTTTCCATCAACTGGGGAAATGAGAAACTGACGGAGAGTCTGGAAATAGTTGCTTCCGCGGATGTTCAATAGTTCTGTTTTTGGTTTGCCAGCATTACCGGAGAGTTGGGGTGTGTGTTTCTTATTACTTTGCGTCCCATTTTGCTTTTTGTTTTTTGGTCGATTCTGCACTGCGCAACTAGGCACTGTTTTTCAATTCAACACGAAGGCCAATGAAAACGGTAACCCGACGCGTCAGCGAGGGATTCTTGATGAATGAATAACTTCGGCCCCTCGCTGACGCTTCGGGTTACCAATTGATAAACTGTGCCTAGTGAGTGACTGCAGCTATCTAATTCATTGTTAAGATTTGAATCGAGCCCGTCCGGCGAGCGTAGGCGGTGATGGGGCGAGCGGGTGACGACGCCTAGTCGGCGTCGCATCATAGAAGTAGAATGTTAATTCACGAGGGTATCAAATGCGATATGAATTTCTTGATCGCGTCTCTGCGCGAATTTGCAACTCGTGGTCAACGATGAGGTTGATTCTACTGCTGGCTATTTGTTATTCGCAGTTGCTTGGAAGTCTTTGTTGCGCTCAAGTAGTTGAAACGAACGAATCCGGCCCACAGAAGACTCAAGACTCAAGAATACCGGCCTCATTCTTAAACGCTTTGATTTCGAACAATGAGAGCATCAAGATCTTTGATGTAAAGTGTCGGATAGAGCAGACTATCGACAGACCTTGGGGTGACATTTCCGTTTCAGAGAGGATATTTCGCTATCAGTCGACTGGCTCGAATCCAGTCTTGTTCGTGTCGTCTCTGGCGATCGATCGTTTTGGGGCATCTAAGGCAGACGATGACTCGCGAACGAGAAGCATCTATGGATTGCAATACACCGACAATGGTCGCTATCTGCTTGTCACTCCAGGGAATCGGAAAAGTGGGAGCTACTCTGACATTGACCAGGTGCGTAAGAGTTTTGGTATACCCGAGTTTTCCACTCTGGGTATCAATCCTTTTCCCTTCATCGACCGCGTTGACGACGCGACGCGCGCATTCCTATCTTCGTTAAAGACAGGCGCAGAGTCAGTGTCTAGCCAGGAGGTTGGCCAGAAACACGTGCTAGTCGAGCTGTTTACAGGGGCTGAAACGCAAAGCGGACTCTGCACGCAATGGCGTTTTGATCGTGATACCTTGATGCCTGACCAGCGGGTTGTGCGTGTCCTTACCCCTGAGGGTACGAAAGGGAGAGTATTCTCGAGAACTAACTACGTTTGGAGATCGCAGAACGGCGTGTACGTTCCAGTTTCTTTAAAACGTACCGAGTTTCAAAGGGCCCGAGTTGGAGGAGAGATTAAGAGCTATGAGTCTTACCTACAAGCCGACTTCGTTTGGAATCATTGTTGTAGTAATAGAGCTTTCAAAGTTCTCGATCTCGAGAATGTCACCGAGTTTGACCAGATTACGGATTTGCTACACTGGGTTGACGAGTGACGAATATGGTCGGCAGAAGACTGTTAAGAGTCAGGGGGCGGAAAAAGAAGCAAAAAGGAGCAAGCCCGAATGGCAACGTCGAGACGAGAGTCATCTCCAGGGTATTGTTTAGCGAGTTTGGCTTTCAGCTCGCGACCGGATCGAGTTAAGGGGACGGAGGACTTTTTCGGCCTGGGCCCGTCACGCACAGCGTGACCTACGGTGTTACGGTGGGGAACAGATTCAGGGTTTCTGCAACAGATCGGCTGCGGACTGGCACAGCTGCTGCGCCGTCGTCTCGGATTCGGCTTCGGCGATCATTCGGACGATCGGTTCGGTGTTGCTGCCACGATCGAGTTAAGGGGACGGAGGACTTTTTCGGCCTGGGCCCGTCACGCACAGCGTGACCTACGGTGTTACGGCGGGGAACAGATTCAGGGTTTCTGCAACAGATCGGCTGCGGACTGGCACAGCTGCTGCGCCATCGTCTCGGATTCGGCTTCGGCGATCATTCGGACGATCGGTTCGGTGTTGCTGCCACGGACCAGCAGCCATTTGTCCCGCCAAGCCAGTCGCAAGCCGTCGCCGGTGCTGGCTTCGGCATCGCCGTGCAGCTCGATCAATGCATCGAACAGTTCTGGCAAACGGTCCGCAGACACTTCCGCTTTTGACTTGTGGATGTGTAGCCGTGGAATCTGGTCGACCAATTCGGCCAGCGTCTGGTCGGTCGTGGTCATCAGATCCAAAACCTGGGCCATCGCCACAAAGCTGTCGCGGACGTATCCCACACGCGGGTCAATCGGGCCCCCGTTTCCTTCGCCGCCATACGTCGCGTTTTTTGCGATCATCATGTCCGCCACATTGGCCTCGCCGACGGCGCTGCGGAAACACGGCTGGTCGGCCGCGGCGGCGATTCGTTCGCTCATCCCGCTGGTCGCGCCGTTGATGACGATCGCGCCACGCAGATCGGGTTGATTCATCGCACGCTGGACGCACAACGCCAACGTGTATTCTTCGCCGACATAGCGGCCATCGGCATCGACCAAGGCCAGGCGATCCGCATCAGGGTCTTGGCAAAACCCAACGCTGCATCCGTATTCCTTCACGGCTTTGGCGACGTCACGCAAGTTCGTTTCGGTCGGTTCCGGCGTGTGTTCGAACTGGCCGTCGGGCGTTGCGCCCAGTGACACCACGTCGCACCCGAGTTCCTTCAACAAACGCTCGCCCAGCACGCCGCCGGCGCCGTGGTTGCTATCCAGCAGCACCCGATGCTTTGCGGCGGCAATGCGATCGCGGTCGATCGTCGCCAAGACCGCAGCCAAGTGATCGGCATGCGGATCTTCGTCGACGGTAATCTCGCCCAAGGCGTCGTGGGAAACGAAGGCGGATCGGCCATCTAGGTAGGCTTGGCGAACCGCGGCACCCTTGGTGGCATCTAAAACGCGTCCGTCACCACCAAACAGCTTGATGCCGTTGTATGCGGGCGGGTTATGGCTGGCGCTGATTTGAACACCGCCCGCCGCACCCCGTGCCTTGACCAAAACGCCGATCGTGGGCGTCGCACAGACGTCGGCATCGATGCACTGGCGACCGCTGGCCGCAAGCGCCGCCATGATGGCCGATTTCATCATCGGCCCACTGTCACGGCCGTCGCGACCGACGACCACCGGGCCCGGCGGCAATTGTGCGGCAAACGCGGCGACATACCGCACCGCGACCTCGGGCGTCAAGTTTTCGCCGATGATGCCACGCAGTCCGCTGACGCTGATGATAAGGTCGGCCATTTGTCCGCTAAAAAACCAGGAAGGAGCTGAGAAGATGGCTGGGTTCGGATGAAACCGTCGGCCAAGTTTTCGCCAATTGAAATCGCCGAAACGTTTGCCGACAACCGCCACCGTGAAATTGATACCCCGCGAGGTTGCCGTTCGGTACGCCAGTGCTCCGTTATGAACGTATTTGGTGGTGACGTTGAAGCATCGGGCCGCGGCGGGGCCGATCGCTGCCTCGTTGCGAAAGCCCCCGAAAAACAAATAGAATCCGGGGCGTTCGACCCGTTCCCCCAACCTTCGCGTCGGCATCACCTCTCCCCGCCCCGTCGATATCTTCCACGCCACCCATTTTTTCCGAAACATGAGCACGACAGAGACGAACCAGCCCGAACTGCTGCAAGCGATCGACAAGGCGCAAAAGGACGGCAAGCTGACCGAATCGGCGGTCCAAAACATCACCGCTTGGTTGACCGAAGATCGCTATGCCGATTATCGCGACGTCGTGGCCCAACACATCCGCGACGAAAAGTGGCAAAAGCTGGACGACGTGTTCTGGACCATCATTCCCTTCGGCACCGGTGGCCGTCGCGGCCGGATGTACGAGATCGGCAGCAACGCCATCAACGACCGAACCATCGGTGAAAGTGCTCAAGGTCTGGCGGACTATGTCGTCCAACATGTCGGCGGCGATGACCTGTCGTGTGCGATCGCTTATGACACGCGGCACAAGTCGCGTCACTTTGCCGAACTGTGCGCCGGCATCATGGTGGCCGCGGGATTCAAGGTCTACTTCTTGGACGACTATCGAGCCACGCCTCAGTTGTCGTTTGCGGTACGCGAAAAGAACTGTGATTGCGGCATCATGGTGACCGCCAGCCACAATCCGCCCAGTGACAACGCGGTGAAGGTGTATTGGTCGACCGGCGGTCAAGTCTTGCCGCCTCACGACAAGGCGATCATCGACAAGGTGATGTCGTGCCAAGACATTCGCGTCGCGCCGTTCGATGAAGCGTTGGCCGACGGTCGTGTGGAAATCATCACCGACGAAATCGATACGAAATTCATTGACGCGGCTGCGGCGTGCCGGTTCGAAGGTCCACGGGATGCCAAGATTCTGTATTCACCGCTGCATGGTGTGGGCGCGGCGGCGGTCGTTCCATTGTTGAAACGCGATGGCTTCGATGATGTGACGGTGTATGAACCGCACGCCGAACCCAGCGGCGATTTCCCGAACGTCCCGGGCCACGTGTCCAACCCGGAAAACACGGCGGTGTTTGAAAAGCCGATCGAAGCGGCAAAGGCTGGCGGATTTGATGTCGTGTTGGCGACCGACCCGGATTGCGACCGTTTGGGCGTGGCGGCGCCGCTGACCACGGACGTCCAAGGCGAATGGGCGACCTTCAATGGCAACCAGATCGGTGCAATTCTGACCCAGTTCGTGCTTTCCAAAGCCAAGGAAGCGGGCAAGCTGAATCCACAAAAGTACGTGATCAAAACGCTGGTCACGACGGAGTTGATTCGTCGCATTGCCGCATCGTTCGACGTTCGCTGTGAAGGCGATCTGTTGGTCGGGTTCAAGTACATTGCCGAAGTCGTGGATCGCGAAGGCCCGGATGATTTTCTGTTCGGCACCGAAGAATCGCACGGCTATCTGGTCGGACAATATTGCCGCGATAAAGACGGCGCCGTTGCCTGCATGTTGATCAGCGAACTGGCGGCGGAATTGAAAGCGGCCGGAAAGTCGATGCACGAGTACTTGAATGATCTGTACCGCCAACATGGGTTGCACCGCGAAAGTTTGGTCAACGTGTTCATGGAAGGCAGCGAAGGCATGGCTGCGATGCAGCGGCTGATGGCCGCATTCCGCAGCGACCCGCCGAAATCGTTGGCCTCGATCGATGTGGCTGCGGTGCGTGATTACCAGGCGAACACGACGACCAGCATTGCCGACGGCAGCACCAGCCCGCTGGCCGGCCCGAACGGTAACTTGATCATCATGGACCTGGCTGACGAAGGAAACTATGTCGCGGTGCGTCCCAGCGGCACCGAGCCGAAGGTCAAGTTCTATATGTTCACGCGATTGTCACCCGAACAGTCGCAAGACTTGGGCCAAGCCGGTAAGACCTTGGATGAGCGCGTCGCCAGTCTGGAAGCCGACATTCGCGCTTTCGCACAGAAGGTCTAGCGATGTCCCTGCGACGCACGCCGCACACCGTCCGCACACCGGCGCGATGCTTGGGTATCGGTTTGTTGGTGTGCATCACTTGTTGGATCGGGTGCGGTAAGCCGTCCGACAACCAATCGAAATCGCCCGGCTCCGGTGCAACGATCCGTGTCATTGCGACGACGGGCATGGTGGCGGATCTGGTCCGTGCGGTCGGCGGTGAGCGCGTCGATGTGGTTCAGGTGATCGGTGCCGGCGTGGACCCGCACTTGTACAACCCGTCGCGTGACGACGTGGCATTGATCATGTCCGGTGACGTGATCTTTTATTCCGGATTGATGCTGGAAGGAAAACTAGCGGACACCCTGGGCCAGGTCGGACGCAGCAAGCCTGTGTTTGCGGTCACCGAAAGGATCGACAAGGAATACTTGTTGTTGCCAGACGACGCTGCGGGGCATGCCGATCCCCACGTGTGGATGGACGCGTCCGCTTGGTCGCAGTGCGTCGACGTGATTAGCGAAGCGTTGGTTGAATTTTCGGCCAAAGACGCGGAAACGTTTCGGCAAAACGCAGCAGCGTATCAATCCGAATTGGAAGAATTGCACCAGTACGCTAAGAAAACCCTGGCAACGATCCCCAGGAAAAGCCGTGTGATGATCACATCACACGATGCGTTCAACTATTTTGGTCGTGCCTACGATTTGGAAGTGTTGGGCGTGCAAGGCCTTTCGACCGAATCGGAAGCGGGCCTGCAGCAGATCAACGAATTGGTCGATCTGTTGGTGCAACGGAAAGTGCGGGCGGTGTTTACCGAAAGCAGTGTTTCGCCCAAAAACATCAAGGCCTTGATCGAAGGTGCCGCCGCACAGGGATTCGAGATTAAGTTGGGCGGTGTTTTGTTTTCCGATGCCATGGGGCCGCAAGGCACTTACGAAGGAACCTACGTTGGCATGCTGGATCACAACGTGACGACCGTCGCGCGTGCGTTGGGCGGCCAGGCACCAGAATCGGGAATGCACGGCAAATTGAACTCCGTCAAAGAACATCCATCGTCATGACCGCCACCGGTTCCACCGTCAACGCAGCGTCGTCCGGCGCATCGTCCCCCAATGGAACGTCATCCAGCGGTCCTGCGGTGACTGCCGACACGTCGGTTCCCTTGTCGGTGGATGACCTGACCGTCGCGTATCACCGCAAACCGGTCATCTGGGATGTCGGGTTCGATCTTCCCGCCGGATCGCTGGTCGGCGTGATCGGTCCCAACGGGGCGGGCAAAAGCACGTTGCTGAAAGCGATCATGGACCTGGTGCCACGCGCGTCGGGCCGGGTTCGCGTGTTCGGTGACACATACAAGCATCAACGCAGTCGCGTCGGCTACGTTCCCCAACGCGAAACGGTCGACTGGGATTTTCCGGTGGATGCGTTGGAGGTCGTCACGATGGGGTTGTACCGGCAAATCGGCTGGTGCATGCCGGTCCGCAAAAAACATCGGCGGGCGGCAATGGATGCACTGGAACAAGTCGGCATTCCGCATTTGGCGAAACGTCAAATCAGCCAGCTGTCCGGCGGGCAACAACAACGGACCTTTTTGGCTCGCGCGTTGGTCCAAAACGCGGATCTGTATTTGATGGACGAACCGTTCGCGGCGGTCGACGCGGCCACCGAGCGAGCGATTGTTGAGATCTTGCGACAGATGAAGGCGTTGCAAAAGACGGTGGTCGTCATCCATCACGATTTGCAAACCGTGGCGGACTTTTTCGACTACGTCGTTCTGTTGAACATGCGAGTGGTCGCCCATGGTCCGGTCGACGAAGTGTTCACGTCGGAGAATCTTCAAAAGACTTATGGCGGACGTCTGACGCTGTTGGACGAAGTCACCGAAGCGATGCGGCGAAGGGAACGCAGTCTGTGATTCGTCGGCGACGTTTCGCGACTTCATCAAGAATATGTTTATCGGTGGTTTTCTACGTGGGTTTCTCAGACGTCCGTTCGGTTCGGCGGCCGTGGGTTTCGTGATTTTGGTCTTGCTGATGTCGGTCGCTTGTGGATCGACGGCTTGCGCCGCCGAAGGCACGTCGACGTTGACCGATCGCAGTGTGACTTGGCCGACCTGGTCGCAGTGGCAACGCGTTTTGACCTTTCGCGATTACAACAGCCGTGTGGTGATTCTGGGTACTGCGGTGCTGGGTTGCGCCGGCGGGCTGGTCGGCAGTTTTACGCTGCTGCGCGGTCGTGCCTTGCTGGGTGACGCGATCAGTCACGCCAGTTTGCCGGGGATCGCGTTGGCGTTTTTGATCGCCAGTGCGGTTGGATTGGACGGAAAGTCGCTGCCCACGTTGTTGTTCGGCGCGACGATCAGCGGCCTGATCGGTGTGGCTGTGATCCTGTTGATCCGCAATCTGACGCGATTGCATGAAGACGCCGCGCTGGGAATCGTACTGAGCGTTTTCTTCGGCGCCGGCATCGCGCTGTTGGGAATCGTGCAGCAAACACAGACGGGACACGCCGCCGGGTTGGAAGCGTTCATCTATGGCAAAACCGCGTCGATGGGTTTGGCCGATGCGAAGTGGATCATCGCGGCATCCGGCGTCGCGGTCACGCTGTGTGTATTGCTGTTCAAAGAATTCAAGCTGCTGTGCTTCGACGAATCGTTTGCCGCATCACGTGGGTTGCCCGTGTTGTTGCTGGACATCGCGTTGATGTCCTTGGTCGTCGCCGTTTCGATCGTTGGTCTGCAAGCGGTCGGATTGGTATTGATGATTGCGTTGTTGGTCATCCCTGCCGCGGCCGCGCGGTTTTGGACTCAGCGGATGGCCCCGATGACGTTGATCGCCGCGACGCTGGGTGCGATCAGCGGAATCATCGGCGCTGCGATGAGTGCGTTGTTTTCCAAGCTGCCATCGGGCGCGATGATCGTCTTGGTTTGCACGGCGTTCTTTGCTTTCAGCATGTTCCTGGGGCCACAGAAGGGCATCCTGGGACGGACGCTGCGGCGATTGCGTTTGAACCGCAAAATTGAACGCCAGCATTTGTTGCGGGCGATCTATGAAACATTGGAACGTGATGCGTCGGGGGTTCCCGATCGATTCCGCGAATTTCTGTCAATGCAAACTCTGTTGCCGGTCCGCAGTTGGACGCCGCGGCAATTGGAACGCACGATCGATCGTGCCCAAGACGACGACTTGGTTAGGTTCCGTGACCGCGACCAGCACGTCCGATTGACGCGAGCCGGGGTCAACGAGGCGGCTCGTCTGACGCGTCAACACCGCCTGTGGGAACTGTACCTGATCAATTACGCGGACATCGCACCGGGACGCGTCGATCGCGACGCCGATGCGATCGAACACGTGTTGGAACCGGAAGTGGTCGCGGAACTGGAAGACCTGCTGCAGCATTCGCCCAGTCGCGTGCAGGTTCCCGAAAGCCCGCACCGTTTGGACCACGGCGGCGGTGACGACGCCAGCTCCGGTGCAAAGGCTGGTGTCGACAGGAATGTCTCCGATTCACAGGAGACGTCGCCGTGATCCGTGACATGATCGAACCGCTGAACACGCTGACGTGGGAACTGGACGGCTGGATCATTGTCGCCGGTGTGCTTTGTGCCGTGGCCTGTGCGCTGTTGGGTAACTTTTTGGTGTTGCGGCGCATGAGCCTGCTTGGCGACGCGGTCACCCACGCGGTCTTGCCCGGTTTGGCGGTCGCGTTTTTCATCAGCGACAGTCGTTCCAGCGTGCCGATGTTTTTGGGGGCGGTCATCGTTGGCGTTCTGACCGCCTTGTTCACCGAATGGATACGCCGAGCCGGCAGCGTGGATGAAGGCGCATCGATGGGCGTGGTGTTCACGTCATTGTTTGCCTTGGGGTTGATCTTGGTCGTCCAGGCTGCCGATCACGTGGATCTGGATCCGGGATGTGTGTTGTACGGGGCCATCGAACTGACGCCGCTGGATCGCTTGGACACAGTTTTCGGGGCGATACCTCGTGCGGTGGTCGTGCTTGCTGTCGTGATGTTGGTCAACTTGGCGTTTTTGCTGTTGTTTTACAAAGAGCTGAAGGTCAGTTCGTTTGACCCGGGACTGTCCACAACCATGGGGTTCAGTTCGACCCTGATCCACTACGTGTTGATGGTATTGGTGGCCGTGACGGCGGTGGCCAGTTTTGAAAGCGTTGGAAACATCTTGGTTGTCGCCATGTTTGTCGTTCCGCCGGCGGCCGCGTTCTTGTTGACCGATCGACTGGGACGAATGATCGCGATCAGCACATTGTTGGCGATCGTCAGCGCGGTGTCGGGGCACCTTTGTGCGATCGCGGTTCCCGCAGGCTTTGGTTACCGCAGCACATCGACCGCCGGCATGATGGCGGTTTCCGCCGGCGCCTTGTTGGCCGCCGCCGCGTTGTTCGGACCGCGACACGGCATCTTGGTTCGCTTGGTGCGTCGACGGTTGTTGGCGTTACGAATTTTGTGCGACGACGTTTGTGCGTACCTGTTTCGTTTGGGGGAACGGCAAACGGTGGATGCTGCCGGTGCGGGTGAATTGGCGGCCAATCTGTTGACCGGTAGATTGCCGTTGCACCTGGCTACGACGTTTTTGCGGATCAAGGGACAAGTATCGCGTGACGGAGATTCGTTTCGTCTGACGGAATCCGGTCGTTCCCGAGCTCAACAACTCGTGCGTTCGCACCGATTGTGGGAACAGTACTTGGTCGAACGGGCGGGTTTGGACCAGGAACGGATCCACGACAAGGCGGAGCGATTGGAGCACTTCACGGACCTGGAACTGCGGTCGCGTTTGGATGACGAGACGGATCGACCGACCCTGGACCCACATGGTGCGGAAATTCCCGATGAACAAGTCGAGACCGGCGAACGCGGTGAAGAGCTGGCCGAGACCGAGAGCCAGAAACGTGACGATCGGGCCGCCGACGATCGGATGCGTTCGAACGAGTAGCCAGGCTTGGCAAGGCGGCGTTGCCGGCGACCGTCGCTGGGCTGGCCGCGATCCGATGTTTCGGATCACTGCGTCAGCTTGGCTGATTGAGCCGGCCGGCTCGGGCGATCATACTGCTGCAGTCCCTGCCTGGCGGATGGCATTCTGATTCCGCCGCAAAGCACACCTTTTGGTACTGCCCCACCCCTTCCCTTTGAATCTCCAGGAGCAACCTGCCTGATGGTCCTTTCGATTTCTCGCCGCTGCATTCTTGCCGGCCTTGCCGTGGCTTTGGCCGCTTTCACCGTTACCAATTTCAACGTCGCATCGGCCGATGACACGGCCGCCCCGGCGCCGTCGCCCGAACTGAAGCCCATCTTTAACGGCGAAGACTTGACCGGATGGGACGGCGATTCCCGATTGTGGTCGGTCCGCGACGGAGTGATTTACGGTGAAACCACCCCTGAAAATCCTTCCAAGGGCAACACCTTCCTGATCTGGGAAGGCGGAAACGTCGGCGATTTCGAACTGCGTCTGTCGTTCCGCTGCAGCGTGACGAACAATTCCGGCATCCAGTACCGGTCGACTCGCGTCACCGAAGGCAAGCAGGCCACCAATGATTGGGTCGTCAAAGGCTATCAGCACGAAGTCCGCAACGAAGAAGACTTCCCGAACGTTCCCAGCTTTATCTACGACGAAAAGGGCAGCCGGAAACGCATGTGCATGGTCGGCGAAGTCGCCGTCTGGGATGCCGACGGTAAGAAGGTATTGCGTGACGATCTGATCGACCAAGCCGGTTTCAAAGAACTGATGAAGGTCGACGACTGGAACGACGTCGTCATCATCGCGAAGGGCAATAACATCAAACACTACCTGAACGGCCGTCTGGTGCTGGACTTCACCGACAAGCACCCCGAAAAAGCGTTGTCCGAAGGCGTTTTGGCCCTTCAGCTGCACGGCGGAAAGCCGATGTGGACGGAGTTCAAAGACGTCCGTTTGGCCCAGTTCTAGCGCTTCACGCCGCGTAGTGGTGGCTCGGCTGCGGGCGGAAATAACGCTGTCGCGGCCCGGTCGCACGCCGATCATCGCAAACGGCGATGGTTTCGAGTCATCTCGAGACCATCGCCGTTTTTTCGTGCGCGACGCGGGAGCAGACATCACCGAAGGACGGCTCGTTCGCTGCGCCGACAAACCGATGAGGGATTCAGGAGTGATTGGCGGCGAAACGAAATGAATATTGCTATCCCTGCAGACGAAAGTTTTTTCACAGCCAGCATTGACATAAATCCTCCGGTCGTTCACCTTGTTGCAAGCGATTCTCAATAGCGGCAGGGACTGATGGCCGCAGGGTGAACAATGTCCATGAACGAGCCGAACGAACAGCCGAAACGACCCGTGTCGCTGCCGCTGAAAAGCGACGCGGCGGGCGAGCCCTGTCCGACGAAGGCTCGGTATGGGAATCCATCCGACAGCGACGACGTCTGTGCGTCTTGCAGTTCGAAGCCGCCGGTGCCCAGTTCCGGCCGTGCCGCGTTGCAATCTCATGGCGGCAACTGCCACGTGTTGGACTTTGCCGAACTGGCCGGCGGATGCAACCAGGTCTTCATCTGTTTGCAGGACGAGGTCTACACATTGAAGCGGACACGCAACAACAAGCTGATTCTGCACAAATAGGCCTCGGCGTCATGTCGGGCATCGTCGTTTGATTTCGACCGGTTTCTAGGTCGCAGGTTTGGCCCCGGTGCAAAGTGTCGCAGTCTGCAAAAGCCAGCCGAAGTTATGTTGATGGTTGTTGCTTATTTGGCTAAACTGCCAAGTAATGTTGGTCGATAGGAATACGGTCATGAAGAAAAAAGAACTTGCCAAATACGAAGCCCGCGCTCAGGTGTTCAAAGCGCTGGCCCATCCGGCGCGATTGAAGATCATGGATGAACTTGCGGTGCACGAAGAACGGTGTGTGTGTGACCTGACCGAAGTCGTCGGGTTTGACATGTCGACCGTTTCCCGGCACCTGTCTGTGCTGAAGAACGCCGGATTGGTCGGTACGGAAAAGCGTGGCCAGATGGTCTTCTATCGTTCGACGGTATGCTGCCTGACCGGCTTCACCGAGTGCGTGGAAAACGTCTTGAACAACAATGTGAAACAACAACAGGCTGCCTTGAAGGCGTAGCGACGGGACGGTTTTTGACCGTCGCTACCAACTTCGCGTTGGTTCAGCCGACCAACGAAGCGGCGATTGAATTTGAATTGAAAAACGAGGCGTCCGGTGTGTCGCCCGATTCTTTGTTATCTGTATTTGCACAAAACGCCAAATAGCAAACTAAGGGCAGCTTGCCGTAGGACTGGAACGATGGACCGAAAACAACTGGGAATCTTAGCGGCTTTGGTGGGTGTGTTCCTGTTCGCCTATTACGTGAACTTCACCAGCCCCGAAGTGCAAAACGCGATGCACGAAGCGTTCTATATGTTGCAGTGGTACGTCCGCTATCACACACTTGCCTGCGTCGTACCCGCCATGTTCATCGCCGGTGCGATCGCCACGTTTTTTCGCAAGGAAGCCGTGCTGCGGCATCTGGGCCCGAAGGCAAACAAAGTCGAGGCGTACGGGGTCGCGTCGACGTCCGGCACCGTACTTGCCGTGTGTTCATGCAGCGTGCTGCCGATGTTTGCGGGCATCTATCGCGTCGGCGCGGGCTTGGGGCCGGCATCCGCATTCTTGTACGCCGGACCGGCAATCAACGTGATGGCGATTTTTCTGACCGCGCGTGTTTTGGGGTTGGATCTGGGCATCGCCCGCGTGGTCGGATCGATTGTGTTCGCCATCGTGATCGGCCTGATCATGGCGGTGATCTTTCGCAACGATGAACAGAAGCGTACCGCCGCGGCGATGCAGCTTCCTGATCCGCCGCCCGCCAAACGCAAAGGCTGGCAAACGGTCCTGTTCTTCGCCAGCATGATTCTGTTTTTGGTGTTCAGCGATTGGGCCAACCCCAGCCAAACGGTGATCAACACAACCGATGGCCGACAGATGACCGTGTCGGTGCTGATTCGGACCAGCGAAACTTATCGTGTCCAGCTGGAACAACCGCTCGGCGATCAACCCAAAGGCACAAAGCTGGTTTTGAACATCGACCAGATCGAATCAGAAACCGATCTGACCCCAGCCAGCTATCAATGGGTCGCATGGGTCTACCACCACCGCTGGTACTTCGCCGCGACGCTTTTCGTTGCGACGTTGATCATGGTTGGGTCTTGGTTCGATGCTGATGAGATCGCCGCGTGGATGAATGAGACATGGAGTTTTTCAAAGTCCATCATTCCGCTGCTTTTCGGCGGCGTTTTGGCAACAGGATTCATCGGAGCCCTGATTCCTGAACACATCGTTGCCAGTTGGGTCGGCGGTGACAGCTTTCGCGCAAACTTGGTCGCGTCGATGATCGGCGGCATGTGGTATTTCGCGACCCTGACCGAAGTCCCGATCCTGGAAGCTCTGTTAGGTTTAGGCATGGGACGCGGCCCGGCGTTGTCACTGTTGTTGGCCGGGCCGGCCTTGTCGCTGCCCAGCATCGCAGTGATCTACAGCGTCATCGGCGGAAAGAAGACCATCGCCTTTGTCGTACTGACCGTTCTGATGAGCACGATCGTCGGAATGGCTTTTGGGTGGTTCTTTGTGTAGGCCAACTCTGGCTCGTTTTGTCGTTTCATTCACATTCGGAGAAATCAGAAATGAAGTTGATTCAAATATTGGGTACGGGATGTTCCAAGTGCGATTGCTTGAAGAAAAACGTGGAACAGGCGGTCGAGCAATCGAAGGCAGAAGCCAAAATCGAAAAGGTTACCGACATCACACAGATCACCAGCTTCGGCGTGATGATGACCCCCGCATTGGCGATCGATGGCGAAGTGAAAGTCGTCGGCAAGGTCCCTTCGCCCGATGAAATCGCAAAGCTGTTGGCTTGATCGCTGGATACAAGACTTCATTTGACAAAAACGGTGGACCGATGGATCTGAAAAATGCACTCGGCGTGTGTGTGATTTCTTTCTTCGCCGCGACTCTGGTGATGCTGATCGCTCGAACGATGGACAATCAGGCCGCCGGACGAATCGAACAGCAACTGACGCGGATCGCCGATCAACTGGAAACTCTTCAATCGGCCAGCTCCGTCGAATCGCGATTGCCGGCCGTGGCAACCCACGATTCAAACGCCCCGGTGATCTCCGATGCTTTGGTGGTGCACTACTTCTTCAGCAACACGCGATGCGTGACGTGTCGTGCAATCGAAGAACAAACACGAAAAGTGTTGATGCACAGGTTTGCGGCACAGTTGGACAACGGCGACGTTTTTTGGAACACGCTGAACTATGAAGATCCTGACAATGCCGAGTGGGCCGATCGATTCGAAATCATGATGCCGGTCGTCGTTCTGGCGAAGTATCAGAACGGTGAAATCGTCGACTGGAAACGCTTGGATGAAGTCTGGGGGCGGGTCGGTGATACCGACGGATTCGAGCATTTGATCGTCGATCAAGTCGAACGCATGCTTTCCAAGACGATGGAAACGCCAGTTTCCGAACAGGCGACGGAGATTCCATTGCCCGATATGAAAACCAAGAAAACAGAATCTTGAAACTCGATCGCATCGCGATATTTCCCAACGGGCGACGGCGATGCGGTCATTGATCAGGGAGTATCACGAAATGGGTCGAAATTGTTGGATCATTTGTCTGTTGGTCATCTCATCGTGGGGCACGCAAAACGCGATGTCCCAGGCACCGGTCAAGTCACCGCCGGATCGAGTGATCGCGATGTACTTTCATCGCACCCAGCGTTGTCCGACCTGCAAGATGATGGGCGGATATTCGGAACAGGCGGTTACCAAGGGGTTCGCCAAGCAGCTGGCGGATGGATCGGTCGAATTTCGAATGATTGATTATGAGAAGAAAGAAAATGCCGCGCTCGCTCAAGCGTACAAAGTCAAGGGACCGGCGTTGATCGTGGCACAGATCCGGTCGGACAAGGTCAGGCAATACAAAGACTTGGAAAAAATCTGGAGTCTGGTTCGCGAGAAAGACAAGTTCATTGCCTACGTTCAATCCAATGTCAAAGAATACATGGATTGATGAACATGATTGTCTTTCTGACCTACGCCATCACTGCGTTATACTTGGGTTTTCTGACTTCGATCAGCCCATGTCCTCTGGCCACCAATATCGCAGCGATCTCCTATATCGGCAGCAAGGTCGATAATTCACGCCACGTGATTCATGCCGGCTTGTTGTACACACTCGGGCGGTGCCTGCTGTACATCGCGCTGGCCGGCGTGTTGGCGTTCGGTAGCCTTTCGATTCCGGCCGTTTCCTTGTGGTTGCAGAAATACATGCATCTGGCATTGGGACCTGTGTTTTTGGTTTTGGGCATGTTGCTTTCCGGAATCGTTGTCGTCTCATTCGGCGGCGCCATGATGAGCGACAAACTGCAACAGCGAGTGGACGCCATGGGGATCTGGGCAGCACTACCGCTGGGTGTCTTGTTCGCAGTTTCCTTTTGTCCGACGTCGGCCGCTTGGTTTTTTGGGTTGTTAGCACTGACGTTTGGTGCGGATTCCGGTGCGATATCCAGTGTCATGTCGAACGTCGGAATTGAGTTGCCTGAGGGGCGTTTTCCGGGTGGTGCATTGTTCTTGCCACTGGTTTATGGAATTGGAACCGCGTTCCCTGTTTTGGTGGTGGCCTTTTTGTTGGCGTTCAGTGCGAAATCGGTCGGAAAGACCTACCAAGTGCTGACTCAAATGGAATGGTGGGCACGTACAGGCACCGGATGGCTGTTCATTTTGCTGGGCGTCTATTTTTCGCTCGCATACGTCTTTGAAATTTCTTCCTCGGTTTAAGGGCCGTCGTCATGTCGACTGTATCGCGACGCACCGTTTTGACGTCTTTGGGATGGGTTGGTGGAACGGCCATGGGTGTGGGTGGGACCCCGATGCAAATGACATCGTTGTCCTCCGCCATGGCGTCGCCCCTGGGGTGGGTCTATGTTCCCTTGGACGCGCGAGAAGTCGGCGACCGAGCCTATCGAATTTATCCGGAGGGCGGTTGCATGTACGCGGTGGTCGGCAGCGTCGTCGGCACGCTGGCGGATCGATTTGGATCCCCTTACGACGCCTTTCCCATTGCAATGATGCGGTTTGGCGAAGGCGGTGTGGGTGGGTATGGATCACTTTGCGGCGTCGTCAACGGCGCGTGTGCGTTGATCGGCCTGTTCCACAGCGAAAGGCCAAAAGAGGAACGTGCCGCAATGATTTCCGATCTAGCGGGTTGGTATGAATCCAGCGTTTTGCCGGAGTTCAAGCCCGGCGAACCGGAATGGGCGGACGAGGCGATTCCTTGTGTTTCCGGATCCGTCCTGTGCCACATTTCGACGACTCGTTGGTGCCGTGAAAGTGGTTGTCCGATCGACAGTCTGGACCGAAAAGAACGATGTCGACGATTGGCGGCGGATGGCGCCATGAAGGTGGTCCGAATGTTGAACCATGAGTCTCTGCGATCGGAGATTCTGGCCGCGCGTCAGACCAATGGATTCTCCTGCATGGAATGTCATGGTCCTGATGACATGAGCAATGCACGTGTGAAGATGGACTGTGCCGCGTGCCACGATTTAAGTGACGGTCATCCATAAGGCTTTACGGCCATCCATGATCGCCGAGTGCGGTGCGCAGCGTTCATCGTCGGATGACTGAACAGCCTTTCGAAAAGGCTGAGCTTTGGACCCGTGCGGGGCATGCCGATGACCACATCGGCGATTGAGCGCCGGCCGAGACGAATTGCGGCGCCAACTTGATGCGCCAAGGCTTCGCCAGCAGCGATCGCCAAGCAACGGCGGTGGATCGCGATGGTTGGTTGCCTGTGGTTTGGTCGCCAGTCAATCGAGCGGTCAAGCGTCAAAAGGCAGACGCTATAAGATCGGTGGCAGCCAAAGATCTTCGATCCGCTGGGTCACGACGGTGTTGCCGGAATCGTTCGCCTTCTTTTTGCTGGGCACATAGCGATCGGCACGATATGCCAGATATCCGCCCAGTCCGAATGCGATCAACGCTAGGAAGAAGCGTTTCAGATTCTCGCCGCGGGTCTGGATCGCGAATACGAACATGTACAAGACGGGGATGAACAGGGTTAGCAGTCCATCCTTGGCCGATTTCTTGAATGCGTTGATGACAATCGACAAATACGCCATTCCGCCCAGGATGAAAAACAGTGCGGCGACCAGTGCCAAGAACGTCTTCATCGGACTGAAGTTCAGCGAATCGTCTTCGCGGTTGGCAGCGTTCACCGTCAGCACGGCCAGCGTCGCACCACTGCCGACGACAAACAGCACGACCAAAAGCATCCACCAGGGCATCCCGGATCGCTTCAGCATTTCGTCTTGCGTTTGCCTGTCGCGGCCCATCGATTCTTCGGCCATCTGCAGTTGCAGCGTTCCCAGGTCGACGTCGACGCCGGCAACCTTGTGGCCTTCGATGTATTCGCCGGTCTGTTTGTTGAAACCGCACTTGGTGCACAGCACCGCACCGGCCTTCATCTCCACCCCACAAGCGGGACATGCCGCGGCGACCACACGATCGAAACCTTCCTCGCTGAACAGATCGTCCAACTCGGATTGCGCCTGGGGTGCCGCCGGCGCCGCGGCCGCCTTGGGCTTGGGGACGCGAATCGGCTTGCTGCATGCCGGGCATTTGACCGCTTTGCCCGCCATTTCGTCTTTCACCGACAGCACCTTGCCGCACGAACATTTCAAACGAATGGGCATTTCAGCGAATCAATCCAGATCAGTGGCAGAAGCATCCGCGACGCGGAAGAAAAGAACGAGCGCCGCGTGGGCGTCGTCAACCAACCAAGATGATAGTCGAGTCGGCCGGTGGGGGAACGCCCGGTTGAAAGCCGAAATGAAGGCGGACGCCACCGGGGCGGCTGTGCATGCGGCAAAACGGGATTGAAGGGATCACGCCGGGTGGTTCCGGCTTACAGGGGCCCCTTCAACTGCACGTCCAGCAGCCGGAACAAACCACAAGGAACCTTCACGGACAACGTGGGATCATCCGTCAGGTCGATCACTTGCCCGGTCAGCAAATCGGTGACACGCACCGGATCGGCCCGATGGAAACGAATCGTTGCGACTTGGTCATCGGGGTTCAGGTAACCGCCATCGACAATGGTCAACCGCAGGTGCCCGGGCGACGATTCGGCGGCAACCCAAGCGACCGTGCCATCGACCGTCAACGGAAGCTGTTCGGCTGCGGTTCGAATTTTGTCCGCGACGACGTCGGCGTGTTGATCCGCCGCCAATGAAGGCCGACCATTGCGATCAAGATACGATTTACCACTGGTCCGTATTTCTTGCATGGCATCCCGATAAATCGGATGCAGATGGTCGGTCAGCTTTCCGCGCGGCAGCGGTGCATCCGACGCACCCTGTGGCGGCGTGATCAAGACCAGACCGTGTGGATAAGGCGGCAAAAAGTTCAGCCGGCGGTCTTTGACACCGGCCGCATAGGTAGAAAAATCCCATGGAGTATTGGGGGCGCCGGGCCAAGTGCCGTTCAGCCGACTGAAGACCATCTTGCGTTTGGCTTCGGTGTCGGCATCGTAAAACGTGCACCACTTGACGTTGTTGCCTTCGTTCAAAAATTCGTGGTCGGGCGACACCATACTCAGGTGCACCGGGTTGAAACTGACGATTTCGTCTCGCTTGGGAACATACAAGGCGCCTTTGGCGATCATTTCCCACAACAGACTCATGTATTCCTGATCGACGGCAAAGTTGTTGATGTAGGTTGCGCCAAGGCTGATGTTGTAAACCATGTTTCGCAAGAAGTGGTTCGGCAACCGTTGGTGCGAATGCTGGCGTGACCGATCAAAACTGGTGTTGTCGGGAACGCTTCGTGCACCCCATTGATTGACCGCCCCGCTGGTCCACATGCCCAGTCGTGATGCCAGGCTAATTTCCATCGACTTGTCACTGGTTTCTTCCATCGCGGGCACAAAGACGTCGGCAAATTCACCGCTTCGAAGCCGATCCCATGCTGGCTGATAGATACTTCCGTTCCAAAAATTGTGCTTACAGCGAAGAAACAGATTGGCGTTGCGTGTTTGTGCGTGCGCCGCCAGCGGGTAAATCAAATGTTCGGTCACCGCGGCGAATTCATCGCTGTGATCCTCCAGTTCGGGATAGATCAGGACCGTCTTTTTGCCACCCGCCGCATCGATGACCTTCATCATCGTGTCCGGTTGGAACATGAACGGATCGTTGCCGTGTCCGCCCCAGAATGCAACGCCCGGATGACCGTCATACAGCGGAATGAATTCGTCCAACGCTTGCTGTTGCGACAGCGTGTATTTGCGTCGTCGATCGCGTCGATTGCGATACTTTTCACTGGGGATGCCGGAACGGTCAAACTTTTCAGCCTGTCCGGTATGGTGACCGTTCAGAAAGACGGGGCTGGGGTAAGAAGCCCGTAGTTGATCGATCGTCGATTCGACGCCGGTGCGTGATTCGGTCATCAAATACACCGGCAACGGTTCGCGTTCCCAATCGGGGCGACGAAAATGGGCCAGTTGTTCACGGACGGCTTTCGATCCATCCAAGATCGCTTGGATCTTTCCCGGTGGAGCGATTTGTTGGAAATCCTGTTCCCAATTAGGTCGCTTGACATTGATCAAATGGATGCAGCTTCCGCCGCTCTGGGCGCTGGCCAAAATCAGATGACCGCTGGAATGATCCATCCACGCGTCGTGAAAACTGTAATCGGCTTGGTACAGACGTGATTGGGCTTCATTCAAGTGACTGGAGATCCGCACCAAAGTGTTTCCGACCAAAACCACAAGGTCGCTAGCGTCGGCGTCGATCACCATCGGCTGGACCACGCGATAGCCGAAAGAATCAATCTTTGGGTGCCGGCGAGGGATCTGCCACGTTTGCTGGTGATCGGATTCGGTGGTCAAAATGGACACGGCCATGTTGCTGCTGTGTCCCGACGTCCCGACCAAGATCCGCGGTGGCGTTTTATCGTCGGCGGGAATGACGTGGACATGACCGACGACCGTGGGCGACGGCGATCGGATCATCCAATCGGGTTGTGACGCGAACGGCTTGAACAAATAGAACGCACCGCGATCCTGCATGCCGTTCATTGTTCCATGAATCAACAATCGATCATTGGCCGGGTCATCGGGATTGGTGACCGGTCGCAAGAAATTGGCGACGTGCAGCTTCGCCGGCGGACGCGGTTTGCTGGGGTCTTTTCCCCAAGGTTTGGCGATCGAATAGGTCGACGAATGCAGGGTGTCCAGCAATTTGCCAGTGGGTGAAAGATAACGGACTTGATTGTCAAATCCGCCGCAGACAACGACCGGCTTTCCCAGGTTTCGGATCACACAGACCGAAATCATGGGCGCGTCGTTGGCGCTGAATCGCCAGCGAAGCTGTCCGTCGTCACTGATGCAGTAGACGTACCCATCGGCGCTGGCGGCCAAGGCCTCGTCGCTGCCGTCACCGTCCAGGTCCGCAACCCACAGATCGTGGTTCATCACGCCGGACAATGGACAGGTCCAGATCAAGTCGCCCTGATGGTCGACGGCGATCACATCGCCCTCGTACGTGCTGGCGATGACTCTTGGACCGTCGGGATGGTGGGCGGACCGGACTTTGGTGATCGTTCGGCCGGTGTCGACGCTGGTGATCGCGGTATCGGCAGACAGGGATTGATGGCCGGTGGCGGCGATAAGTAGCACCGGCAGAAAAAGGAAGGGAATGAAAGCTTCGCGGAGGGGCTGGGGCATGGGACCGTGGCGGGCGGGTAAACGGGCGATGTCTGGACACCGTTATATTCCCGCCAAGGTTGAAATTTGCCGTGAAAACCGCCAGTTATCTGTGTGAAATTTTGCCGCATGAGGGTTGGGGACGCTCACTTGGCGGATCGGTTCGGGTTGGCGGTTTCGCTACTTTCGCGGGAGCGAAAGGCGACGATGTCTAGCCGCGCGACTTCAGACGCTGGATGTCGCCTTCGACCACGGCTAGTTGCTTGCGCAGGTCGTCGAGTGATTCTCGTTCCTTGGCCACGACTTGCTCGGGGGCTCGTGAGACGAAGTTCTCGTTGGACAATTTGCTTTCTTTGCCGGAGATCTGTTTGACGATCTGGCCGAGCAGTTTTTCCAGACGTGACAATTCCTTGTCCACGTCGATGAACTTGTCCAAGTCCACGTGAACGTCGATGTCGATCGACGGCAGATTCAGCGGCGCGTCGACGTCAAAGGGCTTCGCATCCGGACCCAACGCGGTGACTTCGGCGCCACAAAGCTGGCCGAAGTAGTCGGTCATCGGTTGCAACAACTCTTGCGACGACTCGGTGCAACGGATGGACACCGGAACCGTTTCGCGAGGCGCGATGTTCTGGCTGGCACGGATCTGGCGGACCGCACCGACCACTTGCTGAAACTCGTTGAACTGACGCTCGATCGCTTCGTCGTAGTGACTTTCGTCCGCGTCAGGCCACGCCGCTTGCATCAAGAACTTACCCGGGTCGGCGGGATGAGGAACGCCGCGATGGCCGGCGGCCACATTCAAGAAGCTCCAGATCGATTCGGTGACAAACGGCATCGTCGGGTGCAGCAAACGCAGCAGTGTGTCCAGACCGTGCGCCATCATCGCCTGGACCGTGTCACGCTGCTCGGGATCGGACAAGCGCGGCTTGGCGATTTCGACGTAGAAGCTGCAGAATTCGTCCCAGGCAAAGTCGTACAGGATCCGTGACGTCTCGGCGAATTGATAGTTTTCAATGCCGTCGCTGACTTGCCGGGTCACCGTGGCCAGACGGCTGAGCAACCATTTGTCTTCCAGCGGCAAGGTCGCGATGCGAACATAGTTGGGCTGGTATCCGTCCATGTTCATCAACACAAAACGGGCGGCATTCCACAACTTGTTGACGAAGTTCCGCGCCGTTTCAAAACGCTCGCTGACCACCGCCCCGCGTGGGTGCGCTTTGTCTGCGTCGGTTTCCGCCCATTGGGTCGAAAACGATTTGTCACAGGCCGGGCATGCCACCACCGGCAGCGATCGATTCTTCTTGGTTTGGTCGATCAGCTTTTCACAATGCGGGCATTCGTACTGCACGGGCATTCGAACGTCCTGCGTTTCGGTGGCCAGACGTGCCAGTCCGTATCGCAGGGCGTCGGGACCGAACTTGTCGATCACATCGATCGGGTCCACGCCGTTACCCTTGGACTTGGACATCGTTTCGCCCTGCCCGTCCAAGATTTTGGGGTGAATGTAGACTTCCTTGAACGGGACTTCGCCGACGTTGTTCAGACCCATCAGCACCATGCGGGCCACCCATAGAGTGATGATGTCGCGTGACGTGATCAGAGTGCTGGTGGGATAAAAGTAGTCCAGTTCCGGCGTCTTTTCCGGCCAGCCCAGCGTGCTGTGCGGCCAAAGCGCGCTGCTGAACCAGGTGTCCAGCACGTCCGGATCGCGTGCCAGTCCCATCGATTCCAACGTGGATTCCCACGAGTCATCTTCGTTACGCAGACAGGCGAACACGCCAAAGGTCGCATCGTCGGCCTGGTCGACACGCACGCTCAGTCGGCCGGCGTCTTCGGCGGCCAGGGTTTCCAGCTTTTCGTGGATCTTCTTCGCTTCGGCTTGATCCAAACCGACGATTGACCAGACGGGAATACGGTGTCCCCACCAAAGCTGGCGGCTGACGGGCCAGTCACGTTTCTCGCTCAGCCAATCAAGGTAGCCCTTGCTGTATCGCGACGGCAGAATCTTGACACGCTGGTCAGTCACCGCGTCCATCGCCGACTGGGCCAACTGATCCATGGCGACAAACCATTGATCGGCCAAATAGGGTTCGATCGGCGTCTTGCTGCGATCACTGTGGGGCAACTCAATATCGCGGTCTTCGATATCGCCCAACAAACCCAACGCATCCAAGTCTTCGACCACCGCCTTGCGGGCCTTCGGGATCGTCAGACCCTCGTACTTATCCGTCAGGCTGTTCATCGTGCCGTCGGGATTCAGGATGTTGATCATCGGCAAGTCTTGCCGGATCCCGACTTCGTAATCGTTCGGGTCATGTGCCGGTGTGATCTTCACGCATCCGGATCCGAGTTCCGGCTTGGCCCATGGATCGGCGACCAGCGGGATTTCGCGATCCATCAACGGCAGCTTCAGCATCCGTCCGGCAACCGCCATGTCGCGCAGCTGGATCAATTGCGGCAGCATCGTCTTGCGACGTTCTTGCAATTGTTCCAGTTGAGCGTCGATCTGGGCCCACTCTTTCTCCGGTGCAGACTTTCGTTTTTCCTGCAGCTCGGCTTCCACGTTGTCCAACGCGGCGGCCGGATCCGGGTGCACCGCCACCGCGGTATCGCCCAGCATGGTTTCTGGACGCGTGGTCGCGATCGTCACGTGGTCCGGTTCGCCCGGTTTGGGATCGATGACGGGATAGCTGAAGTGCCAGAAGTGGCCTTTGCGGGTTTCGTTGAACACTTCGTCATCGCTGACGGCGGTTTGCAGGAAAGTGTCCCAGTTGACCAGCCGTTTGCCACGATAAATCTTCTGTTGTGAAAACAGATCAAAGAACGTCGCCCGCACGGCCGTGGCGCAAGTGTCGTCCAGCGTGAATCGGGTCCGCTGCCAATCGCAACTGCAGCCCATCCGTTTCAGTTGCGACAGAATCCGGTTTTCGTACTGGTCTTTCCATTGCCAAATTCGGTCGACCAACGCTTCGCGGCCCAGGTCGTGTCTGGTTTTGTTTTCCTGTTCTTTCAATCGCCGCTCGACGACCGCTTGGGTGGCGATCCCCGCATGGTCGGTGCCGGGCATCCACAGCGTTTCAAAGCCCTGCATACGCTTGGCACGAATGACGATGTCTTGCAGCGTGTTGTTCAGCCCGTGTCCCAGGTGCAACGCGCCGGTCACGTTTGGCGGCGGAATGACGATCGTAAACGGCGGTTTGTCCGGATTGACCGTGGCGTGGCCACACTTCGCCGCTTCCCAGGCTTGTGAAATCTGATCGGCCGCGTTGGCGTGATCGAATCGTGTGGGGATTGTCATCGTGATGTCGGTGAAAGGTGGACGGGGTGACCGGGGTGTCGGCAGGACAGTTCAGGATCGGTGCGGTGATGGACCAAGCAAACGCTTCGGATCCGACCCGCGATTGAGGCAGTCGAAAGAATCGGAGAAACGGATCAGTTCGCCGAAGCACTTTCGGCCAGGTCGGCTTGATCGTTGGAATCGGCATCGGCGACCGGTTGCGGCACATTTTCCTTATGCAGCTTGTATTCGACGGCGTCGACCAAGGCGTTGTAGCTGGCTTCGATGATGTTTTCGCTGACGCCGATCGTGCCCCAAGACTCGTTACCGTCGCTGCTTTCGATGTTCACGCGGATCGACGCGGCGGTGCCGGCCCCGGAATCGACCACGCGGACTTTGTAATCGATCAGGTGCATTTCCGTCAGACACGGATACGTGCCTTGCAGAGCCTTTCGCAGTGCGGCGTCCAACGCGTTGACCGGACCGTGGCCTTCGGCCGCATCGAACCACAGCACGTCGCCGACCATCAGTTTGATGATCGCTTCGGCGAACACGGTGTGGCTGCGGCTGTCACGGTCGCCGGCGACGACGCGGTACTTGATCGTGTCAAAGTGGGGCGTGAAGGAACCGGTGACGCGTTTGACCAGCAGATCGAACGAAGCCCCGGCGTTTTCAAACTGGAAGCCTTCGTTTTCCAAGCGGACCACTTCCGCAAGGATCTTGTCCATCGCTTCGCGGTCATCGGCGATGTTGTGTTGCTGCGCGACCGCGGCGATGTTGCTGCGGCCCGACAATTCACTGATCAGAATCCGACGTTCATTGCCGACCAACGCCGGATCGATGTGTTCGTAAGTCGACGCCGCTTTGTTGATCGCGTGCACGTGCATGCCGCCTTTGTGTGCGAACGCGCTTTGCCCGACAAACGGCTGGCCGTTTCGCCACTGCAGGTTGGCGGTTTCATAGACATAACGACTCAGTTCGGTCAGATGCTTCAGCGACCGGCCGCCCAGGACTTCGTAACTCGATTTCTTCAGTGCCAAGTTTGACACCACGGCGACCAAATCGGCGTTGCCACAGCGTTCGCCGATTCCGTTGATCGTTCCTTGGACCTGCAGGGCGCCCGCATCGACCGCCGCCAGCGAATTGGCGGTCGCCAAGTCGCCGTCGTTGTGACAGTGGATGCCGAACCGCACATCGAAATCCGCCAGTTTTTCGATCGCTGTTTTGGTGACCGCCGCGATTTGTTCAGGCAGGGTGCCGCCGTTGGTGTCGCACAAAACCATCCACTTGGCACCGGCTGCGGCGGCGGCCCGCAGCGTTTCGATCGCGTAGTCCGGGTTGGCGTCGTAGCCGTCGAAGAAGTGCTCGGCGTCGTAGATCACATCGCTATGGCGACCCAGAAATTCGGCACTCTCGCCGATCATCGCCAAGTTTTCCTCCAGGCTGACACGCAACACTTCCGTCGCGTGATAGTCCCACGTCTTTCCGACCAGGGTGATACACGGCGTCTGGGCCGCGACCAATGCCTGCATGCCGGGGTCGTCGGCCGCTTTCATCCCGCGACGCCGGGTCATCCCAAACGCACACACCTTGGTGCCGCCCAGATCGATGTCGCGGATCTGTTGAAAGAACGCGACGTCCTTTTCGTTGGACAGCGGATACCCGCCTTCGACAAAATCGATGCCCATTTCGGCCAAGCGACGCGTCACGTTGATTTTGTCTTGCAGCGAAAAACTGACGCCCTCCCCCTGGCTGCCGTCACGCAGCGTGGTGTCGTACATCAGGATCGGCTGGCGGGTCGTCGCGTTCATCAGAAAGCCTGTGCGGTGTTTCGTGGATTTCGGTCCCAGCCGGTCGGCCGGCCAAAGTTGCGGAAAATGCGGTGCGTAGGTTTTTTGGGGTGAACGGATGGGTTCGGACGGCCCGCGATGTCGCCGCCCGGCCGGTGGCTGACCAGCCCGCGGGTGATCGCCGTTGGGGGGGAAGCCTACGAAAAAACCCCCAAAGCAACCTAGGGCCGTGGGGGTCAATCAGCTGAATTCGTATGAACGAAATTCCAACCGTTGCGGCCACATCGGCCGTTCGGGTCGGTGTCGTTGAACCCCGCGTCACTGCCGGCAAATCAGGCCGGTGACGCGGCGAATAATCAGGACGCTGCGAAACACGCGTGAAAACTCGCCGGTAATCAAAGGACTTTCGTTCGATGCGGAAAAGATAAGCATTGCCGCGTGGGTGTCAATGATCGTCCGGACACCCGCGTCGTGAATCCCACGACACTCCGTCGGTCGCGGCAGTTTGACCGGTCGACCGCGTCCCGTGCCGGCAATGACGGGTGATAAACTGGGGGTTTCCGATGCGGGCATTGCGACCGACGGTCGCACCACGGCGGATCGATGACGTGGCAACGTCATTGTCATGCCACTGTCGTTATCCTTCCCCACCCATTGAGTCTCCCCTGGTATCTCATGTTCACCATTGGCCAAAAATTTTGCCTCCGCGGCTTTTTCGGCGCGGCGCTAGCGGTTCTATCCGCTGGCACCGCCATTGCCCAATCCGACGTCGCCACAGATGCGAGCGAACCGGTGGCGACCGCCGATTCGGCACCCAAAAGCGTCAAACCGGGCATCAACAAGTCGTTCTTGAACAAGGAATTGGATGTCCAATCCTATGTCGATCGCTTTGAAACCGAGTCTCGCGAGATCTTTCGCGCCCGCCAAAGCATTGTCGACGCGATCGGCCTGAAGCCCGGCGACCGGATCGCCGACGTCGGTACGGGGACCGGGCTGTTCGTCGAGCCGTTCAGTGAGGCGGTCGGCAAGGACGGATGGGTGTTCGCGACCGACATCGCACCCAAGTTTTTGGAACGGGTCGAACGCTTGATCGAAATGAAATCGTTGAACAATGCGTCGGCGGTGCTGTCCGGACAAGACGACGTGCGGCTTCCGCCCAACAGCGTCGACGTGCTGTTTGTGTGCGACGTCTATCACCATTTCGAATTCCCAAGCCAGTCGCTGTATTCGATTTTCCGCGCTGTTCGCCCCGGCGGGCACTTTGTGATCATCGATTTCAATCGGATCCCCGGCGAATCACGTCCGTGGCTGTTGGATCACGTCCGAGCGGGCAAAGAGGTCTTCCGTAGCGAGATCGAAGACGCGGGTTTTGAGTTCGTCGAAGAGGTGGAAATTCCAGAATTCCAGGAGAACTACTTCCTGCGTTTCCGCCGTCCCGGCAATGGTGGCTGAACGCGGCGAGCGGATTTTTTGAAACGATGCAGGATCCGGACGGCGTAAAGGCGGGTCGAAATGCAACCAATGGCGGGCCAAGAGCCCGCGACTTCGTCATCAGTTCGATCGCGGAAGTCAGCGGAAGCCTCTGGAATCGACCCATTGTGCGAATCTTCATCCCAGCGCGTCCCGGCCACCAATTAGCATCCGGCTAAGATCGGCGGTCGGCTGGCCCGATTGCCGCGAACTCCCAGCGGGCAGTTTTCTTGTTGTTTGACGTTGTTTGATTCACCAAGGCTTGCACCATGTCGTTTTCGCCGTTGCGTCGGTTCACCGCCAAGTCGAACTCTCGCCCGACGCCGCCTTCGCAGAAAAAAACAGCACGGAAGAATCTCTCCGATGCGATCCTAGCCCGCCGCGACGGACGATGCGGTCCACTGGCGGCGGATTATCAACAGCCTCTGGATTGGTCGGTCAGCAATCTGGAACCGCGATTGATGCTGGCCGCCGATGCGGGAATCGCCGTCGCGACGCCGGAAGCACCCGCCGCCACGGTCGTGCAGGCACCCTGCACCGATTCGGCGTCGCGTGAAATTTGCGAGACGTTGGTGCTGGTTGCTAATGACGTTGCCGACATGGATTTGCTGTTGGCCGATGTTGATCCTTCGGCGGAAATCCAGTTGTTGGATTCACAGGCTTCTCTGATCGACCAAGTGACCACGGCGTTGTCGGGTCGGCGCGATGTCAGGACGCTGCACTTGATCACCCATGGCGACGTGGGCGTGCTGCGACTGGGCGACCAGCGGGTCGACGCGGATCAGTTGCGGGACCATGCGGATCAAGTGCGTCAGTGGAACCATGCGTTTGCTGCTGGCGCCGATGTCCTGGTTTACGGTTGCCGGTCGGCGGCCGGTGATGACGGTTTGCATTTGATCCGAACCATGGCGTCACTTGCCGGTTGTGACGTTTCGGCATCCGACGATGTGACGGGGTTCGCAAACGATTCGTCAATATCGGCCGACTGGGTTTTGGAACGCCAAATCGGCACGATTGAATCTGAACTCATCGTGACCCGCGATGTGCAGTCACGTTATCGATACAACTTGGCCGATCCTTCGGAATCGGCGATCACGGTGGAAGCGGCCGGTTCAACAGGCGAAGAAATCTTTGAACTGTTGGTCGACGGTGAAGTCGTAGCGTCTTGGGCGGCCACGACCGAACTGCAGTCCTACCACTTTGATACCAGCGGTTATGTCGGTGCGATCGATCCGTCACGCGTTCAAGTTCGCTTTACCAACGATTTGTACCTACCCGATCAGGGAATCGATCGAAACTTACTAGTCGATAAGGTGATCATTGATGGGGTGTCGATCGAATCGGAATCCAGTTCCACCTTCAGCAGTGGGACTTGGTTGCCCGGCGATGGCATTGTTTCAGGCTATGGGCGTGGCGATGTGCTGCACACTGACGGGTTCTTTCAATACGCGGGTCCGCCTTCACCAGAACCAGTGATCTTTGCGGATTCCGAATGGCGCAGCGACGGTGGCGGCGTGGAACTGTCGGTCGATACCCTGAACGATGACTTGGTGATCTTGGGCAGCCAAGAAACGGCGGTGTGGACAGAGTTCCAAGTCAACGAATACGAGACCATCGAAATCGATTTGGCGATTAGTCGCAGCGGGGATTCAGACGAGCGAAACGTCACGTTCGGCGTGGATTACTTCGACCAGGACTACAACGAAATCGGTGAATTCTTCATCACGATGCCGTCGGGGGCGAACGAGACGTACCAATTACCAAGCAGTGCACCGGAGGGGACGACGTCGGCGACCTTTTGGATCTGGATGAGTGATTCGACAACGGGCGAGGTCGAAGAAGTCGTGGTCGATGAATTCCGCGTCCGTCGAATCAGCACCTCCGACGACACAACGCCGCCGGTGGTCAGTTTGCCGGCGGGGCAAACCTTCACCTACAACGGTCGCAACACTCCGTCATTCGTGTTGAACTTCACGGATGATTCGTTTGCCCAGCCGGGGACGGGTTCGGTTCGCGTCAACGATAACAGTCAATTAGTCGTGACTGATCCAAACGGCCGACCGTTTGAGCAGTCGGTGACCTTCACCGGTGGCGATCTGCCAGGCGAAGGCGTGTTTGTGGTTCGCGAAATTGAACCTGGGCCTGATGGGTTTGTCGAAGGCGTCTACACCGTCACCGCTGGACGTGGATACCTGATCGACGGTGCGGGTAATCTTAGCGAAGCGGCGGACCTGGGCACTTTCCGGCTAGAGATCCAGGATGGGCCGGACAACCCCGATGACGTGACACCGCCGACGGTGGAATTGCTGACCACTCAGTTGTCGTTGACCGACGGTCCGCCGGAATTTGTGCTGCGTTCCAGCGACACGGAATCGGACATCCGTTTCGTCCCCGACAATTTCGGTGTCGTTCAATTGACCGACGGCTCCGGCCAAATCGTTCCGACGCGTGGGATCGCGGGTGGACCGGGACCCGATCCACGAACACTGTTCGAATTGCTGGGGTTCCGGGACGATTACGTGGTATTGCCGGGCATTTACACGGTGTCCATCACGGGGGATTACGTGATTGACGGCGGCGACAATCTGAATGTCCCCGGAACGCTGGGAACATTCGAAGTGATCGCCTGAGTCGACGGGGCCTAAATTTTCGCGTTCGTCGGATGTTCGACGACGGGCCTGTGGTGCGGTTAGACTGGACGACTCGCCACACGGTTTGAAACCTGTGCCGGTCTCCTCAGTTCCCCCGCCCTATCCCGTCTTGCCCCAATCTCAATCGCGCATGCTGCGAACGATTCTGCGATTACTGGTTGTCGCTCTCGGTCCGTGTGTCTGTCTCGCGGCAGATTCGAATTCTGGCGATTCGGCCACGCCGCTCTCGGCCTCTGAAGTTCCATTGAAGGTCGATTTCGCTAAACAGATTCGGCCTCTGCTAAATGAGCACTGCGCCGGCTGTCATGGCGGGGTCAAAGCGGCCGCCGACCTGTCCTTTGCCAGTCGCGAAGCCGCCATTTGGGCTTTCGAACCTGGACAGCCCGACGATTCGATGATGGTCGAACGCATCGAATCCGATGATCCCGACTACGTGATGCCGCCACCGGAACACGGGGCCCCGCTGTCCGATGACGAAAAGCAGTTGGTGCGGCGCTGGATTCGACAGGGTGCGACTTGGGCGTTGCCATGGGCCTACCAACCGGTGCGTCGGCCGACGGCGCCCGCTGTCGATGATCCCGATTGGTGCAACAACGAAATCGATGCCTATGTTTTGTCTCAATTGGAATCAATCGGTTGGAAGCCGAACGGTGCCGCCGATCCGTCACTGTGGCTAAGACGCGTGACGTTTGATCTGACCGGAATCCCGCCTTCGGTGACCGATCGTCGCCGGTTTCTGGAAGAAGTGGATCGTTTCGGCGAAAAGGCGTACGCCATGGAAGTCGATCGCTTGTTGGCGGATCCCCGTTTCGGCGAACGCTGGGCGTCGGCTTGGTTGGATCAAATTCGGTATGCCGATTCACGCGGCCTGGGGCTGGATGGACGTCGTCGGATTTGGAAGTATCGCGATTGGGTGGTGCGATCGATCAATCACGACATGCCGTTCGACGAATTCACCATCAAGCAAATTGCCGGCGATTTGGTCGATCAGCCGTCGATCGACGATCGCTTGGCCACTGCGGCACATCGTTTGACGCAAACGAATGAAGAAGGCGGCACGGACGACGAAGAATTTCGCGTCGCGGCGGTGCTGGATCGCGTCAACACGGTCTGGCAGACTTGGCAAGGCATCACGTTCGGCTGCGTGCAGTGTCACAGTCACCCGTACGATCCGATTCAGCACGAGGAGTATTACCAGTTCGTCGCGTTTTTCAACAACACCGCCGACTGTGACTTGAACGAAGATTACCCGTTGTTGCAGGTGCCGCTGGACCCGACCGAAGAATCTCGAGCGGGTGAGTTGGATCGCCAGATCGAATCGCTTCGAAAGCAAGTCTTCGACGCCGAATCAGCCATCCTGAACGACGACGTGATCGACTGGCGGGCTCCGGTGCAACTCGACGCAACGGCCGACAAGCAAACCGAAGTCATCGTCCAAGATGACCCTCGGGCCGAAGCGGGACAGGAGTTCGTGACCGTCGATACACTGTCCAGTGGCACCACGATCACGCTGACCGCCCAGCCGGATGACGCCATGGACGCATTGTCGGCGATCCGGCTGACACTGCGGCCGCGCGATCCCGATAGCGGCTTGGCCGATTCGGAATGGGGATTCGTGCTGTCGTCGATCAAGGTCCGCTCCATCGACGCGGAGGGCGGGGAAACGGAACTGCCCATCGAACGACTGGTGGTGGATGATCCGGATCCATTCATGCGTCCCAGTGATTCGCTGAATGACAAAAACAAACAGGGCTTCGCAGCCTACAGTCGGATTCACCATTCGCGTCGTGTTGCGTTGATATTGGAACAGACCGCCAAGCTGGGAAGCGACACGCGGATTGAGGTGCGGTTGAAACACAACGTCCAGTTGTTGGCCGCGTTCCCACTGGTCAGCCGGCGTGGGCGGTTGGATCTGTCCGGTGATCCGACGATTGCCGATCGTTTGAATGTTCCAGAACTGCTGCAACTGCGGCGTGATTTGGATCATCGGATCGGTCAGCGAAAGCAAATACCCAGTGTTGGGATTCCCGTTCTGGCGGAGCGACCGGAACACCTGAAACGTCCGACCCACGTGTTCGATCGCGGGTTGTTCTTGACCAAGGGGGAACGGGTTCAGCCGGATGTTCCCGCGGTGCTGCCGGACTTGACCAAGTCGTCCGGCGGTGAGCAGGCCGATCGGATGGATTTAGCACGGTGGCTGGTCAGCGATGAAAATCCGCTGACGCCGCGTGTCTTTGTCAATCGCGTTTGGGCTCGTCTGTTCGGGATGGGATTGGTGGCCACGGAGGAGGATTTCGGCAGCAGCGGTGATCCGCCCACGCACCCGGAACTGCTGGAATACCTGGCGTCACGTTTTCGCGGCAGTGATGACTGGTCGCTGAAACCATTGGTGCGTGACATCGTGTTGTCGGCAACGTATCGTCAATCGTCCAACGGCACCGACGACCGGCGGGCCGAGGACGCTGCGAATCGCTATCTGGCACGTGGGCCAAGATTCCGCATGACGGCGGAAATGGTTCGTGACGCCGCACTGGCCGCCAGCGGTCTGTTGTCCAACGAAATTGGCGGTGCACCGGTTCATCCGCCGATCCCCGAAGGCGTGTGGAAACCGTTCCAGGGTGGTGACAAATGGGACACCGCACCGGTTAGCAGCGGCGATCGTTATCGACGATCGATATACACATACACCAAACGCAGCATCCCGTATCCCATGTTTGCCACGTTCGACGCACCGTCACGCGAATTTTGTACGCCACGAAGGCTGCGCAGTAACACTCCGCTGCAAGCATTGGTCACGCTGAACGACGATACCTTTGTCGAATGTGCCAGCGCCCTGGCACGCTCCATGCGACTTCTGGATCGCCCCACACCCGACCGAATCGCTTGGGGCTTCGAAGCGGTGACCACACGCCCGCCCAATCCCGATGAACATGACCGTCTGGTTCGCTTGTACAAGGCGGTGTTGGCGGATGGCGGCGATGCGGAAACAGCGATGATCGACGTGGCCACCGTGCTGTTGAATCTGGACGAAATCACCAACAAGTAATCACGATGCAACGCGAAAACCTTTCCCAGACATATCAACGCCGTCGCATCGACGACGTGACGCGGCGGCGTTTCTTGATGGATTGTCCCATCGGCTTGGGGGCGATCTGGATGGCCAGTCAGGCCGCGAAGTCGCAGGCCAATCCGTCGAAAATTCAAATCAATCACGCGCCCGACAATCCGCTTAGCCCGCTGGAACCGCCGAAGCCGGCGAAGGTCAAACGCGTCATCTATTTGCACATGGTGGGCGCGCCCAGCCAGTTGGAACTGTTCGATTACAAACCGGATTTGGATCGGCTGAATGGCAAGCCGTGCCCCGATTCGTTCTTGGAAGGCAAGCGATTCGCCTTCATCAACGGTCGTCCGATGATGCTGGGCCCTCAGTATCCGTTCGCTCGCCACGGTGACAGCGGTACCTGGGTCAGCGATCGGTTGCCGCACTTGGCCAAGCATGTCGACGATCTGTGTCTGATCAAAACGATGCAGACCGAACAGTTCAACCACGGCCCGGCACAGTTGATGGTTCACACCGGTGCGGCCCCGATGGGTTCGCCGTCGATCGGTTCATGGGTGACCTGGGGACTGGGCAGCGAAAACGCTGACCTGCCCGGCTTCATCGTGTTGTTGTCCGGTGGACGGTTGCCGCGTGTCGGCAAAGCGTTGTGGGGATCCGGTTTTCTGCCATCGGTTTATCAGGGCGTCCAGTGCCGCAGCCAAGGCGAACCCGTATTGTGCGCGGAGAATCCGGATGGCGTGACGCGTCAATCCCGGCGGCGGGTTTTGGATGCACTGGAGGACATGAATCGCCAGTCGTTGCAACGGTTCGGTGACCCGGAAACCGTCACCCGTATCGCCCAGTACGAAATGGCCTATCGGATGCAAGCAGCGGCACCGGAGGTGATGAATCTGCGCAGTGAAACGGCGGCAACGCTGGAGGCTTACGGTGCCGATCCCGACAAGGAATCGTTTGCCAACAACTGCTTGCTCGCACGCCGTTTGGTCGAACAAGGGGTCCGCTATGTCCAGCTGTTTGACTGGGGATGGGATTCGCATGGTGCGGCAAAGTCCGAAGCCTTGAACCACGGCTTTCAAGACAAGTGCCAGCAGACCGACAAACCGATCGCTGCATTGTTGGCGGATTTAAAGCAACGTGGTTTGTTGGAGGAAACGCTGGTGATCTGGGGTGGCGAGTTTGGGCGGACACCCATGCGTGAAAATCGTGGCGGTGGTGAAATGACCTTCGTCGGCCGCGATCACAATCCCGAAGCTTTCACGATGTGGATGGCCGGCGCGGGCGTTCGCAGTGGAATGACCTATGGCGAAACGGATCCGGTCGGATACACGGCGGCGGAAAACCCGGTCCACCTGCGTGACTTCCACGCCACGCTGCTGCATCTGCTGGGGTTTGATCACCAGTCGATGAGCGTGCGTTTCAAAGGTCTCGATCAACGTTTGACTGGCGTGAAGCCAGCGAAAGTCATCCACGACATCGTCGCCTAGTCCTACCTGTCGACCTCCTCATTGATCGCCAGAACGCCAACCGCCGGTGCGTCCTCCGTAAGCGGCCTAGCGCTAGCCGCCGGTATGTTTATCTTGAGCGGCATGGCGCTAGCCGCCGGTATGTTTATCTTGAGCGGCACGGCGCTAGCCGCCGGTAAGTGTATCTTGAGCGGCATGGCGCTAGCCGCCGGTAAGTGTATCTTGAGCAGCATGGCGCTAGCCGCCGGTATGTCTAACTTGAGCGGCCTGGCGCTAGCCGCCGGTATGTTTATCTTGAGCGGCCTGGCGCTAGCCGCCGGCATGTCTAACTTGAGCGGCCTGGCGCTAGCCGCCGGTATGTTTATCTTGAGCGGCCTGGCGCTAGCCGCCGGCATGTCTATCTTGAGCGGCACGGCGCTAGCCGCCGGTCCAGGAATCCGGTACCGGCGGCTAGCACCTCGCCGCTCTTAAAAAAGACGACATCCGCTTTTCGCTTACAGATCGCATAGTCCACTTGCGGTGAATGATGCAGCGGGTAAACGATCGACAGAGTCACCGCGGTTCATCGTCGTGTCGCTTGTGCACAGAAGCGGGTTTACAATGACCCGCTCCGACGCTTCTACTTCCTCGCCCCAGCCCACCAGACAGTCATGGCATCTACTTCGATGCGCGCGTTCGCATTGCTTATCGGTACCCTTTGGTTCGGCGTCGCAATACCTGCGCAACGTCTGTTCGCGGAAGACACTGATATTGCCGACGCGCGTGCTCGCGATCCGATCCGCCTGACTCACGGTCCCATGTTGGGACATGTCCGGCACGATCGCGTTCGTGTTTGGGGCCGCACCTCGGATCCCGGCCAGTTTGTCGTACGATTCGGTGAAGATCCGCATCAGTTGACGATGGAAAGTAGCCCGGCCATAACGCGGTTGGAAGACGATAACACGGGTTCAGTGACCGTAGATGGTTTGAAGCCGGACACGCGTTACCACTATCAGTTGGTCGTGAACGATCGCCCTCATGGGTTGCCCGGTTCGTTTCGAACGTTGCCCAGCGCGGATGCGTCGCGGAACGAGCAATACAACCCGGACGGTTTGTTCAACTTTCGATTCCAAATCGGTTCTTGTGCCAATCAAAATCCGTTGCACGGCATCGGGCACCGCACGCCGACCTACGAGCATCTGAATCGCGATTGGGCCGACGACGTTCACTTTCACGTCATGAACGGCGACTGGTTGTACGAAGAACTTCGTGATTATCCGGCCGAAGCTTGGCGACTGGTTCAAGGTGCACCGCAGCACCCCAAGGTCACTGAAGTGATGCCGACGATCACCGGGGTCTGGGAGAACTACAAGCTTTATCTTTCACGTGGTGTCGAACTGGCAAAGTGGCACCGTCATGTTCCCAGCTACTTCACCTTTGATGACCACGAATTGGTCAACGACATCTGGGGCAGTGGCGAGTCGGGCAAACGTCATCGACGGACAGTGTTTCGAGATATCGGTACCAAGGCCTGGATGAACTATTTGGGCTGGGCCAACCCGATGGCATTCGATCATCCTGTCCACTTTGGGTTTGCGTCGATGAAGGCGGGCAGCGATCGACTGGTCGATCCTGATGCGGACTTCACGGCATTGCCGCTGGATCAAATGGGCAATCTGCACGTGCACTGGGGCACCGCGGCGGCCGGCGTGAATGACATGCTGTTTGATGACGATTCGGGCAACCAAAATTCATTCGTCTACGACATTGCGGAAGTGATCGACAAACACACGCTGCGGTTGCACATGCCGGCCAAGGTCGATGATCCGCGTGTCAGCTATTCGATCGGTCGCCGCAGCTATGGCAGCTTTCGCGTCGGAAACTGCGATTTCTATCTGCTGGATACTCGGGGAAACCGTGACATGCACGATGTGACCGATCGTGGTAAGACGGGGGTGTCCATGTTGGGCGACGACCAGTACCAGTGGCTGATCGATTCGATGCGTTCCAGCGATGCGGACTTCTTCTTTGTCATCTCCACCGTCCCATTCATGATCCCGCACAGCGGCGCGGGCGGCTTCGAAGCCGATGCGGCGAACAAGGAAGAAGCTTGGACCGGATTTTTCGACGAACGCGAGAAACTGATCGATGCTTGGTCGGACTTGGGCAAGAAAGTCTTCGTCATGACCGGAGACTTGCACAACAGCTTTGCCATCAAGATCACCGATGACATTTGGGAGTTTTGTTGCGGGCCGCACAACAGCGTCAATCACGTGCCGGAGCTCGATGAAAGTGATCGTCCTGCGACCGGCAAGTTCAAGTTTGGGCCGCGTGAATGCGATATCCGCTGGAGCAGCTACATTCTGGCGGACGTTCCGCGGTTACAGCGATTGTACCCGCACTACTGTGTGGTCCAAATCAACAACGTTTTCAACATGCCGGTCCAGCGTGGTGACAAACGCTTGGTGGCGTATCCGCATCCACAGGTCTTGTTCCAGTACTACGACGGTTGGACCGGTGAATTGTCCTATGCCGAAGCGATCTCGGTGGATCGATGACCCGCAGTGACAGTGACGCATTGCTTCCCATGCAGGGAACGAACGTGGTCGTTACCGGGGCTTCATCGGGCATCGGGCGATCCATCGCGATCGACTTGGCCGCCGCGGGGGCCGCACGCGTGCTGGTGCACTATCGCACCAACGAGACGGGGGCACGCGAAACGGCGGACATCGTTCAATCCGCCGGGGCCGATGCTTTGTGCCTGTCCGCGGATTTCGGACAGGATGATGACATTGATCGATTTGCCCAGGAAGCCTTTCAACGTCTTGGTTATGTCGACGCGTGGGTCAACAACGCGGGCGTTGATGTTCTGACCGGCGATGCGGCACAGTGGTCCTTTCAGCAGAAGCTGGAACGTTTGCTACGCGTTGAAGTCGTCGGGACGGCTCGATTGTCGCGGCACGTCGTCGACCGATGGCAGAAGCAAGCCGGGGATACTCCGCCATCACTGACCTTCATCAGTTGGGATCAAGCGATCGAAGGAATGGAGATGGACGCGGGGCAGATGTTTGGTCCCGTCAAAGCCGCGGTGCGTGCGTTTGCCAATAGTTTGGCACAGCAAGTCGCGCCGACAATTCGCGTCAATACCGTCGCTCCCGGCTGGATCCGAACCAGTTGGGGCGATAGCACCAGCGAGTACTGGGACCGCCGGGCCCGAGAACAGTCGTTGATGCAACGTTGGGGAACGCCTCAAGACGTCGCCGACGCGGTCCGTTACCTGGCCACAGCACGACACACGTTCGTCACCGGCCAAACAATCAACGTCAACGGCGGGTTTTCACGTCGGTTTGAATAAAGAACGCCGGTGCGAAACTTAGAGCCGGCTTCGCAGATGCGGACCATCTTTACCGAGCCAGTCGTTTCGCCAGTTCACGCAGATCATCAACGATGACGTCTGGCTTGTTTGCGTTGGGATACAGCGACGCACCGGGTCGAGAGATAAAGGCGGTCTGTAGTCCAACATGGCCAGCGCCCGCGAGGTCCCATGCATGAGCGGCGATCATCATGGCGTCCGAGGCAGCAACGCCCAAGTCATCCAAGACCATCCGGTAGGTGGCACCATCCGGCTTGAACTTACGGACCGCCTCAACGCTGTATCGTTTCTCAAACAAGTCCGTCAGTCCGGCGTTTTGCAGCTGTGCTTCGGCGCCAGCGGTCGACGAATTGGTCAGGCTGACCAATCGATACCCCTGTTTTTTCAACGCTCGCAGCCCTTCGATCACATCTGGATGCGCCGGCAACGATCGGATCACCGGCACGATGGCTTCGCGGGCCTGCTCGGGCGACAGTGAAATTCCCTCACGATCGGCCACCATTTGCAGGGCCGCAACGCCGATGTCGCCAAAGCTGTGATACTGGTCGATCGAGTTTTCAACCAACGAGTAATGCAGCATCGTTGAAAACCACAGCGGCAATAAATCTTCGCGCCCGTTCAGCGTGGATCCCACCGACGTTTTCAGTGGTGTCAAATCCAGCAACGTTTCATTCACGTCAAAGATTAGAACGGTTGGGCGCGACATCGGTTTCTCTGTGGGTGGATCGGCAAAGATGGGCCTGGAAATCGTCGAAAGCGAAGTCAAAGCCATTGCGAAAACGATCGTGATCAACCGGCGTGAATTTGGCACGTGAATCAAGTGATGGGTTTGGGCGATTCATGAAGTGAAGCGGACCTTTGGCGACGTCAGTACAGAAAACGCCGTGCCAAAAAATTCCTTCACCGCAGACGGCGATTGTCCACACCAACAACGATCAACGTGCGGTCGCTAGCTGTTTGGTTGACCATGTCCAAAGCCGTTGGCTTACCGCCACTGATCGCACGCCGACCGCAATTGCCCGTCGGTCCAACGCTCAGGGTGCGCGATCAATCGATACCGCAATGTCAACTGTTCACCCTCATTCATCTTCAACGGACTGTCGTGCAGTAACGACGCATTGATATAGCCCATTTGGCCGGAGCGTACGATGTACCACGGAGTTGGGTGCCGGGGGTTGTCGGGATGGTCCAGGATCGCCAGGCCGACGGGGGTGCCGTCGATCGTGCCCTGATAATCGACTGCCTTGCCGTGACCGCGATGTCGGTTGCCGTCATCGAATTTCAACGGGCCGGCAACTCCAATCGCGTTACGCTTCGTTAAGTCCTTCGCGAACCGAACGGACAGACCGGCGTATCCGCCGTAGTTCTTTTGCGGCGGCGTTCTATCCAACGTGACATCGATCGTCGCGCGAAAGGTCGATTTCCAATCGATGGTGAACGATCCATCGGCCGAGGGTGCGGATACCTGAATCTCTCGATTCTCGGTCAGCACCGTGACCGGATCATCGCCCTGCTGATACCGCAACTGCATCCGAATGGTTGCCGACCCATCGTTGTGTGTTTCAACGTCTGGCGATTCCCAAACGGTTCTTCCAGCGGGCAGACCGGATTCGCGATCCAATTCCCAATAGTTCACACCGTTGATGTATTTCCAACTGAACCACAATCCGTGGTGCCAAATGTGATCGGCGGGCTGATTCCAAGTTAGTGTTTTTCCACCGACGGCGATCGGATGAAAATAGGGTTTGCTGGCGTCCAATCCCCAACAGAACTTCCAGATCGATTCATCATTGGCGCTCAGCGATAATGTGGTTTCGGTTCTTTGCCAATTCAACGCATCTGATGAAACGTCTTGCCCAACAAGCAGTGTTTGTCCGCTGATGGACAGGCACATGAATACGAAACCAAGAAACAGGTCGATACCGATTTTGTGCGATCGACGTGTGATGGTCGACGTGGTGTTTGGCATGAACATCAATAGCCTTTGGTGGGATGTTGGAAAGATCAGTCCGTGGCGACGTCACGGGTGACATTATGGAAGAATTGCAGCCGATACTGTCGCGGCGTCTTGCCGACGATTCGGCGGAAAAAACGAACGAAATTCTCGGGCGAAGCAAAGCCGACCTTGTCCGAGACTGCATGCACGGGCAAAGCGGTATCACGCAGCAATGTCTTCGCACGCTCGATGCGTGTTTGATTGATTTCGTGAGCCGGGGAATGTTTGAAATAGGCGCGAAAACGCCGTTCCAATGTGCTTCGAGACACGTACATTTCCTGGGCCAACTGCTCGACGGTCAAGCCATGGATCGCTTCCCGCGCGATGATTTGCATCGCCATGGATAGTTCCGGATCATGGATGGCAATCGGGTTGGTCGAGCCACGCGAAACGACCCCGCCCGGTGAAATGAATTGCGGCTTGGGGTGTTTCTTCGAACCGGAGCGTTTGGGCGTCGGCCGGTTCATCTTTTGGTCAAGCAGCGCGGCGGCGTGATACCCGATCTGGGATGCATCTAAATCGATACTGGACAGCGAAGGGGAAAGCAGACTGCAAACCAGTTCGTCGTTCGATGTGCCCAAGATTCCCACGTCCACCGGAACCCGCAAGTCGATTTGCCAGCACGATTCCAACAATCGAACGGCCTGTGAATCGGCGACCGCCCAGATCCCGACGGGCTTTGGCAACTGGTCCAGCCACTGCAGGGTCGGCTTTTCATACGCGGGCTTCCATGGTGGGTAAGGTTGATGGTCACCCTCGGAAGCCCCCGGATAGACATGACCGCTTAGCCCACGTTGCCTGACGATCGTTTCGAAGGCTTTCAAGCGTGCGTCGGACCACCATGAATTGGAATGGCTGTAAAAGGCAACGTGTGGATAGCCCTGCTTGATCAGGTGGTCGATCGCATGCTCCGCGGTGATCATTTCATCGGTGCGGACTTCGCTGACCAAAGTCTGTCCGTCGCCCAGCAACTCGACCACGGGACATTTCAGACGGTCGAATTCTTTTGCGAGTGATCGAACCGCACTACGCGTGATGATCCCGTCGCCTTTCCAATTGCGCAGCCAGGGCGACAAGCCTTCCAGGATTCCACGATCCTGGAAGTGGAAGATCCAATCGGCCTGTTCTTTGGCGAATCGCGATATGCCTTCGATCACTCCGCGACCAAAGACGCGCGAGGTTTCGACGAGCAATAGAACGTGTTTCTGCTGTGCCATGCTCGAAGCGTATTCGATGAAAAAGTCCGCTGGGGCCCTGTGACAAGAAACTACCATAAATATGGCAAGTTCCGTCAGTGCAGGGAGCCATCAGCATGGATATGATCGGACGCGTGGACAGTTTCATCGCTGTCCCCACGTCGGCCCAGCGTCGTTGTCGGCGTGGTCATCGCCCCAAAACAAACACATGCCTTTCAAAGGCGACATCAAAGGGATAAAGGTTTATGGGAAAGGTAGGAATCGGCCTGAATTTGGAAGCCGTCCGGACATCGCACAAATCCTTCGAATGGGGCGTGGAGTTTGCTGCGGATCTGGGTTACGAGTACATCGAACCGATGGTCCATTGGGGCCGCGAACTGCTAAGCGAGGCGCGGTACTTCCACAGCGTTTCGATGTTGGACGATCCGTTTCGCGTTCGCGACACGGTTGAAAAGCACGGGCTGAAACTGTCGGCCCTGTCATCGCACAGCCAGGCATCGAAGCCCGAGATTGCGGTCGAATATCTGAAACAGGCGGCCAGGTTTGCCAAGGAAGCTGGCGCACCGATTATCAACACGCACGAAGGGCACAAACAACCATGGACCACCATGGAAGAAGACTTTGTGCTAATTCGATATTCGTTGATGGAAGCGTTGAAGGTCTGTGAACGCCGCGGCATCAAGATCGGCTTTGAAATGCATCAGACGTATTCGCTGAAGCCGGATCTGTACGATCGCTGTTTGAACTTGGTGGATTCACCCAACTTGGGTGCCAACTTTGACACCGGCAACGCCTACCTGGGCGGCGAAGATCCCCATGAGTGGATCGAGCGAATCAAGGATCGCGTGATCCACGTGCATGCCAAAGATATCAGCGTTGAACAGTCCGATGCGGAGCGTGGCAAGGTCATGGGCACCGCCGTCGGATGCGCGTGTGGCGAAGGCGTCGTCGACTGGAAACGGATCGTGAAGACGTGCCAATCAGTACCGCAGGACATTGTGCTGAGCGTCGAATGCGGCACGTTGGACCAGGCGGAACGCAGCATCGAACACCTGCGCTCGGTCATCAGCGAAACGGAGCCTATCGCCGTGTGATTCGGTGGCCGTTCCTTGACCTTGCTCACCCCATCCCAATCCTTCCCCCACCATCGGTCACCCACGGAGTTCGTGATGTCCAAAGCCAAACAATCCCGCCGCGGTTTCATGAAGAAGGCTGCCGCGGCGTCGACGGTTTTTGCCGTCCCCACCATCATTCCGCGTTCAGCGTTGGCCCAGGGAGATCGCCCGGGGGCGAACGATCGTATTGCGATTGCGGGTGTGGGCGTGGGACGTCAGGGTTCGGCAATCTTTAGCGCCGCGGCGAAGGACCCTCGAACGGACGTGGTTTGCGTGTGCGACGTGAATCGACCGCGTGCGGAATCGATCGCCAAGCAACACAATGCTTCGGATGTGTCCCAGGACTATCGCGAAGTGCTGGATCGTTCCGATGTGGACGCAATCTTGACGGCGACGCCCGAACACTGGCGAGCCAATGTTTGCATCAATGCCGCACTGGCCGGTAAACACATCTATGCGGAAAAGCCGTTGACGCTGACGATTCCCGAAGGTCGTTTGATGGTGAAGGCGGCCCGGCGAACGGGCATCACGTTCCAAGTCGGATCGCATCAAAGGTCGCAGCGGGAAAACTTCATCGGTTGTGAATTCATTCGCAACGGTGGCATCGGAAATGTCAAAGAAGTTCACGCGGCGAATTACGAGAGTCCCTGGTTGTGTGATCTGCCCGCCCAACCGGTCCCGTCGGGGTTGGATTGGAACATGTGGTGTGGACCCACTGAGATCGTGCCATACCACAAGGAGCTTTATGTCCCGCGCGGCAATCCAGGCTGGCTTTCGTTTCGTGCGTACAGCGGCGGCGAAATGACGGGCTGGGGAACTCACGGGTTCGATCAAATCCAATCGGCGTTGGGCCTGGACCACACCGGACCGACGGAAATCTTAGTGGATGGGCCGGCGTTGGAACTGCCCACCTACAAGACCCCGGAATCCAACGCGCGTGGCAACGAACTTTGTTCGACGCCAAAATTGGCTTATCGATTTGCCAATGGAATCACGGTGCACTTGGACAAGGGCAATCGCGGCGGCGGAATCTTCGTCGGCGAGAAGGCAAAGATGGAAGTCTTTCGAGGACGCCTGGCTTCCAACCCGTCGGAAATGGCCGAAGAGTTGCTGAAGAACGATCCGCGACAAAGTCGTTCGCATGTCGGCAACTGGTTGGATTGTTGTGTCTCCGGCAAGCAACCTGTGGCGGACGTCGAAATCGGACACCGAAGCGCCACCATCTGCCACTTGTTGAACATCGGCCGCATGTTGGGTCGCAATTTGAAATGGGATCCGGATACGGAGCAGTTCGTCGGCGACGATGAAGCCAACGCCATGTTGACCCGCCCCATGCGGAAGGGTTTCGAGTGGCCGACGGTCTGACGCGATCATCGAATTTGCCTGTGACGCGTGATTGCCGATTGGGCAATCTTCCCGACGGTGTCGATTATTCCCACCACTCCCACAGACGCGATCGGTGGGATGGGGTGGAATCCGGCGGTTCCTGTTCATTCTTGATCGCGGCGAGATGGAAACGATGATGCGGCGTATTTGTGAACGCTGGTCGATGGTGATGATGGCCGCGACATGCCTGTTGGGCACCCTAGGTGTCGGCAAAGCTCTTTCCGAAGAACCGGCGACCACCGCAAAGGCAACTATCGCGGTATCCATCGACGATCAAGCGGGGCGTCTGACAATCCGTGTCGATGGCGAACCCAAGATCGTTTACTGCTATGACGATTCAGTGGATCTGCCACACTTTGATCCCTTCTGCAGTGCCAGCGGTCGTCCGATGACGGTGAAGATGACGGATCCGTATCCGCACCACCGATCGTTCTGGGTGGGTGAAAAACACGTTCAGTTGGCCGGACAGTCTCAGCATGCCGACGTCTACAACGCCTTGTACTCCGGCGTGAAAGCATCACCCGACGCAAAGCGTGCCGTCGCGCCGTTTCGTGATCGCGTCAGACACGTGTCGTTCGATGATTTGAAAATCGATGAGGATACCGCGACTTTCAGTGAAATGCTGACGTGGTTCCACGGTTCGACGCCAGTTCTGGACGAACATCGTCAGTATCGTGTCCGTGCGTTGGGTGCTGGCGAATACTTCTTGGACTTTGCGTTTCAACTGACGGCGGCCTACGGCGACGTCACTGTCAAACGGGATGCGTCGCACTATGCGATTCCCTACATTCGCATGAATGACACGTTCAACGTGGAATCGGGTGGCGGTCGTATCGTCAACAGCGAAGGCGGGATTAACCAAGAAGGCACTGATAAACAAACCGCGAATTGGGTGGATTACAACGCGCCGATGAGTGGTGGTGAACGCGAAGGCTTGGCTTGTTTTTTGCATCCATCGACTGGCCCGCCGCACCTTTGGTTGACCCGCGATTATGGAACGTGGGGACCACGTGCACCCAAGGCCTTTCATGCAACAACGTTCACGATTGCGCAAGGCGAATCTTACCAACAACATGTCGGGCTGTTGGTCCACCACGGTGATTCGCAAAGCGGCCAAGTCGACCAACGATACCAAGATTATTGCGATGGTCGGTTGTAATCATCCAACTTGATTGACGGTGGATGGTTTCAGGGGCATAGGGTTTCAGGGGCATAGGGTGGTGGTGTAGCACTTCAGCGGAAATGAGATATCCGACAAGTTTGAACTGACAGACTCGCAGAACCCTGGACTCATCGAACGAGCCAATCCCGTTCGCAGTCGGCATCGGGATTGAGGATACCGGTCCAACCGATCCGATCTACACAGAGACTGTCCATTCCATTGGCATCATGTGTCCGTCGCCAATGCAACGCCGAACAAGCCGTTTCAAATCATGGCGGCTGTGAGCCAATGTGCTGATTGCCATTCCGATCCCCGATTGGTTGCATCGCGTGTGGGCATTCGCTAGATCGAGAAGCTGACTAGGGTGCCTTCTTCGGCCGCCCTCGGGGACGCAAAGTGGGTTCGAGGTCGAGGCATCCCGGCGTTCTAAACGACCTCTCGCGCCTGAAAAAGAGGCCTGACCCCTTTGCGACTCTGAGTTGGAGTCCAGGCTTTAGCCGCTCTTTACGATCGATAACTATTTTTCAGCCCGCCGAAGGGGCATGGCTATCGCCGCATTGACGTGTGTCAGCGGGCGGTGAGACATTCGATAAGTTCGAATCGGCGGACACCGCGATCGTTGACAGGGCAAACGATCGGGAGTTTCCCACGGCGGAAGAGATCGTGCTCGGTCCGATGGTCGGCGATGCCGTCGCGGTGGCCGTTGGGTTCTGGCAAAACCCTCGTCGCATCGCGGCCTATGATTCGGGCAGTGCCGCGCCGGCGATTTCCAGCAATTGGATCGCGGGCTCACCGTTGTAGAAGATCAACGCGGTGCGACCGTACATGGTATCGCCCACTTGGGTCCGCATCATTGTTGACAGGCAGGGGCCCGCTTGGACTTTCCACAACTGGCATAACTGGACGTCCCGATGCACGTTGTGTTCGATCAGCACTTTGCCCAGCGGCGTCGCCTGTTCTTCGATACGACGCCAACATTCCGGTTGCAACGCATCGATGCGCAGACGAACGATTCCGTAAAGTGCGATCCGATGGCTTTGACGCGTGGCCAACAGGATTTCGCGGCAATACCAGTTGTCGCGTTTATGGCATCGCTGCACATGAACGTCGACGGGTTCGCCGTGATAGGCCTCCACCGTCTCGGTCATGTGTTCGCAGTGATTCAGAATCCCGTTGTAAGGTTCGGGAATCGTGTGGGCATTGCTGAAGTCCCCCAACTGTGAACCGACGGCGTCCAAGTCGTAGAACTCCGCCAGCAACTCGGTCAGCTCGATGGTCGGACAGGCGGACCGACCCGAGGCATTGGAATCGTCGTCCGGTGTGGCGATACCGTTGGTCATGCAAACACCCAATCAGGTCGTGGAAACGTTTCCGGATGCGGTGACGGGCAGCGAGCCCAACGATACGACGTCGGGTGACGGCAAATCGGGCCGCTGCAAAACCGTATCGACCAAGAAATACAACAAACGGCGTAACGAGTCAGGGCTGATTTCATCGGCGACCTGTTCGGCACGTGCCTGGTGCTTGTCGACCAGCGTCATCGCAGTACTGAAAACGTCACCGCGATGATAAAGCCGCCGGATTTCGGCAAGACGTTCGGAATTTTCTTTTTCCATCGCGTCTTCCCGCGGAGTCGCCAGTTCCATCAGCCGCCGTGAATCGCGATCATCCAGTGATTGCAGTGCCAATGCGTACAGCAACGTCGGCCGGCCGCCCAAGACGTCGCCGCCCCCGACGACCTTGTTGTCGGGGTCGCTGAAATCGCCGATGTCATTCAGGATCTGAAAGGCAACGCCCAGGTTCCGGCAAAACTTGCGGATCGGTTCGACATACTCGGTCGCGTCGCCGGCCAAGCGGATGCCGCTGAACAGGGCGGCTTCGAACGCGGGCGACGTCTTCAGGGCATAGACCTTCAACGCGTCGATCGGTTCCAGGCTGCGGTCCATGGTGTCCCGCCACAGCAATTCGGCACCCTGGCCTTCGGACAATCGCGTGTGTGCGGCGGCCAAGTTGTCCAGCACGTCCAAGCGTGCCGCGTCATCGATCGATGCATCGGAGTCGTCGGTGCCACGTCGGCTGAGCAGTCGATAGCCCAGGCCAATCAGATAGTCGCCGACGTTGATCGCCGTCGAAAGTCCGAACCGTCGGTGCACGGCCAATTGGCCGTATCGGTACGCATCATCGTCTTCGATGTCGTCGTGGACCAAGCTGGCTTTGTGAAAGGTTTCGATGCACAGTGCCGCGCGTCGAACGGCTTCGGGAATCGAATTCAGCGTTCGCTGCGCGTCGCTTGGCGAATCATCGGCATTGGCGTCACCGTGGTCCGCGGCTTCGGTCAATTTGCCGCCGGTCATCGCGTCGTACGAAGCCAACGTGATGAAGGGACGCGAGTGTTTTCCGCCGCGATGCAAAAAGTCGTACGCGATGTGTTCGGTCGCGGCGATCGGGTCGATCGTTTGAACTTGTTCACGGCTGACCGCCTGTTCGCCCAGGCTCAAGTCGGCGCGCAAGCGGGGGGCCAACTGGTTCAACGATTCGGGACCACACAATTCGCTGGCCGCACGCATCAAGTGCACATAGCTGCGTGTCTTTGCCTTGGCCGGTTGATAGGGCGTGCGAATCATCGCATCGACCCAAGGCTCGTCGACTTTGGTGTTCCGGCAATCGCTGGACAACAGCGGAACCGCCATGCACGGGATCCCGGCCAACAAGACTTTATCGATCGCCTTTTCCAAAACGTTCAAGCAGGCCACACCGATGACCGCGTCGACATAGCCGCCGACGATGATTTTCATCACCACCGGTGAACCTTCGGCGACCAACACGCGATAGCCCATGTCTTCGGCAAGACCACGGAAATCCGCGATGCTGCAAGCCCCACATTCTTTACAGTTCATGCCGAACTGGTCGTAATCCGCCGGACAGCCTTCGGCGTGTTTCAAGCAGTGCGGCAGCAGAAACAGTCGGCGTTCCGGTGGGACCGACGCCAGCTGGTCGCGCCAAAACTCACTGCTAAGCATCACCATCATCCAACCGACGTAGGATTCCGGCAGATCGGCTTCTTGTAACGTTTGTCGGGCGACGAGTTCCATTTCGTCTTTGGTCAGCGGTGCGTCGCGGGGCAACCGCGCGGCGACTTCGGCACAGCGTGCTCGCAAACTTTCCCGCAATTCCAACGTCGGCGGGACTTCTTTTAGGTGACTGGTTTTTCGCCGGCCTTTGGGCTCGTTCGACGGAGCAACCGGACTGGCCGTCGCGGCTCCGGATACTTCGCTGGGGCGGAGTCCTGTGGACAAACCGATTTCCTTTTGTTGGTGAACTCTGGAAGCGAAAACCAAATGATCATCGGGGCGATTCGTCTGCCAACCCGATGGCGGGCGACCCGCTGGTGCGCCGACCGCGCCCGGCGTGGACAAAAAGCGGATCGTGATCGGTGCGGTGATCGTGGGTGACAGGCGGGCGGTCGAAGATTCGGGAACCTTGGCCGGTTTCGGATGGCGGGTCATTCATGCGCGGCGACCTGAAACGGGCGTCGCTGGATGCGACCATTCTATCGAGGGCTAGCCCGGCTTGCGGCCCATTTCCGTTGAATCCGGGGCAATTGATCGCAGGAAAGTCGCCAACGCCGCGATGCTGAAAACGATCGGATACAGTCGCTCGTGGTACCAAAGCTTTGCAAAATAGAAGCCGATCGGCCAGGGCTCCGGCGTCGTGTCGGCCTGCCATCGGTCCACCAGAAAGCCGGCGCCGCGGGTGATCGCGGCCAGGCAAGCTGTGCGGTCAATTCCGGCGGATTGCCGCGGATCGTCGTCTTCGCCAATTTCTGCGGTCTGAATCAGCACACGACCGAGGGCTTCGACGGCCTGGGCGGTTTCTTCGATCGAACTTTCGACGGCCCCCGGCACGGTCGAAACGGTGACGTCACGCCGGACCGATGTTCCTTCGCCACGATTGTTCCAATCGGCTGCATGGAAACGGCCGACGGATTCACCGCCCCCCCAGCCTCCGTCGTCGTTCTGGTGGTCGATCAGCCAACGGGTGCCTTTGGCAAGCATCGACGTCAATTCTTTCAGCCCCATCCGCGGCGTCGTGGGCCGGTTCGGTTCGGCCGCTTGTTCCGATTGGCGTTTCCACTGGTCCGCGATGCAGACCAATACGCGAGCGGTCCCGTAAACCGGATTTTCTTCGTCGTCGCGGTCTTGGTTACCAAACCACAGGGGCGTCCAAGATCCGTCGTCGCGGTGTTGGCGTCGCAAGAAGCGAAGCCCAAACGCCACGGCCGCGTCGATCGCGCGGTTCAAGTTTTCGTCCTTGATCGATCCGGTGGCCACCGCCGCCTGCAACGCGCGAATCGCATGGGCGGTCAAGTCGGTGCTGCTGCGGTCGAACGGCAGTTTGCCCCAGCCTCGGCAAAACGTCGGCCAGCCACCGTTGCGGTTCTGCAGACGGATCAGCCAAAGGACACCGTCCATCACCGCGCGGTCGATGTCTTGCTGCTTCGCCAGAGCGACCGATTCACGGGCACGGCACAACGCCAGAATCGCCGCCGGGGTGTCATCGCTGTCGGGCACTGCACCCGACAGGTCCGTCCATCCCCAGCCGCCGGGCTCGGCACCTGTGAACGGATGACGCTTGCGGTGTTGGCATTCCAAATGCCAATCGACCCAAGCTTCGTCGCACCAACGTTGGTCGTCCGAATCATCGGTCGACAAAGCCAACACTGATAGCGACGTAACCCATGTGGCCAGATTCGTATCGATCGGCCAACTGCCTTCGTCGGTCATCGAACGCAACAGAAACAACAGCCCCTGTCGCGCGACCGTCACATTGCTGCGTCCGGTCGCCGCCAGACTCATCACCACGAATGCGGTCAAGGGTGTTGCTTCTAAATAGCCACCGCTTTCGGGCTGCATGTCTCGCAAAACTTCCATCGTACGGTCCACGCTGGCCGAACGAATCCAACGCACCGGAGGCAACGGCTTGGGCCCCAGCAGAAAACGAGCCTGTCCCATCGCCACCAACGCCGGGACCGCATAGCTGACCACCGGCATCTGCAGGAATCGATACATCGACTGTGGAAACACCGCCGCTTCGAACGGTAACGCCGGAATGTGTCCCCAATCCAGCAAGCCAGCGATGGCCAGATTCGTCATGATCGGGACGACGAACGTCTTGTCCTTTCCGTAACGTCGCCGAAGTGCATCCAATCCACCGGTTCGATCGATGTAGCCTTGCAGTCGTTTCAAAACACCACTGGATAGACCGTTTCCCGGCCCGAGAGCTTGGGCTGCCAATTCCGATGCCGCTAGAACCAGATAGCTGGTCGCGATGTTGGACAGGCTGCGGTCGGTGTCGCCGAAGCCGCCATCGCTGTTCTGCTGCGTTGCCAAATAGGCGATGCCTCGACCGACCGACTCGGTCACGTTGGCCGCCGTCAGCTCCGGTGCAACGTGATGTGAACCAAACAGCGGTCCTGTTGCGTCCGGTGATTGGTTCTGGCGATCCATCAACAATGCGGACATCGCGCTGACCGCGGTCGCTGTTCCCAAAGCCGACGGCGACAAGGTTCCGGTCCAGTGCGAGTGGACGCCCCGATCCTGCATCAATTGATCTCGCAGCGTATCCAGCGTCGCTCGGGCTTGGCGTCGCAGCGTCGTAATGGGAGTAATCTCCGAATCTTTGTTCAAAGGCTCTGGATCGCGCGGCGACCTGGTCTTACAGGACTCCGTAATTGAAGGACCGCCCTTCAATGCGAGGCCAATCTATATTTTGTACGTATAGACGCCAAGTCATTTACGAAGCTAATGCAGCGGGTTTACTTTCCTATCGAACCTAGCCTGCGAAACACGGTAAGGTCGACCTCTTCGCTCACAAACTCAATGGCTCCATCCAAACGCCCGATATTCACTCCGCCCGGATGTAACGACGTTGCACTCACCATCCCCAAATAGCTACCGAATGGATTACTGTGAGTGCCCTGGACGATGGCTACTATGTTTTCGTTAGGCCGTGCAATATGGTCATAGAGCGTGAATGCCTTCCCCGCATAGGCCCAATTGCGGCCTGCTACGCCAATAAATTGTCTAGGGGGGGATGCTGCTAGCTCAACCCCAATTTCATGCAACAAAGTCGCATCGAGTTCACTTTTTATAGTGCCACCTCGAATGTTCGCTGCCCAAACGTCACCGTGAGTAATCATAGTACCGGATGCGTAGCCGGACCCTATAATGCGTTCCGAAATGGCGGCAGTGTGCGAAAGACCACCGCGCACTTGCGACAGCCGAAGACCAGAGCCACCAAAAGCACCTTCGTCTTCGGACCGTAGATTGCTAGAAGCAATCTCACGCGCAAATGGTTGTGAACCAGCACAGAACCGAATGTTGTTTCCCCCGTCTGCCGAATCGGCTGGGCAAAGAAGCGTTGAAACGGAAGTCTCTCTCCTCGGTCCAATTGCAGAGAAAGGAATCGTATCTACCGAGTGGACAAGCGGGTACCTCTTTGCAGCTTCGCTCAGCTCTGTGTGATCCAAATACGGTAGAATCTTCCAGATGCCCGAAAGCCTTGTATGTTTCGGGATGCTAAACTTTCTTCGTCTATCGTTCTCCACAAAATGCCCCATACTTGGGAGGTGGCCAAAAGCGGATTCGAATTGAGACAATGCGAGGCATACTTGTCTTAAATTGTTGGTGCATTCAACCCGTCTAGCTGACGCCCTGGAGCTTGCTACTGATACTAGCAGGATGGAAACTACGATAGAACCGATCGAGAATACTACCAATAGCTCCACTACCGACCCCCCTCTGCGGCTATGGTAAAGGTGTCTAATCATCGAATACCTGCAAGAGCCTCAGGTGAACGGGGGCATCTAATCCCTCAAACAAAAGCTCAAATATCGCCTCTTTCTCACGCACGCGCGGAATGTAAATGGCATAGGTTTTGCTGCTGCTTTGTGCGGCTATGCGACTAAAACGGATCTCCCCTGAGTCGACAAATTCGTCGCGTTTCCGAAGCAGTCTGATCTTTACGAGCGTGCTTGTGCTCAAATCATCTCCGAACAACTTGACCAACTTTACGACGGGGTATTCTTTAGGCTTCTCAAAGACGACAATGTCTCCCGGCACTGCGACAATTGCCGGCCTCTTCATTTTCATCCGAACAGGAATATAAACATCCGGCATTTTTTTGCCTTGCTTCGAAACGGACGCCACGATCAACTTCTCACCTCGGAAGCGCAAAAAACGCGGAACCTTGCCGCGGACGATAATTTCATTCCCATCAATTGCAGCTTCCAAAAAGGGAAGTGTGGACTCGACGCTATCAATGCGCAGCTCACTGCCAGGGATACTTTCGTATTCGTGGATCGAGACTCGTTTACTTATCGACTGTCCTGCGATGACGTCCTCGGCGACGACCGTGGGTGGCACAGCAACGAGAGGGTGCGAGATGGTGTAGGAAATCCGAATCGACGTTTGCACGACTCTCTTACCCGGAATCGGTGGGATCGGAAGCAGAGAGACTCGAATCACTTTGGAGTGTGCACCGCGAGGTGTGGTGGGATTAGTTGTAGATGCTCGAAAACCAACTTGAATGGCAGTTGAATCGTTTGCACCCAGGGATTTGTTTTCAATCCTTGCAAAGACGCATCGACACGAGGCTGCAATTTCTACGACTTTACACTTGTGGCCGATCGGATTCTTGAAATCGATCGTCTTGAGCAGGTCTTCCTGTCTGCCAAGCACAAAAGTACCCAGGTCAACCTCAATCGACGGTGCAGCAATTTCGTTAGTGTCATCGCCATTACACTGCCTTGTGGGTAAACACGCAGCGCCAATTGCAACGATAACAAGTCCACGGAAACTGTTTGAGAGGAACTCTGATTGAATGTCCATCATATGACCTTTCGGAACCGTGCGTGCATCACCCTTCCTGCCCAGGCGACCGCACCTGCTAGTCCTAAGAGAATGAGGTATTTAAAACAATGCTTCGCACACAGCTTTGCGGACAAAGAAGCCTCAGACGCGAGTTCATCCGTAGATATAAGCAGGGCTTCACCATTCCAGTCTTTGCGAAACAGGGAGATGGGCATGGTTCTCCTGTTGGGAAAGTCGACTACTGTAACTTGATGTTCGACACATTCTGCAATATTGACAAAGTGATTGGGGGCTATCCAGGCAATGCATGCGAATGACTCATTCGCCGACCTTTCCGTTAGATTATTGCAGTTGGTGTCGACGAGTCGGACATGGAACCCTCTGTCCTTCGCAAATCTCGCGAGATCCGTCAGGGAGTGGCCATTGGGGCCCGGCGAAGGAAGGCGACTGGCAAAACCGTCGAGAGTTTCATTGTTTCCTAAGGAAGCAATTGCGAGGTATAATGCCTCGACGCCGCAGTCAACAACTAAGGGCCTCGTCGCATCTGTGGAATACCCACCTTTCGAAGGCAAGAAGCACAGTAATACGATCGCACCTATTCTCATTGACAAGCACCCTTCTGCCGTTTTCGGCCTGCCCAGCTGAATCATTTTGAGAAATCTGAATTTCGCAGTGTTTCGATCGCCTTCTGTAAGTCGAGGTCTTTGGTACCCGCTTTCGTAACAGGACGCTGATTCTTACGATAGGTTGTTGTTCTGGTTTTGCTTGTTATCCCAATTCCGCGTTCTGTGAAATGCTGACCCCGAAGCAATGACGAATTTATTTGCTTCAGAGATTCCACCTCGATTTTCCATGTCCTCCACGGAAGTCCCTGACGATCATACCTCTTCTCTTCAATAAGGCTCGGGTATAATAACTTCTCGGATTCATCCCAGGTTAAGGTCGTTGCGTAACGCAGATTGCCCCGCAATCGATGTTCTACACTGGAGACCAGCGGCATTTCACCTTTCAGGAATGATGCGCTCACGTTGGTACCTTCTTCTGAGTGAGAGATTGCAATCCTGATCTGTCCATCTACATTTGTTGTAGACAGGCTTCTGTGAGCAAAATTCCATTTGCCATTGTCTGTCCACAAATCCGAATAGGGGAACTCGAACGCGTACATAAACCAGTTCTCCTTCGGAAGGACCTTTAGCTCCTGGGAGCTCTGTTTTGCACCTTCAATTGAACGAAATGCAAGATCGCGGTCTCGGTAGTAGTCGACCAAGGTTTTGCCCGATTTCAGCATTGTGCCGCGTCGGCTTGTTGACTGCTCACCGCCTGTGTCCGCTATCTTAACTCGTTTCCAGTTGTAGTCGATTCGCAGTTGTTCTTCGCACCAAGTTGCTACTCCATGGACTCTCGCACGACTTAGTTCATTTACGTACTCGCTTCGAAACACCATTTCCCACGCGCCTGACTCAAACTGCCGTAGATAATCAGCTTCGCGGCTCAGCAGAGCGGCAACGACTGCTTTGTCTTTCGACGGCATCTCAGACACAGCAGTTGTCGCGTGGCCTAACGCTACGACAGCAAGGAAAACATTCTTCCAGTACATTGGTCTTGCGGGGGTGGATTTTCGTTGTGTGTTGGAATTGTGTCGGGGCAAACACCACTTGGCCGAAGCATACGGTTCGTCTTTGCAGGCTGGTTCATACCTATCGGTTTACTGCTACAATTCTATAAGAATCACAACGTACTGCCCGAAGATGAAACAGAACTGTCGACCAGTTTCGAAAACCACCAACGTTTTTTGAGTGATCCGGTGACATGCGACTTACGGACACGTGCTATCACAATCTAAGGGTACCGGGATAACTGTCCCCGCAAATGCTGTACATTTGCTGATGGCAGGGTCCCAGTCGCAAAAATCCCATTCGGCGCATTCTAATTCATCTGACCAGTCCTCGGTACAGCTTCTGCCGAGATAGATTGCAGAATCTTCATTACAGATATCACGGTTGGCTGCATGTTTTGTTCGGTAACCTCTGGCGTTTCCCGATTCACAGAACGCTCGACCATGGCCAGAACAGAGTACCTCTGTGCCATCGCAATCTTCATTGAATTCGCAGCAAGCGTCATCGAAATCTAAGTCCTCACGGCCGTGCAGAACGTCCGCCTCTGCATGTGGTAAGTCAGAACCCCAGCGAGGCGCTGAAACTAATGTGGTGATTGTTATAGCCAGAATGACAGCCGTTTTGAACAATTACATTTCGGTTCCTCAGTGTTTAAGTTTCTTACGACTTGGCATCGCAAAACGCCCAGCTCAATTCGCCATAAAAACCAGGCGGTGCCTTTCGACCCCCCCGGAGCGAATGTTGTTCGATTGTACGGGACCCAAATCGCAAGTGCAAGAGTGTATTCGGCTTTTCCAAAGGAGATCGAGGTTGATGGAGGTCAGTTCCAGCCAGCGGTAGCGGGACGCGATGTTTAGGAGCGACGGACGCTACTTTTGTGGAGAGGTTCTGAAGTTTTCGCGGAGGTGGTGGTGAGAATTTTCGCCGGAGCGGTTTTTCGGTTTTCGGTCGTGGTTCTTTCAGGTCTTTGGGATGGTCTCTTCGCTTTCGAGATCGGAAATAGCGCGTCGGTCACGCGTTCCAACGGACGTTCTGGATCACTTTCGCTGGCTCGCGACCGCCCTTTTGCTCAGGTGGATGCTCCCAGGTGGACCATCCGTAACAGATTGAAAGCGAGAGCGTGCCAGAGACTCACCGCCTGGGCCTTCAGCAAGCCTCTCACACAAAATCGCGTTGATTCACGGTTGCGACAATCCGCGTTCGGAAACTCGGCCACCGAGGGACGTTTCTTATAAAGTTCGTGATACGTAGGAGCGGCCATCCGCTAACGGAAACTCTTGTACTCATCGCTGTCACCTTTTTGGCGCTCGTGAGGGTCTATGCCGTGAGGAATCAGTTGTTTGCTTCGCGGAATGCTCGATATCACTTCGGTCCTAAGTTGCTTGGTCTCCTTGTCTACAGCCTTGGTCGCAAAAGCCGGGTCCACGATTGCCGTGCCCGGCCGTCGACCGTACCGCTGTTCGAACTGGTCAAGCATCGGTGGCAAGCGGCCTCCATTGGTCCCCTCTGAGCTGACTTCCACGCCGACGATGATCCGAGCATCGCAGTCACTGGCGAACTGAACGTTCAGCGCCGGCCGCGTGCCGCCATCACCGATCTTCATCCGGCGAGCTTCCGGATCGGTGGTGCTGACGCGGACTTTCGCCTTGTCTTCGGGCTGCTTTTTCTTGTTGCGTAGGTCCTCGCTCTCCTCGATCGCTCGCGTTAGCCGCTCTTCGCGTTCTCGCGACGGCCGATCGGCGGCCGCTTCACGGCGCGTCCGCGGAGAAGAAACATCATCATCGTCGTCTTTGCCGTTCTGTTGCCGGCGGTTTTCCTATTCAGGGCGATCGACATGGCCCTTGGTATGTCGGTGGAGTTCATCTAGGGTCGGCTTGCGACGAAACGAACTTCTGCTCGCATCCGCATGCCGTCTTGAGCGATCTCATCAAGACGGACAAAGCCTTGCTTGATCAGCGAGGCGACTGAACTGGTCAGGATGTTGCTGAGCAGTTGAACCTGTTGGATCCGAAAGTCGCAAATCGTGCGGTAGTTGACCGAGATTCCGCCGCAGAACCATCGATAGATCAGGTCGGTTTGGCAACGTCGGTCGATCTTGCGGGCCGAGCTGATCCCATCAAGGGTGGCCACCAACCATTAGGCAATGAGCACTTCGGGGCTGTTCGCGGTGCGTCCGGCTTGAGATCCGGAGACCTGCAGCGGTTTATAGAGCGGTCCAAGTCAAGCGACTTGACGTATCGCCAGACGATTCTGCTGCGATGATCTCGTGGAATCATCTGGTCAATGGCCATCGGCAAAAACTCGGCCTGATCACGCTAAGGCCGATTGACGCGTGAGTTTCGCTGGGCGAATCCCTTCTTAGTGCTCATGGCGGCTAGACTATCGCGATCAGCCAACCACACAATCGCTCCACCGGCGTACACTCACATCCTGGGAGCGAAGGCCGATGTTTGACATTTCAACAGACTGCAGCCATAGCTGTGGAAAAATGTTGGCTCGGCCCCCCAGAAAATTGTGGCGAATTCAGTGCTCGCGTCCGGTGACCAGGCGAGCGGGCATGTGGCTGACCGAGTTCAGCCAATCCAGATGCCAAGCCTCATTCGCCCAGCGCAAACGACTGATGCCGACATTGACGATCGGTCCCAGACGTTGCATGTCCACGACGTCACCGATCATTTGGGCCAGCAACGCGCGAATGAAATCGGCGTGGATGACGGCGACAACCGTCATGTCGGAATCACCAAATTCATCAATGAAGCGCCCAACAACACTGGCAGCACGTCGAACCGTTTCGTCTTCCGCTTCGCGGTCCGGTCGATCCCACCAACCTTGGTCGCCGATGGTGTCGTCGATGACGCATTGCTCGCGGTCGGAATGAGCCAGTTTGATGATTTGCCTTCGCGATAATCCCGGCGCGCCGCTGTAGGTCGCGTCGTTGTACCCGTTGAAGCAGCCGCCACGTTCAAACACGTTGTGCCAAACGCAAACCGGCCGTGGCGATTGATCCAGATAGATCCGCGTGGTTTCCAACGTGCGTCGGAAAGGGCTGGTGATCAGCACGTCATGACGAAAGGTCGTCATCCACTGGGCCAGGTGCTGTGCCTGCAGGCGGCCGCGCGCCGTCAGCGGCGGATCACAAACCCGCTGGTGTGTCGGCCGGGCATTGTTTTGGCTTTCGGCATGACGGATCAGGTACAGCTTCATTGCATCGATGGGTCGAAAGACGTCGACGGATTCTGTCGACGCCTTGCCGGGTCGAACAAACGTGTACGCACGTAATCGATCATCATCCACTGTAAAAACACCAGGGCCACCGGCAGGGCGAACAACAAGAACTGCATCAATGCTTGTTGCTGCATCCACGCGGGCGCAAACCGCATCATCATGACCAAAATTGCCATCACCAGCGAACCGTTGACGAACAACAGCAAACAGGTGACCAATGACGACGCGATCGTGAACAGACATCCGGTCGCCAGCGCACCGCTGTGACCAATCGAAACCTCCGCAGGTTCCGGTTCGGCCGCCAAGGGGCGTGCCCGCTGGCCGATTGCGGCCGAAGTGGCCGGTCCAGGTGCGGTGTTGGGTTGTGGTCGACGTTCGGTGGTCATTGGCCGACCAGGGGCAATACCTGGCTCATCAAAAGCGTCATCGTCAGCCCGCCGACCGAAAGCACGGCCAGCAACGGCGTCCAGCTGCGAAGCGATTCGGCTTCGGTCAGACCACCCATCTTGGCGAAGATCCAGAACCCGCTGTCGTTCATCCAGCTGCCCATCAGAGATCCCGAACCGACCGCGGTGGCGACATAGACCATGTGGTATTCCGGTTTGGTGTCACCGATGATCGCCGACATCATGGCCGATCCGATGATCATGGCCACGGTGCTGCTGCCTTGGGCGACCTTCAGCACCGCCGCAATGGCCCAGCCCAACAGCAACAGTGTGACACCGCTGGCGTCGGAACCGGCGAACAATTGCCGAATCGATTCGCTGACTTTGGTGTCAGTCAGCATCGCACCGAACGCGCCACCGGCGGCGGTGATCAGGATAATAACACCGCCGGACATCAAGGCTTCTTCGACGTCGGTCCCCAGGGCACGCCAGGAAAGACTGCGGACGGTCTTCAACGTCAGCATCGCAACGATGGCGGCCAACAGAAGGGCGAAGTTCGCATTGCTCCACAGCGACAGCCGGTTGGCCATCTTTCGTGACGGCGAATCCCAGTCCAGCGTGCGGAACTGATCGGGAAAGGCATCTTGCAGCAGCACGCGGTTCATCCGCCGACGATCGACCGGCTTCATCCGAGTCTGGTTGGCGGACAATCCGTTCTTGACAACGTCCGACAGCGGCACGCCCAAGAACGCTTGTTCGTCGTACAGATCGGGGTCCAGCAAGACATCGTTCAAGGCATCGACATAGGCTTGCTTGGCGTCGTCGTCCGACGGCACGGTGGAAAGCAACGCACGGTCGTCATCGTCCAGACGTTGGCTTCCGACGACTCGCGCGGCCGGCGTGCCGGGCCGGGCGTCTTGGATCAAGGAGACCAATTCGGAGTAGTCACGAACGTCTTCGACAGCCAACCGCGCGCGGTCTTCTTTGTCCGCCATGGTCGTCGCCAAAGTTCCGGCACCGATCAATAGGACGGGAATTGCCACCGGCAAGAACGACAGCCAAAGCGAAGGCAGCTGATCCGGCATCAACGCTTGATGTTTGTTTTCCCCGGCGGCAAGCGGCCGCATCGCGATCGGCATGCGAGTGTCAACGAAGGCGGAAAAGGCCAGGCCGATGACGGCGGACGGTATTGCCACGATGACGCCGACGATCATCATCATTCCGATGTCCACGCCCAGTGTCGCGGCGACCAATAGAGGACCCGGCGTCGGCGGCACCAGTGTGTGAGTGATGCATCCACCGGTGGCGATGGCCATCAGGTAGCGTAGATAATTCTTGTTCGTGCGGCGGTAAAGGCTGCGAGCCAACGGCACCAACAAATAAAAGACGGTGTCAAAGAAGACGGGGACGGCCAGGATAAAGCCGCTGATCATCAAACCGATCGAAGCCTTCTTTTCACCGGTGATGCGAATCGCGGCGCGGACGATGCGATCAGCGGCCCCGCTGTCCAGCATGCATTTGCCAATGATCGCCGCCATCGCGATGACGATACCCACACCGCCGGCGCTGCTGCCGAACGCCGAAACGACCTTTGCCATCCGCGCGCCCATGTCTTGGTCGTACTGAAGCCCGACCAGCAGGCTGACGATGATCGCGGAAATGATCAGCGCCAGAAACGCGTTCAGCTTTAGTCCGATGATCATCCCCAGAACGGCCACGATTCCGATGCCGACCAAAATCATCGGCGTCGCGTTCCAGTCGCTCGCGGCGGCGGTATCGGTGACGCCGGGTGTCGACGCGGCTTCCTGAGCAATCAACGCCGGCAGGCATCCAAAGGCCATGGCGACCAGGAAGACGGCAAACAGAATTTTTGGGGATCGCATCATGCGAAGGTCTCGAAACAGGGGTGGGGAGAAGCTGTCGGGGTGGGCAATTCCGGCGGACCGCCTGGGAAACGCCACAGTTTAACCGCCTGGGCCACCTTCGTGGTCGGGTCAGCCCGCGGACCCCGGCGAAGCAATCAAGACTTCGCGTTTGCCCCCGACGGGACCCCGGACGCGATCGACCGTCCAGCCGGCGGCGGCCATGCAATCGCGTACTTGCCGGTTGACACAATACGTCACCAAACGTCCCTCCGGTGCAATGTGACGTCGCATCTTGGCGAATACCGATTCGGTCCACAATTGCGGGTCGGTCGCCGGTGCGAATGGATCGAAATAGATCGCGTCAAACGGTTCAAGGTCATCCGCGGTCCCTGCAGGCGGCCAGTCCAGCAGGCTGACCAAATCGACGGTTAACCGCACGGTATCGCTGACCGTCCAATCGATGCGGCCCGACGCGGTGGCTGAACACTTGTCGGATCTCCACTGCAAGAAACGCTTCGCCAATGATGCGTCGTCGATCCAGGATTCTGGATTCAGTTGACGCAGCGTATCGGCGGCGGGAAGCCGTCGATCGACCGCGTGATAATCCAACGGCGTTTGATACTTCTGTGCCAAGTCGATCGTTGCCAATGCGGCCATGGCGGTGCCCAAGCCGACTTCGAACACACGCGTGGCCAAACCCTGTTGCAAGCGGTCCGCAACACCGCTGTTGTTCAAATAGACATGACGGCTTTCGGCGATCGCACCACAACCGCTGTGATAGGCATCGCCAAGATCGGTGCGGACCAACGTGCGGCTGCCGTCATCGGTGATTTGAATCTGTAGATCCGGTTCGTCCGTCTTCAGATGCGTGCGTTGGGGAATGGGCATGACGATCGGGGGATCGGAGATGTCGGCGGGCGAGAAGCTAAGCGGGCGGACGGATTTCTTGCGACGAATGCCAGCCCGACGCGTTTGTTTTGAAGTTGCGTTTCTACCCGAGGCATTGGTCTTTTGGTAACCCGACGCGTGAGCGAGGCACCGCGTTCTTTGCCGGTTCGTTTCTCGCTTACGCGTCCGGTTGCAAGACGTAAATAGATCGTCCGCTGACTTAGAACTGCCAATACTCGTGAGCCAAAAAGCCTAGCACGGCACCGACCAAAAGGCTGACCGGGACGGCCAAGGCGAGCGTGATGGCAATGGCCAGGGTGTGACTGGGACGCGGAGCCGTTTGGAGGGAAGCCAAGGAGTTTCCGACCATCGGATCGGCCGCTTCGATCGCCGTGTCGCCGCCGGGAACTGGTGGCGGTGTGTCGGTGGATCCTTGGCTTTCGGCCGACGCGGAACCGGCCGCCGAGTCTTCGTCGACATTGGGACCGGATCGACCGTCCAACCCGACGTGGTCTTCATCGATGCCGTTTTCCATCGGGGGTGGCGGGGCGGTCCAGGCTTGTCGTCGGATCGGCGGGTCGATCGCTGCATCACTGATTCGGGCGAACGGTTCCAAACGATCCGCGACATCCGCGGCTGAGGCGACCCGACGTTCGGGATCCTTTTCCATCATGTCGGCAATAGCGTCGACAAACTCCTCGGGCAACTCCGGTGCAAACTTTCGTGGATGCCACGGCGTCTGTTCACAGTGTCGTCGACACTTGCTGCGCGAATCGCCGCCGGGGAACGGGACCTTGCCGGTGACGACGTAATAGGTCGTACAGCCCAGCGAATAGATGTCGCTGGCCGGGCCGATCATCAGCGGGCTGCGAATTTGTTCCGGCGAAAGGTAATCCGCCGTTCCCACGATCTTTCCGGCCCGTGGATCTTCGTGAATCCCCATGCTCCAAGCCGCCAAACCCACGTCGGATACTTTGGCAATGCCATCGGGCGTGACCAAGATATTGCCAGGTTTGACGTCGCGGTGGATCAGCCCGAGTTCGTGCGCGTACTGCAACCCGCGAGCGGCCTGAGAAATGATTGATGCGGCTTGATGAACGGGCAACGGACCATGACGGCGAACGTATTTACGCAGATCCGTCCCCGGGACATATTCGGTCACCAGGTAATGCACGTTCCCGTCACGGCCGGCATCAAACGCGCGGACCAATTGCGGGTGATCCAAACCGGCCTGCAAGCGGATTTCGCGCATGAAGCTGGCGCGAGATTCTTCGGTCGACTTTTCCAGCGGTAACACTTTCACCGCACATTCACGCCCCATCACCCGGTGGACCGCTTTGAAGACTTGGCCCATGCCGCCTTGGCCGATCCAGTCGGTGATCAAGTACGGCCCGAGCGTCAGCTTGCTGCGACCGCTGCGAAGCTGTTGGGCTTGGTACGACGTGATCACGCCGCTTTGGATCAGAGCCGCGGCCACCGCTTCGGCGTCGACCGGGCCGTCGGATCCACCGGCCTTCAACCGACGCTTGGCGATGTCCACCGCGCGTGCGAAGACTTGTTCGCTGATCAGTTCGCTGTGCAAAGCTGCGGTGTGAAAGAGCCCCAGTTTTTCATCAATTGATTCGGCCGCCTCGGTTGAAGCCGGCTTGGGCAGCGGTCGTTCCTTGGACTGTTCGATCACCGACTTCAACTGGTCAGCGATCCGACGTGCGTCGGTGGTCGGCGACGTTGCGGGTGGCGGATCCTTCTTCATTAAGCCTGCTCCGGTGCATCCGCCTGTGTTTGGCCAGAGTCTCGGAACACGACCAACAAATCAAGCACCGCATGTCCCGCGATCGAAAACTTGATCGCGTCGCCATTGACCTCCAACTTTTGTCGCAGATCGTCCAGCGGTGCGTCGATCGTTGCCTGGTCGCCGTCGAATCGGCAAGCCGCGGCAACCGTGCGACAGAATCGCAGTTTGGCTTTGACCGATTGGCCGCTGGTCTGCATCACGCGGATGATCCCCGCCAGATGGCCATCGTCGCGACGAAAGATCGTGACGTCCGACAATTCGATGGTCGACGGGCGACGGTGAATCAGCCATCCCTGCGGCTCCGATGCAACGGCCTGGTCGGACGGAGAAATCGGCAATGCGACAGGCGGTGCGATCACGGATTTGGCCATCGACACGGGCGCGGGGATGTCAAACCCATAGTCTATTTGAAACTCGGTCGACGTTTCACCTTGGCAACACAGCAGCGTGTCGACAAAACGTTCGCCGACGCGTCGGTGATAGGCCAACCCGTGCGAGGCGATTAGGGTTTGCCGTTCGGCTTCATCCAGAACGACGCCCAGCGGCGCGACCATTCGGCGGCTGGGTGCACGGTGCAATTTGTCGCGGACGATGACCCGGTCGATGGCCGATTCGGTGGCGGTGGCGATCCGCAGGGCAAAGTAGTTCTTCCAAGGTTCGCCATTGCACGCGATCGCTGGGCGTAGCGAGCCGGTGACGCGAAGGTTTCGGCTGCCTCGAAGCAGCGAGTATCGAAAATCAAACTCGGCCAGCATTGTTTGATCGTCGTCCACCAGACGCCCGGTCGCTTGGATCGTTCCCAGGTCGTTACCGTTTCGGACCGTCACGACTTTATCGGCGACCATCTGGCACTTGGTTCCGGATTTTCCTTCGGCCACACGGATCAGTCGCATCGAAAAGCGGTTGCCGCGAATCGGACCGCTGAAGACCGAAGAGATTCCGCCGGACGACATTGAGATCTGAGCTTCCAAGAACTGGTTGCCCAGGAAATCGCCGCGAGCGATGCGTCCGTCGCCAAACCATTTGCGTCCCAGCCATCCGTGACGGCTGAACGGACCGCCCTCCGATGCAACACTTGGATTGCCGCGAAGGACCGAAAATCCGTGACCCGGTGCGTCGGTGGTGGCCGACCAAAAACTGCCTGAGGCCGGCGTGAGGTCGCAATCGCTGTCATGTTGGCTGCCGCTTTCGCGGCTGACGCCGTACACATGCTTGATCTTCCGCGAAACCGGCTGACGGAACCGAACCTCTCGGCGACCACCCGATGATGACGGGTTCAACACGATCGCTGCATCGGCCGGTGAGGCATCGGCTGGGCCCGACGCGATAACGTTGTATCCCAGCGCCGTGGCCAGACGCTCGGCCGAATCGGCCAAGCCATCGACGGCGGACGCGGGCGTTTCATTTTGGTTGTCGCCGCGATGACTGGCCGACACGTCAGACGATTGCAACCGGGCCTTGCCGCTGGCCAGATCAGCCATGGCATGCAAACGCAGCGTTGCTTGGCGGATCACCGCATCGCGGGTCTCGGTGGCCACCGTGGAAATCGGATCGGCGGCGGCGTCTTCGTTGACTGCCTGGCTGAGGCTTTGCGATGCACTGTTGCTGACGTGCGTGGGGGTTCCGTGATGATACGGATGTTCGCCGTCGACGAAGTAATCCCGCAACCGCCAAAACTTGCCCAACGCCAGCGACCAAGACGCGGCACGTCGCAGGTCTTGAAAACTGTCGCAGGTCTTACCCGGCCAGTGGACCAACAACGCGGTGGCGATTTCACCGCTGTCGATCGATTCGCCCAGCTTTGCCGCCAAGTCCAAGAACGACGCGTCGCTGGTGGCATCGATCGGCTTGGCTGTCAGAGCTTCCAACTCGGTGCCGCCGGATTGCAGCACCACTTTGGCCTCTTCGCCGTGTCCGGTCCCGCGACGGAAATCGATCGGGATCACGCCGACGTATCCCAGACGCCCCAGGGTGGGAGTGAAGTCCGACGGGGTGCCGCCACAAAACCGGCCATAAACCTTGGGCGGTTCACCGATCGTCTGGGACGCCAGCGAATGTCCGTTGATCAGCGCGCGACGACCATCATCGAAGGACATCAAATCAAACTCGACGTCGCCGGGGCTGCCGCCGGCCCAGCCGATCTTGCCGTCTCGGATGGCGGACACCAGTGCGGCGAAACGTTTTGATGAATCGTCGTGAATCGCTTGGCAAACGTCACGGTCCAGCAAGACGTTCCGTGGTGCGGCGTGGATGGTTCCCGGTAACGTTCCGGTTGCTGATTCGATATCCGACTGTAATCGGTTGTCCGGCATCACCTCGTGTTCGGCCGGGATATCGGCACCGCTTGGTGGTGCGGTGGGCGTTTCGTTGACGCCGTCTGATTCGTTGGAATCCGCGATCAACGGTTCGACGGCGTCTTGGCACAGGGTCGCCGGGGTCAGCAGGACCAAATCGATTAGCGACGGATCGGACGCGAAGTAGTGGTCACGTTCTTCGGCAATCGAATCGAAAGCGTCGTGCATTGCGGCGACACAGGTTTCCCCGTCGCGGGCCACGAACGCTTCGGCCGCCGCGGTCGCGTGACGACGCAGCTGCATTTCGTCCAGGTTGCTGGAATACCGCAACCGCCGGGTCATCACCTGGATCTGCAGATTGGCGTAGGCCAGGGCAAAGAAATCGTCCGGGGTCACCATGCGATGGCCCGCGCGGACCGACTCGGGAAAGTCAGGCCACTGGATCGGGGATTGCTTTGCCGAATCGTCTTTTTGTTTCAGTCCCAGCAATGCCAGCATCGCGTCACGGTCCGGACCGGTCACGCCGTAAGCCTGGCCGACGGCGGGCGCGGATTCGCCGGATGGCGTTTCGCCTGACTGCCAATCGATGGGGGGTGACGAAAGACCGGACAGATCGATCAGCCCCAGCCGCTGGTCTTCGGGCATCATCTCCAGCGAATCGTCGGGGACGGCGATCAGCCGGCGGCCTTCGCTGCCGGGGATCGAATCCGCACGGTACCACAGCGGGGCACCGTTGCAGGCGACCACGACGGCGGGGTGCCATAGCACGGACCAAGCCGCCAGCAGGTTGCGGGCATTCGCGTCGCTACCCCCCTTGGGAAAGTCTTCCAGGGTGGAAACGGGTACCAGAACGCAGGACTCATCAAAAAAGGGCATGCAGGTTGCAGAAATCAGGGAGAAATTTGACGATTGGCGGCGGAAATCATTACACTGGCAGGCGGTTCGAGGTGACAAGCCGGCCCTTCGGACTCTTCCATTCTTTTCAAACCTTTTCACCACCGGGACCGTGGGTCGTGGCTTTGTTGTCCAGAACGCACCCGATCTGTCCCACCGACGTACATAAGATCGTTACAACCGTCGCATCAGCACGACGTGTGCGAAGCGGAACGCGACGATCGCCCCGTTCTTTGCGATGCCGACGGGCGAATCGCCTGGGGACTGAGTAGTCTAAGGCGGCAGAGACCATTCCCGTATTCCAAAGCGAAAGATTGACATGGCCGGAAGCGGCAGCGTTTGGGGAATCGAAATCGGGCAATCAGCGCTCAAGGCGTTGCGTTGCTCCAAGACCAGTGACGGAATCGTTGCGGAAGCATTCGACTATATCGAGTACCCCAAAATCCTGAGCCAGCCTGACGCGGATGCCGACGCGTTGGTCGCCGATGCGCTGGAACAGTTGCTGGAACGCAACGACATCCAGGGGTCGGAAATTTGCATCAGCGTGCCTGGGCAAAGCGGCTTGGCGAAGTTTTTCAAACCGCCGCCGGTCGAAGTCAAAAAAATCGCCGACATCGTCCGTTACGAGGCGCGTCAACAAATCCCGTTTGATCTGGCCGACGTCGTCTGGGATCACCAGATGATGCCCGGCAGCATGATCGAAGAAGGCTTTGCCCTGGACAGCGAAGTCGGGCTGTTCGCGATGAAGCGGGAACAGGCCTATCGCCAGTTGAAGCCGTTCGACAACGCGAATTTGGAAGTCGACATCGTCCAGTTGGCGCCGATTTCGCTATACAACACGATCGCCTATGACCGGATGCACGAGCGGGTCGATGGCGGCGTCTTCGATCCGGATGATCCGCCCAAGTCGACCGTGGTGTTGTCGATCGGGACGGATTCCAGCGACCTGATCGTGACCAACGGTTTCCGCATCTGGCAACGTAGCATGCCGATCGGCGGTAACCATTTCACCCGCCAGTTGACCAAAGACCTGAAGCTGACGTTTGCCAAGGCGGAACACCTGAAGCGGAACGCCAAGGATGCGGCCGACCCGAAGATGGTCTTCCAGACGATGCGTCCGGTCTTCAACGACTTGGTCACCGAAGTCCAGCGGTCCATTGGGTTCTTCCGCAGCATCGACCGCAAGGCGGAGATCGACGAACTGTTGATCACCGGTAACACGGTAAAAATGCCCGGCTTGGCGGCCTACCTGGGCAAGAACTTGGGGATGGAAGTCCACGTCCTGGATCGCTTCGAACGGCTGACCGGCGACGACGTGATGTCGATTCCGCAATTCCGTGAAAACGCTTCGACGTACTCGGTTTGTTACGGGTTGTGTTTGCAAGGCTTGGGGCTGGGCCAGATTCACGCCAGCCTGGTGCCGCATGAAATCTTGCGGGAACGCATGATCCGGGCCAAGAAGCCTTGGACACTGGCCGGATTGGCGGTGCTGATGCTGGGGCTGGGCACCCACTATTGGTTCACCGAACAGACTTGGGCGTCCACCCACGAAAACTTGTGGGGACAAGCCAGCAGCGAAGTCGCGTTGATGGACAGTTACAGCAGCGATCACTTCGGCAAAGACGAACAGCTCAATAACAAGCTGAACTTCTTGAACGCGGTCGGCAAAGAACTGTCGGGCAACGTGGAACGTCGGTTGACCTGGCTGGAAATCATGCGGGTCATCAACGCGGGCGTCCCGCGGGAAACCGAGGAAGACGCGAAGAAGACGCGCAAGGAATTGCCGCTGGACCAACGCAAGGACATTCACGTCACCAAGGTCGAAACGAAGTTTTACGAAGACTTGGAAGAATGGTACGACGAAGATCGCGCCCGACGTTTCGAAGAAGAAATGCGAAACTGGACGCGTCTGATGGACCGTACCGAAGTGCCGTATCTGGAAGAATTTGAAACCGGGCCGACCGAATCTGGCTGGGTCATCCAAATCAACGGATACCACTACTTCAACAGCGACAAATCCAAACGCTATGCCGGCAACGCCCACGTCCGAAAGTACCTGACGACGTACTTCTTGGAAGGCGAATACGAATTGCCCTCCGGTGACGGCCAGACGATGAAATTCACGCCCGCGGAAATGGGCCTGAGTTTTCCGTTGTTGCTGGACGAAGCCCGGATGAAGGAGGAAACGATTCCCAACCCGGACTTTGACCGCACCAAAGCGATGGCGGACCCTGAATACATGGAAGAAGAGCCGCCGGAACTGACGGTCCAGCGATTGGACTTTACGTTCCAAGTGGTTTGGAAGCCGAACCTGATCACCGATCGGGTGGAAGCCAAATTGCAAGCCGAGGCGGAGGCCGCAGAAGCGGCGGCCGCGGAGGCAGGTTTGACCGAACCGGAAGTCCCGGTGGGTGATCAGACCGCGATGACGCCGTAGGCGTTTGAAACGATGTTTGCGTGACGCACCCCATGCGGTGCTCGACGCGCCCCGTGCGACAAACTTCACTTTTCTTATCCTTCCAAAGCCAACCACCATGGATGCCTTGAAAGCCAAGCTGCAGCCGCTGATCAAGAACGGGTTCTGGGTCAGTGCCGCGGTCATCTTTATCGGCGCGATCGCCGTTTGGGTGATGTCGTGGATGCGTTTGTCCAGCGAACACGCCGACCGTGTCGCCAAGCTGGACAGCGAAGTCAGTAGCGTCAGCAATGTTCGCAATCAATTGTCGGTGCACCCCAACGACGATTCGCACGAACAGATGCAAACATTGATCGACGCGCGGACGGCCGAAGTGCTGCAGGCGTGGCAAAGCGTTTACGAACGTCAACAAAACATTTTGACGTGGCCCCAGAACTTGGAAGATGACTTCTTGATGGAGTTTGAAAACAAGATTCCGGTCGAACGTTACATCGAGTATCCGATCCCGGTCGAACAACAGGTCACCACGGACCTTCGTCAGCGGTACCGAAACTACATCAAGGAAATTCTGCCCAGCGTGGCGGCGTTGGCCGGTGCCAAATGGACCGCGGACTTTGATTCTGTGTCCTCGGGCGATGGTTATGGCGAAGGCGGTGGCGGCGGCAGCTACGGCAGCAGCGTCATCGACAGCATCACTGGAACGGTCGAAGAACCCATCGTCGAATGGCCCTCGTCCAGCCAGGAACAGACACTGAGCGACCTGTTCCCCTGGCGGGGCACACGACCGACCACGCTGCAGGTTCACTATTCACAAGAAAACCTGTGGATCCTGAAACAGCTTTGCCAGTTGGTCGGCGACATGAACGGTGACGCCAAGCAAGCTTTCCAAGCCAAGATCCGCAGCATTGCGAAGATCGCGATCGGTGAATCGGTCGACTTCGAAGCCGGAGACATTTCCGATCCGGGTGACGATTCGACGGCCATGGGCATGGGCGGTGATTATGGCTATGACGACATGGAAGAAAGCTATGGCGGTGGGGGCGACTACGGCGACAGCTATGGTTCGTCCTACGGTTCTTCGTCCTCAACAACCGAGGTCGGTCCCGACCCGGCGGAAAACCGATACGTCGATCTTCAAAACCAACCTTTGCCCGCGTCGCGTCTGCGATCCGCACTGGTCAGCGAAGACCCCGCTGACGCCGGCTTGGCCGTTGCCAAACGGGTTCCGGTTCAAATGTCGGTCGTCATGGACCAGCGTTACATCCCGAATCTGTTGGCCATGTGCGGCAGCATTCCTTTGATGGTGGAAGTCAAGCAAGTCCGCGTCTTGCCCGAAGACGCCGGCGCCGCTGCGGCATCGGCCGGTGGCGGCTATGGCAGCGACAGCGGCGAAGAAATGGATGAGGGGTACGGCGAAAGTAGCGATGAAGGCTATGGATACGGCGAAGACGGCGGCTATGGATCGTCCGGACCGTCATTGGCCAACATTCCGGAAGTCGAAGTCGATGAAACGCCGTTTGATGTCACCGTCGAAATCTATGGCATCATCCACATCTATAACCCGCCGAACAAAGACGCCTTGGGCTTGAACAAAGTCACCGACGAAGAAGTCGTGATCGACGGATCCGATCAAGAAACCGAGACGCCGGCCACACCGCCCGCCGACACGCCGGAACAACCCGCGACACCTGATCAGCCCGCTGCCCAAACGCCCGCCGGTACCGATCCCAATGAAGACGCGGCTGATGGCGACACGCCCGATTCCGGTACGCCCGACGGCGATACACCCGCCGCGCCAGCGGCCGACGACAACACCGCATCGCCGGCAGCACCGCCGACGGCGATCCTTTCCAACTGACTTCTGTACGGGTAACCAATCATGGATACAGACGCAATCAAACAGTTTTTCGTCAAGCACGGCGAAAAGGTCGTGTTGGGTGTGGTTGCCGCTTTTTCCGCGGTGCTGATTTATCTGGGAATCGCCCAGGAACCCTACGACGCAAAGACGCCTGACCAACTTCAGACCGAAGCACAACAGGTTCGCACCCAGATCGATGACGATCACACCGCCGCGATTCTGGATGAACGCCAACCGACGTTCGACATCGTCAGCCGGACGGAAAAGGCACAATCGCCGGTCAACGACTTGCCGTACAAGTTGGTCAACACTTGGATCCGAACGGAAGAAGACAGTTCGATTCGTCGCCAGGATCCAAAACTATCGGCGCCCGAAAACTTGATCGCCCAGGGAATGACGTCCATCCTGGCTCGCCGCAGCTTCGAGGCTGAATACTCGATGCTGGAATTGGAACCGGCCGACGAATTGGAAAAGGTCGAAGAGAGGCCGAAACGTCGTCCTCGCGGACGCCGCAACCAAATGATGATGGGCGGCGGCGACGGATACGGCGGTGGCGATGGCTATGGCGGCGGTGACGGCTATGGCGAGGACATGGGCATGATGGATGAATCCATGATGGCCAGTTCATCGTCGGCCAATCGTAAGTTCCCGACCGCGGCGGACTTTGGGATGAAGCCGCAAAACACCACCAGTATCCGAAACGAGTTGACTCAGTATCCCGTCCCGCAAACGACGCGTTACATCTGTGGTACCGGTGCCATGCCACACGAAGCGGTCTATCGGGCGTTCGAAGCGGCGTTGAAGGACGCGACCGGATACGAGCCGCGTCGCGACGTGCCCCAATACATCGATTTTGAAGTCCAACGGGCCGACGTGACCGAAAAGCCCGTCGATCAATTGACCGATGAAGATTGGATTTTGGTGACCAACCGCGAACAGTCGACGATGACCTACGGACAGGTCTGGTCGGGATTCGCGCCGGAAATCGTTCCCGAGGAATTCCGCGACATTGCGTTCACCACGTGGATGCCGCCGGTCTTGCTGGACGACTATTCCAAGTTCGGAATGCACCCCCAAATTCCCCTGGTCGTCGACGACAGCGAGAATGAAAAATCGATCGAGGAACAGATCGCCGAAGAACAAGAAGCTCAGCTGAAGCTGAAGATCGGCGGGGCGGGTGCAGCCGCCGGTTACGACGAAATGTCAATGGAAGACGGCTATTCCGGCAGCTCCTACGGCAGCTTCGGTGTGGTCGAAGAAGATCCGGCCGAATTCAAGCTGGTCCGATTCTTCGATTTCGAAAACGGTCGCAATGAAAACTCACCCAAGCCGGGTCGCAAATACGTTTACCGTGTTCGCATCGGGCTGCAGGATCCGAACTTCCCGATCCGTGCTTCGTTGCAACCCGAATTGAAAACGCTTTCGCCCGACGTCTTTGCACGTGTGTCGGTGTTGCTGGACAAGGCTGAACAAACGGGCGAACGTGTTTCCAAGATCTGGACCGACTGGAGCGAACCCAGCAATCCGGCGATGCTCGCGGATCTGAACAGCATCTACGCGGGTCCGGTTCCGGAAAAGCGGATGCAGAAATTCCAACTCGGCGGCCGGACGGTCAGTGTCGCGCGTGACGCGGCAAAGACCAAGATGGTGATCCGCGGGATCGATCCACGCTACAACGGCTTCATCCCCGTTTGGCAAGACGTCAGCGAAGGCACCGTGGTCGCATTGAAGCAGGAAACCGGCGAAATCGTCGACCCGATCACCGGGGACGTGATGAAGTTGCCCGAAGCGACGATCAACACGCAGACGACCGTGATCGGGATCGATGGCGGTGAAAAGCTGTCGATCGTCGACGACGATGAAATGGTTCGCCCCAGCCAGGTGCTGTACTTCGACGGCGATGGGCAATTGCGTGTCGGTGGCGAAGTCAGCGACCAGGAAGAATATCGCGCCTGGTCCTTCGCCGAAGACCGTGATCTGTAGGCGACAAAACACGTCTCCACCATGCCTCGGCGCCGCCGTGCTCAACCTCAGCGGACGGCGCCAGCCGCGGGTTTGCCCCACCGTGAGCCGACGGCGCTAGCCGCGGGTATGCCCTGGAACGATTCGTGCGGCCCCTGAATGCTGGCGCATCCAGCTACGTGGACTTCAGATAACTGCGGGCCATTGGTCGGCCTGAGACGTCAACCAAAATACGTCTGCAGCGCGGCGACCACCGTCCATGATCCCGTCACCAACATGGCGATCCCGGACGTCCACAACAGGGCATCCCAAACCCGCGACGGTTGCAGTGCCGGGATCGAACGACGGTATCGGAACCACAGTGCTGCGCCGGCCAGCATCGGCAACATGATGCCTTGGGCGATCCCGCTGAGCAGCACCAACTGCGCCGGCGATGGAAACGCGACATAGATCAGCAAAGCAACCAGGGGAAAAACACCGCTGAGCCAGCGGATCCAAACCGCCCGATTCTCTTCGCTCGGGTCGATGAACCCCATCACCCGCAACGCATCGGAAAACACGCGTGCGTGGCTGGCGCAGGCGACAAAGTACGTCGAGTACAACACCGCGATCGCACCGAACAAAAACAACGCGGCGGCCCAATCGGAAAAGACCGGGACGAACATCACGGCCAGCGTACGGACCATGTCCGATTTTTCGGGGTTCAGTCCCACGCGATGCAAGACCGCCGCGCCCAGTAGGTAAAACGCGATGGTCGCAAAGGTGTAAACGATCATCGCGCCCCAGGCGTCCGCCTTCATCACGCCCAGCCACCCCCGAGCCCGGTCCAGCCATGCGTCGCTGTCGTCACGAGGGCCGGTGAATTTGGCGTAACCCTTTTCCATACACCAATACGGGTACATCACCAATTCGGCGGCCCCGACGCCGATGATTCCAAACGTCGCCAAGGCCGTGTGGATGGGTGACGATGATCCGTCGGACGTGTCAGGAAATCCAAACTTCAGACCGCTGACAAACTCCGTCCACCGCACGCGATAATCGGGTTGGTCCTGCAGCAGGAACAGATTCACAACGATCAACAGGGTGAACGATCCCACCAGAACGGTGCAGAACGTCTGAATCAGACCATAGCGACCAAAAAACAGCACCACACTGGTCACGATCGCGATCATCACTCCCCAAGCGGTCACGTCGATCGGCTGTGATTGGGCGCCGAACTGTTCTTCATAGGCCTCTCGCGTTTGCCGAGCCTGGGCGCGCAGCGGTGTCAATTCGCTTTCGGGCGTGCTGTGGATCTCGTCGCTGCGTTCGGCAAACTCCACAAATTTCAATTCGTGTTCGGCGCCGGCGGCCTCGTTGTACAAACGTCCTTGCTCGGTGAGCGGAAAACTGATCGAAAGCGCTTGGCCGACCCCGCCGACGATGCCGCCTTGTTGGCTGATGCTGGCCACCCACATCACCATCCAGTACCAGACCAACCAATTGCCGCGTCCGGAAATTCGCGGCCCGGGCACTTCGCTGAGCGCCCGCAGCGTCGTTTTGCCTTGGACCATCGTGTAGCGGCCCAATTCGATTTGCGTGAAGACTTTGATCACGCATCCCAGCAGAATCAGCCACAGAAAACTGAATCCCGCTTCGGCCCCCGTTTTCGTAGTCGCGATCAATTCGCCGCTGCCGACGATCGAACCGGCAACGATCAATCCGGGCCCCGCTGAACGCATCACTCCGGCGAACGATCGGGGCGGTTGCCGGACGTCGGCGTCGATCGATGCCGTTGCATCGATTGGCGACGTCACGGGGGCATCAGACGGGTCCTTGGGCATCTGGTTTCCTGTCGAATCAGGCGGGAAGGGAACGCCGAATGATCCGACGGTCGGATCGCGGGAGCGTCGATGAAAAGGTTGGGGTCGCCACTGCGGTGATGAACCACCGGTGGGAATCGAGACAGTCTAGGCGATCACCCCAACACAGTGGGCTTGGTCGTGGCGCTACGGATCGATGATCCTTGACGTCACCCCGATGCATCGGTGTCATGCTGCGACGCCGGTTCGTATACTGAGGTTCGTCCATCCGTTCCCGTCCACGCGAAGTTGCCGATGCCCGCTGCCGCGGCTTTAGACACCACGATTGCGGTCGTCACGCCGGAGAACATCGCGTTCGAATATCAGTTGGCGGGGCCGTTCCGACGGTTGCCTGCCTATCTGATCGATGTCATCGCGCGGTGGATCATCATGGCAGCGGTGATCCTGGGCATGTGGATCGTCGGTGGGATGATTCGCATGTCCGCGTTGCAGGCGTACATGCTGGCGGCAACGTTTCTGTTGTACTTCGTGTTCACGAATTTCTACGGAACGTTGATGGAGAGCTATTTCAATGGCAAAACCATCGGCAAATGGGCGTGCGGCATCCGCGTGGTCGGAACCGACGGTGGGCCGATCGACTTTCGCCAAGCGTTGCTTCGCAATCTGATTCGTATTGCGGATTTGGCACCCTATGTGGTTTTGAACGACGTCAACGAAGAAATCCCGCCCATCTTTTTTTTGCCCGTCGGAGTCGTCGGTCTGGTCACGATGTTGTGCACCCGTCGCATGCAGCGGTTGGGCGACCTGGCATGCGGCACGATGGTGATCGTCGACGAACGAAACTGGGAACTGCCGGTCAGCAAGATCGAAGACCCTCGCGTCGCGGCGCTGGCGTCGTACTTGCCGGCGGATTATCGGTTCAGTCGCAGCATGTCGCGGACGCTGGCCGTGTACGTGGAACGCCGCCAATACCTGACCCCTGCACGGCGACGCGAAATCGCTCGAAAACTAACGACGCCATTGATGGACCAGTTTGATTTTCGACCCGACATCGATCCTGATCTTTTGATGCTGGCGTTGTACCATCGAAACTTTCTTTGGAACGAAGGCGATGATTCGGCGGATCTGTCGGCGTTGAACGGATTCAGTCCCCTGGCGAAGGATCAATCGGCCGAAGAGCCACCGGTTGCGGCCACCGTGTCGGATTCGGTGACGCCCGTATCGGCCCCTTCGCCAACTGTGGCCACACAGGATGCTGCATCGGAGCCGGCTGGATGAACGTTGCAAAGATTCTGGAACAGCGCCGGATCCAATGGCAAGAACTGGAACAACTGTGTGACGCGATGGAAATGCGTGGTCGCACCGGACGGACCAGCAAAGCCCAGCATCAGGGGGCGGCCGGCGTATCGCGTTTTGCCACGCTGTACCGTGCGGCTTGCGCCGACTTGGCATTGGCCGACAGCTATCACTTGCCCCCGGGAACGGTGGCTTACCTGCACCGTTTGGTGGCGCGTGCCCACAGCCAACTGTACCGATCCAATCGGTTTGATCCGTCGGTTTGGTTTGACATTCTGTTTTACCAAGCGCCCCAGCAGATCTTTGCCGACCCCTGTGTGCGTGTCGCAACGCTGTTGTTTTTCGGGTTGTTCACCTTGTCGATGGTGTTGGGTGCCAATGATGACTGGTTTCCCGGGTTTGCCGACGCCGTGGTCGGCAACCAGCAACTGGAAGCCATGGAACAGATGTATGACCAACCGCTGTTTTCGGTCGACAACCAAACATCGTCACTGGATCACTACATCAGCATGTCGGGGTTTTACATCATGCATAACACCGGCATCGGATTGCGGTGTTTTGCCTGGGGAATTTTGATCATTCCCTGCTTGTTCACGCTGGCACAAAACGCGGTGATCCTGGGTGCATCGTTCGGCTACATGGCACGCGATGGTGTGGGCGGCAGTGACAACTTTTTTCACTTTGTTACCGCCCACGGTCCCTTTGAATTGACGGCAATCGCGTTGGCGGCCGCGGCCGGCTTGCGGATCGGCGTCGGCTGGTTTTCCACCGGCGGTTTGACGCGTTTGGATTCGATCAAGCGATCGGCCACCCGTTCGGTTCCGATCATCACCGCATCGGTCACCTTGTTTGTGTTGGCGGCTTTCACCGAAGGTTTCATTTCCCCCAGCCCCCTGCCCTACCTGTTCAAGGCCGGCTGGGCGATCGCGTCGTCGGCGCTGATCAGTTTTTACTTCGTGGTGCTGGGATTCCCACGCGCCGCCGCGGACCAGACTTTGGCCAGTGAACAGGATTAGCGGCCGATGGAACTGGACCAAACACATGTCGTGATACGCAAGCGATTGCAAACGGAAATCGCCGACTTGGCATTGGTGATGTTGCGTCGGTATCCGTCGGCCCTGTTGGTCGGTTTTTCGCTGGGCGCATTGCCGTGGATCATCGCCAACGGATTGCTGCTGTACTGGATCCCGTGGCAGGAAGCCCAATACACCTTCGCCGACCAAGATGCCGCGGGGGAAATGTGGCGCTACGTTGCTTGGATGACGCTGTTGGTCGTCGCAGAGGTTCCGGCGGCGGGCGTTTGGACGACTTTTTATCTGGGCCAAGCGGTCTTTGAAAAACAGCCGACGTGGCAAAACGTGCGTCGTGAAATCAACCGAAACTTTCTCCGTTGGTTTTTGTCATTGGGCGTCGTCCGTCTGCCCTTGCCGATCATGATCGTTTGCCTGTTTCGGATCGGACAAGCGGCCGACCCGTCGGTCGATCTGCTGTTGTATCTGGGGATTTGGTTGGTGCTGTTGGCGTTCCGTTCGGCACGACCCTTTTTGCCGGAGATCCTGTTGTTGGAACAATGCCCACGACGTTCGAAGGATCCGAATGTGGTGACCCTTTCACGACGGATGACCGCGTTGCATCGACCGATGGCGGGCGAATTGACCGCTCGCATGTTGACGGTGGGGGTGGGGGCCGGCGTCGCGGCGGTTGCGTTTTATTTTTCGCTGACCACGGCCCGAGGACTTTTGTTCGGACGCTGGCAACACGACGAATTCGCCTTGATGGTCTTGTTCCCGCTCTCGTTATGGTTGGTCGGCGGATGGAGCGTCTTCTTCCGGTTGCTGAACTATTTGGACACGCGGATTCGATTGGAAGGCTGGGAAGTCGAACTGTCGGTTCGCGCCGAACGGCTGCGCCAATTCGGTGACGACGCGCCGGTGATTTCAACGGGGGCGACGCGATGAAACCTTGGCTTGTGATCCTGGCCCTGCTTTGGGGAATCGGCATGGCACAGGGAACCGCGACGGTTTGGGGTCCCGCGGTCGCCGTGGCCGATGATCCACTGCTGCGTGACACCGCTTGGTTTGACGCGGAAACGCAAACGTTGCGTCCGGTCGACGTCGAAAGCGATGATCAAGACACGGTCAATCGGAACAGTCGTTGGTTGCCAGACGCACAAAAAATCAAGCAAGCGTCATCGACCACGCCGACCACCACCACCGGAAACGGGACAGCGTCGCAGGTCGTCGGTTGGGTGCTGATCACGGTGTTCTTCGTTCTTGTGATCCTTGCGGTGTTGTACGCACTGAAAAACAGTGAAGCCCGATGGGCGGTCGGCAACCAATCGAAGCAACCCCGGTTGCATGATGATTTTGTCCAGCAACGGATCAAGGAATTGCCGGCCGAACTGCAGCATGCGGGATCCGATCCGTTAACCGCGGCGGACCGTTTCCGCTTGGCAGGTCAGTACGATCGCGCGATCGTCATGCTGTACGGTCATCAATTGTTGTTTCTGGATCGCCACGGATTGTTGCGACTCAGTCGTGGCAAAACGAACAAGCGGTATGTGCGTGAAGCCGCGGCGCATTCCCCGGAAGTGTCCGATTCGTTGCGACGGACGGTGGAGGCGTTCGAACGGTCCTACTTCGGCCGCCATTCGATTCGGCGTGATGAGTTCGAGACGCTGTGGGCGGACAATCAAACTTTGGAACAGTCGGTGAACCAAATGGGGGCTTCGGCGGCATGAGCGCGACGAAAACAAATCGTTCCGCACCGAGTCGATCGCAGACGCGTTGGTCTTGGGCGATTGCCGCGCTGTTGGTGCTGTCGACCGGTTGTGACTACTTCGACACGACGTATGGACCGGTCAAAGGATATTCCGGCGGCAACAGCATCAATGGTTTTGGCGGCTTTCGCAGCGCCATCGAGTCCAAGGGCGTCTCGGCTCGCAAAGTTTATCGCTTGAGCCAACGCACCGGCGAAAATGATGTGCTGGTGTGGATTCCACAAACGATGTCTCAAATCCCCTCCGATGCAACGACCTGGTTCAATCGGTGGTTGCGCAAAGGAAATCACACGCTGGTGTATGTCATCCCCGACAGCGGCAGCGAAGTGGAATACTGGCAACAGACGCGTCGGTTATGCGCCCCGGCGGACCGCTTGACCTATCGACGCGAATTGGCCAAGGCGACCAATCGACGATTGGAATGGCGCCTGAACCGGCGTGATTTGCCATCCAACGGCTGGTTCCAAACGTTTGCACTGGAAAGTCATCTGCCGTGTCGTGAATTGACCGGGCCATGGTCCGCGGATTTGACAATGCAATCCGCGGGCGATTCCGATTCGAAACGAATCGATGCCACGGAAGGCGCCAGCCTGGGTGTTGAATTTCGTCTGGATGCTTTCGACGCCGAAGTGCATGACAAGATCCGCAAGAACGTCGACACCGACATCGGGGCAACCGGACCGTCCAGCCAGTATTGGACGACAGCATACGACCCCGGCGAAATCGATTCGGACACATCGTTTGAACCGCTGCTTCAGAATCAAGACGGCGTCCCTTTGGTCGGCCTGGTACAAAAAAGAGCCTGGGCGGATTCGAAGATCATCGTGGTCGCCGGCGGTTCACTGCTGACCAACTTTGCAATGACTTCGGAATCGAACCGCCAGTTGGCGTACAAAATCGTCGACGAGGCGTTGGCGTCGATCGATTCCGATGGTGATGCCGCACCTGGACGCGTCGGAATGCTGGTCAGCGAGACCTCGGACGTCATTGTCAGTGAATCATCCGACGGGCCGCCGGTGATCGCGGGGATGCAATTGTTGTCGACGTGGCCGCTGAGTCTGATCACGATCCACGCGACCCTGTTGGGCGTCATCGCTTGTCTGGCGTTGCTGCCGATCTTTGGACGCCCGAGACGAATGCCACAGAAACCGATGACCGATTTTGGCGACCATTTGGATGCGGTCAGTGCCCTGATGACCAAGACGGCGCAAGACGGTTATGCTTTGGACCGATTGGCCGAATATCAGCGTACCGTTCATGGCGAAACGAGCTTGGGGGAAGCCAAGCTTGCGCAAGCGGGGCCGGTCGAACAAGCGAACCAGAACAACAAGAAACAGCATGTCTGAATCGGATCCACGGTTTATCCAAATCAAAGATCTGTACGAGCGGATCACTCGCGAAGTCAGCAAACTGTACGTGGGCCAAGATGAATTGGTCCTGGGGACACTGACCGCGTTGTTTTCGGGCGGCCACGTCTTGATCGAATCGGTTCCCGGTTTGGGCAAAACGTTGTTCGTGCGAACCTTGGGCCGTATTTTGGGATGCGATTTTGGGCGTGTGCAGTTCACCGCCGACCTGATGCCGTCGGACATCACCGGCGCGCCGGTGTTCGACATGCAGAACAACGAATTCCGATTTCGCCCCGGGCCGATTTTCACACAGCTGTTGCTGGCCGATGAAATCAACCGGTCGCCTGCCAAGACACACGCGGCGCTTTTGGAAATCATGCAGGAATACCGCGTCACCGTGGACGGGACCAGCCACGTGGTGCCCCGGCCGTTCTTGGTTTTGGCGACGCAGAACCCGTTGGAAAGCGAAGGGACGTATAACCTGCCCGAGGCCCAGTTGGATCGTTTCATGTTCAAGTTGCGGGTGAATTATCCGTCGGCCGCCGAAGAAGCTGACATCTTGCGAATGCACAGTCGGCAAATCGATCTGAACCAACGCTTGGAGCAAGAAATCGAGGTTGTCACCAACCCGGGCGAGGTCCAACAGACGATCCAGCTGTGCGGACAAGTGCGTGTGGAAGACAAACTGGTCGACTACATCAATGAATTGGTCCGTGCCACACGGTCTTGGCCCGCATTCCATATTGGTGCATCGCCGCGTGCGGGACTTTCGCTGATGCAGGCGGCTCGCACCTTGGCCGCGTTGGCGGGCCGTGACTTTGCGGTGCCCGATGATGTCGCCGAGGTCATTCTTCCCACGCTTCGTCACCGTGTTCAGCTGACCGCGGAAGCCGAGATCGAAGGACGAACGACCGACGAAGAATTGCAGGCGATGACCCGTGGGATCGAAGTCCCCCGAGACTGACTCGCGGCCAGGGGATAGCGATGCACCGAAAGGAAACGATCGGTCCGTTGATTCAGCGTAATCCGCTGTCGGCCGATTCAGCGTATCAAGCATTCTGGGAACGCGAGGCGGCCGGTTGCGGAAAATCCGCCGACGTGTTGACCATCATGTTGGCGGTTTCGGCCTGCCCGATACGCTGCACCATGTGTGATCTTTGGCGAAACACACTGGTTACGAAAACACCGCCTGGTGCGGTCCCACATCAAATCCGGCGTGCAATCGAACAGTTGCATGGGGATGCACCGAAGTCCTCGCGTGGCGGTTCGGAAAATCGTCCACGTTGGATCAAACTGTATAACAGTGGCTGTTTTTTCGATCATTCCAGCATTCCACCGGATGACTATGAATCGATCGGTCGCCTGGTCAGCGGGTTCGATCGCGTCATCGTGGAAAACCATCCGCGATTCGATCAAGGACGGCTGCAGAATTTCGCACGACACATCGACGGGCAACTGGAGATCGCTGTCGGATTGGAAACGGTCCAGCCGCGATGGTTGAACCGCATGAAGAAGCGGATGACGCGGGACACGTTCGATGATTACGCGATGCGTTTACGATCCAACGACGTTGACCTGCGTGTCTTCTTGATTTGGGGCGTGCCCGGCGCGTCGCACGTGGAGGCGTCAAGGTGGACGATCATGTCGGCGCTCCATGCATCGCGAATGGGCGCAAGGCACATCAGCATTGTTCCGGCGCGACGTGGGAATGGATGGGGCGAATTCAAGCAACCGATTCCCGACTCGAATCCGATGGACTTGGCCCTTCTGCAACAACAACTGATCCGAAAAATCGGTCACCAAACCGTGGTGACGGTCGACTTGTGGGACATGGATCGCGATCAGCCTGCGGACGTGCGCGAAGCCTTGGAACAGATCGGTGAATTGAATCAACATCAAGATATAGCGATGTATCAGAAGCCATGAACGCCGCCTATGACGTTGCCATCGTTGGCTCGGGATTCTCCGGCAGTTTGCTGGCCACGATACTGGCGGATCGCGGACGCCGGGTCGCGTTGATTGATCGCCAAAAACATCCGCGTTTTGCCGTTGGTGAGTCATCGACGCCGCTGGCCGATGCGATTCTGCGGCACTTGGGTGAACAGTATGGTCGACCGGATTGGGTGAATCTGTCGGCCTATGGTTCGTGGAAAGACACGATGCCCGCGGTGTCGTGCGGATTAAAACGCGGGTTCAGTTACTATCGGCATCATCGACAACAACCCTACCGTGACGGCCAGGGGCATGATTCATCCTTGTTAGTGGCCGCCAGCCGAAGTGACGAAGCCGGCGACACGCACTGGTACCGGCCGGACGTCGATCACTACTTCCATCAGCAAGCGATCAAAGCCGGCGTGGCGGACCTGACCGGTTGGCAGCTCACGGGGCTAGATACCGCGTCGCCGCATCAGATTCGGCTTCATGATGTTCGGCATGACCATCAACAATCGATCACAGCAGACTGGTTGATCGATGCCAGCGGTCCGGCGGCGGCTGTTGCACGATTGTTAGATCGTCGACCGCTCGCCCAGCCGATCAGGACACGCACCAGTTCGACATGGATGCACGTCAAGGGATTGCCTGCTTGGTCCGACTGGCTGTGCCGTCATGACATCGGGTGTGACGACGATCCGTTTGATGCCGATGCCGCTGCGGTCCACCATGTTTTGGATCAAGGTTGGATTTGGTGCCTGCGGTTTGACAACGGGATCACGTCGGTCGGCTGGACATCGCCGGGGGAAACGTTGCACGGTTCCTTGCGATCGACCATCGACGACTATCCCAGCTTGAACGAGCTGTTCTCCGGTGCAACCCGGCGTACCGAAATCTACCAGGCGGAATCGTTTCAACGGAGGTTTGATCCTGTTCTGGGGCCGCGATGTTTGATGACACCCACGGCGGCGTTCACGTTGGATCCATTGCACAGCACGGGCATCGCAGTCGGTTTGGCCGGGGTGGCTCGGTTGGCTGATTTGATCCTGAACCAAGGCGACCAACCGTCGGCGCTCGACCAGTACCGGCGGTTGATTCAAACCGAGTTTCTGTGGTTGGACGACTTTGTCGGTACGGCCTATTCAGTGATGCCCGACTTTTCGCGTTTCTCCGCCGCTTGTCAGTGGTTCATGTTGGCCGCAATTGCCTGTGAAGAACAGATTCAGCGAAGCGGATTTGATTGTCACCGGTGCCTGTACAGTGCTGACAACACGGCGATGCGGGATGTGATGCGTGGCGGCAATCGTGACTTGCGTGGGCCGCTGATGACCGCGAAAGTCACTGAATTGCTGCGTCGGTCTGCTTTGCCCTTCAACACCGCTGGTCTTTTTGATCCCGACGTGGCCAATCGGTTTGCCTACACCGCAACGAAATCTTAGGCACGGTGATCGTTCAGCGGATACGATGGCTTTCGTTGAAACAATTTCGCTGGGGCAACACGTCGACTATCAAGTGGATTGCATTGCAATGGGTTGTAGATTTTGTGTCGCCGCATGTGGGCTTGCCATCATCGCTTTCTTGACATCCACGGCGATTGCGGTGGATCCCGTTTTCTCTGGGCCGCAGGCGGGTGAAGCGTTGCCAGGGTTTGAGGTCAAGGTGGTCGCGGGACCGCACCAAGGTGAAACCGTGGACCCGATCAAGCTGGCCGAGGGTGGCCCCGTGATGCTGAGTTTTCTGCATAAGAAGACTCGGCCCGCCTTTGGCATGTTGCGAACGCTGTCGAAGTATGCCGTGACTCGCAAAGATCGGGGGCTGACCACCATGATCGTCTTTTTAGCCGATGATCGGTCGGATGCGGAGCGTTGGTTGGGCCAGGTGCGTCGCTATTTCGCCGACGATGTGATGTTGGCGGTTTCTAACGACGGGGCTGACGGCCCGGGCAACTACGGTCTGAATCGGTTGGTCCAGACCACGGTCTTGGTCGGCGATGATGGCAAGACGGTGGCGAATTTTGCCATCACAGATCCACAGCTTCAGGCCGACGGGCCGGGAATCTTGAAAGCGATCGTCGGCGTCACCGGTGGAGGTGATGTTCCCGACGTGAAATCGCTGCAAGATGCAGGCATGCAGATGCGTCGTCGCGCGCCACGGGATACGAATCCATAGGCAGAAGTCGCCCTGTACGGAATCCCTGTGTTCTAGCGCTGGTACGATTCATTTCCCGCCACTGGCATTTCCCCATTCCGATCGACTGTTGGTCTATCTGTCTTCCATCTATTTTTTCGAACTGAATTGATCGTGCATCGTCTCCTCTATCAACTCAACTTGTTCTTGACTCTCGGTTTTTGCCTGGTTGCCACGCAAGCGGTGAGCGCCAGCGACGCACCCAACGTCATTTTTGTGATGGCGGACGATTTGGGGATCGGTGATCTTTCAGCGACGAATCCGGATTGCAAGATCGACACTCCGAACCTGCAAACCATGGCCGATCAGGGAATCACGTTCCTTGACGCGCACTCATCCAGCGCCGTTTGCACGCCGACGCGATATGGCGTGATCACCGGGCGGTACAACTGGCGTTCGCGTTTGGCAAAGGGGGTGTTGAGTGGAACCAGCAAGCACCTGATTCCGGCGGATCGTCCGACCGTGGCGCATCTGCTTCGCAAGGCCGGCTATCACACCCAGATGATTGGCAAGTGGCACCTGGGCTGGGACTGGCAGAAAACGTCCGAAGGCAAAAAGTCTGCGATCGACTTTAGTCAGCCGGTCAAGAACGGTCCGGACATCAATGGCTTTGATGGGTATTACGGCCATTGCGGCTCGCTGGACATGCCACCCTATGTCTGGGTCGACACGGGCAAGTGCACCGCCATCCCCGTCCGCGAAGAAGGCGTGACTCGATCGGAGGATGCTTATGGATGGTATCGAAAAGGACCCATCAGCCCTGATTTCGACGTCCCCCAGGTGTTGCCGCACTTGTTCGATAAAGCCGTCGCCCATATCAACGAACGTGCGGCGGATGCGAAAGCGGGAAATCCGTTTTTTCTGTACCTGCCGTTACCAGCACCTCACACACCGATCGTTCCCTTGCCGCCTTTCAAAGGTGCCAGCGGTATCAATCCTTATGCCGATTTTGTGATGCAAGTCGATCATCACATGGGTGACTTGCTAGCGGCGATCAAGAAGGCTGGCATTGATGGCAATACCCTCGTGTTTTTCACCAGCGACAACGGTTGTTCACCGGAAGCGAACTTCGACGTTTTGAAAGAACACGGCCATGACCCGAGCGCCGGATACCGGGGACACAAGGCCGATATCTATGAAGGCGGACATCGGGTGCCGCTGATCGTCCGTTGGCCCAACGGGATTCAACCGGGCCAGACCACCGACGCGACCTGCTGTTTGACCGATCTCTATTCGACGCTTCGTGAACTGACTGAGCAGCCCGCCGAAGACCTTGGCGGCGAAGATTCTTATAGCCTGGTTCCTGTTTTCAACGGCGCCGCATCCACCGGCCGAGAAACGCTGATCAGTCATTCCATCGGCGGATCGTTTTCCATCCGCAAAAGCGATTGGAAACTGTGCTTGTCGGCAGGCAGTGGTGGTTGGAGCGATCCTCGTGAACCCGCGGCGAAGAAGCAGAACCTACCGCCAATGCAGCTATTCAATCTGAAACAGGATCGAAGCGAACAGCACAACCTGATTGACCAGAATCCCGACAAGGTCAAAGAACTTCTGCAGCAGTTGGCAAACGAAGTCCACCAAGGACGCAGCACACCGGGCAATCCCGTCGACAACGATCGACCGATCACGTTTCTGCCCGCCGGCGTGACGATGCCCTGATCGTCATTCGCGCATTGTGCCGACGATCATTGCCGATGGTATCCACTGGTGGCGGTGGGAATCGCTTTCGAAGAAGGACCTACTCGTCGTAGTCGACGTACTCTCCGTCGGCCGCGTGTTCGTAGGCGTCTTCATGGGATTCGTCATCGCCATCGGACTCGGAATCTTCGACTTCGATCCCCTGCATCTGTTGCCACTGTTCAGGCGAAATGATGACTTCGCGTGACTTTTGGCCGTTGTACGCGCTGACGATCCCGTCCTCTTCCATGTAGTCGATCAACCGCGCGGCGCGGCCGTATCCGATCCCCAAGCAGCGTTGGATCAGCGAGATGGAGCCGCGTTGTTCGCGGACCACCACTTCGATCGCGCTTTCGTACAGCTCGTCTTTCTTGCGCAGGTTGTTGACGTCCAGATCGCCACCTTCTTCCCCGTCTTCGGTGACCTTCAGGTTCATCAGTTCGCCGACGAAATTTTGTTCGCCGCGACTACAGTGGGCGCACACATCGTCAATTTCTTTATCCGACAGATACGTGCCCTGACCACGAATCAGCGTGCTGGTTCCGGGCCACAGGAACAGCATGTCACCATTGCCCAACAGCTTGTCCGCACCGTTTTCGTCCAACACGACCCGGCTGTCGGTCTTACTGGCAACCTGGAAGCTTAGCCGAGCCGGCAGGTTACTCTTGATCAAACCGGTGATGACATCGACGGTCGGTTTCTGCGTTGCGAGGATCAAGTGGATACCGACCGCACGGCTCTTCTGTGCCAGTCGAATGATGTGTTGCTCGACGTCTTTGCCGGCCGTCATCATCAAGTCCGCCATTTCGTCGGCGACGATCACGATGAACGGCAATTTGTCAGGAACGTTATCGCCACCGTCCTCTTCTTCGACCTCCAACCGTCGCAGCACTTCTTCGCGGCCCAGGTCGTTAAAGCTGTTGATGTGACGCACACCCACCTTGGCAAGCAAGGAGTAACGTTCTTCCATCTTTTCCACGGCCCAGGCCAGAATCGCTTCGGCCTTTTTCATGTCGGTGATGACCGGGTGCATCAAGTGTGGCAGTTGTCCGTAGCCGCTCAATTCGACCATCTTCGGGTCGATCATCAGCATGCGGACTTCATCCGGGCGACAACACATCAGCACGCTGCTGATGATTGCGTTCAAACAAACCGATTTACCCGTACCGGTCCGACCCGCGATCAACAGGTGAGGCATTTTGGCCAAGTCGACGACCATCGGGTTTCCGCTGACATCTTGTCCTAGGAACACCGGGATGTTCATCTTCGCGGCCTGATCCCCCGATTCTTCGATCACGTCGCGCAGACGCACGACTTGGCGAGTTTCGTTGGGGACTTCGATACCGACAGTGTTTTTGCCGGGAATGGGCGCGACGATTCGAACGCTGGGAACACGCAATGCGATCGCGATGTCATCCGCCAAACCGGTGATCTTGCTCAGCCGTAAGCCGGCTTCCAATTCGATCTCGTATTGGGCAATGACGGGGCCCGTTTCAATTTCCACGACGCGGACGTTCAGATTGAAATTGCGAAACGCTTCTTCCAACAACTGGGCTTTGCGGCGGACTTCGATCAGTTGTTCGTCGTAGCAAACGTCTTCGCTGGGGTTCAGCAATTCCAGTGGCGGCAGGACATAGTCTTCGGAGCCCGCCGGGGCGTCTTCTTCCATCGCGTCGTAAAGTTCGGCGCGATCGTCACGCTTTTCTTTCGCGCGGTTGGGCACCTTGACCTTCGGGGCCGGCGTCGGAGCTTTGACGGCTTCGTGAGGTTCATCCTGACGCAGCGTGACTTGTTCGCCGTCCACATCCAACTCACGAGTGACCGAATCGTCGTCGTCCGCTTCGTCTTCCCAATCCCCTTCGTCGTATTGGTCGGTGTAGTCGTCGTCGGCAACATCCACTGTTTGAACGTCGCTCTGCGATGCGTCTTCGGCTTCGTCGGTGCTGGTCGCGGGGGAGCTCTTGGGTTTCTTGCGGACCTTAATACGGGGCGATCGCGGGGCATCCGGATCGTCAATCACTTGGACGCCCGATTCATCAGTCGATTCGCCGACGTTTTCGTCCGCCAACTGGACGGCGGTTTCGGGATCGGCGAAGGGCTCGTGGACTCGGCGCGGCCGGACAGGCAAGACGCGTGCGGCACCGGCCAGCGTTTTGTTCTTCATCCTTGCAGCGCCGCCGACGACTTTTTGGCCGGCGTACAACAAGGCGTAGTCGGTGGTCATCAAGACGCCGGTGGTCAGCACGGTCAGGGTCAAAATCCATGCACCCGCCGGGGCAAAGTGAGCCAGCAGGTATTCCGACGTCATCGCACCCAAGTAGCCTCCGGCACCAACCACCGGCATTCCATAAAACTGAGCCCCGCTGAGTGCTGCGGCCGCCGTGACGGCCACCAAAACAATGCATCCGCCAAGCGAACGCAGCACCGGCGCGTTCATCCGGCCGCGGATCAGCAGTGCCGTGGCAATACCACCGCCGTAGGCCACTGCCAACGCGGCGCCGATTCCGACCGCATCCATCACCATGGCCGAAAGCAATGCACCCCAGTATCCGCACGCATTGGTGATCGTCGCGTTGCCTGGATATGCCAGGTTGTCGGGCTGATAGATCGCGTCGATCGGCCAGACCGGTGATTCCACAGGGTCGGCCGGGTCACGTGTGACCAACGACACGGTCAAAATCAGTGTCGCAGCGATCAGCCCGATCGCCGACAGATCCCGCTTCATGTCGGGCTGCCGTTTCGGCGCTTCCTCGTTCGGCTTGATGATCTCGACGGTGGCTTCGGACATCCGACTTTCAATCCTTGGCGTTTGACAATCGTGCGTTCGGATTCGGTGACGATTTTCCGACGCGCGGCACACGGTGATGCGTCGTCGCTTGGCTTGTGCGATGACACTTCGGACCTTGTCGTCATAGATCGGAATCGTGGACGCCGGACCGCTACTGGCGTTACGACTGTTGGCACACCCAGAATCGATGCACCTCGGATGATCCGTACAACCGGTACAGTTTGTCGCCGCAGTGATCGAGGGTCGGATCTGTGGCGTCCCGATCCGAAGCGGCTAGAGCGTGAAAAGCCGCTTGTGAAACACCCGCGTGGGCCGCCAATGATCGCTGCGTCGCTGTGCAATCGCGCAAACGTCGCCCGAAGGATCGATCGCGGCCGCATCGCGAATCTCTTTGTCGCCCGCGGCGGTCGTTCGAGTTCGCGAAACGTGAAGTGACAGACCATTGGTGATTCGCCAGGTCTGTTCGTCATCCAGGTGAATTGTGGTCAGATGGGACAAGCCTTCGTTGGCGGGCCGAATCAGTGACATGCACCGGCCTTCACGAATCTGTTGGACGGACATCGCGTCGGCCAATTCGAACTGACCCACGCGAGTCCGTACCAAATGGTGCATCACCGATTCGGTACCGCACTGCCGTGCCAGGTCCATGCCCAACGTCCGAATGTATGTGCCGCTGCCACAGCAAATGTCCAGCCAAACGTTGGGGTACTCGTATCGCTGGATGGTCAATTCGTGAATGTCGACGGCGCGGGCGGGCATCGGCACGTCGACGCCTTTGCGAGCCATTTTGTAGGCACGGCGTCCGTTGATTTTGATCGCCGAATGGCTGGGCGGAACTTGCCGGATGCGGCCGGTCAATTGGCGGGCAGCAGATTGAAGTTCGCCCAGCGTCGGAACGGGAGCGTCGTCGATGATCTGGACTGGTTGCTCCAAATCGCCCGATTCGCTCCGCTGCCCCAGGACGAAATGGGCTTGATACTGTTTGGACGCCAGTTGCAAATAACTGGTCAGCTTGGCGGCCGGGCCGACGCCCATGACCAGCACCCCTTCGGCCAACGGATCAAGCGTGCCGGCGTGTCCGACCTTGGGAGGTTTCAGGCGGGGCGTCGGGGCGTCAGACTGTTCGGGCGAACCGTCAGTGTCGGAAACGACAACGGCCAAACGCTCGCGATACGATTTGCGTATTGCTCCCGTTCCCAGGTTGACCAAGTCACGCGAGGTCATTCCCGGGGGTTTGTGGCAGTTCAGGAAACCAAAGAACTTCATCGCTTCCATATCGATGCAAAAAAAATCCGACGAAAAGCAATTGTTGGCGGGAAACCGTTTTGACGTCCATGCGATGGAGCTTGTCGGCAGCGACGGCAAGACGTACATCCGCGAAGTCGTCCGGCACCCCGGTGCGGTCCTGCTGTTGCCGATTTTGGACAACGGCGACGTGGTCATGATTGAAAACTATCGACCGACGATCGACCAGACGTTGTTGGAATTGCCTGCCGGCACACGCGAACCGGGGGAGCCGCCGGAAATCACCGCCGAGCGTGAATTGGTGGAAGAAACCGGGTACGCCGCGGGCAAACTTCAACACCTGCATACGTACTTTTCCGCACCCGGGATTTGCGACGAACAGATGTTCTTGTACTTGGCGACCGATCTGACTGCGGGCGACGCACAGCGTGAAGCCGTCGAACAAATCGAGAACCGAATCGTGCCGATCGACCAAGCGATGCAGATGATCCGCGACGGACAAATCCTGGATGCCAAGACCATCGTCGGCCTCAGCCTGTACCAAATGATGCCTCCCACCACCTAAAAGGGGACGGGGGTAAATAGCGTCCGGCACGAGATTCGCGAAGTGGATTCACTTTGAAACTGGCCCGCCATTTTTGCAAGCCACTGAAGGAGTGCACTTACGTGGGAAAGCCACCATGGCCCAGATGCACGAGCATCGAGATCATTGTCCGTCCGATCAACAAGCCGAAAAGGACCTTCGTCCCCTCAAATCCGTTAGGGGTTTGTTGGTGGAGCTTCTTCGCTCCGCTCCGCGATCCGCCCTACATTGGGATTTGGCAATGCGAGCAATATCGGTGGTGCTTCGTCCCGTAGCTGGATGCGACAGCATTCAGGCTCCGCCCCCTCCCGTTGGTCCCGCACATCAGGTCCTGCTTCCCTACCAGCACCATCGTTAATGAGCGAGCAATCGACTTTGGTGTCTTCCATGTCCAATACGTCCCTCCGGACGTGCCAACCGCAGGCGATACCGAAACAAAGACGCCTGACCCCTTTCTCTTGTTGGAGCTTCTTCGCTCCGCTCCGCGATCCGCCCTACATTGGGATTTGGCAATGCGAGCAATATCGGTGGTGCTTCGTCCCGTAGCTGGATGCGACAGCATTCAGGCTCCGCCCCCTCCCGTTGGTCCCGCACATCAGGTCCTGCTTCCCTACCAGCACCATCGTTAATGAGCGAGCAATCGACTTTGGTGTCTTCCATGTCCAATACGTCCCTCCGGACGTGCCAACCGCAGGCGATACTGAAACAAAGACGCCTGACCCCTTTCTCTTGTTAGCGGGCTGGGCAACGCCTGTCGAGAAAATTGTTCTCTGGCCGGGGCGTTGTTTCTTTGGCAGAATGTCTCAAGGGCGTTTTTGCCGAGGTGGACACTTTCCAGCTGTCAACGGAAAGATAATACAAGGATGACGGATTTCGCGTGAATCGGCCACGCTTAAGACATCATGAACCTGCGTGGAATGGGAATTCTGAATGTCGCTGGACTCTGACCCTGCCGTTGTTCAGCATCGCAAATTGTCTTTGGGTGCTCCATGGAGCACCCAAAGCACCTCCACTGTGTAAATCCCGGTTATGTAGATAACTCGCTACATGGGTATTTATGAACCGCCAGATGGCATTTGGCGTTTCGGCTCATTAAGCTCAGACGTTTCGACAGCCAGAAAGAAGCGTTCCGGTATTTCTGAGAACAGGACCTACTTAACATTTCAGATAGAGTTGTCAGCGGGCACCTCAATGGGGTTCTTCCTCACTCTTGGTGATCCCGATGGCGGTAGCTTCTTTTGCACCAACGAGTTACGTCAGATTCCCCAGGTGCCGTCAATAGCAACTCAGCGCAGTTCGCAACTCGTTGGAGAATCTCGGTTTACGAAACAGAGCACGGACTGGCTTCACCAAGAGTGCGACAAGACAAAGGGGTCAGGCGTCTTTGTTTCGGTAACGCCTGCGGTTGGCACGTCCGGGGAAAGCTAAAGGGGACGGGGGTGAATGGCACGAACTTAGGACCTAAGCTGCCGTGGCGTAACGGTTTCGGTTCGGATCACGGGGGTTTTTGCATGAGCTTGTATTGTTTGGCGCGACGTTTCAATTCTCTGGGCTCCTGACGCCCTGGTCGGTTTCCCACAGGCAAAGTTAAGGGGACGGAGGTCTTAGTTCGTCGAGGCACCCTCATAGGTTACAGGAGGCGGTTTTTGGATGTGACGAATTCGCCGGATGGTGACAACGGTTCCAAGTGCCAAGAACAGAGCGGAGCCGGGTTCGGGGACCGAGGTCACCTGCAGAGTGATCTGAGGGAGACTGTTTGGACCACCGATGGGGTTGCCTTCAAAGATCGCGTCATCCAACGAGAATGAGAAGTCTAGGTTGTCGAGCGCAAAGTCCTCCAAGAAAGGATCAAAATCTTCAAGCTGCAGGGCGGTGGTTCCGGGGCGATTCAAAGTGACAATGAAGGACCCCAGTTTGACTGCATCGCCTTTGGCACCGCCGGCAAACGCTAAACGGTCGCCTGCGATGATGAAACTGTTTGCAGACTCTCGCATTGTCCTTGTGAATGTTTCGCCGAATAGGTCTGCGTTGCTCGTGATGGCTGACACAGAAATGACGTCGCTGTTGTGTCGCAGTCGAGTAGCGAACGAGAATAATCCATCAGTCCCGAGGCGTGTTTCCGCACCGGTTTGTCGCAGGAAGAGTTCGACAGGGATTGGTTGACCGATCTGTACTCGAACGGTTTCGGTTGGCGTGGACTGCCCGGCGAGTGAAAGCCCTAGCACGAAATCGGCATTGGCAGAGCCGAGGGAGAGCAGGCTGACGGCCAAAGACAGGCCAACCTGAATGAAGCGAAACGGAGTCATACGAAATCCAAAGCAGGAGGTGGTGTTAAGGAGTGTCAAGGATCGTTCGATAGCGTCGTGCGAACTGCGCAAAGTCGCGATTGTCAACGGCGCCGTTCTGATCGACGTCAAAGTTGGCGTCGTAACCGGCCATCGTTTGAGTGCGACGATAGGTTCTGGCGAACGCGGCAAAATCGCGGTTGTCGACATCACGATCACCATCGATGTCGCCGAACATGGAGAAGAACAGGTCGGCTGCCTGGGCGCCGAAGACAAATTCGCCGCCGTCAACGCCGTCTCCATCTCCGTCCAGCCAGGTGGAAGTTCCCGCGCGACGGACTTTTCTCGGGTCCACCCGCAGTTCATAGTTGCCGTCGATCAGCGATCCACTGGCTCGGACCAGGTCACCGCTGAACGAGAGGGTGACCACGGTGTCGCCGTTGGCGTCGGCAGCACTGACGAACGTCGTCTGTACTGATCCGGAATCGTCACCATGTCGGATCACGGAAAAGGCGTCGTCGTCAATGTCGACGGCGCCGTCGAATTGCACGGTCAGATCACTAACGATCGATCGTTGTGGTGATTCACCCACCGACACTTTCATGACGTCAACAAGGTCGACCAGTTGAAGCAGGACGTGGTCGCTCCGTTCGATCGCGTTCCAACCCATGCCTGCGGGGGCATCGGGAAGCATGTCGATTTGAAAATCAGCGGGAGCAACGTTGACTCGGGCGGATTCCACGCCGTCGAATTCGATCAGCTCGCGACGCTGTGGCAGCGGATTGCCAGTTTCCAGATCCCACCACGTCAGTCCGTTTCGAGTCGCGGCCACCATTTGATTGCCGCCCAGCAATTCAATGTCCTGCGGAAAGTCAAAAGCGGCGTCTTGGAAAAGGTCCTGTTCGATCGATTGAAGGAACGTCAGGTCACCGGATGCCGGGTCACGCTGATAGACCGAAATGGTTCCGTAGTCAGTGCTGCTGAAGACGGCGTGTCGTCCGTCGCGCGTGATCCGCATCTGTGAGGGATGAAGCTGCGACGGATAGTCCTGGGAAGAAAGGTCGATGGACTGGGTGAATTCCAACCAGTCGTTTTCGGTGTCGCGACGATAAACGTCGACACGATTCTCGTACGTTGCCACAACGTAGACGAAAGCTCGTTCAGAGCTGACGGCGATCGTTTTTGGACCCGAAATGGGTGCGGGGCGGTTAGTGTCCGTGACCGTTACCGAACGAGTGATAGGGAAACCTTGGTCGAAGGTCCCGGCCACGCTATTGGTGGCTTCGATCCGCCGGCCGCGTTCGGTTTCAATTTCCAAGGTCCACGACCGGAATGTCGAAGTGTCATTGATGAAAAACACACTTTCGTCATCGATCAAAGTTAGCGTCCAAGTTCCGCCAAACTCGATGGCGTCGAATTTGGACAATGATTCGATTGGTCGATAGACACCCGCCCCATTGTAGTTAGCGATGCTTGTGACGGCTTCGTCGTCCAAGGTCAACGGCGCTGAATCGATCGACCCACCGACGTCGGCGTATAGCTGCACCATTGTTCCGTCGGGTGCGGACAAGAAGACGTCCAGTTCGTCCATGTTGTTCTGCTGGACATCGATCGATACGTTCACGTCGGCGATTCTGTCATAGCCCAGGCCATCGGTCAGGCTTTCCAGGGCACCATTCTGGGACCTTGTCCAATACAACGCACTGACCCAATCCCCTTGAGCGATTTGGTCGTAGTTGCCCAAATCCACTGGGATTCCGATCGCACGAACCTGACCATCGGGAAGCGGTTCGAATTTGCGGATGCTTGTCGGGCCGGCCACCCAGAAGTTTCGTCCTGAGACGTTCAGTATTCGATTCGGCCCGCGGCCTATGTCGGCTGATACGGTTTGTGCCCAAGTCAGATTTCCTGATGTGTCGCGATCGAAAATCGTCACGGTGCCATTGGTGAAATCACCGACCATGACGACATCGCCCGCGTTACTGATCTGGACATCACTGGGCGCTGCGATTCCCGTCATGCCGTCTTGGCCGTTGACCAGTTGCTGGCGTTCGGTTTGATCGGCGTTGAAGACGGTCAAGCGACCTGCCGCCGTATTGATCGCGTAGATGTTTTGACCGTCGGTGCTGGCCGCGATCGCATCGAATCCTGCGATGACAGTGTCTGGCGAATCCACGGCGCCACGCAGGTAGGCGACACCGCCGCTGGGCAGTTCCAGATCGTCGATGCGGGTGTATTGCCCGGCGACACTGGCGGTCACACGAATGGGCGTTTCGGGAATCAACATTGCCCAAACTTGGCCACCACCCAGGGCGGTCAACGCATGTCCGCCGCCGGTTCCAGTTCCCGGAGTGCCGCCAAACTGTTGATTGACGGCGACGCCCCCCGTTGAAAGCGGACGCGCAAAGGTTGGGGCTTCATCGTCAACGATCACTCCCAGCTCCGGTGCATCGATCGGCAACGCTGTCAGGTTAGCGAATACCAGGACGTCGTAACCCGCATAGACTTCACTGGTCGACGCAACATTGTCGGTGTCCAGCGAGTCCAAACGCATCACGGCAACCACCGCGTCGGGGTTGCCGGGCGTATCGACGTCGGGCAAGTCAGCCGACGTCACCTGGTCCAAGACGCCGAACGCGTCGGCGCCACCGATCAAGTCGGTCAGACGGGGTACGTGGGGCGAACCGTCGACAAAGGGGTTCTGGTTCAGCAGCGAAGCCGGCAACCGACCTTCCGGCATCGTCAACACGTCGCCGCTGGAATCGACCAGCGGACTTGCACCACCGGCGATTGCTTCCAGTCCGGCATGAGCACCGACGATCAGGCGACCGTCGTCTCCGGCTTGGCTTTGCTGATCAACACCGTTTCCGCCGCGGGCGTCGACCTGCAGAGCATTCGTACCGGAGATCACGTTTGCGACGAACTTGACACTGCCCGCGGCACCACCGGCGCCGGCGGCACCCAAGCCTCCTTCGCCGCCGTCCGCACCCACGGCACCCGGCATTCCGTCGCTTCCTTGACCGCCCCGACCGGCGGCACGACCGCTTCCTTGTTGACCGGAAGATCCCGACAGACCGGGTGACGGATACGATTTGACGTTACCGCCGTCGGTTCGACCTTCGTCCAGACGCGATGGGTCGGCCGGGGCGGCATCACCGCCCGAGACGTCCACCATGACTGCGGTTTCGTTGCTATTGTCGGATCGATCACCCGCGAATCGGATGCGACCGACGCTGGTGATTTCAAAGCCGCCGCCGCCACCGCCGCCGTTGCCTCCGTCGCCGCCTCGACCTCCGTCACCACCATCGCCTCCGGTGCCTCCGATACCGCCATAGCCACCGTTGCCACCGGACAGCGAAACGAGTGGCCCGAATGGCGACCGGAATTCAACAAGGGCACCGCCGCCGCCTCCGCCGCTACCGCCGGCACCACCACCGCCGCCGCCGCCACCGCTGCCGCCAGCACCACCGGCTCCACCACCGCCACCTTGCCCTCCGGAAATTTCGAACGGATTGTTCGGCGAAAAGCTGCCCGGATCGGCAATTGAACCAGCGCCGCCGTTGCTGCCGGGTAAACCGGGTCGCCCGGGGCCGACGCGGTAGCCAGCGCCGCCGTTCCCGCCCGAAGCGTTGTTCGAAGGATCACCGGAAAATCCGCCCGTTGCGTTGTATCCGCCGACGCCACCTTGTCCCAGCGTTCCGGGCACACCGATGTTGCCACCGTTTTCCGTGGCCACGTTGTTAATCCCCACCCCACCATCACCGCCGGAGGTTCCGGGCCGGCCGGCAGTTCCGAAACCGCCTGACTGGCCGCGTCCGCCACTATCGCCGCGTGTCGGCGCTGACGTCGAACAATCGAAGAACGAACACGAAAGCACTCGGCCGCCGGTGCCGCCTGAACCCCGGGTTCCCCGAAGGCCGCCCAGACCGCCATCGCCGCCGTCACCACCCTGTCCGCCAAGGCCTCCTGCACCGCCGCCTGGTCCGGGTGTTTGACCATCCGCAGCAAAGTCGAACACGACATCGTCACCGATGATGGTGTCTGCGGCGACAAAGAATCGAACGCCTCGCGAACGATCCCCGACCACGGTGACCCGAGACTCATCGGGCAAGTGAAGGTCACCGGCAAATCGGAACTCCGCGATGCTTCCGTCCGCGATCCAGTCCGCCGTGAACGTCGTCCCGTTGAACTGACCACCGCTGGCGACGCCATTGATGGTCAGCGTTTGCGTGTCGAGCTCAACGAGACCGGCGGAGGCTTCCGGAGGAAGTTCCGGGCCCAGCGGTTGGCCCGCACTTTCCGGATACGCCAACAGCGAAAGATTGTCCAGCATGACCGGCGCCGGCGAATCGATCACCACTGCCAAGCGACGAAGCGTCCGAAAGCGATCGTCCAGATCGATTCGCAGGACGTCCGATCCGGCAACGACCGAAAATGCCTGTTCGACGATTTCGCCGTTCAGCGTGTCGCCGATCAAGCGAAACGCACCGGCGGTTGACGTGCGCAACACGTCGATGCTGAACAGCGCGAACCCGGTATCGACCAGTGGTGCCAGCGTGGCCTCACCGCTCAGCGAAACCGCACGGCTGGACTGTTCAGCCGGCTGCAACGTCCCATCTTTGCTGATCAGTTCAAAACCGTCTTCCACGTGACGTGGTGATTCCATCGTGAAGTGATCAAAGCCCATGTGTCGGGCAAAGCCGCGAGACCTTGTTTGCACCGGCCCGGTCACAACGCCGGTGCCACTGGCGACAAAGAACTTGGATCCGTCGATCGATGTCGCCGAAGCCGTGTCAACGGTCAGGCTGTCGTGCATCGAACCCGTGCGCAGTTCGACGTGATCAACATCCAGGGTTTCGACAATCTCCGCCGAGACCAGGTCGCCGGATGTCAGCGGTTTGGTGGCGCTTAGGGTTCCCCCGGCATCGACAACCCATTGGGTCGGCGACTGCGCCATGGAATCATCGACCACCAGACGTGCCAGTGTCAGACGCGGCGGATGGACCGGCGGGGTGTCGGCGAATTCGCCCACCAACAGCGTGGCAAGGTCATCACCTTTGAAGCTGGAAAAACTGGCATCCCATCCGGCCCAAGATTCGATCACAAGCGTGTCGTTGCCATCGCCTGTACCGGCAATCAAACGCATCGCCGGTGCATCGTGCCGGACATCGCTGCCAAGAGTCAGGTGGGTGTCACCGTTGCCCAAAGCGAACACGGTAAAGAAGATGTCATCCAGCGTGACGGTATGCTCGCTAGCAGTGGTATCCTCGGTGGCTTCTTGTCGCCAGCTGATGGAGGCATCACGCCCGGGCCCGGCGGTTCGCCATATCCGTCCGTCGGTGATGTCCGCATCAACATCCTGCAAATACAGACGCACTTCGGCTTCGTCGTCCCCACCGTGAACCGTCAAGGATCGTTTGACTTCATAGACATTGATCTCCTCGGCACCCGCACCAAGTTCCAAGGTCAAGTTTTCGGGTGAAGCGTACACCTGAACGTTTTCGCGAACGTCCGATGCAATGAAGCGGACGTCGTCGATACCGGCAAATCGAAGCGGGAAATCCAAGCCGAATCTGACTAGCGTGTTGTACTGTGTCGTGTCCAGAACGCGGATGGATTCGACGAATCGATTGGGAACGGAAAAACTGCGTGGCTCGATCAACACAAGGCGGATGTTGCTGATCTGGCCGGTCAGGCTGAATTCGGTTTCCAGTTCGAAGGCAAGCGAATCGCTGCCCAGACGAGGGTCGCCCATGGTCTGGGCGTTGCCGTCGGGATCCAGCTCGACCTGAAAGTTTTGTTCCGCGGCAAAAGTTTGCAGTGCTGCGTACGATGCGAACGCATGCACCGGAGTTCCCGGGTTGAGTGTGACGACGGTCGCGCCATCACGGTTGTCTGGGCGCATCATGTCGTCGATCAACCCGGGCTCTCGCAAACGGTCACGATTGCGAATCTCGTTCTTGACGACGTTGGCAAAGATGGTGGTCGACACCGCGTCGGGAATGACGGGCAACAGATAATCGACATCGGTCCTCAGTGACAAATCACGCAGCTCGATTGCATCGAACGCCCCGTAAGCCAATGACCCTTGTTGTTGCCGAAGTGTTTCGGTCACGCCGCTGTTGTTGATCACCAGTGACGTGGTGCCCAGTCCCGCACCGCTCAATCCGTCTATCGTCAGCGTGCCCTGGATCGGCGAAAGCAAATAACTGGCCGGCATCGTTTCTTGGATGACACGGCGTGGAACGACGACTTCCCGAGGCACCAGAAGGGGCGGTTGCGGTGTCCGCGTGGTGATGGTGCGGTACTTCGCCGGAACATGGATTCGGCGATAGATGGGGAACAGCTTGAAGATTGGGATCGCGTAGCCGACGATCTTGCTGTAGCTATAAGCCGGACGCACCAGAACGCGAGAGGTTGTGACGATATCCGGTTGGGCGATCGTCTCGATCTCGGTACGTGTCGATTCGGGAATGACCACGTCCAGGGTCTGTGAATCGCCGCCGACATGAACCACATCATCGCCGCTGCCCGGATTGATTTGCAGATCCAATTCCGGCAGCGTTGAATTGATATAGATTTCATCATCACCGGCACCGGTCAGCAAAATCAGGCGTTCGACGTTCACGACCTCTTCCAGGATCAAACCCGCGCCATAGATCCGCTGGACGGGCACCATCTGGGCAATCCCGTCGACGACCTGTTCCACCATTTCGACATAGACGATGAACTTGTCGCCCGCCGGTGTTCCGACGATGACCAGCGTGTCGATTCCGGCACCCCCGTTGATCTTCACCGGGGCGTTTTCGACGTAAGACAGAATGTCTCGTTCGCCTTCGGCCGAGTTGACGACGATCTGTCCCAGTGCCACCGGTTGGCTCTCATCTGCATCGACACGCTGAAGATGGGCGTAAAGAAAGAAGGTGTCGTCGCCGTCTTCGCCGTACAGATTGATCGGTGCGACGTTGTGATTGACTTCGAAATAGTCGCTGCCGCTGCCACCGAAGAAGGATGCGGGATAGGAAACGCCATTGGTGATATCTTCGACGACTTCGAACCCACCCACCATGGCGGTTGCTCGGACGCTGCCGATAAAGAACCGGTCGGCGCCGGAGTCACCACGCACCGACATTTCGACGCTGGTGTCATCGACAATGAACAGGTCGCTGCCCTGTAAACCGGACACCACCGGCAATTCGACACTTCCGTATTCCACACGCTGTGAATACAGATTGACCAGATCGGGATTCCGAACATTGATGTCGGTGGTGAAATCCGAAAGTGCCCCGAACAAATTTCCGGTGGACGAATCGTCAACGGCCAAAACCCTTTGGACATAACCGCTGCCAAATTGAAACGTATCGGCGCCACGTGTGCCGCGAACGTACAGCTGATCCAGTCCATCGCCCCCGGAATCGGCGATCGACACAACGGAGTCTTCGTCCGCGACCGCGCGAGCATCCAATGTGATCGTGAAGACATCTGCGGCGGCCCCGCCATCCAAAATGGCTTGGCCCGTGAAACCGATGACGTCAAATCGGTTGACGCTGATCGAAGGTTGATCGCCGCCACCGTCCGCGTCGAAGCCGCGTAATTCGATCAGCTCGAATACACCCGGCAGGGCGTCAATCGAACGCATGATTTCCTGACGTGGAAGCAACACGTTCCCGTCGGGCAAAAGATCGGTCCGCACGCGGATCATCGTCAGCGTGTCGTCGGTCAAGATGAAATCGCCGTCATGGCCTTCGACCAAAGTGTCCATGCCGGAAACGTCCAGGAAGGCATCGGACCCGAAACCGCCGGACACCAGATCGTCCCCTGGACCCGAATTCAAATGATCGTCAAACGGCGATCCGATCAGCGTGTCGTTGCCTTCGCCTGTGCGCAGATCCAACGTCAAACGATCCGCCTCCACGCCGGAGGCCTCCACGCGGTCGTGACCGTCCAAAGTTTCAATGACCAGTCGATCGCCGCCAGCACGTGACGAATTTGCCACGGAAAACGCGACGCTGTTCTCGATCGTCCCGTAGACGGTGACGTCGTTGCTTAGCACCGTAATCGTGTCGTCACCGCCTGTTCCCAAAATCGTTAGCACGTCGGCCGACGAATCGATTCCGTATTCCGGTGTGATGAAGACTTCTTCGATCGGATTTCTATCGGCATCAAGTTCCGGGTTCCCCGACGCGTCGACCACCGGAATTCGTTCCTGTCGTGAACGCTGGATCAAGCGAGATTCAAACTGGATGGGATCGCTTTCTGCATCGGGATCGGTCGACGTTTCATCGTCCCTGACTTGCCACAGCGGGTTGCCGTCGTTATCGGTGCGTCCGACTCCGTCGAATTGTTGCGCAAGAAAGGTGGTGCCGTCGGAATCGGTCACCGACTGAGTCAAAGGCAATCCGTCTGCGTCGTATAGATAGGTGCCACCGGGTTCAAGCAACTGTCTGCGAAACCTCGGCACGCTTTCGTCGCGTACTTCACCGTCGCTCATCTCTTGATGGCTGGGGACGGCCAATCGAACCTCACGGAACTCCGACCGCACTCGAGTCTCCACCTGTGTGAACTCGGGCAGTCCGTCGACCAAGACGGGATTGCCATCGATGTGCGACTGTGCCAGTACCGTCTCGCCGCTCGGCAAATCGGCTTCGACCAAGACCGGAATCCCGGCTTCGTCGAAAACATATTCGCCGGCGTCAAACGTCTGGCGATAGAACACCAGGTCGGCGGTAATGTTGGCGTCATAGTCGTCATCCGGCTCAAAGATCCGTGCGTTACCGATGTCATCCACCAAGACGGTTTCGTCGACCTTGATCGACTCCGTCAATACAACGGTTTGCAAGATCTCGCCCGTGCCGAAGTCGACATCCACGGCTTCCAGCGTCGTCATCGACACGTCGGAAACCGTCACCGCATCCGCACCGGCGTACAGCTGGATCTGGAGTCGGCCGAACTGACGCAGCAACAGTGATTCCACCGTTCCCGCCGATTCGAATCGCACGGTCACGTCATCGGGATTGGCCGACGATGGATCGACGAAGACCACGTCTCGGACCAAAGCGTCCAGGCCGCTGACGCGGATGGTGTCGATGTCTTCATAGATTAGGCCCTCGACCAGTTTTTCCGATTCGCCGCCTGCGATCGTCGCATCGACACCGTCGCCCACGGTCCATTCAAAGGTGTCTTCGCCGTCTTCGCCCAAAAGCGTGTCAATCCCTGGGCCGCCTTCGATCGTATCGTTTCCGGACTGTGCGTTGATGAAGTCCATTCCCGGTCCACCACGCAAGAAGTCACGCAGAAACTCCGGCTGGCCGCCATCGACGGGAACCAAGACGCCGGTGGAATCATCTGCCAAGTCACCAAAGATCAGGTCGTCGCCTTCACCGCCGTCAACGCGATCCTCACCCAGACCACCGACGATGCTGTCGCCTCCCGCGCCGCCACTGATCGCGTCGTCGCCGTCACCACCGTCCAGTCGGTCGTCACCGTCGCCGCCTTCGATCAGGTCATCGCCGTCACCGCCACGAATGATGTCCGGCCCGCCCATGCCGCCCAAAACGTCGTTGCCATCGCCACCGTCGATGGTGTCGATCGCATCGGATCCCATGATCGTGTCGTTGCCGGGATCGCCATAGATCTCGCGTGACATGGCAACGGTGGAGTTCACTTCGATCGTGTCGTTTCCCGCACCTCCATGGATCTCGATCCTGGGCGTCACGCCTTCGGCAACGATGTAGCGATCGTCGTTGGCGGTTCCTGGGATATAGATTGTCGCAACGGTGGCCGGGTCGAAGTATCGTCGACTGCCGCGCGATGTCACGATGATGCGATCGACCGGGTTGTTCACTCCGTCGTTGGGCGTCACGTCGATCGGTTCTTGTTCGATCAGATAAGATTCGCCTTGTCCGGCAGTCACGGATTCGCCGGGTCCCGGTTGGTAACGAACGGTGACGACATCGCTGGACTGCGTGGCCACAATCGCCGACGGGTCGGGACAACTGAAGTTGAAATCGGCTAAGACGGAATTGAAGAAGTTCTTGCGAGCTTCGAACACGGTGATTTCGCCGAAGATCCCAAGATCCAGCCCGACCCAAAAGAACGCGTCCAGAAACGCCGATAGCTGGCCGTTGGTGTCAAACAGACAGCTTGCGCCCTGGTCCAAACGTTGGGCAATTTCTTGCAGACGCAACTTTCCGTCGACGACGTTTCCAGGCTGAAGTGGATCGGGAACATCGTTCAGATCAAAGCCGACCGACGCCCGGATTCCGCCTTCCACACCGGCTTCGACCAATCCCGCAATGCCGACCGATGCACCCGCGGTGATTGCACTGGTTAGTGAAACTTCGGGAATGTCGCTTCGAACCGCTCCGTTGCCGTCAAAGGAGACTTGGTCGTCGACAAAGAAGCCTTGGAAGATTCGGTCGGCCTCGTTGATCGCAAAATCGGTTTCGGACCATTCGCGAATTCCCGTCGTGTCGAAACCGAAAATAAAGTCGGTGTCGGCCGTCACGCGACCGCCCAACCGTGCGTTCAAGCCGGGAAAGATTGGAAAGGACTTGCGATACTGAAAGTTCAGATTCAGCCCCGGCATCTCATACTTGAACAGATCCACGTCTTTGCCCAACAGCAAGCCGAAGGCGGCTAGTGGATCGGTCAACAACGGGAATTGAAAGCTGCCTTTGGAAGTACCGATTCGATCGGTGACGCGCTTGGACTTTGGATCCGATGCACTTTCGGCTTGGGCCACGGTGTCGTTCGTGGTGCTATCCGCGATTTCGCCGCTGCCGCCCGAACGCACTTCGTCGCCGATGGTAAAGCTGCCAAAATCGATGACCGGTGAACCTTGGGACGGATCAAACGCATCGATGTCGTCGATAAATTCCACCAACCGGGTCACCGCTTCCACGCCACGTGCGACCGGTGCGAATTTCGTCGGCCCCAAAATGACTTTTGCGATGTCCAGCAAAGATGTTTGTGACGCACCCAATTGCCGCAGCAGCGGGATATCGTCGGTCAGCACTTCCACGATCGGCTTGACCGGATCGGTGACCTTCGATACTTCATCGACAATGGGGCCGACAAAGCCGGTGATGAATTGGCCCAGGTCCATTTGAACGTCGGCAAATTCAACGATCGGTGATCCGCCGAAGTCAGCCGAAGATCCGCCGGCGCCAAATTCCACCTGCGCGAACAGTTGATCGTAGTGGATCGTCGTGGTGATCTCCGGCAGTTGCAGGCCCCCGGAATCGGGAAACGAAACACGTCCCGCGATGTCCACGTTCGCGTCCGCGGAAAGCCGGGCTTGAACACCCAGCGAATCGCCGCGCAGCGGTGCCCAACGTCCGTTGCCATCGCCGTCCTGCAGATCAATCTCGAACGACCCGCGTAAACCACTCGCGTCGTCGTCGTCGATGACTTCATCCAGATCGACCTTCAGAAACCCCAACTGCCCTTCCACCGAGGTTCCCGGTTGCAAGGTCGCGGACAAGTCCAACGAGAACTCTGCACCGCTTTCGGTCACGCCCTCGGTGTCGACGAAGAACCAATCGGAACTGGACAACCCAAACCCGAGACCAAAGACATAGTCCATCGCGATCGTGACAGCGCTGCCATCGTCCGACTTCAGCCCCAGGCCGGGAACACTTGCATCGAAGTCAAGGGGGACGGTGAATGGCTCGAACACGTTGCCCGATAGCACAATGTTGAACTGAGCGGCACCGTCGTCGATGCGAATCCCGATGTCTTCGGGCGTTTGGATGTCTTTCAACAGCAGGCGTCCTTCGGCGTCAAACTGTGGTCGGCCTGCCGCATCCAAGTCGGGAACTTTCAATGCATTGTTTCCCAACCGACTGACCAAGGCGTGCAATTCACGCTGGACCAAATCAATCACGCTTTCATCGTTTCCGATCGCCGATTCGAGCGCCGCGCCCAAACGCGGGGCGTCTTCTGATCCGCCGTAGTAGTAGAACCCTTCCGCATTCGCCACCTCCTGCTTCACACCCAGCAGGTCGTCTTCCAAGGTGACCAGGAAATCGGCCGCAGATTTCAAACGATCACCGATCAGCGGCAACCCGAGTTCGTCAAACTTCGCCTGGATGTCCGATTGCAGACCGTCGAACATGCCCTCCAGACCGTCCAGCAAAGTCCGCGGATCATTCAACAGTGCCGCGATCCCCATGAACTGTTCAACACCGGGACCGGAAAACTCGTAATCGAACTCCGCTCCGCTCAACGAAGCGTCTTCCACGGACAACGCGAGCGCCAGAACGTTGTCTGCGATTCCGTTGCCATCGGCGTCGGCTTCGGTGCCACCGACCGGAACCGTGTCGGTCAAATACAACGGCAACCGAACATCGATTCCACCATCGACGGTGATTTGCAGGTCACCGGCGTTGATGTCTTCGAGCGAATAGAAACCAGGTTCGTTTGGCTTCAAACCATACGCACCACGAACATCGATGTCTGCGGTCGCGTCCTTGATCTTGAAGCCGAAAGAACCAAGGTCACCCTCGCTCTGTCCAATCAGGTCATTCAAATCCAGTTGCACGTCCAAGGTAACGGGTTGCCCAAACGACGCAGCCGCCGATGCATAAACCTCCGATGTGTCGGCAAAGATGATCTGTGGGTCGGTGACATCGTTCAGATCGATTCCGAAACCCAGATCGACTCCCGCGGCACCCGAAACCGCCAGCTTCACCTGTCCATCTGCATCACCAAGTCGAACGTCCAGCGCCGCAAGATCAACCGTCACGCCGTCTAGCAATGGCGTGTTATCGACGAACGACTGGATGTCGTCCCGGAACAAAGCGTTCAAGTCGACTTCGAATGCAAACTCCGAATCCAGCAACGTTCGTTCGAATTCAAAATCCACCAGCAATTGGCTGTCGCGGTAGGTGATCGTGAATGGATCCAACGGCTGGCCAAACAAGTCGTTGACCGCCGCGTTCAAGTCATTCGATAGGGCACCCAGACTGCTGCCATCGCGAACACCCTCGATCGCATTCTTCAGCCCGATGATGAAACTCTCGGTTCCGTTGCCGAAAAGATCGATGGCACTCTTGTTCAACCCGGGGATCTTCTTCGCGATCAGACTGGCGTCGTCTCCTTCGGCATCCACCAACGCGTCCAAGCCCGCGATGATGCCGTCCAGAATCTGATCAAGGCTGACCCCACGCAAATCGAATAGTTGATCCAGATCGCCAAAGTCCAATTCGATGCTGTCGATCAGACTGTCCAGGCTGCCGATTCCCTCATCCAACGTTCGCTGAGCCCGCAACGCCATCGTGCCGGTGTCAAATCCGGAAAGTGAGCCGGCCAAAACCAGCGGCAGATCGATGTCGTAGTATGCACCGGCATCCAGCGTCGGCAGCAATTGCAACGGGTCGACCCGCCGACCCAATAAGTCGGCTTGGCTCAGACGAGCATCGGTTCCCAACGACATTTGCGCGCCGATATCAATGGATCCCTGTTCAATGCCCAGGCCGAACGGGCCGAGCGAAACGGACACATCAAGCGGGTCATCGCCACTGGTCGCCTGGAAAGATGCAACCAACGTCGGCGCGTCGACGTAGAAGTTCCCTTGCGGATCGATTCCGAAAATGAAATTCAGGTCGATCCCACCGTCCAACTGAATCACCGGCGGCGCGTTCGAGTCGACCGACAAACCGAGATCGGCGGCGGACAAACCGGCAAGCTCGATTTGTGACAGATCTAAAGCGATCGAATCGCTGAAGTCCAAAGAAGTCAGATCAACACTGCCGACAAACGCAACGGAGTTGCTTGCGGGTGCAAAGGAGACGTTGTCTTGTGCGGCCAAGTCCAGCGTCGTGATCAACGTGTCGCCATCGATGTCGCCGCCGGGACCAAACACCGACGCGACATTGTCGATAACGCCGCTTTGCAGTTCGCTCGCCAACGTCGTCACGCTGCCGGATTCGATGTTCATCAGGCTGGCCAGCGACACATCGCCGACAAACGGGATCGTAACGCCGGTACCGAGCAATTCATCCAACCGGGTTCCCAGATCTGCGACCCAGTCGGCGAAGGCATCCAGGCCTTCTCCCAACTTGGATTGGTCCGATGAATCCACGCTGATGACGCTGATGGACGCAGCCGCCGGAAGCGACAGACGCTGGCCGATCGCGATGGTGTCTTGCATCACCTCGATCAGGCTGCCCGAACCGTCCACGGTGTCGTGCCCCAACCCCAGCGTGTGGCCAATCTCGTGCATGACGACCGACAGCAAGTCGATCTGATCCGCCGGTACAGTTTCGTCGGTCGCGGGATCCGGATCGACATACCACGTGTTCCCGGCCGCGGTCGGATCCAACAAAATCGATCCGTCCGCAAGCGTTCTTGCGATTTCATTGCCTGGCAAGTGACCGAAAACCAATGTCGGCGCCGCGATGGTGGGGGTCGCGGTGTTGGCACCGATGATCTGAACGTTCGCTGATTGCCATCGCGAAACCGCTTCGGCAACCACCGCGTCGATCGCCGGCGTGCTGTTGTCAATCGCTCCGGTCGGCAAACCTGAAAGAACGATCGGCGTGTCGTTCAGGTCGCCGCTGGCCAGTTCGACGCCCGTCGGCACCGTACGTTGGATCTCGCCTGGATCCAGCGTATCACCGATCAGATTTGACTGGTTCCAACCCAATCGCTGAGTCAACTCATGGATCACCACGCCCAACAAATCAACGCGGTCGGCGGGTGGATTGGACGCCGGGTCGACATGCCAGCCATGATCACCGGCGGTTGTGTCGATCAGAATGTCGCCCGAAAGAATTCGAGTGGAAAGCTGCGTACCGGGCAGATCAATGATGCGGAACGTCAACGTGTCTTCGTCCAGACGTGTCACCGACAAATCATCGACCAAACGCTTCGCACCGTTGTCGGACGTTGCCACTGACAGTGTTCGCGTGTCCGTGCTTCCGTCTCGATTGGCGACGGTGAACGAAGCTCCATCGAACGCATCGAAAGCCGCGGAAACGACGGATCTCGGAATGACGTCCAGTTTCAATCCCGCCGGAACCGAGGTCGTGACCAAGCTGTCCAGCGACAGCGTTTGTGCCGCCTTGGGCCATTGGTCTTTGGAATAGGCTCCGTTTCGATCGATGATTCGATAATCGTTGTCGGGTGACTCCAAGATTCGAATCTGATCCGTCCGTCCCTCAAAATTGATCTCTCGGTACAAGCCATCCAGACTCAGCCGGGTTTGCCACTGCCAGGACTCCGGCAATTCCGACAAATCAATGATGTCGTCGCCGCCTCCCGGAGTGATCTGGTCCACGCCCCAGCCCACTGCACCATCGACTTGGAAGACAAAGATCTCGTCTCGATCGGTACCGATGATCGTGTCGCTGCCTCGGCCAGACACAACGCGATTGATGTTGGTGGCCTGGTATTCGGTGCCCAATCTTGTGACGGTCGATGACGAAAGATCAACTGTCACGTCGGCCAGTTTTTGGGACGCGAACAGATCCAGCGTTGATGTCGATGTGCCGTCCAACTGTGTGCGGTCGTTCTGAACATCCAGGCCTGCGATGTCGTCGCCATCCCAGACATATTGAATGTCGCTGTTGCCGAACGCGAATGAGTCCTCGTGTGGGCTGCCGATGACTTTCGACACGCCGATCACGGCGATGTCGCCAAGGGTTTGATTGATCGGGTTGTCGCCAAAATCGACCAGGGTCGTCAGCCCGCCGAAACGATTGCCCGAGATTCCCGTGGCGCTGCCGGTTCCGGTTTGGGGCAAGCCGGGCAGAAAATTTCCGCCGGAAAGAATTGCACCGGACAAAATGCCCGTCGGTACGGGGAACGCATCCAAGAAATCAAGTCCAGGCAACCCCGCAAGATCGCCTGCTCCCGCGTCCACCGCGACGGCGGTGTCATAGTTGGAGTAGTCCAGCACGACGCTGCCGAGTGAACCAGCCGTGACCGTTCCACGCAATTCGGCTTCGCCATGCATCCGCACGGTCATTGTCCCGCCCTTCGGACCGACCAACGATTCAATGTCGGTCGCGAAGACCATGCTTCGGTCGGTGAACGCGGATACCGCAGTCAGCACACCGCCCGGGTCAAACTCGGACCGATCCACAAAATCACCGAGCGATTGATCCGTAACGACGATGTAGTTCGTGTCGACGCTCAGTGGCGGCTTGGGAACGTTGACATCGACAAGGTCCGGATGAGACTCGTTGAATTCGAAAGAAAGCCAATCCGGTTTTTCGTCGTAAACGTCGACCGTGATGGATCCGACCATCGCCGAGAAATCAAGCGTGTCCAGTGCTTCGGGAGCCGATTCACCTGCGACCACCAAGTCCGGGGGCTCCACCACGAACGACAGTCCCCAAAGGTTCGCATAGCGATAAGAATCAGCCCCGGTCAGTCCCGACAGAATGCTCACGCCAGGCCGCAACGCTTTCTGCTGGAAATCATTGTTGCCGAAGTCCCCTTGGATCAGATTCACCCCACTGCCAAAGGACACATCGCTGATCTTGCCGCTGATGGTGGATGACTCGAAGCGATACCGCGTGATCCCCGAAATCGTTTTCGCGATGTTGTCATTGAACAGTGACGTCGGATCTTCGGTGGCAAGATTGACGACCTCGACGTAGCTTCCAGGTGCGTTTCCCAATGGCCTGGTCAGATCAACGCGGTGCCCTGCGCGCAAACCTGTCGGCACCGCGTCCTCAGTGAATGGCACCCGAGTCCACTTGTTGGCTGCGGTAAACGTTACTCGTCCGGCAAACGTGACGTCGGGCGCGAACCGATAGCTGTTTTCATTGCGGCCGGTCACGATTTCCGTGTTCGCATCCAAGCCCTTGATCGTGATCGTGGGGGCGTTCAATCCGGGCAGATCGTCTCGGATCGCGTTGATCGGCGAGAACGTTCCCAGGTTGATGACTTTCAGCGTGTTGTCCGCTTGGAAATCAAACCGCAACCACTCGCTGACGCCTCCAAAGTCCAGGATCAGTTTTTCGCCGCTGCTGCGCCCCGTCGCATCGATCGTGGTGCTGGTCCACTGATTTCCGAAATAGAAAGTTTGCTGGCCCGATCCGGCTTTCAACGTTTCGATGTTGTTACCAATCAGCGAATTTGCCGGCGTGACGGTCAAGCGATCGCCGCCGTCGGAAAAGACGCCTGACCCCCTATCGCGGGATTGGCCGGCCACGGATTCGGTGTCGCGAGTGAAGCCGGCGGTGCCGACTTCGATGTGACGTCCCGCAAGGCTGTACGTTAGCGGTGCCGTGACGGCGGTGAAGTCCAGCGTTTTGTTGCGTGACGCCAGGCTGTTGGATTCCACAACGTCGGTGCCCCAACCATCGGCAAAGCGAAGGATGTCCGCCCCCGTGCCGGGATCGATGTGGTCGTCGCCCGGACCGCCGTCAATGTCATCGGCACCACTGCCCGCCGAGATATCGTCGTCACCCTCGCCGCCTTCGATGGTGTCATCGCCACGACCACCGCGTATCTGATCATTCCCTTCACCGCCGCGCAGCGTATCGTCGCCCGATCCGCCATCCAGATCGTCGTCGCCGCCCGCGCCGTCCAAGGTGTCTTGGCCGTCTTCGCCACGCAGATGATTCGGCGTTTTGTCGCCGACGATGTCGTCATCATTATCGCCGGCCTGGATGATCGCGATGTTCGTGACGGTGCCCAACACTCGAGGAAACAGTGCCGGATCCACGTTAAAGTCGTCTTCGACATCGCCGCGATAGGTCAGTGTGTTCTGCCCTGCCCCGCCATCCAAATCGCCCGCCAAGACGGCACCGTCATGGAAAACGAATTCGTCATCACCCGTCGATCCGATGATCTGTGCGACATGGTCGAACTGGACTTGCCGGCCATTGGCAAACGTCAACGTGACTTGATTGTGCCCCAAGAAGTCATCGACCGATCGAGCCGGCCGGACATCCACCGTCACACCAGTGGTCAAGGAGGAGAGATCAAGAGTGCTGGTAGGTGTTACTCCGGAAGCGATCGCTGCATCGACGACCAGCTTGGTTCGCGTCAGCGCACTGATCAGTCCATCGGTTCGCAGCTGATCGGCAAATCCGTTGTGCACGCGATACGTGTTGCCACCGCCGCCGGAAGCAATGATTTCGATTCGGTTACTGGCAAGCAGTTCTGAATCGAGACTTTCGACAAAGTACAACGGAACGCCTTGATCGCCGGGCTCCGGTGTAACGGCTGGTGGCAACCCCAAGTGGAAAGTCAGATCATCGGTGACGGCGGCGAAATCCAGGGTGTCGGTACCCTCGCCACTCCGCTCGACGACCTCATCTTCCAGTCCCCAACCATTGGCGAAGACGAAAATGTCATCGCCCAGGCCGCCGAATGCGGTGTCACTTCCGGTTCCACCGATCAGCGTGTCGTCGCCCGATCCGCCTCGCAAAACGTCGTCATCTTCGTCACCACGTAGAACGTCGTCCCCGCGGCCGCCGTCCAAAACATCGTTGCCCAGCCATCCCAGCAATTCGTCATCGCCGCGATCACCCAGCAGGTTGTCGCTTCCCCCTCGCCCGGACAACAAATCGTCGCCCTTTCCGCCACGGATGTCATCGTTCGATTCATCACCGACCAGCACGTCGTTGCCACGACCACCGATGATTTCGGTCACCCCGTTCAGGACCGTGAATTCGATTCCGGCGGATTGATAGGCGGGTGATTCCGAAAGATTGACATTGACCGCCTTCTTCACTCCGCCGGTGAACGTCGCGTTGGGGTCCAAAACGTTGGTCGTCGATGACAAAACGACCGATTGCGAATCCGGGTTGGTCAGGATTTGCCCCTGAACCAACTTCGCGCCCTTTTCGATGATGAAGACGTTTTCACCATCGCCGGGAACAAATCGCTCCACATGCTGGGCTTCCGCTTTCCAACCAGTAGCGGATGTCACGCTGACGCGATTCCGGGACTGGATTCGAAAGGTCAAATTGTCGCCGAATGCGCCGAAATCAAGGGTGTCCAGCGATCCCTCGACGGCCGCCGATTCGATAATCTTGGCTCCGTTCCAGTCGCCCGCGGTGAATACATAGGTTTGATTTCCGTCGGTGGGGCCGAACGTCTTTGCGTCCGGTCCCACGACCGCCAGCATCCGTCGCTCCTCCAACAGTTCCCCACACAGGCGGGCTCGTCGACGACGCAAGGTTTTTCTCGACACTCGTCGACGTCGGGCGGATGGTTCGTGTCGCGGCATGAATCAGGGCACCAGATACTGGTCGGACAAGCGTGATGCGACGGCCTGTGAGACTCCGTCGCCAGTAAGCTTGTGTAGAACTAGTCGTGAAACCCGCCAAACAGCCACCCTTTGTCTTGCCCGGTATACAGACACACCCATGGGGGCCTTCAAACAGCCGTGTCCAACGTCCCCGGCACCGGTGCATCGCGCTGAAACTTGAAGTTTGCTGGCGGGTAACGGTCTAGGATGACAACATGGAAACGGATTTCGCTTTCCTGCCGTTTCCTCATCTCCGTCATGCCGCCAATGCCACCCAACGCCGACGCGTTGTCGATCGAATCGCTGCGACGGATTGAGCAGTGGTGCAGTGAATACGAATCACTGCCTCAGCCGCAACGTATCCAGCAGTTTCTGCAGCTTGCCAGCGACCGCGAGCGACCGGCTTTGGCTCGAGAATTAGTGGGGCTGGACGCGGAACTGCGAGCCAGCCGAGGTGAAACGCCTCACGCCGAAGACTATCGGTCGCTTTGTGCCCAGCCCGGAATCGCGATCGACCATTCGGAACTTCGTGACTTGGTCCGCGGTCAGGTTCAAGTCGCAGAACCCAAACCGCTTTCCACACGCTATCGATTCATCCAGCGTATCGGTCGTGGCGGAAACGGTGACGTCTGGAAAGTCGAAGATTGGGTCGGCCAACGGACGCTGGCACTCAAGCTGTTGCGCGGTCCGCTGGAAAACAGCTCGGCTGCCACGCTGCGGATGAATCGCGAGGCGTTGCTGACCGGGCGGCTGCAGCATCCCGGCATTCCACCAATCTATGACCACGGTGTGCTGGAAGACGGCCGTCCCTTCTTCACCATGAAATTGGTCGGCGGAGAAACGTTCGCCGACATTCTGAAAAATAGATCTGATTCCAGCGATGAATTGACACGTTGCCTGGGCATCTTTGAACAGTTGGCTCAGACCGTCGCGTATGCACACGCTCAAGGCGTGATCCACCGCGATTTGAAACCTCAAAACGTCATGGTCGGCGCGTTCGGCGAAGTCCAAGTGATGGATTGGGGAATGGCAAAGCCGTCAGCCGAATCGACGCTGGAAACATCAACCACGCAACACGACTCGGATCGCCAACACTCGTCGCTGCAATCCGCCCAATCCGATGACGACACGACACCCCGCGTCAACGATGAATCCTGGGATGACTTGCAACAAAGTCTGACAGCCAACGGGGACGTTCTGGGCACACCTGCCTACATGTCGCCCGAACAAGCACGGGGCGAAATCAAAACGCTGGACGCGCGCAGCGACGTCTTTGCTTTGGGCGCGATTCTGTTCGAAATCTTAACGCGGCGAAGGTTACATCACGGATGCTCGGTGATCGAATCGCTTCAGCGGACGACGCTGGGGCAATTCGATTCGGCGCTTGCGACGCTGCACAACAGTGACGCTCATCCGGAATTGAAAACGCTTTGCGAAAATTGTCTTAGCACGGCCCCGGAATTGCGACCCGCCGACGCGGGCATCGTTTCCAACGCCATCACCGATCATCTGACCGGCGTGGAAAAACGTGCCCGCCTTGCTGAAATACAGCAGCGTGAAGCCAGCGTGCGCAGCAGTGAAGATCGCAAACGACGACAACTGCAAACGCGAACCGCATTGGTCGTGGCGGTGATTTCAATCATCGGCGCGGGCGTCGCCATCTGGCAGCGTCGTGAAGCCGTTCGCGCCGGCCAGGAGACTTCCGATGCGCTGGCGTTGGCGGACCAGAGGTTTGACGAGGCGCAATCGGTTGTGGATGAATTTCTGACTCGGGTTGCCGATGACAACGGTGTGTTGACTCGCACCGCCGGTGCACAGGCCATTCGTCGCGACCTGATGCAGAAAGCCGTCGACTATTACGAAGACTTGGAAGCCGGGTCGAAACAGACGCCGGAGTTTCGCTTCAAGATTGCCCAAACGCATCGACGTCTGGGCGAAGTGATGTATCTGCTTTCCCCCGGCGGTGAAAAGCTGGAACATCACGCCGATCAAGCCATCCGGATCTGCGAGCAATTGCTTGCCGATGACCCCGGTAATCCCACCTACCTCGCGTGCAAGACCGATGCCTATGCGTTGAAGGTCCGAGCGTTATCACAAAGCTGGCGCGACCAACAAGCTCTTCCGATTGCTCGATCGTCACGCGAACTGGCACGGACCTTGATGGACATTCGCGGGAACGACGATGATCACTTCCGTTACGCCACTCACACGGGGTTATTGGCACTGATCTATCACCGTTTGAAAGACCGTGACCCGTGCCAAACGCTGTTCCAGAAAGCGATCCAAATCGCCACGCCAATTCAACAAGCGAACCCGGACAACGGTGGGTATGCGACAAAACTCGCACGGATTCAATCCAACTATGGGGCGTATTGCGGTTGGGGACGCGGCCAATGGAAAGATTGCCGAAAACACTTCCAAATGGCGGTGGATCTGCAGGAACAGGCGGTCCAGCTACAGCCATCGCGAGTAGACTGGTGCCATGGCTTGGCCACGTTCCAGATGAATTTGGCGATGTCACTAACCCACACCGGCGACATCCCCCAAGCGGAATCCATGTTCCGCGATTCGATCCGGTCGCACGAAAAGGTGGTTCGCGAAAACCCGCTGGACGTTGATTCGCGATGGTCATTGGCGTTGATCTACGGAAACTTCGCAACCTTCTCGTTAACTCGCCTGAAAAACGCCGACGACTGTGAACAATTCCTGATCCTCTCGGCGGAACAATACAAGCGTTTGACGGACGAGCATCCCGATGTGGAGGTCTACATGGAATCGTACACCGACGCGCTTGAATCGCTGATCGATGTGCGAATTCGAATTGCAAACGCTCAATCCAGCCTAGACGTTCCGAATGATCCGACGATGGTTTTGCGGATTGCTCGCCCCGAACTTCAGCGGATGTTGAAACAGTGGTCTTTGTGGCTGGATGCCCACCCGGATTCGCAGAAATACCGCCGATCCATCGCCTATTGGTCGGCTCTATTGCCCGAAACGTCCCCGGACCTTCTGTTGAAATCGACGGATCATATTACCGGCGACCGAGCATCGCTCCGTCAGTTGGATTCCGAGTGGATCAACGCGCGTGCGTTGGCGCTGATCCGCTGTGATCGTCACACCGAAGCGATTGATTTGTTGAAAATGTGTGAAAGCCAAACGCCTTCTGCGGTTCGTTTGACGATCGAAGCCTTGGCCCGCGTAGACCAGGACCCGGATGCCGCAGTAGACTACTTGCGTCGTGCAAAGGCTTACAAATTCAAGGTCGGTCACACACGCTCCGATTACCGAATGCTGGCGGAACAGGCCGATGCAGTGATTGCGGAAGATCAGCGAGCTGAGTAATCGCTAGGCATTGTTTGCCCAACGCGACTGGGTCTTGGCGGTCCAGTCATTGGGGCAATGCAACAACCTTGGGCTAACTTGGGGCGTCGTTCGAATCATCCGGATTCAGAAAGGCATTTGTGCCAGCCGTCGTCTTCACCATCCCCCCAACGTTCGCTCTCTGCCACTTGTCCGACACGCACGACATCACCGCCATAATCCGTAGCGTCGAAGACGGCGATCCGGACGCCGCTGCGGAACTGTGGAGTCATTGCTTTCCACGTTTGCTGAACTACTGCCGCGGCCGCCTGCCAGAACACATGCGGCGCGTTCTGGACGAAGAAGACGTGGCATTGTCGGCATTCAAGAGTTTTTGCTTGGGCGCGGCCGGCGGTGCGTTTGGCGATATCAAGGGGCGCGACGAACTGTGGAAGTTGCTGTTTTGCATCGCCGGACGCAAGGCACAGGGCTACATTCGACACCAGAACCGTCAGAAACGTGGCGGCGGCAAAGTCGCCGGTGAATCCATCTTTAAATCGGATGACGATTCATCGGTGTCGCCCGGGATCGAACAAGTGGCCGATCAGACCCCGTGTCACGTCAGCAAGGCGCATTTCGTCAGCGATTGCGAAACTCTGTTCGACATGCTGGACGACCAGAAGCTGCAGATGGTGGCAATCCTTCGCATCGAAGGCTACAGCGTCGACGAAATCGCGGCGCGAATGGAATGCTCGCGGCGAAGCGTCGAGCGCCGATTGAATTTGATTCGCCGAATTTGGCAAAGCGCCTTTGACGATGCGGATCCACCGGAATCAAATCAACGCGGCGACGACTGAGTGAAAACGCGGTCAATTCATCTCACCGCAAAACTCTGCCCCAACCAGCACGCCCAGCAGGATTCGAACCTGCGACCGTCGGATTAGAAGTCCGATGCTCTATCCAGCTGAGCTATGGGCGCGACGCGTTTGTTTTGTGGCGACTACAACCGCACTACAACCAGCGGTAGAATTGGGCCAGCAAAACGCCCTGACTGACTCGGCAAAGTCAGCCAGGGCATCACCACCCATGCTGAACAGGAGCATTGGCGATGACTGCGAGCAGTCTACGAAAACGCGGCCGGAAAGCGAAGCCGCAAAAGCCGGCGAAACCCTACGACGGTTTCCCCCTCACTGCCCACGCGTCGGGCAAATGGTGCAAGAAGGTCCGTGGCCGGATTCACTACTTCGGCGAATGGTCCGACCCCGACGGTGCCTTGCAAGAATGGTTAGCGGTTCGCGACCAACTGATGGCCGGCGGCGACCGGAATCAAGAGAACGCCGGGGCTGACATTGGCCTGATGGTCAACGCGTTTTTGGATGCGAAAGACGACCAGCTGCAAGCCGGCGACCTGACACAGAAGACGTTTGACGATTACCGTCGCGCGTGTGAACAACTGGCGGGATTCTTCGGCAAGGGGCGTTTGTTGTCGTCGCTGCAAGTTGCGGACTTTCAAAGGTACCGCCGGAGCTTTCCCCAATCATGGGGATCGACGCGTATCAACAACGAGATCGCACGCGTCAGTGCCGTTCTGAACTTCGCCTATGAAACCGAACTGGTCGACAAGCCGATTCGCCGAGGGCCGAACTTCAAACGCGTCAGCGTAAAGCGCCAACGATTGGAACGAGCGGCGAAGCCGAAGAAACTGTACTCGGCCGAGGATGTCCACCAGATGCTTGCCCACGCCGACGTGCAACTGCGGGCGATGATCCTGCTGGGGTTGAACGCCGGCTACGGAAACGCCGACTGTGGCCGTCTGACGGTCCCCATGATCGACTTTCGCCGGAACTGGTTGGAAGGCCTGCGAACCAAGACGGCGATTCAACGTGCGGCGTGGCTGTGGCCCGAAACCGTGTCAGCGGTCAAAGAGGCAATCGCCCATCGCTACGATCACGCACCACCGTCACTGCGGGATCACGTCTTCATCACAAAACGCCGGCAACCGTGGTACCAAGAATCGGGCAAAGGTGACGCGGTATCCCAAGCGTTTCGCAAAGTCGCGGTGAAAGCCGGCTGTCACAAGCCGGGGGTCGGTTTCTATGCCTTGCGTCACACGTTTGAAACCGTCGCCGGCGATTCACGCGACCAAGTGGCGGTCAACTATGTCATGGGACACGTCGACGATTCGATGGCGGCGGTCTATCGCGAAGGCATCGACCCCCAGCGGGTGAAAGCGGTCTGCCAGCACGTCCGCAAATGGTTCCGCGACGGCAAGCCGAAGCGGTCGGCGAAAGGTGGTGCGTGATGCCGAAGAAACTGGACAACCCCGATTCGCTATCCCTGTCCGATATCCGCCGTATGTCGGAGAAAGAAAGGGACGCGTGGTTCAACAGGGAACACCCAAAACTGGTGGCGTCTGCTGAGAGGGTACTATCTTCGGCGTTTATTCGGGACCGAATCCAGAAGCAATTGGCAGTTGCCGACGGCGACGATGCTTTCGAGCGAATCTTGATTGAGATGCATCACGAAACCGGGCTTACGGTAAACGAATTGGCCGACATGGACGCATCGGAATTTGACCGCTACGTCGCGGCGGCCATGCGACGGCGTGGCGTCGAGCCAGACTGGGTGAGAGTCAAAGCGGGCGACATCGCCGGCGGCAGGGCCACACGCTGTCGTCTGGCGGATGATGATGCACACCCCGGCATCCGCAGGGAACTGAAACCTGCGAGCACTCAATACGATTGGTACGTCCGCCGGAACTTGTTATCGACCTATCTGAAACCGAAAGCAGTCGACCGGTACAGCTAAAAACGTATCGAAAACGTTTCAAACGTATCGAAAACGTTTCATCTATATCGGCCGCCGGAAAAGCATCTTCAGCGACCGCACCCGACCTGCAAACCTTGCTCCTGTCAGCCGCAAGCAACCGCACGCGGCATACACGAGAGCGAGGTTTTTTCATGCACAGTCTGAACTTCTACACCGTTGAGGAAGTCGCCGACATCTTGCGGATTCATAAGGAGTCCGCACGTTCGCTGATTGCCAAAGGCGAAATCGAAGGCATGTCGATCGGCAAAGGACAACGACGCCGCAAGTGGCGGATAAGCCAAGCCGCGCTAGAAGACTTCATTCGCCGGCGGACCGAACAATCACAACCCGGCCCCAAGCCGCAACGGTCCAAGCCAGCCGTCAAACCCAAACGTCAGTGGGTATGAAAAAACGGCCAGGGTCAGCCATCCAACCGACCCCAGCCGTTTCGGTTTTTTCTTGGCAAAGACGGTCGGACGTCTTCGCCGTTTCTTAGCACCCCATCAAAGGGAATCAAAAATGGGAAAGCTATCTAGTATCTTACGCCAGCAAGGCAGCTTGGACAGCATAAAATCGGCTTGGGACACCACAGCCGCCGCCGCCGACAATGACGTGCTACCCAAAGGCGAATACGTCGCCGACATTGTGGCGGGTGAGGCCATCGAAAGCCGAACCAAAGGGACGCCGGGATACCGGCTGACGTTCGAGGTGGCCGAAGGTGAACACACCGGCGGCCGGTTCTGGCATGAATGCTGGTTCACCGAGGCCGCAATGTCGCGAACAAAACGCGACCTTTCAAAGCTGGGCGTGACTGACCTGGAACAACTTGAACGGCCGTTGCCGGCTGTGTTCCGCTGCAACGTCAAACTGGCAATCCGCCGCGACGATGACGGCAACGAAGGGAACCGCGTGCGTCGTTTCGAGGTTGTTGAAGTCATCACCCCGGAACCGGATGCGTTCGCACCGGACGGCGGCAGTGAGAACGCACCCGAAAGCGGGGAGACGTTCTAATGATCAATGCGATGCCGCTGGGGTATCGCATTGTGGGACCGTGTAGCCGCGAGCGTCGTTTGGTTGATTATGACCGAGCGTTCGCGGCCTATGCGGATTGCGATGACCTAGCACAAATTGACCGGGAAGGTTTCTTGTCGCCTTTCCAATACGGCGATGCGATTCGGTCGCGGGTGGTCCGACCGGATGGAACGTTGGACGTTCGCGGGTTCACCGGGCCGCATTGGTCGCGGTACTTGTGGGCCGACATCGACGACGACGGCAACATCGACCGGGCAACCGCTTCGGCTCGGCGGTTGGTCGCTTGGGTGTTGGAGCGGTACCAAGTCGATGAATCGGAGCTGCTGGTGTTCTTCAGCGGTTCAAAAGGTTTTCACGTCGGCATACCGACATCGCTGTTCGCCGCCGCGTCGTCGGACGTGTTCGGACGGGTGGCTCGACAGGTTGCTGAGGACATCGCCACGAAGGCCGACGTGCGGCTCGACACTGCGATTTACAACATCGTCCAGCCATTGCGAGCACCGAACAGCCGGCACGGCAAGACGGGCCGTCACAAGCGGTTCCTGACGGTCGATGAGCTGATACAGGTTCGCCCGGCGGCGATTGTGGAGCGTTCGGCCGAGCCGCTGGCGTTCGACTTGCCAGAAACACCAGCGGCCGACGAACGAGCGGTCGCGGACTGGCAATCGGCTTGCGAACAGACGAACCGAAAAACCGAAGCGGTCCGGTGTTGCGACAACGACCGGACCGAGCTGAACTTGGCGACATTGGAGTTTATCCGCGACGGTGCGGACGAAGGCGACCGACACCGGCTGTTGTACTCGGCGGCAGCAAACTTGGCCGAATTTGGTTGCCCGCCGCGACTTGCGCATGCGTTGCTGACTGAATCGGCCTTGGACTCGGGTTTGCCGCCGGCTGATGTCCGCCGAGCGATTGACAATGGATTGTCGAAAGGGGTTACGGAATGACCGCCGCGAACTTCATCCGGTGCGACCGGTTGTTCGATGACTGGCAAGACGATGTTTTGCACGGCGAACCGCCGCGCCGATATGACATCGGGCCGGGATTGGAACACGTCCGGCTCGGTCCGGGGACCGTCTCTTTGTTGGGCGGTTCACCCGGCATGGGCAAGACGGCATTTGCCATGCAGTGCGTCGTCTCTGCAATGACCGCTGACGCGTCGTTGCGTGCTTGCGTCTGCAATGTCGAGATGCCGCCTGAACGGCTGTTAGAGCGGCAACTGAGCCGTTTATCGGGTGTGGGACTGGACTACATCCAAAGTCGCCAACTAGGTGAACGGCAACGCGACAAGCTAGACGCGGCTTTTGATCTCATCGACGACATCGCCGACCGGCTGGTGTTTGTGCGGGCCCCGATGACGCTTGAGAACGTCGCGGCGGCGGCGGATGACATCGACGCCGAGTTGGTGGTCTTGGATTACATCCAACGAATCCGGCCGGTCGGTCGGCACGACGACAAGCGCGGTTCGGTCGATGCGACGATGGATTCGATACGGCGGTTCGCCGACGCGGGTTGTTGCGTTCTGGCATTGTCGGCGGTCGGACGTTCAAAGGATGCCAAAGGCCGCACCAGCTACGCCGGCGACGGCTTGTCACTGGCATCCTTTCGGGAGTCGTCGGAACTGGAATACGGGGCCGATGACGCCTACCTGCTGGTTCCCGCAAAGGACGCCGAACAGGACGCCGACGACGCGGTTATCGACGTGACGTTGAGGCAACTGAAAAGCCGCTACGGTCAGCCGACTGATTGCGACCTGACGTTCGACCGCTCGGTCCAATCGTTCGAACCGACCGAACCGCCGATGACCGAGGAACACCGCCAACTTCGTGATGCGATTGCGGGATTGTGGGGTGAGGAATGACCCGCCCAAAGAACAAGCCGAAGCGTCAAACCGCCGACCGCTTCCGCGTCTTGAATGCGTTTGTGGACTTCACGGCAAGCGAACTGCGACGGTCCGAGTTGTTGGTGTGGCTGGCGTTGTACCGCGACACCCGCGAAGGGATCGCGACGGTATCCCAGCGAGCCATCGCGGGTCGGTGTGGGATTGATCGCAAAACCGTTGAGCGGTCGGTCGCAAGCCTGGTCGCTCGGGGGCTGCTGGTAGTAGTGAACACGGGAGGGTTTCGCCAAGGTTCGGCAAGCTACCGAGTGTTGCCAATGTCGCGCGAAAAACTCGACTCACTGCCCCGATCACCGCCGGACGCCTAGGCGACATTTTGAGCAAATCCTAGGCGACATAGCTATGTCGCCACGTAGGCGACATTTTGATACCTGCCCAGGCGACACCCAGATGTCGCCATTCCCATAAGGGACCATAAGAGAGTCAGTCTCTCTTAATGGTTCCCATTGAGACTGACTCTAAAGACCATCGCCGACGAATGAACAACGCACCAACCGCCGTCGACCTTCAATCGCTTTGGGTGACGCCGGCACTGAACACGCCGGCATCCGAACCAACGACACCGCCGCGTTGCACGTACCACGACCGGTCCGCCTGGCGCGACGACTTTCAATCGCGTCCTGGTTGGATTCGCACAACGTGTTCGGTTTGCGGCGGATTCATTGGCTACCGCCGCGACACTGGCAGCACCCCCGAACTTGAACACGCGAACCACCACCAACAACAGAACGGAGTTTGAGCAATGGCAGGGACGAAACGCCGGGCACAAGCCAAGCGAACGCAAGTCGACCCCAACACCATCGCGGCTTTGCCACTGACGACCAAGGAAGGCGAGCAAATCTTCGTCGCCAGGACATCGCGTCGCGTCGAGAAGGGGACGCTATTGCGTCTGGATTACGAAGATACGCGGCTGGTCCTTCGCATCGCCGATGAGGACATCCTGAGCGAACAATACTGATGCGAGCTTTAGACACCTGCCCCAAGTGCCACACCGGCACGATGCGACGGCAGAGCACGCGCACGGTCGGACGATGGCGGACGCGGTACTTTCGGTGTGATGTCTGCGGGCATCATGGCAAGGCATCGAACGCGGTCGATGAGCGCGGCAGGGATATTTTTGATGCAGTTATCCGTTCGGATAAGTCGGCCATGGAATGTCCATGTTGCGGCCATACGATGGAAGCATCACACCCATCACGGAGTTGAGTAAGTGAGCCAATCACAAAACCTTCGGAAGCTTCGGCGGATGTTCCCACGTATGACATCCGACCGACTGGTTCTTGCCATCGAACGCGGCAAGACCGTCAAAGCCATCGCCGCGGATGAAATGAAGCGTCTGGCCAGCGAGAACGACCAGCTAAGCGAAACCATCGCCGAGTTGGAAAAGCGAATCGAAACGTTGACCGCTGAGCGTGACCAGCACGACGCGGACGAAGCCGAGCGGACCGCACCGGCGGCGAAGGCGAAAGCACGAGGGAACAAGCCGATCGCATTCGCCAGCGGCACCCGTCCGAATCTGGTTGATACGCACACGATACGCAGCCAGTGGAAGGCACTGGTGGCCGATCTGGTCAGTCAAGGCATGACACGATCCAAAGCCGTCAGCCAAGCGAACAGGGCCTATCCCGAACTGCGGGAACACGCCGTCATCGAAGCCAACAGCCGACGCAGCCGTCGCCATGGATAAGCACTACGTTTGCCTCCAAGACGGTGGCGAGTTTGTCGCGGCCGCCGAGACACCGGCCGAAGCGGTCGCATGGTTCTGCATCGCCGAGGTGGTCGACAAGGCGCACGAATACCTGGACGGACCACCGGCCAATCTGCGGCCAGCGTACTGGGTGCACAACGGCAGGATGGCCAAAGCTGTGCCGGTCTTGCTGGCGGACGCGATGGCGTGCCTGGAGCGATCAAACTGGCCGCTTTTGAACGCGGGCCTGGAAATGAATGTTTCGGCCGATCTTTACCGCCACCACTGCGAAGCATTGGTTGAGCTTCTCGAACTGATTGAGGAAATGCAATGACCACCAAAACCAAAACCGAAACCAAGTCCAAGCTAGAAGCCGCTGAGGAGATCCTACAGATGGTCGCATCGTCTGGCGGCGATTTGACGTTTGAACAACGCGTCGAATGCTGCAACGCACTCGGGTGCACCGATAAGGAACTGGACAAAGAATTGCGGCGGTTCGGTCGCATCGTCCAACAACGCAAGGTGGCCGGCACCCGCCAGGATCGCGACAAGCAAGACGCGGAAGTCGCTCGCCTGTTCAAGGTGCGAGAGAAACGCGCCCCCGAACTGCAAAAGAAAATCGCCGACCTACAGTCCGAGTTGGCCAAGATTGAACAAGACCATCGCATCGCGGCGAAGCGAGCCGAAGAAATGGACGCGGCGGTCGAGAGCTTGCGAGGACTGGCACCCAAGTGGCGCGTGGCTGAGTTCAACCGCATCAAGCGGACGGCGACGAAGACCTACCGAGCCAAGGCAATGGCAGCAGCCACCGAGCTGGACCGCATCGAAGCGTGTCAGAATTTGGTCTTGGACGATGGTGATAAGTGCCTGATGTTTGTCGGCACCATTGAGAACACCAGCGGCAAGAAGTTCATTCAACGCCACGGATTTGGCCAGCGATCCATCGTCGACCGTGCGGCGTGGAAGGCGTACGTAGACGAGCAGGTGGCACGCATTCCAAAGCTTGAAGAAATCCACGGGGAGAACCTGGACGCCTACAACGACGCAATCGATACCGCCGAGGCGGAATGGTTGGACGTTTTTATCGACTGACCCCACCCCCGCTGATTGTCTCCCACCCCGCGTTTGCAACCTTTTCCGCGGGGCTGGGCTTGGCCGGACCGCTGTTAGCTTTGGCAGCGGTCCGGCTTTTTTTGTGTCTTCACCGAACATGCGACAATGGACCAACCGATGCGATGCACCACCCCCCTACCCGCCTTTGGGTCCTTCCGCCGGACAGATGGAAAATGCGGTCAAGGGAATCGCGATGCTCACCGTAAAAAGTCCGGCGTTTTCAAACCCGTGGGGGATTAGGGGGAAGGTACGCACGGACATAGCCGGGGGTGGCCTCAAAGTCGGTTCGCATCGGTGACGACCGCCCGTGTTCCGCCCGCTTTTCCTTGGCCAGCAGAATGAGATTTTCGCCTACGCCTTGGCACGCATGGCAGCGACCCGACATCGAGCGGAGCAAAACTTGGCATCGCGGCGTTTGGCACGATAGGCGGCTCCACAATGCTGACACGTCGGCGGTCCGCCAATCGCCGGCGGTTTGCAGAACGGCGAAAAGAGCGTCAACGCCTGGACCCATTCGTCGCGGTTGTCATGGATCGTCGATGCAATGTCGTGCGGGTCAATGGCGGAATCCTGAAAGTAATTCCAGGCAGTGCAGCAAACCCAAATCCAATCACTCCGAAGGTGAGTTGATGGTCCAATCGGTTGAACGTCGTCCCATGGTTCACGCTTGGCGGTGTTCACGACGTGGTGGCCAATCTCATGCAGCAAAACGCCGATGACCTTCAAAACGTCGGCACCATCCGCAACGCCAAGCTGTCGCTTATTGTTGAGTCCGATAACGCTTTTCTTGTTGCCGATCGGAAATTCAATGATGCCGGATTCGTGGCACCGAGCCGAGTACGCGCCATACCCTGCGTAGTTGCCAGCAACGATAGCGAGCCTCTGATAGTCCGCGTCCGCGTCGGCCCATATCTGCGGAGCAAGGCCGACGTAGTGGTCCATCTTTTTGGCAAGTTTCGGTTCAAACGTCGCGACAAAGCTTTCCATTGTTACGCCTAAACATTCGCTACTTCAAAAGCCTAAGCGTAACGCCGTGTTGTGCGACTGGTCAAACGGTTCAGCGTACGCAAATTTGCGGACCCACCAAGAAACCGACCGCTCACGCTCAACCCTCCCGCGACTGGACGACCTAACGCGACATCGGAGCGACGAAAGCGGGAAAGTGCGTTAGGGGGCGGCACAGGCGGCCTGAGGGGGTGGTAAGCGAAACGGCAGGGCGTGATTCTGGAGCGGATCAAGAACGACCAGGAATACAAAGACGCCGGGTTCACGTCGTTCGACAAGTACATGAACGAGCGGATGCCGCTGGGGATTAAGAAGTCGCACGCATACGACTTGATTCGTGCGGCTAGCGTGCGGCCTTTGTTGCCGACATTCGATTCCGGCATGTCGGAATCAAAACTATGGACTCAGCGAGCCGTCCGCCATCTCACCCACAAGGATTTCACGCCCGCCGACATGAAGCGAAGAAGGAGGAAATGTTGACAATGTAAACAATTCCTCAAGGCCCGCTGGCACGGTCACACACCAAAAGGAAGAAAGAGGAACTTTGTATAATATACAAGGTTCCTCATTTGACCCCGTCGCAAGCATCCATGTGTGTCGCAAGGGCACGTGGCATCTACGAGGAGCAGGCGAAGAAACGTCACGAGGAAAACAGCGGGCGTCCTTCTGGGGCAAAACCGGTGGCAAATTTGCCACCGGTTAACGCAGGCAAAGCCCGCGACCAAGCGAAGAAACGGCAGGGCCAGAGAACAGACCTGAAAGACAACATTCAGGAAAATTTGCCTGAAAGTAACAAGGGCCAGTCCCGCGACCACGACCGCCAATCCCCGCCGGTCACTTCCACGCTGCCAACCATCGACTCCACCATGGTGGAGTCGGGTCACCACGACCACCGGACCCACCGGTCACTTCCACCCGCATTCAGGTGGTCAACTTGACCACCTGTTTTTTGTCACCACGACCACCGGACCCACCGGTCACTTCCACTGGAGTAGGGAAAGTTGCGACTTTCCCTATCTTGGTCGTCACCACGACCACCGGACCCACCGGTCACTTCCACGATTGCGAGGACTGCGATCAGTGATAGCATCGGTTCAGTCACCACGACCACCGGACCCACCGGTCACTTCCACCCCTGCCGCCATCGACGCGGCAATTCCCGGCGGTCTGACGGCGGTTTGCGAGCGGTGGGCGGATGCGGTCTTGCGGCGGGTTAAAAATGGTGGCTTTTAAGCGACTACAACCGCTACAACCGCAAGGCCGATTTACAACCGTTTTTGGTGCTTGCGGCTGATTCTGAAAAACGCGTTTCGCACCGCAAAAGACGGTGTTTTCTTGGTTTTCGCGTTCCGGCGGTCACGCTTTAGAAGTCCGATGCTCTATCCAGCTGAGCTATGGGCGCCTTTGAAAAAAACACCGTGTTTTCCGCGCTCAAACGGGCCTTCGGATAATTGCCCTGAAGCCCGATTCCACCAGACTACTGGGGCCTACTGGCTTTGGCCAGTGTTAATACGCCGGTAGGTCGATGCCGAAAATGCCCGGATCAACGATCCGAACATCGAAATCGGGCGGTGCTTTGACGATGGCGAAGGGTACACGGCGGGGTAGTTCGCAGCAAGGTGAACAGGTCGGCAAGCCATACCCGACGTTCCCCCATTACGCCGCACAAAGGCAGTGGAAAGTGGCAGAAGCGGCTCGACGGCAAAGTCCACTGCTTCGGCCGGTTGGATAATTCCGCCGTTGCCCTGGCCGAGTACAACGCCTACGTCCGCAAAGCTGTCACTGGGAAGCTGCGCAACGAGGATCCGACAAAGTGCAACGTCGACTTCATGGTGAATAGGTGGCTAGCCGGGAAGCTGGTCAAGGTCGACGAAGGGTCGCTTTCCAATCGGACCTACCTGCAATGCAAGCACGCGGCGAAGATCATGAAGGAGCACTTCGGCACAGCCAGAGCGGTTGAGACAATCACAGCCGACGACATGTCGGAGTTCTGGGCCGGGTGGGCCAAGGATGGGCTATCACCGACGGCTATCAACAACCGCCTCCGCTGCATCAAGATGATCCTCCGGTATGCATACGAAGCCGGATACATCGATCGCCCACTTCGACTTGGCGAACCGTTTGACTCGCATGCCACGGATTTGATCATGGGGCATGACGACCACAGTATTCAAGCACGCTACCGTGAATGCTTCGACAACGAGCGGATCAAACGCGTGTGCGAAGCGGTCAGGGCCAAGGTGTCTACGGCGCAATCAAACTAGTTCGCCTAGTTAACCCGCTTGATTAAACCGCTGGCCGACTGGATGCTAGCTTCTTGACCTGATTGCGCTGTAGCCCATTGCAAAGCCACTGTGCGTGCGCCGGCGGTCAGCGTTACATAGTCGACGCGTGCGCTTGGTTGGTGCCTGTACCAGCAATGTTCCCGGCGTCGTCGTTTGGTTCATGTCGGTGCAGGTCAAAGCCACTGGTTTCATTCGAAGCGCCGTCTAGCAACAGTTGGGATCTGATGTCATTGGTGGTGCGGTCGTAGTTCCAGCCGTATCTGACGATCAGGCCGTAAGTGTCGGTCGTTCCAGTGATCTTGTCGGACCACGCTGTCGCCGTCGTTGTGGATACGCCAGGTGATTCAAACAGTTTGAGTTCATGCTTCGGCTGGGCGTCCCAGCTATCCCATGCGTCTCCGGCCCGTAAGACGCTGTACGTCTTGCCGTTTTCTGGTGATGCAGGCTCATCGGGCAACCACCGGGATGGATTGATTGCGGCGGCGACCGATTGCATCGCCAAGTTGTTTGGATCGACTTGAGGTGCACTAGACGTGGCAGAAGATGATGGTGAGCCCGTTGTCCGTCAGTGGGCGATTCAGTTTTGCATTGGGGAACAAACTTGTCTGTTTGACGGGGAATGGGAGGTCAAGATCACCGATCGCGTCATGCTGATTAACCATGACCAGTTCTGGTGCATCTCGGGGGCCGTTTTGACGACAGTCTGCATCCGGTGTACCTCTGCCGCGTTGAAAACCGTAGGCATTTCAGAGAGATCGCCAACGCGCTTCGCATCTAGCTGGTGTTACGTCTAATTTCACGAAGAAGATGAGGAGCCTTTTCGGTCATTGTCGGCGAACGAAATGCTCGGAGGCCTCGGCTAAGTTCTGCCAGTGTGAAATCCTGAAGTAGTCTTCGGCCGGCTCCTCGGTCGCAAAACGTTCACGGGAAACGGCCCTATGGCGTCTGAAATGGCAGAATATCGAGCCGCGATTCCTTGAAATACCCGATACGAGGTCTTAAACTCGGTATCCCCGGCTGCAGAGGGGGAGTGGATCGCGTCGCGGGGGTTGCGTCGAGGAAGAAATTGAAAGATGCCAAGAACTTCAAGTAACACTAAATACCGCCGGCAGGCCCTGGAGCGTCGTTTGCGCCGCCCCATGGCCGAAGTGCTCGAAGCACGCCGGGTGCTAGCCAACACGGTGGTCCTGGATTTCACGCCCGATACCATCGCTAACGAAATTTCGCCCGGGAATTTCGGCAATCTGTTTTCCGGCGAAGTGGGCGTCGATGCCCCCGGTTTTCTGAACTACGACAATTCGAACAACGTCGTTGATCACAAGGATGCGGAACTCGCTGCCAAGCGGATCGCCAGCCGAACCCGGCAACTCTTGCTGCCCTACGTACGCGATTCGACGCTTGATCTAAGAATTCTTTACACGCCCACAGTCACCGGCAGTTTTGATCCGGGCGCGGGAGAACGGATTCTGGAGCGTGGGCAAGCATCGGACGATGAGAACGCTTACGTCATCTACGTGGGGACCAACAACCCGGCACCCGCAGGCCTGGATTTTGGATTCGCGAATCAGGCGTTGGTGAATGAGAACAACGAGTTTTACGGCTACGTCTTTGCCGATTCGATCGCTGACTATTTCGTCGACGGGAAATACCGTTGGGGCGGTGACGAGTTACTGACGCGAGACTTCACAAATCTGGTTTCCTACGCGGTTGTTCATGAGCTCGCTCACCTGTGGGGGCTGGGGCACACGGTTGACGAAGCACAATTTCCGCAGTTACGAGCACCGGACAACTATCACCACTTGATGAGTCCGCCGGCTCAATCAAATCCGGCGATCGCGACCTTCCGCGACGAAGTCTTTCACCGTTTCGAGGTCAACACACTCGACGGCCCGCAGTATCGGAGAATCAATGCCCACCAAGAGGTCATCGATTCGCTTTCGCGAAATGGTTCCGGTTTCATCCAGCATGTGATTCCGGACGATCAAGGAAACACTCTTCCTACCTATGCACAGGTGCTTGGTGCTGGAATCACCGGCGGAGAGACCAGTCCGCCGCCTGAACCAAACGTCACCTCGCCCTTTCCGAACACGGGAACCCTTGGGACGACGACCCCGGCCAACATTGCGACCAGTCTCGAAACCGGTTTCAACAACCTTGTCGACGCGCATCTGACTGAGTTCGCCGAGCGGGTCTCGCTACCAGCCGACGCCCTACCGCTGGCCTCCCCTGATCTCAACTCATTGTTGGATTTGGGGAGTGCTTTACAGGCGTCGGTCCAGGCGATCGATGTCGCGGACGCAGCCGACATGGCAGGTTTGGAATCGGCACTCATTGATGCGGGCTTTACGATTCAATCCATCGTTGATGATGCGACGTTTGCGACGCTGCCAACGAGTCAACCCGCGGATTTGATTCGTGTCAGTCGAACGTTTTCTCTGGGAGAGATTCTGGCGGATTCGTCTTTGGATGCGACCGCCCTGAATTCGATCGGCCAGCTTGCCGGCTTAAGCTTCTCGGGAGACCTGGACTGGAAAGCCCAGACGTACTTCACCGTCGCTTTCGGTGTCGACACCGGCGGATTCTATTTGCTGCCGGGCAATGGGCTGTCGTTGTCGGTGTCCGCCAGTGGGGATGCTGATGCAATACTGGGTTCTGTCGGCCAGGTCACTGGTGCCGCCAACCTGGGGCTGCTTGCAACGGTTCCGCTGACGACGTCCTCGCTCGACGGTCGTATTCGAAGCAGCGACCTGCAATCGTCGTTTGTTGACGCCAGCGATTTAACCGTGCGTGGATCGGCATCGGCGAACCTGAAAGCGAACGTCGATGTCGGATTCTCTTCCGATGTCGAAGCCGAAGGCCGGTGGGTATGGGATATCGATGTGAACGCGGGGCAGTTTCAACTGCTTGAGGACGCATCCGGATTCGACACCGAATCACTCTACGAATCGATTACCGGTGTTGCCGGCGAGGCTTTGGACCGCCTTGGCGATCAGGCTTCTCAACTCGCCGACAACTTGGCTGAAATCCCCGTCATCGGTGACGAGATCGAATCCTTACTCAGCGACTCTTTGGAAACGGTCTTCGATTACCTCGATGACTACGCTTCGGCCGACGCAAACGCGGACGGGACGTCCATTGAGATCATCGACGCGGTCACGATTGATGCTCTGCTCGGCTACGCCATCGATGGGACACCGCTGCCGGCCACCATCTTGGAAGCCCGATGGACCGATTCCTCGGTCATCGATGTGGATCTGAATGCCAGCGGCGAAGCCGGCTTGGATCTCGGTGCGACGACGCTTGCTGCTGCCCTTCAAGGCGATGTCGCGGGAGACATCGTCGTTGATTCAGAAATTGTGTTTGGCTTCGACACTACAGGCGGTGCCTTTTTACGGGAAGATTCCAATATCCTGGCCATTGCCGACGTCAGCGGCGGCCTTGAAGGAACCGCGGACATTGCCGGTCTGGTCAACGTCGGTGCCAATGCTGATGCGGATTTTGATGCCACGCTCAGTCTTTTGCTGGACGATGGTGACACGACTCGGGAAGAACGACTGTACCTGTTTGATGGCGATCTCGATTCGATCATCGCAAGTTCTTCCGCGACGACGTCCGGATCGGCGGATCTGAACAACCTGACCATCACCGGCGAACTGTCGGGCTTTGGCGGCGAGTTTCCGGCGCTGAGCGTATCCGCCGCTGGGAACCTGCAATTCGATAACAGCACCGGCAGCATGGACGTCGACGGTCAGCTCACCGTTGATCCTGACGCGTTGTTGGACGTGCTGGCGGGTTACGTCGTGCGTGGCGTGCAGATCGCACAAGACGCGGCCTCCGCTTTGGCGGAGACGACTCGTGAGATTCCCATCCTCGGCAACGAACTGGCGAAGGGGATTTCCGCGGCGATCGGTGATGGATTGGACGTCACCTTGCCGGCCGGTGCAGCGCGAACCTACCTCGAATCGAAAGGGTTTGAGGTCGTCAGCGTCCTGAGCCCCGAAGAGTTCGTTGCCGGCGGAATCGCTGACGACGACTGGATGGTCTTGCGTTACGACCACACGCATACAGCAACCGAGGGATTGGACTTAAACATTCAGGACGAGCGAGCCTCCTTCGGTCCGGCGACGCTCTCGCTTTCGGGTTCGGCGACGGTGCAGCCACAGCTCGATTTTGACCTGACGTTTGGCTTCGACGCCGACGGGCCGTTTGCCGTCGAAGGCGGGAGCGTCGCCATCCAAGCTGACACCAACGCTTCGCTGGCCGCACGAGTCAGCGTCGGATCGATTGTGGATGTCGGTGCGACTGCGACCGCAAGCTTTGACACCGACGCGACGTTTGTGTTGTCCGATCATGATTCGACACCGGACGAACGTTTCTACCTGCTGAAAACGGACGGAACGGACGCGGACTTTACGTTTACCGACGCGGCTTTTGACGAACGATCCGTCACACTCAACGCGGTGGTTGATGCGGGTCTTGAGGTCACGATGGACAATCCGGTTCGCAAGATTCCGGTACTCGGGGAATTGCTCCCGACCAGCGTGCTGCCCAGCCAGTTTGTCTTCAACGCGTCGGCTCATTTGGATCTGTCCGATCCGTCCAACAATGACTACCGAATCATTCAAGACGATACCTTCGACACGTTGATGCGGGCGTTCGAGGACCCCGAGCAACTGATCATCGACAAGTTCTTGGGAGCTCTGACCGACGCGAATCCGATCCCCGAACCAGTGCGACAGATGCTGGTCACGGACATCCCGTTGATTGAGTACTCACTGCTCGACATGTTGCAGGTGCCCGAATCGGCGCAACTGTTGTTCTATCCGGAACAGTTTTTCGGCAAAAACAAATCGGACATCGAAAGCACGGATGCGAACAACCTGATCGATCTCAACCTAGACTTCAAAAGCCCGGAAAGCATCATCGCAATGCTGACCGATCAACCGGTCGATTTGATCAGCTTGGATGTCACGCAGACGCTGACGGCGCCCACTGAGCCGTTGCCGATTTTTGCGAGCCCCATTTTCACACTTTTGGGCTTAGTTACCGTCAACGCGTCGGCGGAGTTCGTGCCTCTGGTTCAGTTCGAGATCGACGCATCGATCGGCGTCGACACCGATGAGGGTTTCTACCTCAGGCAAGCCGATGCGGCGAATCCAACGTTCGCACTCAGCGGTGGGTTCAGCTTGTCTTTGGGAGCCGAATTGCTGGTCACGATCGTGCGTCTGGCGCAGCTCAAGACGGATCCCGGTCTGAGCTTGGGTGGCAACGTCTACATCGCCGACAGTGACAAGTCGGTCGGTGACAAGCTTCGGGTGGGCGACATCAAGGATAGTGAGAACTGGAAGCTTGGGCTGACGATGGATTTGACAGTCGGGATCCAGGGAATCATTGAGGCATCGGTACCGGGTGGCGGTGGAGTCGAACTGGCTGATTTCGAAATCCTGCCCGAGCAGAGGTTCACGCTATTCCGAACAGCTAACGACGCGTCGGTTCAAGACTTGCTGGATGCCAGGGACCGGTTGAAACAAAAGGTCAGTGAAGCAAAGGATGAACTGCAACGCAACGCGGAGCTGTATGCCTGCGGTGCGGCGTTCGTCACCGCGAACCCGCTACTCGGGGCCGCGTGCGCCGCGTCACTGGCCGACGATGTCGCCGAGGCGGTCAAGAAAGCGGTCGAGTGGGCCGGAGATCAGATCGAAGAGATCGGCGATCAACTCGGCACGATCGCACGTGATCCCGGGAAATACCTCAGTGAACGAGGTAAAGCGGCCCAAGAGGTAGCCGACGATGCGGGCGAGTATTTTCAAGAAAAAGTACTCGATCCGCTCTCGAAACTTCCTGGGGCCAAGACGATCGAAAGGCTGGCCGGACCAGTTATCGACGCCGGAAAAAACATCGGAAGACTTTACACCGACCTTCGAAATCAGGTTTACGCGGGTCTCGATGACGTTGGGGCTTGCCTTACCGGTCGAACCCAAACCAGGACTCGATCCTTTGATGTTCATCCGGAGTATTCGTTCACCGTAAGCGATCCCGATGAAAACGGCGAAGTTACTATCATGCCCATCGACGGTCACTCGCTTGACATCGTCCTTGGTGTCATTGACGGCCAGCTTGTGATCGATGGTGCCGACATCAAGCAGACCGGGGTCGTTGTCGCGAAGTATGAAAAGAAACGTTGTGGTCAGGGCTGGAAGACAAAACGTACCGACTACGAGGATATCAACCACCGCAATCTACGAAGCTTCGATGCGGATACCTCTCGTAGCATTACGAAAATTCGTATCGAAGGATCGGATTTCGATGACAGCATCCGCATCGGGGACCAGACCACGTTTCCGGGGCTGGTTTCCAACTTTCCCGATTTACATATCGAAGGCAACGACGGAAATGACTTGATCGTCGGCAGCCACGGCAACGACACGCTTCTGGGTGGCTTTGGCAACGACACGATTTATGGTGGCGGCGGCAATGACACCATCACCGGAACGCCCGAGGTGATTGCACTGTTCCCGCTTGCCGATCATGACACGCTCTACGGCGGACCGGGGATCGACTTGATTCAAGGCGGGGATGGCGATGACTTCATCGAAGGCAACGAACACGCCGACGTCATCGATGGTGGTCGGGGCAACGACCAGATTTCCGGTGGTGATGGCGACGACAACATCGATGGGGGAGACGGTGACGACGCGATCCTTGGCAATGGCGGCGGGGATGTCATCGACGGTGGTTTCGGCGACGACTTCATCAATGGGGGCGACGGCGGCGACACGCTCTTGGGCGGTTCCGGCAGCGACCTTCTGATCGGCGGCAGTGGCAACGACTCGCTGCAGGGAGAAGCCGGGAACGACGATCTATTTGGCGACGCTCAGTTCGGTGATGACGTATCGGGCGCGGACTATTTGCATGGGGGTACCGGCCACGATTATCTGGCCGGTGGTCCGGGGATCGATGACATGTACGGCGGCGACGGTGCCGACATTCTCGACGGCGGCGGCGGCGGAGACTTCTTAACCGGCCACGGGCTAGACACCGAAAGCGACGCCGGTGACGCGAATGATGTGCTTCTGGGTGGTCCGGGCCGTGACGTGCTCAAGGGCGGGCCGAGTGGATCCTCACTGGCCAACCATCCTTCGCTGGACGCCAGCTTCGGTCGGCTGGATTTGCTCGACGGCGGTACCGACACCGACCGGCTGGAAGGTGGTCCTGGTCCGGATTCTTTGATCGGTGGCCCTGGCGATGATCGCCCGGTTAGCGGTTTCTCGGGCGGATTATTTGGCGGCAGCGGTGACGACACAATCGCCGGTGGGGATGGCGAAGACTTGCTCGAAGGCGGTACTGGTGCCGACGAGCTGATCGGCGGACTCGAAGGCGATACGGTTTACGGCCATTCCCAATCAGGCATCAACGATGATGGCGGCGACGACGTGATCTGGGGCGGCCGCGGTGACGATCAGTTGTTCGGACAAGGCGGTCAAGACATCATCAGCGGCATGGCCGGCGCTGACCATATCGATGGCGGGTCGGCGAGCGATCACTTGTACGGTCATTCGCAGATCAACATTGTCGATCCGGACAATCACGTCGGTGACGATGGTTCGGCGGACACGTTGGTCGGCGGCAGCGGTGATAACCATCTGTACGGCGAAGCGGGCGATGACACGCTTTCTGCCGCGAACGGAAACAATCTTTCGTACGGCGGTGATGGGACTGACAACATCACGCTTGGAAGTGGCGACGACATCGTGTTTGGCGGGTTGGGGCCCGACAACATTGAATCAGGCGCCGGAAACGACACCATCGACGCCGGTCCCGGAATGGATACCGTCGACGCCGGTTCCGGTGATGACGTCGTCGATGGTGGAGACGACAACGACACGATACTGGGAAGGGCGGGCGACGATCACCTCGTCGGCGGTGCCGGACGCGATACCTTGCTGGGACATCAAGGTGCCGACACGCTGATCGACGGCTTGGGGTCGGGCACGCTTGATGGTCACGACGGCAACGATACGTACATCGTCAACTTGCAAGGCCAGACATCATCCTCCCTGATCAGCGTGTCTGACAGCGGCCTTGATGAAGCCGAATCGGACGTCCTTGAAGTTCGTGGTACCGAGTTTGCCGATCAGTTTTTGCTGCGTGCCAGTTATCTTCCTGGCGGCTTCGCTTTCGTCGCGATGCTCAACACCGATGATAACGTTGAGCGGGTCAACTACGCCGGCGTCGAACGGATGCTGGTCGAAGGACTTGAAGGTGACGACCGATTTGCCGTCGATGACGTCCAAACCGAAGCAACCCTGGACGGTGGCCCGGGGTCAGATTTCTTCCAGGTCGGTCAACTTTACAAGACTCGTCGGACCGCCGCCGAAGCGAATCTCGACCCGCTCGATGACTTCGAACCGACCATCGAAACGACGCGAGGATTCTTGAGCAACGGCATCAGCCGACCGATGACGATTTTCGGCGGTTTGGGCAACGATGAATTCGTTGTGTTCCACAACAAGGCGGTGCTCAGCTTAAGCGGCGACGAAGGCGATGACTCGTTCTCGGTGCGAGCGTTCGCCTTGGTCGGATCGCAAGATTCCGTGCGAGATCGAACCGATCTTTCCGGTGGCGAGGGCGCTGACCAGATCGAGTACGTCGTCAATGCCCCGGTCAACATTGATGGCGGCGACGGACTGGACACGGTCAGCGTGATTGGAACGGAGTTCGGTGACGATTTCGTGGTCACGCCCAACGGCACCTTTGGAGCCGGATTGCATGTTGAGTTGGTCAACATCGAGGTCTTGAAAGTCGACGGTGCCGAGGGTGACGATCGTTTCTTCGTTCAGGGAACCGGCGAAGATTTCGTCACGGTGCTCGCCGGCGGTCTGGGCAGCGACACGTTCAACATGGGCGGTGACGCGCCGCCGGTGGTGTCCAACGACTTGCGCGGCCACAGCGGACTGATTCTGCATGACGTTGTCAGTGGGGACATCGAGTACGACGGCGTTCAGGTCGCGGGAATCTCGGCAAACGTTGTCGATAACGATGAAGCGGCGATCGTCATCACCGAATCGGAAGGTTCGACGGTCATCACCGAAGGTGGTGCCGTCGATAGCTACACCATCGCTTTGGCAGCCGTTCCAACGGCCAATGTCTTAGTTTCGGTCGCGGCGCCCGTGCGCACGCGGCGGGAAAGGCAAGCGAACGCAAGATCGTTCCGCGTTTCCAGTACTGCACCGGGGGCTCAGAACAATGCGGAAGCCAACACCGTCGTTCTGACTTTCACGCCGGAGAACTGGGATACGCCCCAGGCGATCGACGTTTCGGCCTTGGATGATTCGAACGAACTGTTCGATTTCAACGACGACGCGATGGAAGGGCTGCGTTCGGGATTCATCACGCACACAGTTGTCGCCGCGGACACTTCTACCGGTTCGCCCTCCGTCGATCGGTACGACAGTCTTCCTGTGCGTTCCGTCAAGGTTGACGTCCACGACGATGATTCAGCGGGGCTGATTGTGCGTCACGCCGATCACTCCACGACATTGATGGGCGACAGTGACGGACAAACCATTGTCGCCGAAGGTGGCCGATCGGATTCGATCGAAGTGACGCTGACGATGCCGCCAACGGGGCCGGTAACGGTGACGCTTGAAACCGGCGAACAGTTGACATCATCCACCGCCGAACTCGTCTTTGACGCTTCCAACTGGGCGACGCCGCAAGCCGTTCTGATCTCCGCGAATGATGATGCTGCACACGAAGGAATTCATCATGCATCGATTGACTTCACAACCACCAGCCAGCTCGACTCACGTTTTGATGGACTGGCAACGAAGCCCCTGTTTGCATCCATCGCCGACAATGATGTCGCACAGGTCCTGATCAACGAATCGTTTCATTCAACCGATGTGGTAGAGGGTGGCGCAGGCGATTCCTATACGGTTGAATTGACGCGGGCTCCGATTGATGTCGTGACCGTGAACTTGGTTCCTCAGATCACTAAGTCCACGAAATCCGGGATCCGAAATGATCTTGTCCAGGTCATACTGGACAGCAATGCGGTGGGTGCCGTCAATCACAGTGACGGTTCGACGTCCCTCACCTTTACGCCGGACAATTGGAACCAGCCACAGACGGTGTCGGTCACGGCGATCGACGACCAAACCGTGGACGGTGGTGACACGAAAGTCTTCGCGCCGCTGCCACGAACGGTCGCGGGAATTCAGGGCCCCATCATTGTCCAGGGAGCCGCCGGTGATGGGTCGATTGAGATCGATTCGCCTGTTCTGTTGCCCGGTGAAACAAATGTTCGCCCGTCGACCGGCAGCGTTGTGTCGATCGGGGCACGAGCGCTGACCGCAACCAAGAGCGACCTTTTGAGCCTTGACGCGGTCGATCAAGCCACCGACGTCATCGACAAAACGGTCGAGATCACTGTTGGTCCAGGTGCCGGACAATTTCGATTGGTCACCGGCGTCGTCGATCTTGGAGATCAAGTTGAACTGATTTTGAACGAAGACTGGGACTTGAGCTCCGCAGAATTGGGACTGGTAACGGAGTACGCGATCACCGTTATGAGTTTGAACTTCTTTGTCAAAGAAGAAGACCAAGTCGACGTGCTGGCCTTTAACAACCAAGACAGCCTGGCGGACTCGGTCGGGGCGATCGGCAGCTCAAGCATTAGCGGTCTGGGCATGGGGGACGATCGAATCATCGGCGGTCGTTTGTTTACCGGCGGAATCACGTTCGAACAGTTGGAAGTGGTGCAGGTCCATCTCGGATTGGGTGACGACGACGTGCAAGTCACCGGCGCAACCCAACGCGACGACGGCTTTCAAACCTGGACGATTGTGGACACGGGAGCTGGCGATGATGAATTGACCGTCTCGCTGAACCGATCGAACCGAATTGCGGCTGATGGAACGGCCGACGTCGGATCGGAAATCACGCTGACCGATCTCGACGCGAACTTTCAAACGGCAGCCACGGGGCTGCAAGGCCATCTGGTTTCCATCATCGCCGGTATCGGAACCGGGCAAACCCGAACCATCCAGGCGAACACGTCCAGCACGATCACCGTCGATTCGGCTTGGCAAGTCATTCCAGATTCGAGCAGCGTCTATGAGATCATCGACCCGGCTGACGGAGACGTCTCGATCAGCCTGGGGGTGGGCGATGACATGCTTGACGGGTCCGGTTCTGATCGACCGTTAACCGTTTTTGGCGATGCGGGTTCCGACGCGTTGACCGGGGGAACGGCTGACGACTTGATCATCGGCGATGGCGGTCGTGTCGACTATCTCAACGATGACGGTGCTGTCATCACGCGATTGGGCACAGCGCCGGATCTGGACACGAGTACTCCAAACCGGGAACTCGAATTCCTGTCGAACGTCGATTCCGCGACTCCCACGTCCTTGGTCGATCTGGACGCCTTTTTTCCTTTGGGTGATGAAAGTCTCGTCGGACTGTACGTCCGGATCACCGACGGAGCCGGCGCGCTCCAAAGACGAAGGATTGTCAGCAACTCAACCAACCAATTGGAGATCGACCAGCCGTGGAGCATCTTGCCTGACTCATCAAGTGTCTACCGAATCTATGCGTTGCCCGAAGATCAAACCGACGGAATCGCACGCAGCCACCATCGGATGTACTCGATTGCAACGACGTTTGACGGAGCCGACGTCATTGCCGGTGGCGAAGGTGACGACTGGGTGTTTGGCGGTGCCGGTGACGATGACCTCAGCGGCGGTGCCGGCAACGATCGTCTGTTGGGACAAGACGGCGATGACACGATTGCGGGTGTCGCGGGTGACGATGAGATCCTCGGTGGCCGAGGGGATGACCAGCTTTCCGGCGGACCTGGGCAAGACGTCATCGAGGGCGAGCAAGGTGACGACACCATCGACGGAAACGAAGGCAACGACCAGTTGTTCGGCGGATCCGGCGGCGACACCATCGACGCCGGTGAAGATGACGACTACGTCGAAGGCGGACGCGGCATCGACGAGATTTCCGGCAACGCGGGTAGCGATGTGTTGTTCGGAAACGATGGCGACGATGTCATCGATGGAGATGCCGGAAATGACTTGCTGTTTGGCGGCGCGGGTGTCGATGAACTCGATGGCGGCGACGGTGACGATCAGGTCGAGGCCGGAACTGGTGTGGGCGATACGCTGATTGGTGGGCTAGGCAACGACGTCATTACGGGCAGTGATGAAGGTGGCCAACAGGACCCCGACTTCGAAGACTCCACCCGGTTTGGTGACTGGATCGACGCGGGACCGGGCGAGGACGTGATTCGGTCACGCGGTGGAGCGGATTTCATTCAGGCCGGCGAAGGAGATGATCAAATCGATGCCGGCGGCGCCGCTGATTTCGTCCGTGGCGGTGATGGAGACGACTGGATTGTCTTGTCGACCGGGTTCGGTGACATCGCCTACGGCGATTTGGGCGACGATACCATCTTCGGTTCCTTCCTCGGTGGTGACGTCATCCGGGGCGGCGCGGGAGACGACAAGATTCAGTCTCAGGGTGGCAGCGATGACATTGATGGCGGTGACGGCAATGACTTTCTTGATGGGGGAGCAGACACCGACTTGATCAAGGGAGGTGCCGGGAATGACCAGGTTCATGGCGGTGGTGGCGTCGGTGATCAATTATTTGGCGAAGCAGGTGACGACGTCTTGCGTGGGAGTCACGACGGTGCGGATGTCGCAGACGGCGGACCAGGCCGCGACCGTATCTTTGGCAACGGTGGCAATGACACGCTCCGCGGCGGCGAGGGTGACGATGTCGTTAGTGGCGGACTCGGCGATGATTTGATTGAGGGCGGTTTTGGAAGCGACACGTTGCTTGGAGAGGCTGACCATGATCGCATTTACGGGCATTCGGTCGCGGGCCTCAGCGATGATTCGGCCGTTGACTACTTGTACGGCGATTTCGGCCATGGCACTGTTGGATCTGTCACGATCACTCCTTCCGGTTTGCCCGGTCGCGACCAACTATTTGGCGGGGATGGAAACGATCTTCATTTTGGTGAGGGTGATGATGACCTGATCGTAAGCGGCGGCGGGGATTTTGACATCGTCGACTACGGTCCGGGGGAAAGTGGGGATGCAGACCAATTCGTGATGCCGTCGATGACCCAGGTTCCCCTGATCGTTGACGTCGCTCCGTTGATGCCCGCCACCTTCGAATTGCCCAGTGGCGTGACCGATGGCGGGCGATTCACGGGAATCGATGGTTCAAGAGAGGCGTCCGGGCTTTCAGGTGGGCAAAGCCACGCCGAATCACCGGCCGCGGCCGTCCACGGTGACGATCGTTACGTTGCCTGGACGGACGACCGAACCGGAACGAATCAGATTTACGTGCTCAAGCACAACCATCAGTCAGGATGGGTCGGCTTGGCAGAGTCGGCTCAACCGGATGGGCTCAGTGCCTCGACGGCATCATCAATCATGCCAAAGATCACCATCGATGCTACCGGCCAACCAGTCGTCGCGTGGATCGAGGTTCGTGAGGGTGGAGCGGATGTCGTCGCGATGCGTTACGACACTGCTGCAGATCGCTGGCTGCCGCTTGGCTCTTTCGGCGAGGGAGGAATTTCACAGGTCGGCAGTGTAGATAACCTGGATTTGTTGACATGGGACGGACAGTTGGCCTTGGTCTGGCGAGATCATTCAACGGGTCTGGCGGATCTCCAGACGCGTCGATTTGACGAGGCAACGCAGACTTGGGTGTCGCTCGATGGAAGCGTCAACGGCTTGGCTCTCAACAACGCTTACGACGTGCTCGATTTTGCCGTCGCCCAATCTGGGAACGCGTTCGTCGTTGGGTTGCGTACCGAAGTGGACGGCCATGGACGATTGCAGGTCCGTCAATTCGATGGAAACCAATGGAACGATGTCACCACTGCTGGCCCGGACCTGTTAGCTGAAGATAACGCGCCGAGTGGACCATTCGCCTTGGCTTACCACCAAGCCCATCTGTTCGTCGCTTGGCAGGACGGCTTGGGCGATGAAACGGTCGGCGACGAAGTTTTGGTCGCTCGTCGCGACTTTGACGGATGGACGCCCATTTCGGGTGGGAATTCGCAAGGCGAGGCTGCAACCCGCGTCGATCAATGGGGAGCCAGCTCCCTGAACCCCACCCTGGTCTCCGCGGGCGGTGAACTGGTTTTGTCTTGGTGGAATCGGGATTCACTTCATCGCACCGGCCAGCATCGAATGCTGCGACTTTCCGGTGATCGGTTTGTCGAGGAAGTCGTTGGCGACGCGGTTGCGTCCATCGCCAATTCGGAACCGTTGTGGTTCAGCGATGTTTCGGTCGCGGTGGACGCATCCGGGCAACCTTGGATTGCATCGATTGCTGCCGTTGACAGCGGCATGGGAACCGTCCGAGCCGCCGTGGGTGAAGTTGTTCCCGTGAACCGCACCTTCGTGGCGGATGCGGGACGCACCGTTGCCGACATTCTGGCGGATGACTCCCCAGGCAACGGCGATCGCATCGTGATCCGCCAATCGCAAGCCACGGGATTCACGCTTTCGGCCGAACATTCCGGCATTTCGATCCATGCAGATCCCGCCGTGACAATCTCCGGTGATGTCATTCTCTCTGGTGTTGCCAACGCAACTCTGGCGTTTTTGCACGTGACGGGCGATTTGGATGTCGAAGGGACATCGAGCGTGTCGATCCGTGACAGTCGAGTCGAAGGAGCCGTCAGCATCGACGCAGGGCAAGATTTGCAGCTGATCCGCAATCGGCTAGTCGGTCCGGTTCAACTGACCGGATCCACTACGGGGGCCAATTTCCACGACAACGACTTTGGATCGGCGCTCGTCTTCGCGGGAACCGCAACGGAAGTTGAAGTCGCGTTCAATCGTTTGGCCGGGATCAACATTGAAGCGGCGTCAGCCGGAACGATTTTCGATAACGAACTCAATGGAACGCTGCGAATCGCGGCCCCCTGGATGGGCCCGATCGAAGACAACTTTATCGCGGCACCTGATCTCGGGATCGATTACCGAGCCGCCGCCGACGTTCAAGGCAACACGGTCACGGGCAGCGCGGTTGGCGTCCAGATCCAGGCGGCCGATGACGTGGATCTGACGTTTGGAAACGTCGGCGGCGCGGCCAACATCATTCGTGGAAATGACACCGGCGCGATACTCGACGGCGACCGTTCCGTGGTTGCCGGCCAAGTTTTCCAAAACAATCAAACCGGTGTCAGCGGCACCGGAACGGTTGGCGGACCGGATGATCACGCGCCGAACCGGTTCGAGCGAAACCAAGTCGCCGTTTCGGTCGAAGGTGCGGTTCAAAACAGCGATTTCTACCGCAATCAAACCGGCATCGTCGCGACCGATGGACAGTGGATCACAAACAACCGCTTCATTGATGATCAGACCTCGGTTTCGCTCGATGGTGTTTTGCAAGTCAGCATTGTCTCGAACGATTTCCTGGCGACTTCCGGGACGCATCTACGACTGGGCAATGGAAGTCGCGAAATCGAAATTCGCAACAATCTGCTGCAAACCGAATCGGGATTGCTCATCGACATTGCCGATGACAGCGTTCTCGGGCTGCAATCCGACTATAACACTTTGCTGGCAGGTGACAGTGGTCGGATCGCACGACTGTGGGGCCAGGATTTCGTCGATCTGTTGGATTGGCAGTTAGACATCGGACAGTTCGATTTTAATTCGTTCGGCTCTACCGACGCCAATCCTTCCATCACACCGACATGGTTCTCGGCGTTTGAGTCACCGGCTGAAGGTCGGGTTTCTTCCGTCGCCGGTTTACGTCGTACCGGCTTAAGCACCGACGGAGCGGATCCGCTGTCGATTCCCGAGGCCTCGCTTGCCGAAAACCTGTTGACGTCCGGTGACTTTTCGGACGGTCTGTCCGGCTGGATCGAGTCGCCGTTGCTGGACGCGTTTGTCGACGAAACGTTGTCATATAGCGATGGCCAATCGGTCACGATTGACACGTCGACGTCCGGATCGATTTCACAGACCATTGATCTGGTGACCGCTGGGGTCGATGCTGGGCAAGTCGATGCGGTCACGCTCGATGCGATCGCCTCGATCAGGACACGAATGAAGCAGCCGGTCGATGGCACAACCACGTTGCGGTTACAGATCGATTGGCTATCTGAAGACCAGTCTCTTCTGCGGCGAGATGTCGTCGAGTCAGCGAGTGAACATGACCACTGGGATTGGATCGGCAAGCGTGTGTCGATACCAACGCAAAGTCGCTTTGCGAGGTACGCCATTCTCAGCGATGGTGCCGCGATAGAGACGCGTCTGGAGAGCATCGACGAGGCCCATTTCGCGGTCGTGCCTGATGATTACGCGCCTAACATCGGTTTGGGCGGCACTCGTGAGTCGGGAAACAGCGAAGACATACACCCGCGTTTGTATCTGCGGCGGCCCGATCTGTACGTCGATTGGGAACGTGATGTCCCGAAGACGATTGTTTGGGAATCGTTTGGAGTTCCCGACAACGAGCCGGTGAGGATTGATCTGCTTCAAGACACGGCCGATGGACCGGCACTGGTGACCACCATCGCCGCTGCGACCGCGAATGACGGTGAATTCTCATGGACGCCGGCAATCTCGTCGATCGACGCCGGGACGCACGGGTTGAGGCTGCAACTTTCTGTAGTCAACGATCCGATCGTTTTTGACCGCAGTACCGAAGCATTTAGCGTCCCAGAAGAGACACCCGACTATTTCGTCAATGATCAATCTCTCGACGGTGATGAATACACCTCAGCGGTCGGAGATCACCGGAACACGGGCCGCGTTTCGGATGCTCCGAAACCGTCCCTTGGTTCCGTCATCGCAACCTACGCATTAACGGCGGGTGACACGGTCTTCATGGACCAAGGTGATTTCCGTGCGTTCTATCCACACGTGATCTCGAACTTGCCCGGGATTGGTAATGACGAAGGTTTCTCGATCCAAGGCGCGACGAATGGTGGTACTGTTCTCGGTTACCACCGGACGGAAACGGTTGCCCCGATTGTCGAATTGATCGATGCCGACTTTGTCGAGATCAGCGGATTGAATCTGTCTGGCGGAACTCACGGGTTACTCGCCGACGCGGCATCCGATTCGTTGATTTTGTCAGACATCACGGCGAACGACAACGACCACGAGGGCATTCTTGCAAGAGGTTCAGTCGTCTCGCTCGAGTCAATCACCGCCACGGGAAACCGAGCCGGCGGTGTTCTCCTCGATGGTGACGTCGGAAGCGTCAGTCATCTCGTCTCGTCGAACAACGCCGGTGATGGCATCTACGTCGGCGGGAGTATTGAGAGTCTTTCTCAGTCGGTGTTTGGTAACAACGCTGGCTACGGGATTCGGCTGAACAACCCTGGAGCCGTCAGCGTGACGGGAAACGAATCCTATCGGAACCATCGATCGGGAATCTCTGCGTCAAGCTTGGCAGCCGGATCAACCATTGGTTCGGCCGACTTGTTGACGGTTGGCGGAAACATCGTCTACGAAAACAACGAATCTGGAATCGTTGTCAACGGAGATGGTCTCGTCGCCGGAAACGTGGTCTACGGGCACGCAAGCGATGAGGGGATCTATGTTTGGGGATCGATTCCCGTCACGCGAAACGTCGTATATCGAAACAACGTCGGAATCAATTCGTCAGACGTGGTGTCAGAAAACAGGCTGTTCGAGAACGCGATCGCCGTTCGTGCCACGAACGTCCAACGAAACGTGATTTACTCGGGTGGCATTGGAATCCAGAACTACCGTTCCGGTGGCAAAATCAGCGGCAACCTTATCTATGGGTTGTCCGATTACGGCATTGACATGGACGATCCGTTCTCGTCCGCCGCCGTTTATAACAACACGTTCCTGTCCGACGACTCAGCGGCGATTGTGAGGATTCGGTCGGGACAAGGGCCCAGTATCGCGAACAACATCTTTCGCAGTATTGACTCTCCGGTGTTTGACCTTGATGGGCCCAGCCAGTTGGTCCACCAAAGTGATTTCAATCTGTTTGATCTCCAGGGGGCTGCGATTATTGGCACCTGGGCCGGCGTTGATCGAACGGCACTCGACGCCTGGAAGTCGGTTTCGTCAACCGAGTCGTCCAGTCTGACCGGCGATCCGTTCTTCGCGGATCCCGCCGGCGGCGATGGCGTGATCGGTGCAGCGGGTACCGAGCAAGGCTTTGACGATGATTTTCATTTACGGAGTGAATACGGGCGATTCGCGGGTCACAGCTTCGCCCCGGTCATCGATTCCGCGACCGGGCTGCCCGTCTTTCTGAGCGTTTCTGAATCAAGCGATTCAGAAACTTCGATTGCCATCGACAGGGGCAACGCGAGTTTCTCGGTGGGGGATGAACCGGCTGAGAATGGAAGCTTCATCAATCTTGGTGCCTATGGCGGGTCGGCGTTTGCGTCAAAGAGCCCGGCAAGTTTCCTGTTGATCACCGAGCCAGCCGCACCGCAGGACTGGCCACTGGGGCAATCTTTCCCTATCCAGTGGCGGACCAATCAAGCGGATTCCACGGTTGACATCTTATTGTCTCCGGTCGGTGGCGGTGACGCCGTTTTGATCGCGGACGACACGCCAAACGACGGCACCGAAACCTACCTCGTCGACTCGGCTGTCCCACCCGGCGAGTACACCGTCGTCGTCGAATCCGAATCGGGTCTGGCCGGACAATCGGTGTCGACGATCACCGTGCTAGGACAGATCAATGCTTACTACGTCAACATCCCCGGCGACGTTGACCTCTCGGATAACCAATACACCACCGCGGCCGGAACGATCGACGGAAGCGGGACGTCGCCCGATGATCCGCTGGCTTCCATCAAGCAAGTTCTTGACAGCTACCAGCTTGGTGAGGGTGACGTCATCTTTGTCGACACCGGGCAGTACACCATCGATGCCAACATCGTCATCGGGGCCCAGGATGCCGGAGTCACCATCACCGGGCCAACAGACGCTGACAAGACAGCGATCCTGGACCGCGGAAATGTGGCCAGCGGTGCCAGCGTCTTTGCTCTGGATGGAACGAGTGATGTCGAGATCCACTCGCTGACATTGTCGAACGCCTTTCGTGCGATTGACCTGATCGGGACGAGTGACGTGACGCTGAGTGAGTTGTCGATCACCGGTGGTCAGTCGGCGGTGTACCTGGGTGATGATGTTGGCAACGAGCGGATCGTTATCGAGAACAACGAGGTCTTCTCGGTCGGCTCGACGTCTGGCGAAGGTGCGATCCACGTCGGAGTGGGGAACTCGGAAGTCACGATCTTCGGCAACCGGGTTCACGACAATGGTGCGAGGGGAATTTATGCGACCGGTGACTTGGTCGAAATCCGCGACAATGAAGTCTTTGCAAACGGCAGCGGTGTCTATGTCGGCTGGGCCGGGTTTGTTCAATCGAGACGGACCGTCATCGCTAACACGGTGTTTTCCAATGGTGGCATTGGTATCCAGGCTGATGCTTACTATGGCAGCTATGGCCAAAGCGTTGAGGTGATCGGCAACACGGTTCATGGTCACGCCGATCATTCCGGAATCGTGGCCGTCACCGGATCGGTCGCTCGCGAAAACGTGGTCTACGACAACTTGCGTGGTATCGAGTTTGACTCTGCGAATATCGCGAACAATCGTGTGTACTCCAACACAATTGGCCTGTGGTCGGGAAGAAGCTACGACTCGGATGTGATCGGCAATACGGTCTACAGCAACAGCGTTGGGATCAGCCTGGAGGGTGAACGTCACAACCCGCTGATCGCATCGAATCTGATCTACGCGAACACCAACGGTGCGATCTCGGTCAGCGGCGGCTGGGTCCACGGCGGTTCAATCTACGATCCCGAACTGGGCACGCGGATCGAGGGCAACACGATCTACCAGGAGGTCGGCGACGCGGTGACGCTTGCCAACTCCACGGGGATCTCGCTTGCCAACAACATCATCCGGGTCGATGGCGGCGCAGCGATCAATGTGGCCGCCGACGCGATCGACCAGTTCCAAAGCGATTACAACCTGTTCGATTTGCGGGGCGATGCGGCGATCGCGGTCTGGGATGACCGGTCGTTTGCAACGTTGCCAGACTGGTCGTTGGAACTGGGCATGGACCGCGGCGGCCAAGTCGGCGATCCGATGTTTGTCGACATCGACGGAGCCGATGATGTGCTGGGCTTTTCCAGTCATGTGCTCAGCAGCCAAATCATCGACAACGGCGATTCGGGATTCTCGACGACCGGTGATTGGGAATCGCAGGACGATTCGGGTTTCGCGGATGATCACCTACGGGGCGGATTCAACGGTCAGCGATCGGCGACGTGGAGCTTTGCGGATCTGCAGCCCGGTGCGACGTATCGAGTCTATGCGACCTGGGTGCCCACGAATAACTACACGGTTGCGCCGTACCGCGTGATCAATGGTGACACGTTCATCGCCGAACGTGAACTGTCGCAGAACAGTGCGCCGCAAGACTTGCGAGTCGACGACGTCGACTGGGGATTGATCACCGCGTTCGTCGCGTCGGCGTCGACACTCGATGTGACTTTCGCCGTCGACGATGGTCCGGGTTATTACCACGTCGCCGATGCGATTCGGTTGGAGCGGATCGTTGGTGATTCGGGCGGCGATGACGACTTCCATCTTTCCAGCGGATCACCGGGGATCGACGCGGCCGATCCCAACGCGGCGTACTTCGCCGAACCGCTTCCCAGCGGAGACCGGGCCAACCTGGGGGCGTACGGCAACACGGCCGAAGCGACCCGCAGTGATTCGCAACTCGTCCAGGTGCTTTCGCCGATCGGCGGTGAGAAGTGGATCGCCGGGGACACCGAAACGATCCAGGTTCGCAGCAGCGGGCTGACTGAGCAGCGGACGGTGCTCGCGATCAACGCCGGCGGTGCGTCGGTGGGCCGCTTCGGAATCAATGATTTTTTGGTTGAGGGCGCCAATGCCGCGACCAATGCGACGGTTGACCTGTCGCTGGTCACCGATCCGGCCCCTGCGGAGGTCTACCAGAGTTATGCCAGAAGCGATGGGTGGGATTCGCCGCTGAGGTACGAGTTGCCGTTGGCCGCGGGTAGCTACGAAATGCGGCTGCACTTCATCTCGGACAGCGGCAGCCTGTTCGATCTGTCGATCGATGGTCAGGTCGTTGAAGCCGGTTTGGATTTGGATGTGCAAGCAGGTGGTGTCGATAAGGCACTGGTCAAGACGTTTAGCGTTATCAGCGACGGTCAAAGCCCGACCGAGATCCGCATGGACAGTTTGAACGGTTGGTACGCTCAGGGATTGGCAGCGATTGAGTTGATCCAGCCCAACGCCTTGGGGACGAGTGATCCGGTCGTCTCGCTGGATGTCTCGGTGGACGGGGGATCGAACTGGACCGAGATCGCCGCGGATCTTCCGCTCGATGCGGGTGGGCTTGCCAGCTACGACTGGACGATTCCTTCGTCGCTGGTGACCGCCGGCAACGAAGCGTTGATCCGCGTCCGTGGCGACGGAGTCAGCGACCAATCACGCGGCGGTTTTTTGATCTCACCGGCGGGCAACGAGTACTACGTCAACATCGCCGGTGACGTGGACTTTGACGATAACCAGTACACGACCGCGGCGGGTGACAACGCGGCCAGCGGCCGTAGCCCGGACGCTCCGATGGCGTCGCTCGGTGCGTTACTCAACGCGTATGACCTGGACGCCGGCGAGGTGGTCTACGTCGACAGCGGCCACTATCAGCTGATCGATAACCTGCGGATCACCGCCGAGGACGCGGGCGTGACGATCACCGGACCGACCGAAACCGGCAAGACGGCGACGCTGGACCGAGGGGCGACCGGGGAAGGCCGTTATGCGATTGACCTGATCGGGACGAGTGACGTGACGCTGAGTGAGTTGTCGATCACCGGTGGTCAGTCGGCGGTGTACCTGGGTGATGATGTTGGCAACGAGCGGATCGTTATCGAGAACAACGAGGTCTTCTCGGTCGGCTCGACGTCTGGCGAAGGTGCGATCCACGTCGGAGTGGGGAACTCGGAAGTCACGATCTTCGGCAACCGGGTTCACGACAATGGTGCGAGGGGAATTTATGCGACCGGTGACTTGGTCGAAATCCGCGACAATGAAGTCTTTGCAAACGGCAGCGGTGTCTATGTCGGCTGGGCCGGGTTTGTTCAATCGAGACGGACCGTCATCGCTAACACGGTGTTTTCCAATGGTGGCATTGGTATCCAGGCTGATGCTTACTATGGCAGCTATGGCCAAAGCGTTGAGGTGATCGGCAACACGGTTCATGGTCACGCCGATCATTCCGGAATCGTGGCCGTCACCGGATCGGTCGCTCGCGAAAACGTGGTCTACGACAACTTGCGTGGTATCGAGTTTGACTCTGCGAATATCGCGAACAATCGTGTGTACTCCAACACAATTGGCCTGTGGTCGGGAAGAAGCTACGACTCGGATGTGATCGGCAATACGGTCTACAGCAACAGCGTTGGGATCAGCCTGGAGGGTGAACGTCACAACCCGCTGATCGCATCGAATCTGATCTACGCGAACACCAACGGTGCGATCTCGGTCAGCGGCGGCTGGGTCCACGGCGGTTCAATCTACGATCCCGAACTGGGCACGCGGATCGAGGGCAACACGATCTACCAGGAGGTCGGCGACGCGGTGACGCTTGCCAACTCCACGGGGATCTCGCTTGCCAACAACATCATCCGGGTCGATGGCGGCGCAGCGATCAATGTGGCCGCCGACGCGATCGACCAGTTCCAAAGCGATTACAACCTGTTCGATTTGCGGGGCGATGCGGCGATCGCGGTCTGGGATGACCGGTCGTTTGCAACGTTGCCAGACTGGTCGTTGGAACTGGGCATGGACCGCGGCGGCCAAGTCGGCGATCCGATGTTTGTCGACATCGACGGAGCCGATGACGTGTTGGGCTACACCAGTCAGGTCGTCGAAACGTTCATCATTGATGACGGGGATCCGGGATTCTCGACGACCGGCAACTGGCAGGAACGAACCACCAACGGTTACGAGGACGACTATCTGTACGGCAACGCTCAGCAAGAGCACTCCGCTCGTTGGACCTTCCAGGATCTGGTTCCTGGGGCGACCTACCGGATCTACACCACTGAGCAAGGCCGAAACTACAACACTGACTATCGGGTTTACTCGGGCGATCAGTTCATCATGCGTGGCGGTGAGCCGACCGTCGAGGGCGATTGGGGCTGGCTAGCGACGATTCAGGCACCATCGGATTCGATCACAGTCAGTACATCTTTCGCCGCGGATTACAACTATGGTCGTAAGGTCGACGCGATTCGATTGGACCGTTTGGAGATTAATGATGGCGGAGACGAGGACTTCCACCTTTCCAGCGGATCACCGGGGATCGACGCGGCCGATCCCAACGCGGCGTACTTTGCCGAACCGCTTCCCAGCGGTGACCGGGCCAACCTGGGGGCGTATGGCAACACGGCCGAGGCGACCCGTAGTGATTCGCAGTTCGTGCAGGTGCTCTCACCGATCGGCGGTGAGAAGTGGATCGCCGGGGACACCGAAACGATCCAGGTTCGCAGCAGCGGGCTGACTGAGCAGCGGACGGTGCTCGCGATCAACGCCGGCGGTGCGTCGGTGGGCCGCTTCGGAATCAATGATTTTTTGGTTGAGGGCGCCAATGCCGCGACCAATGCGACGGTTGACCTGTCGCTGGTCACCGATCCGGCCCCTGCGGAGGTCTACCAGAGTTATGCCAGAAGCCATTCGTGGTATGAACCGCTGAGGTACGAGTTGCCGTTGGCCGCGGGTAGCTACGAAATGCGGCTGCACTTCATCTCGGACAGCGGCAGCCTGTTCGATCTGTCGATCGATGGTCAGGTCGTTGAAGCCGGTTTGGATTTGGATGTGCAAGCAGGTGGTGTCGATAAGGCACTGGTCAAGACGTTTAGCGTTATCAGCGACGGTCAAAGCCCGACCGAGATCCGCATGAACAGTTTGAACGGTTGGTACGCTCAGGGATTGGCAGCGATCGAGTTGGTCCAGCCCAACGCCTTGGGGACGAGTGATCCGGTCGTCTCATTGGATGTTTCGGTCGACGGGGGATCCACCTGGAGCGAGATTGCCGCGGACCTTCCGCTCGATGCGAGCGGGCTTGCCAGCTACGACTGGACGATTCCCCCATCACTGGTGACCGCCGGCAACGAAGCGTTGATCCGCGTCCGTGGCGACGGAGTCAGCGCCCAATCACGCGGTGGCTTTTTGATCTCACCGGCGGGCAACCAGTACTACGTCAACATCGCCGGTGACGTGGACTTTGGCGACAACCAGTACACGACCGCGGTGGGTGACAACGCGGCCAGCGGCCGCAGCCCGGATTCACCGATGGCGTCGCTTGGTGCGTTACTCAACGCGTATGACCTGGACGCCGGGGACGTGGTCTACGTCGACAGCGGCAATTACCAACTGATCGACAATCTGCGGATTACCGCCGAGGACGCGGGCGTGACGATCACTGGACCGACCGAAACGGGCAAGACAGCGACGCTGGACCGGGGTGCGACCGGGGAAGGCCGTTATGCGATTGAGTTGATCGGGACGAGCGACGTGACGCTGAGTGAACTGACAATCACCGGTGGTCAGTCGGCGGTGTATTTGGGTCAGGACGCGGGTAACGAACGGATCGTGATCGCCAGCAACGAAGTCTTCTCGGTCGGTTCGACATCCAGGGAAGGTGCGATTCATGTCGGCGTGGGAAACTCAGAAGTCACGATCGCCGGCAACCGGGTTCACGACAATGGCGGAGTGGGGATCAGCGGCTATGGTGGCCTGATCGAGATCGCCGGCAACGAGGTGTTTGCCAACGGTGGGTACGGCATCGACGTCGGGTACTCTGGCAATCGTGACCTTCTCCGCAGCGTGACGGGCAACCTGGTTTACGGCAACGCGACTGCTGGGATCAAGGCGGATGGTTACTCCGGCAATCACCCGACTGAGGTGATCGGCAACACGGTGTACGGTCACACGACGGACCGAACGTGGTCCGAAGAAGGTTCCGGTATCATCCTCAGTGGTGCGATCGCCCGCGAGAACGAGGTTTACGACAACCTTCGCGGGATCACATTCAATTACGATGCTTCGGTGATCGACAACCGGGTGTACGGCAACGCGACGGGATTGTGGTCTGAGGACCGCGGCTATGAATCACGGTTGATCGGCAACACCGTCTACAGCAACAGCGTCGGGATTACCTTGGGGGGTGAACGCCAAAACCCGTTGATCGCATCGAACCTGATCTACGCGAACACCAACGGTGCGATTTCGATCAGCGGCGGCTGGAAAACTTTTAGCCCTGACGTAGGGCCGGGCACGCGGATCGAGGGCAACACGATCTACCAGGAGGTCGGCGACGCGGTGACGCTTGCTGACTCCACCGGGATCTCGCTTGCCAACAACATCATCCGGGTCGATGGCGGCGCGGCGATCAACGTGTCGGCCGACGCCATCGATCAGTTCAAAAGCGATTACAACCTCGTTCAGATCGGTCCGGGATCCTCCGCTGCCTTCGGCAACTACGCCGGCAACGTCGCAGCCAACTTGGCAGCTTGGCAAACAACCAGCGGCGTTTCAGGCCATTCGATCCAAGGCGATCCGTTGATGATCGATCCGAACGGGATCGACAACCTGCTCGGCTACGTGGACAGTGTCGATTACGGCGCCGACGACAACTTTGCCCTCCGAAAGAACTCTCCCGCCATTGATCGCGGATATAGTTGGACCTTTGCTCAAACGGACTACGTCGGTTCAGTCAATCTCGACGATCCGGCGACGCCCGATCGTGGTAGCGTCGAATATGGCGAGACGACTCTGACACCAATCACCTTTTCACTAAGGGGAGCCCAGCACACTGGATACACGGATGGACAGTGGGCGAGTCACGAGATCTCGCTACCGTTCGAGTTCCCGTTTTTCGATCAAACGGCAAGTTCGCTGCAAGTTCACTCCGACGGTTGGATCGCGCTGGCCGGCGGCCATATTGCTGTGCTAAGTGCCGACATCGCGACCAATGTTAATCGTGGCGATGCGATTTACTTTGATGACAGCGTGTCCGGCGAAGTCTCCGTTTATTGGGATTCTCATTCGGTCGAGTTGAACACTGACGTCAAGTTCGGTGTCAGGCTCCATCAGGATGGTCGAGTGGAATGGCTGTACGGAACCACGGGAGGCCAGGACGGACAGGTCGAGATGCATGGTGGATCGGGCATTTGGACTCGAACTGCTTCCATTTCAATGGCGACCGCTTCGCTGAGTGATGTGGCGATCGGCTTCGACTTGAGTGCCGGAAACCGAGACATCGGGGCTCTTGAGTTCCGCGGGTCCAGCGAAGACATCACCGCACCGGTCGTCGCAACGACAGTTCCCGCCGGGATCGAACAGCAAGAATCACTTGCCCAGGTGTTCGATTCGATCCAGGTTCAGTTCAGTGAAGAAATCAACTATTTCGATGCAACCTCCTTTGACGCCTACCAATTGCGTGAAGCAGGTGACAATGGTGTGTTTGGAGATGGCGACGACGAAGTCATTGGGTTATCGCCCGTCTTTGAGCTTGGATCCAACGCGGTCTCGCTCGCGATCGATCCGGTCCACCTTCGCGAGATCGCTTCTCCACTAGCCGCCGCGGCATCTTTAGCAAGCTTCGCATTCGTGAAAGACTCGGCACCGCCGCAGCGTTACCTTCCCGACGGAAACTACCGACTCGAACTCGCAAGCAATCCGACGTCCAGCCTCCGCGATACCGCTGGTATTGCTTTCGACGGCGACGGCGACGTGGAACCCGGCGGTGATTATGTCCGCGAATTCCAGGTCGAACACGGTCCGCAGCTCGAACTCCTGTTTCTTGACTCCAACCACGTCGACGAAGGCGACGTGGTCACAATCATCGGTCACTTCCAAGACCTGAGCGATGCCGCCGAGCACGTCCTCCGAATCGACTGGGGCGATGGGTCAGCGGTCCAGGAGCACTCGCTACCACACGGCTCGGGCGCTTTTGAATTTGACTATGCGTATACTCGTGACAGCCAGAGCGAATCCGACGGGATGTTCAACATCGAAGTGATGCTCGAAAGCGATTTGGGGCGACAGCTACAATCCGACGATCGATTTTTGACCGTTACGGTCGACAATGTCGTACCGGAAGTTATTTCGCTTGAGATTCCGGGTTTGATCGAGGAGGACCAAGAATTCCAGATCACGGGAACGTTCACCGATCCGGGAATCGATGATCAGCACATACTCTGGATCGATTGGGGCGACGGTGAGGCACTTGAGGAAGTCAGCCTGCCGAACGGCTCTCGCATTTTCTCGGTGTCTCATCGCGTTGAAAACGTCGTTTCCCGACCCCTGCCGCAATCGCGTCAAATTAGCGTTGTGATCCGGGACAACGTCGATTCGAGTCAGCCGCTCGGCGGCGAGATCGAGGTTCTCTCTCAGAACAGTCCGCCAGTCATCGAGGATGCAACCTTCAATCTGCCCGAATCGACGCCAAGTGGTGCTGTCGTTGGGCAAATTAATAACGCGGACCCCGATCTAATTACGCCCGGCAACGACATACAAAATTTCCGCATCTTTGGGGGGACGGATCAGGATCTGTTCGCGATCAATGACTCTGGACAACTGCGTTTCGTGAACGGTTTTCAACCGACGACGGGAACGTATCAAGTGATCCTCGAAGTCACAGACGGACGCGGTGCGACCGACCTAGCGACGTTCACGGTTCAAGTGCAAGCGGCACCGCAAGTGGCCGACGTTGTCATCAATGGCGGAGATTCCTCACGATCCATGGTCACGTCGCTAATGGTTGTCTTTGATGAGTTGATTGAACCTGAGACGCTTCCCGATGCATTCACGTTGACAAACATCACGACCGGCGTGGTAGTCGATTCACTCATCGTCGGTGAACCAACAACTGACATCGAGGGCAGAACCATTGTCGAGCTGAGGTTTGGGCCGGGGGCATCCGTCGTTACCCGTGAAGGCGATTTCGCGCTCGGAAACTCACTTGCCGACGGCAACTACCGATTGGACATCAACGGCAGCCATGTCCGTTCAGCCACGACAAATCAGGTGATGACACACGATCACGTCTTCGGCGGAAAGACAGCGTCGGACGTGGATGATCACGACCAATTTTTCCGTCTGTTTGGCGACAGCAACGGGGACGGAATCCGCAATGGAATCGATTTGCAAGCGATCGTTCCGACGCTTTTCAACCCGGAAAATTTTGAAGCCAGCTTCGACATCAACGGCGATGGTGTCATCAACGGAATTGACCTGCAAGCGTTGATTCCAACGCTGTTTGGACCTCGCCGAGAATAGACCTCCCCTTTCGTTTTGCTTTCTAGAGACAAAGTTTATGTTTGCACGATCATTGTCCATCTGTTTTGTAGCAACGGCGTTAATGAGTACGTATGCCAGCGGTAGCTTGGTATACGACCTCGCACTTCGCGTCCCTGGACAGAAACCAAGCATGGGTGCGATCATCACCCTGAAGCCGGGTCAAAGAATCTTGGGCGTCGAGCTATTGCTCATCGAGACAGTTCTGCCGGGTAGTGAATCGATCTTCAAAAACGACGCGCAGACCGTGGCGTTTGATGGGACAATCAACCGGAGCGGAAACCTGTTGGCGTTTTCAGCGGACCTATCCGCAAATGGGGCCGATGGACGTTTCGAGAAGTTGGTGGTGAATAGCTCGGGAGGTGGACCGAGTCCCATAAACGACGGGGATACCGTCGGATACTTTGCGCTAGGTATCTTTGGTCAAACCGGTGTAATGCCAACAACGACCGACGCGGATACTGCTGAGGCGGTTTTGGGTACGGTGGACCTGATTGCTCCTTTGACCGGTTCGACAACTTTTACTCTCGCGGACTATTCAATGGATGACGGGGACTTTACCACGTTCTCGACCGGTAGCCTCGAAGCAGCTGCTCGTGGATCGGGCGGTTCATTTAATCCCAACTCGTTGACGCTCACCGCAGTCCCGGAACCATCGGCTTTATTGCATTTAATTGCCGTATTTGCTTGCATTGGGTTGAAGCGGAGCCGGTTGCAGGCTTGATTTCCGACCGGCATCCGTCTCCTATTGAGTCCTGTGCGAGGAAATTGCTTCACGTCAAGCTGGGGCCTCCCGCGTTGGAGTGCCCACGAAGCACCTTCTGTGGATTCGCCTGCCATTGACAGTCTTCGCTCACGCGCTCCGATGAAACGTGGATGTTCGGGGCGGGCCAGATTGCCAATCGACCCCACTTCGTCGATGACCAAACATGCTCTACCGGGTTCGGGTCTGGATAGCAGGGCGTTAGATAGATGAATAGAGCAATCGTAAAATGTTGTGTTTCGAGGTGTTGAATTTGGCAGCGGTCTGTTCTTGCAGAATTCCGCCATTGAAAGAAAGACCGTCCTTCGATGACGAGGGTCATCTTTTCGTGGCAGTTCAGACGCCCTCATTTCTTCGAGGTTGACTCGGCAAGCTTGAAGATTATTGCCAAGCTCGAACGACGAGTGCCATTGCCTTTGGTCTTGCGATGACGAAGCCGGATCGTCGAGAAAGTCAATGCAATCGGACTTGTCGTCCTGAGATGAATCCGGTGCTCGGCAGGGAATTCGTAGAACGTCAGCAGCAGGTCGCGGTCTTTCTTCAAGCAGTCGCGAGCCTAAGCGTACTTCGCTGGGTATTTTTAGATGAACGCATCGGACGCTTTCTCCGCATCATCCTTCGTCTCGGCTTGCCAGATTTCATGAAGGTCGCCTTTGGCTTTGGGCTGAACGCTCCTCGGCAACTTGTTCAGAACGTTGGCCGTTTTGTGACCCCAGCAGCGCTGCCCTTGCATTTCAGGGAACGCTTTGCAGATCGCCGCCCAGAAACCGAGGGCACCGTCACCGACGGCGATCCTCGGGGCCTTCTGCAAGCCGCGCTGCATCAGGTCAATCAGCAACTCACTCTAGCTTTGTTCGCTTTCGCGATAAACGTCCAGCACGGCAATCAGTTCCTTCTTACCATCTGCGCGTCGCGCCCATGAGGACCAGTAAACATCACTTTTAGTCGGCATCATCTTCCAGGCGAACCTTCGTGTAGATGCCATCGGCCCACACGTAAACGTACCGCTTGCCCGACAGATCGTGCTTGCCCCAGTCGTCGTACTCACTGCACCACTGTTTTTTGAGCCGACAGACAACATTGGGACTTAAGCCCGCTGCACGCTCTCCAACCAGGGCTTGCGCGAAATCGCTCGTGGAGATCGCTTTGAGGTAGAGCCAGGCAATGAGTTCTTCAATCGATGAGGTCTTTCTTAGATAGCTCGACTTCACACTTGGTGCAAAACGGACACGGCGTTCGGGACCAGGGTCGTTGTCGCGGGCTCTTCGCTGAGTGAAGAAAATCTCGTCGACCCGGTCAGAATCTGCCGCTCGGGGAGAAAGCCGTTGTTGACGACCAAGCGTTGTCCTTGCTCGTCGGTGCGATGGGCATGCTGGGAGATAGTCGTCAACTTCGGCATCGATGGCTGACTGGAGCATGCCTCTGTCTCCCTCGCGGGCGTTCTCACCAAGCGTCCTTTTCTGATCAAACTAAGCTCTGAAGGAAAGGACTTCCCGATCCAGAGGCCAACTCTCTGGAACGTCTTGTCGGCCTGCCTTAGTCTTGGGCATGGTGTATTCCCTTGCCCACTTCGGGACGCCCAGGTGTAGCGGTTTCAGCAGGATGCGCAACCTTCATTCTCTTGTATCCATCGACAAAGCAATCGTCGGCTACTCGACCGCAACGAGCATTCAGGGGTAACTGATGTGGGGGACGCCTTGCCGCGTCAAGCCAATTTTATCAAGCGACCGCTGGGATCATTGTCGCTGATTTTGGACTCATCGTATTCTTTTGAAGATGCCATCGACGCGACAGATCATCCGATGATCGTGTCTCTCATTATCGTCGATGGTTTCGTTGGAATGTCCCGAAACGGTTGGTTTGACTTGAAACCCAGCGCCTGCGTCACAAAAACGCTGCATCGGGGGCGCAACGCGGAGGCGACGGATCGAAGTTCGCCATTCCTGCGCTGTCTTGTTCTCTTGTCCCCTGCGTTTCAGTCACTCGTTTACACTGCTTTAAGCACGGGGCCAGCAACTGATGTTGTTCTTGTGCCCCGAGTGTTCCGACCCGACCAGCATCCAGAATGATGGTCAGCGTCGCTCGGGAATTTACGCCGATCAACCTTTCGCAGTCACATCGAAAATGCGCGCAGCCTTAAAAAGCACAACGAGTACTCTTGCGAGGACACGCCGTGAGCCAATCCTATCGGGACCGCTGACGCTGATGCTTTGCATTGCGTCGGTTCCGCTGGCTGTTCAGGGCGAAGACCTCGTGTTGACGGAGACGGAAGACACCATTCGCATCACGCTCCGCCAGAAACCTGTGCTTGAATACGTGAAGACGGCGCGGACGGTCCCGTCAGGGCTGGATCAGTACTACCAGCGTAATGGCTACATCCATCCGGTGTTTGCCCCCACGGGCGAGCAAGTGACAGGAGACTACCCGTTGGATCATGCTCACCAGCACGCCCTGTTTTTCGCTTGGACGAAAGCAACGTTTGATGGGACCCACGTGGATTTTTGGAACCAGGCGAAGCAATTGGCGGGCATCGAGTTCCGCGGCGTGTCCGAGATCAAACGATCTCGCAAGCGCGTTTCATTTTGCGTCAAGCACGCCTTCACTGTTGGCCAGGGGAATGAGCGAGTGGATGCGATTCACGAGACTTGGACTGTTTCCGTCTATCTGACCCCGAGTGATCATTTTTTGTTCGACGTTGAAAGTCGTCAGCGATGCGCCTCGGACAAGCCCCTGAGGATCGAAGAGTATCACTATGGTGGCATGGCGGTTCGCGGAAATGCGACTTGGCTGAAAGAGAACGCGGATCGAACGATTAAGCCCGGTGACCTACAATTTTTGACCAGTGAAGGAAAGAACCGTTGGGACGGCAATCATACTCGCCCCCATTGGGTTGCGATGTCTGGCAAAATTGCAGGGCAGGACGTGTCGTTGACAGTGTTCTGTCATCCCGACAACTTCCGCGCACCTCAACCCGTTCGGCTGCATCCAAATAAGCCGTACTTTTGTTTCGCTCCTTCTGTGGTCGGCGATTTCAAAATCGAGCCCGGTGAAGAATATGTATCGCGGTATCGCTATCTTGTGACCTCTGGGCCTGTCGATGTCGACCTTGTGGATAAACACTGGAAACAATTTTCCTCGTCAAACGAGGATTTGGTCCCGGGCCGTGAATCCAAATGAACCAAGCTCCGGAGAGTGTGACCAATCCAACGTTGTCGCATTCTTTCCGTTGCGATTCACATCCGTTCCTTGCCGGTACTGGCAGGCAAGAATGAAGATTCCGCCGTGTTTGGATGGCCAGTTCCTGCATGGCTAGACAGTTGAATTGCATGATTAACGCCGCTTGCCCCAGGGACATCCGAGAACCCGAGCATGAACAACGAATTGATCGCCATCATTGTTGCTGCGTTTCTTGCCGTCTTTATATTGGTTGTCGCGACCGTGTTTCTATTGTTGATTCGACCGTGGTTGCAAGTCTTCTTGTCGGGCGGAAAGGCATCGCCGCTCACGATTTTGGCAATGCGACTTCGCGGGATGCCGGTCAAAACGATTTGTGACGCCTACGTGATGATTGTCCACTGTGGCGTGGCAGTCGACATTAACCAGATTCAAAGGGCACACTTGATGGGGGCCGATGTCGACAAATTGGCGCGTGCCGTCTGCTTTGCGAAGCAGAACGATGAACCGTTCGTTTGGGACGATCTGGTGGCGACCGCGATCGAAGACAACTCGCGTCGTTAAGCTCGTGTCTACGAATTGATCGCCCGAAAGTCGGTTACGAATTGCAAACAATCAAATCGGACCAGCCGATCGACGGTAGATTGCGCATTGTCGGAACGCACGGAATTCTCGGATCGCTTCATCGGCAAAAGCGTACAGATCAACGCCAAGACCAGAATCCAGGATGCAATCGGAACCAACGTTTTTCGGAGTTCCGAGGGGTGCTCGTTCGCTTTCATCGTTCGACTCATCCGATTCGGCTCGTGGGGGTCTTTCAACAGAGATCCCACGTGAAGGCCGAGTGAGCGCCAAAGCTTCCTATTTTTCGATTTTTCCTGGCCACTTTCTCCGTTGGAGCATCTTGGTCGACGAAGGGCTACCTTGAGAAACGATAAGAAGACACAGGGTATCGAACGGATACACTGAACCCCACGCACTCTTGCGGTGATGTAACCAAGAGCTCGAAAAGTGGCGGCAGGCTCGCCAAGTTTTCAGGTGCTGTTTGGGTTCATAAGCGTCAATCAAGAACCCCAAATGCGCACCAACGGGTCGCCCCCGGCGACTCCCGCCCTCTCAACACGGCTCCACAACTCAAAAAAGACGCCTGACCCCTTTGGTGTAACGCGGAGCCAAGTCCGTTTCACCGATTTGTTTTCCGGCGGTCGCGTGGACTACTGAGAAGCGATGATGAAGCCCCTGCCAAACGTCTGCGTCGCTGAACGGCATTTTGAAGAGAGACCGCGCCAACACCAAAAAGAAACATCAGGCTGGAAGCAGGTTCCGGGACCGCTGAGGCGTTGTGGGTGAATGACCTCCACTGCGTTTCACCCTGTGCATTGGTTGTCCCGTCACCGAACAAAATCGTTTCTGTCGTGGCCCCGCTGGAGTAAGTCGTGCCGGCAAGAATCAAGTTTCCATCCTGAAACAAACGGATGGGGCTCCCCAAAGTTTTCCCGTCAACCACAAGTGAGTAATCGTGGAAGGCATTGGTATCCACTGATGTGTTCTCGGGTCCGCGAGAGAGGGGCCCGTCGAGGAAGAAGACCTCATCATTGCCGACAAAAAGGACTGCGCTGACATCGGGGGCAACTGTGACTGCGACTAAGCCTACTTCGCGAAAGACTTGGTTACTGAAGCCGGAGATGTAGGCCATCTCAAAATCGACCACCGTCTGCGACGGGATATTCAGCTGGGTGCCACTCATCGAGTAGAACATTTGCTCGAGAACGTTATCACTCTGGAGCGTGAGTGTTGGTGTGGTGAATACAGGATCTTCTGGAGTCGAGTTGTCAAAAAGTGAGTAACCGACAGCATTTGGTGTCACGCCCGAGGAACCCATCCAGGTGACAATTCCACCTTCAACCGCCGACGTGCCAGAGACGAGAATTACTAAAACGGCTACATAACCTGCAGGTTGGACTCTCATCAATTCACAAGTCTCATTCGAGTTTTGTCGTTCGTATGCCTATGATTAGATCCGAAAAAGTCTAATTTCGGATATGCCATTTGTCAAAAACGTGGCTGGCACGAACTTAGTCCAGTCCTGTAGGTCATGCTCCGCATGACAGGGACTCTCCGACCGCGGGCGGCGCTGGGCGACGTAGACACCGTCACGCACAGCGTGACCTACTGATCTATGGTCGCCGCTGGTCGGTGGAACTTCACATCTAAAATTTGGTCCATCCGGGTTTATTGTGGGCAGAGATCCAGTCCGCCGCAGTAGAAATAGATCGCGGTTTTGAAGTTCTCTCGGTTTCGGTAGCCACCGACGCGTCGTTTGATTGACATGATCTTGCTGTTGATTCCTTCGGCTACCGCGTTGGTGATTCCATGAACGCAGTAACTGACGACGTTGGCGAGACGTTCCTTGATGGTGCGGGCGACCTTCTTCAGCGGAGTCAGCTTGGTGTGAATCACTCGCCGGTACCAGTCCTGGAAGAAGAGCGTTGCTGACCCCGCGTCCTCATGGTGCCACAGATCGCGAAGCATTTCCTTATAGGCCCAAGCCTTTCCCGTCTCCAACTCTTGCTTGTAGACCCGGTCGAATCGTTCTCGCTGGGCGTCAGTCAGGTTCTCTTGCCCCGAGAGCCAGAGATAGCGAGTTCCCGTCAAGCGATCATCGCCCTGACTCTTCAGTTGGCGGTGTTCGCCGCGGCGAACCTTGTCGACCGCCTCGCTCGCCAGCTTCATGATGTGAAAACGATCGTGCACGATCTTGTGCTCCGCCATTGGAATGTTCTGCTTCGCGCTTCGGACGAACGCGGCACTCATGTCCATCGCGATGGCCTCGACAGAATCGCGTTGCTCCTGCGAAAGCTGCGAAAAACAGGCGTTTCCGCTCTCGGTATCGTTGCCATCGGAGATCGCTTCGACGGTGCTGCGATCAAGGTCATAAATCAACGTGATGTAGTTTTGCCCTTTGCGGAAGGCCTTTTCGTCGATGCCAATTCGCGGCATCGGTTTTGCCGACTTGCGAGCTTGCCCGCGAGCGACTGCTCTTTTGAGAATGTGCCAGGTCTCGTCCCAGCTTGTCTTCAAGATGCCTTGGGCTCCTTGGACGGTTTGCGTGGCGAGCAACACATCGATCGCAAAGCGTTCAAAGAAAATAGTGAAGCGACTGCTCTTCTCCGCCCAAGGCAACGTCGCCTGCCTGACGCCGTGCTCAGGGCAATTCACCCGAGGCGGTTGAGCGTGAAGGACGGTGCGGAAATGCATGGTGTCCAGGTGTCGCCAGCGACGCGACTTCGTGTGATCGTAGACCGAGCAGGCCTTGCCGCATTCAGGGCAACAAAATGAGGTTCCCTCAGGATGTTCGACGTACACGTCAACTTGCTGGGCTTCGGGATCGAGTTTGACATCAGCCACGAACCAAGGCTGCTTGAGTCCGAGGATCTGCTGGTAGAATTCGGTTTCTTGCATCGGTGCCCTCCTTTGCGGAGAATTCTAACCGACCCACAGAATTCCCGGATGGACCTAAAATTTGCAGACACCGATGAGGATGTAGCACTTGCGTTGCCAAAGTCCTGCGATGGTTCGCAAAGAATTTCACAGCCACTTGATTGGCGGCACCCCGATCCGGGCGGCGATGATAGCGTCCACATCGAAGCTCCGCATTTCGCCGACGCGGTTGAACTTCACCGGTGCAATGCAAGCACTGGAAAAGTTCGCCGCGTCGCTAAGGTTAGGGGGCGGACGTTTTCAACAGCGACGGGAAAACCCGCTCGAAACACTATCAGAACTTCATGCGGGAAAACGGCCGGGGCGTCAAGGAGCCAGGGAATCGAAACGTCGCGTCAAACAATTCAAGCTCATGCAAAAGCCCTGTGATCCGGACCGAAAACGTTACCCCACGGCAGCTTAGCGCCGAAGTTCACGCCATCCACTTCTGATCCCTCAAACGCAGCAGGGCTGTTGATGGGTTGCAGTGAATGACGTGATGTTACTTGGGGCGAATGGTGAACGACCACTGTCGATGCCCGGCGGGGATGCGATACTTTTCGAGCGGCATCGCCTTGGGTGACCAAGAGTCGGTTCCGCCCACACCCATTTGTCGGTCATCCAGGTTCAGCGTGTAAAAGCCTTGCTCCACTAAATCGTAGGTGTGTCGGGCTTCGTCAATGTTTTCCGATGAGTAGGGCCAAATCGAAAACCCAAAAGGCTTCGAGCCGTCGATTCGAATGGTTTGGCCTTCACCGGACAATTCCAACCATCGCGTTTCGGTTCGGTAGCCATTTTCTTGCGGCATGGCGTACTCGAAATACAGATCGTCGGTGGGCTGCACATGCCGTGCGACTTCCGCACCGCTGTTGCGGTCCCAGTAGTTTTCCCACGGGCCCTTTCCAAAGTACTGCGAAGCGGAAAAGACCTTGGAGATGCCCATGGTGACACCGAAGCGCGGAAGGTTGGGAAGCGTTTCATCCGCGTCCAGATCCAGTGTAACCGCAACGGCACCGTCGCCAGAGATGCGATAGTCGATCTGTAGTCGCAACCGGTCATGGACCTGGATGACAGTGACGTGCGCGGTGTTTGGTTCGGAGGATTGCAAGCGAACGGACTGCGTTTTCAGCTTGTCGCCCAGTTCCTTCCAATATTTTTGGCGAACATGCGTCTTTGCTCCTCCCCGGTCGTTGTCCGTTTGGGGACGCCAGAAGTTTGCTCGCATCGGGCTATGGATCCACTGGACACCATCCATTTCATAACTGACAAGTGCACCGGAGGTTCGGTCGATTTGTGCGGTGAATGATTCTCCGACAAAGGTGTATTGATCCGCTTGTTCGCGAATCTCCAGCGTTGCTAATGACGGCGGATCGTCGGAGGCCGGCGATTCCATGGGCAGTTGAAACTGCTCTTTCGCAATTTCATATCCTTGATCGCACCACAAGCGGTCGCTGGTCTCGTGGAAGCTGACACGCAACCAGTATTCGGCGTCACTGTCGTCGATCGGCATCGAATAGGGAAGCGTGATTCGCTTCGCTTGCCCTGCCGGGAGGTCGATAGTGCCGAAGTCTGCTTCTTCGATCGTCTGTCCGTCCTTGGAAAGGGACCAGCGGACTGCATAGTCATCCGCATTGTTGAAATGAAAGCGATTGACGACGTTGATCGTTCCTTTGGTCAGGTCAACTGCTTCGAAAGCGATCGGCTGGAAAATGTATTTGCATTCCTGGGTCTTCGGGGTCGGCGTCCGATCGGAGTTGAGCACACCGTTGAGGCAGAAGTTGTTGCTGTTGGGCTGATCTCCGAAGTCCCCGCCGTACGCAATGTATCGGTCGCCCGCTTCGTTGGTGGTTTGCAAGCCTTGATCGATCCAGTCCCAGATGTAGCCTCCCATCAAGTTGGGTTTCGAACGGATCAAGTCCCAGTATTCTTTCATGTTGCCGAGGGAATTGCCCATCGCGTGGGCATATTCACACATCACGATCGGACGGTGGATGTGCTTTGCATCGGCAAGTTCACGCAGCTGATCGACCGAGGGGTACATGCGGCTAATGCAGTCGACATAGGGCGGGTCATCGGGATTGGCTGGCAGAGCCCAACGTTGTGACTCGAATCCACCGGCTGGATTGTACTGTGGACTGCTCGGGTCCCCCTGGGCACCTTCGTAGTGGACGAAACGACTCGGATCGTAATCCTTGATCCAACCAGCCGCCGCGGCGTGAATGGGCCCGCATCCCGATTCGTTTCCCAGCGACCATGAAATGACCGAGGGGTGATTCTTGTCCCGTTCCACCATGCGGATCACACGATCATTCACGGCAAAGTGCCACGACGGTTCGTTCACCAACTGTCCCTTGATTCCATGTGACTCCAGATTCGCCTCGTCCATGACATAAATGCCGAACTGGTCGCACATGTCATAAAAGTAGGGATCGTTGGGGTAATGGGATGTTCGGACGGAATTGAAATTGAATCGCTTCATCAGGCGAACATCTTCTCGCATGTCCGCTCGCGTTAAGGCTTTGCCATGAACGTGATCATGGTCGTGACGATTGACGCCCATTAGTTTGACGGGCACTCCATTGACCAATAATTCGCCGTTCTCACTGATATCGATCTCGCGGAAACCGACTTTGCAACTTCGCGCCTCCGCCAGTTGTCCATCGGGATCGGTCAATCGGAAGACGAGTGTGTAAAGGTAGGGCTGCTCGGCCGACCACTTCCGAGGCGAGTCGACGTTTGTTTCCATCAGCCCAAACTTCACATTGTCTCGTTGTGGGTATCGTTCGTTCACAATGGCGTCGACGTCGATCTTCAGCTCCGAATCCAAGACGGCTTTACCAGTGGAGTCATGAAGCTGAGCGGACAATGTCCAGCCTTTCCATCCATCCAGCCGATCGGCCAGGATCCGCGGTCGAATCCGAAGGGTCGCATTTTGGAAGTCGTCATCAAGATCAGTGCGAACGAAGAAATCATTGAGCGCAGTCCTTGGCTGGCGAAGAAGCAGCACTTCGCGATGGATACCACTGAGCCGCCACATGTCTTGGTCTTCGAAGTACGATCCATCGGACCAGCGAAACACTTGGACTGCCAGACGGTTCGTCCCAGGCTTCACCAGCTTCGTCACGTCGAACTCGGCGGGCAGGCGGCTGCCTTGGCTGTAGCCAGCCAACTGGCCGTTGACCCAAACGTAGAACGCCGATGATACGCCGCCGAAGTGCAGAATGATTCGGTCCTTGGTCCATTGTTCGTCGACTTCGAAGTCTCGAACGTACGACCCGACGGGATTCTCGCGATCGATCCGCGGGGGATCAGCTTTGAATGGGTAGACCGAATTGGTGTAGATCGGCTGGCCGTAGCCTTTGACCTCCCAGCTTGATGGGACAGGCAGGGTGTCCCACTGCGTCACATCAAAATCAGATGCGAAGAAATCATCCGGGCGGTCTTCGGCGTTCGGCGTGAATTTAAACTTCCAGTCCCCGTTCAAAGACGTCATGCGCGATTCTTTTCGGTCGCCCAGCAGCGCGTCTTCCGCGGTCGCGAATGAGTAGGACGTAACACGCGGGGGCATTTTGCCCTTTTCAATGACTCGCTCGTTTTCCCAGTCGTTAGGGAAGACCTGGGCGATTGCGGTCGATGCAAAGCACAGCACGCACGCAACGAAAAACAATCGTGACATGACAAGGGACTCTCGGGTGGGGATCATGATGGCCCGAATTCGAAACGGGCGTCGGCAACTTGAACGCATCGCAATCGGATCGGATGGGGAATCCATTGTCCAAAGTCGCGTGCATTTCGTTCCGCGGTGGTTCCTAAGAATCTAACATCTTCCGCCCGGGGATTCATCCATCGACAGGCAATGGTCGAGCCTGGCCATGTGGATCACAGCTTGTGTTTTTGTGTGCCGGCTGGCTTTTGTCACTACAAATTGGCCTGGCAATACATTCTGTCATCGGATGCTGAGGTGCCTGATGCGACCATTCGTGACCACCGCAGCCGATTTGATGCAGAGGCGAAAGGCACTGATGTCAATCCAGTGTCCCAATCGAGACTGATTGATTGGGACAAGTAGCAGAGCGTGGTCAGCACGGCATCGGCGCAGCGTTGCCCGTTATGGAAGAGGATGCCGGGCGTGAAGGGCCGCTGGGACGTGCTAAACTTCGGCGGAAACGCAGTGTGATTTTTGAGCGATCGCGACTGCTGGTTCGTGCGGGTTGTTCCAGTTGCAGAGTTTGGTTCTGGGTGGGTTCTTTCGAATGGTCGAGTATTGCCGACGATGTCATCGCGCTGTGGATCCCGATCGCGATTGGATCGAGCGATTCTTGCGCGAAGGCGCCCCCGATCCACCGGAGTCGCGTGCAACCAAGGCCGACTTGCGACAGGCGATCGCCGAACGGGATTATCTGTTGAAGCAACTACATGCGATGGCACTGCGGATGCTCGCCAAGGAATTGTCGATTGCCTCTTCGCCGCCGTTGTCCGACGATCGTTCGCCGTCGCAGATTCATGAGGACATGCGGCGTTGGCTGCAGGACCAGCGGCCAGGATCCTAAGTCGCCTCGGCGATCGCGCGTCGCTAAACAGTCGTCTTCACTGAAGAATCAGATTCTGGCATCTTAGGTGCACTGAAGCGGGATTAAGTTGACGCCATTGAAGTCCCGCCATTGATGCGTCGCGTTCCATACGGACGGAGTTTGCCGTTTTGAGTTCTACCGAGATCCTGTCAGATGCGCCGGAGACGTCCGTGGATGCGGAGACGCCGATGGATTTGATCGAAATCGGTGTGATCGTTGCTGGCCCGTTGGATTTTGTCGATTCGCGGGCGGCCAAGCTGGCGGTCGAACAGGCGGACGCTCGTTTGACTGAGATGTTCCCCGGTTTTGAATTCAATTTCTTCGAAATACGACGCCCGGAGCTTTCGGCCGGTGCGACGAGTGATTCGACATCGATCGAGCCGGCCTTGTTGTTGCAGCGGGCGCTGGAAGAACGTGACGCGCGGCACTGGGATTTTGCGTTTGTGCTGACCTCCGCGGAACTGGAAGGGATTTATTCGCCGTATTGTTTTGCGGCGTTGAGTCGATCCATGGACGCGGCTGTGATTTCGCTGTCACTGATCGATCCGCAAGCCTTGGGCGTTGATGTTGATCACGTCGAACGCATCGAGCGAATCGCCAGACGTCTGAGTCGTTTGATGTTGCACGCGATCGGGCACTTGACCGGATTACCCAAAAGCGATCACCCAAACGACTTGCTGTATCACCCGCCCGATGCACAGGCGTTGGATTTGATGGCGGCGCTTCAGCCGGAGGATGTGGAGCGACAACGGGAAGTCTTGGAATCGATCGCTGACCAGCGTTTGGAAGAAGGGGCCGGTAAACAATTGAGTTCACCGGCGTTTGCGATTCGCGCCGCATGGATCAATCGTGCCCAGATTTATCGATCGATCTGGGCGGCTCGGCCGTGGGAGTTTCCCAAACGTTTAAGCCGGCTGACGATCGCGTCGTTTTCGGCGCTGGCGATCTTATTCATGACCGCGGAATCCTGGGACTTGGCACTGGCCCAAGGTGCACCACGGATCGTGGGCTTGGTCGCGTTGACCGTTTTGACCACCACGATTTTTGTGGTGACGCGACAGCAATTGTTGGTTCGCCGACGCAAACGACGAAGCGAGCAAACGGTGGTTACCAGCGTGCTGGCGATCGCCATCGTGTTGCTGGGAATGACGGTGACTTGGCTGACACTGTTTTTGGTTGGTGCCGTGTTGTCACAATTGTTGTTTCCGTCGGGCCTGATTGCTTCTTGGGCATCGTCAACCATTGAAACGACCAACGACTTGTCGTGGATCCATCGACCTCAGATGGCGGCGTTCAGCGCATCGCTGGCTTTGTTGATCGGTGCTTTGGGTGCCAGTTTTGAATCGCAACACTATTTCCGCCACATCATTTTTGTGGACGAAGAGATCTAGCAAGTGGATGCCGGAACCGCGTTGCTTTTGGTCCAGCCTACGGCTGAGCTGGCAGTTGTTTCGATTCGATCTGGTCAAAGATTCGGTCGGCCGCTCGGACGGCTTCGTCGATCGGCAAGCCTTGCGGTATTCCGGGACGTTGATGGCCTGCGGCCGTTACGAAAGCGTCACGCAATAGACGCATCGCTTTGACGTGTTCGGGCGCCGCCACCGGTTTAAACTCAGAAGCATTCGCGGCATCTTTGGATGATCGAGATTGCCCCAATGCGTTGACGATGATCGTGGCCATCACCGCATGACCGCGATCACTGGGATGCACTCCATCGGGTTGCAAAGGCTCCGACGATGAAGCAACCGACGTTTGATTGTGTAACGCGTCGCTCATTGGGCCGTGCAAGTCGATGACGGCGTACCCGCTGAATCGCATTGATCGCAGCCAGTCCGCATAGGTTCGCATCACCGCCGGGTAATCCCCGTCGATCGGTTGTCGAAACCGCGAAGCATCGAACGAGGGCGGTGTCACGTGAATGATGGCGATGTCACGCTGGACCGCAGCATCATGCAATCGCTGAATGCCATTGCGGAACGCGGCAAACCGTTCGTCGCTGAGCGGTTGATAGATTCCACAGTTGATGCCGTAACAGGCAATGATCAAATCAGGCCGACTGACCCGCAGCACGTCATCCAATCGTGTATGCAGATCTGGTCGTGGAAACCGTCCGCCCGCATGTCCATCTTCGCTTAAGCCGGAAACGGTTTCACTGGGCAAACCCATGTTGATCACGACCGGCGGCGCATCGGGACGCTGGCCGCGCAGCCATTGCTGGATGGCCGCGACATAGCGACCGTCAAAAGTGATGCTGTCACCCAGAAAGACGATTCGATCCGCGTCGGAAACCATCTGCCACATCGATGGTGACGATTCGTCGTCTGTTTCGACCGACGGTGTTTGTGCCAAGCTCGGCGAAACCACCATTGCCATCAACCAACCGGCGATCGCGACGGTGAACAAAGCGTGGCGGCGAATCCGGCGTAACGTCAGACATCTCATGGCGACGCGGCTCACGAAGTCGTTGATGTGGCTTCATCCAAAACCGTTTCGCTGACATAAATGGGCAGCGGTGGGTCGAAAGTCACGGCCACCGCAATCGCATCGCTTGGGCGGGAATCAATATCGATGGTTTCACCGTCGCTGCGGATCAATCGCAGCTGAGCGAAATAAGTGTGATCGTTCAGGTCGCTGATGATCACGCTTTCGACGGTCGCATCCAGCGCTTCGGCGATACGGACGATCAGATCGTGAGTCAACGGACGCGGCGGCTGATAGTCTTCTTTAACGCGGCGATCGATATTGGTGGCTTCGAAGATACCGATCAAGATCGGGAACTCACGTTCGCCGTTGACTTCCTTCAGATAGATGACTTGGTTGTCGGTCAGCTCGGAGATGATGATCCGAGCGAGCTGCATTTCGACGGGCATAGGCGTTCGGCTTCCCTGAAACGATTCGAATCATGACGCAACCACATTGTAGCATTCTGTGGTGGGTCGTAGCGTGTCGCGGCGTCCGCACTTAAGGTTTGCTCAACGCATGGGCGGACGAGCGAGCGATCAATCTTCACATTCGGACAGCCTACGATCGCGTCGGCCATCGGTGGCGGACGATCAGCCGCGGTTGGCGTCGCCGTCATAGCGGGTGAAGATCATCTTTCCGGCGTTGGTTTGCAGGGTGCTGGTCACACGCACCTGCAATTCTTGGCCGATCCGTTTGCGTCCACCTTCGATGACGACCATGGTGCCATCGTCCAGGTACCCGATCCCCTGTTCGGGGCCTTCGCCGGGCTTGATGACGCGGATCCGAAAAACTTCATCGGGCAGATAGACCGGGCGGAGCGAATTGCTGATTTCGTTCAGGTTGATCACCGGAACGCCCTGCAGCTTGGCGACCTTGTTCAGGTTGAAATCGCCCGTGACGACTTTGCCTTCCAAGTGTTTGGCCAACAGCACCAGTTTCAAGTCCACCGATTGGCCGGCAAATTCGGGCAGCTCGCGATCAAAGATCTGTAGATCGACTGTTTCGTCGGCCCGCAAACGGTTCAGCACGTCCAGTCCGCGGCGGCCGCGCGTCCGGCGCAGCTTGTCACTGCTGTCGGCGATCGCCTGCAATTCGGTCAACGCGAATCGCGGCATGATCAACTGGTTGTCGAAGATCCCGGTGGCCACCAAGTCGGCGATGCGTCCGTCGATGACCACGCTGGTGTCCAGGATCAGCGGCTTGAAGCCTTTGACCTCCCGAACGAATTCCACGTAAGGAATCAGAAACCGGAAATCGTCTTTTGTTTGCAACAGCAAACTGGTGCAGACATACACCAAGACCAAGCCGACAACCAATTGGAACGCGCGGCCGTTGACCATTTGTTCCAGCATAGGCGCCATGGCGATCCACAAGATGAACGTCAACAAGACCCCGACCAGCACGCCGAAATAGACCGCGGTGATCGTGTCGATGCGTTTCTTGGGGATATAGATGTCACCCAAAACCACGGCCGACGCCCCCGCCATGACCGAGGTGAACAGGGCGTAGGGAACCCACGATGGCGCCCCTGTCGGCACTGTCGCATCGATGACCGCAGCGGACACGCCGCCGGCACAAGCGATGAACAGACAGCGGAGTACAATCAGTGCCATCGACGATACGTGGTGGATTCGAAACGGTTAAACTGGTCGGGTGACTCGGGCGGTGGTGATCAAAACGAAGCCTGCCGGCGTGTTGTCACACGACTCCGACGATCGCAGCACAAAACTGCGACCGATGATCGGATCGCCTTCCACACTATCGCAAACCAGCAGCATTGGTTTGTCCAGCCCACTGAAAAAACTGCTAAACGGTTCGCTCTGACATGAAAAGCATGCATCTCCGTCATTTTCGCATCTTGTTCGTTTTGATCGCAATGTGCGTCCTGAGCGATGCCTGGGCCGGTCGTGCGGAGGCTGACGATTCTGAGGGGCCTGGATCGGGGGCATCCGGCGGATCGGACCGTCCCAATGTGGTGATGATCATCAGTGACGACCAAGCCTGGACCGATTACGGATTCATGGGGCATGAGCACATCAAGACACCGCGGCTTGACGAACTTGCCGCCCAGTCGTTGACGTTCACTCGCGGGTACGTCCCCACCAGTTTGTGTCGCCCTTCTTTGGCGACGATGATCAGCGGGCTGTACCCCCACCAACACGGCATCGTGGGCAACGATCCGCCTTGGGCGGGCATGGACGCGGGGCAACGCCGTCCGCCCCACACGGCCCAGCCGTATTTGCAATCGCGGATCGATTACTTGCGGCACATCGATGCGATGACCACCCTGCCCGATCGCTTGGCGCCACTGGGATACCGATCGTTGCAAACCGGAAAGTGGTGGGAAGGCAACTTTCGCCGTGGCGGCTTTGACGCCGGGATGACGATCGGTGACATGTCACGCGACGGGCGCCACGGCGACAAGGGCTTGGCGATCGGTCGACAAGGCATTGCGGAAATCGATGAATTCCTGGACCAGAGTGTCAACGATCATGCACCGTTCTTCGTCTGGTACGCACCGTTTTTGCCGCACACTCCCCATACGCCGCCTCAACGTTTGCTGGACAAGTACGAACCCGTCGCGCCGTCATTGTCGATCGCAAAGTACTGGGCGATGTGCGAATGGTTTGACGAAAGCTGTGGTGCGGTGCTGGACAGTCTTCAGCAACGCGGGCTAAGCGATAACACGATCGTCTTGTACGTTTGCGACAACGGCTGGGTCAATCGAACCGACGCCAGCCGGTACGCACCACGCAGCAAACGCAGCCCCAACGAAGGCGGCATTCGCACACCGATCATGGTCCGTTGGCCGGGGCACGTCGAACCCAAGATGGAAAACGACCAAATGGCCAGTTCCATCGATTTGGTCCCGACCGTGTTGGCGGCGGCCGGACAAGACATCCCCGCTGAACTGCCCGGAATCAACCTTTTGGATGCCGCTGCGGTCGAGGGACGAAATCAATTGGTCGGCGAAATCTTTGACCACGACATTCGATCGCAAACCGACCCGGCAGCCAGTCTGCAATACCGCTGGATCATCCGCGATTCGATGAAGCTGATCGATCCGTCGGAATTGATGGACGACCAATCACTGCAGTTGTACGACTTGGCCGACGACCCGCATGAAAACCACGACTTGGCGGCCGAGCGACCGGATTTGGTCGAAAGTCTTAGCGAAGCGCTGGACCAGTGGTGGGCACCGAAAACAAAGTAGTCGCCAACGTATTGGGCGACTGACTTTGACGCGTCAGCACGTTTCGTCATCGTGCCAACGTCTAACGATCCGGGTTCACGCTGCCGCCCCAACCCAGTTTGTCGCGCAGCGTGCGATGGTCGTTCTGTCCGGGCACCGATAGCATGCGGAAACTGACATCCGCACGACAGATCCGGACGCGGTCGCCGGGATACAGCCGGTCCATCGGCCGACCGTCCACGACGATGGAGGTCGATTCGGTCGGGTCGGTGATGGAAAATTCCATCACCGTGTCGGCGGTTTCCACCAACGGACGATACGTCAATGTGTGCGGGCTGATCGGGCTGACCACCATCGCCTGCAGGTGACGACGCAGAATCGGACCGCCGGCGGACAGATTGTGGGCCGTCGATCCGACCGGTGTCGCCACGATCAATCCGTCGCAGCGGTATCGAGTTGCCAAATGACCGTCGGCCCAAAAATCGATGTCCAAAATTCGATAAGGCGGGCCGCCCAAGATGGCCCCTTCGTTCAATGCCAGTTGCTGCGCCGCGACTTGGCCGCCACGAAACAGCGTGATCTGTAGCATCAAGTGTTCGACGACTTCGAACCCGCCACAACAAACCTGCGGCCAGGTATCCAGGAAGTCATCGGGCGACAACGCGGCCAGGAAACCCAAGCGACCACAGTTGATGCCCAGCACGGGAATCTGGTTGGTGCCCATTTGACGCGCGGACTGCAAAATCGAACCATCGCCGCCCAGAACGATCACCAAATCGTGATCCTTGTCCGCAAAGTCATAGGCGAACTCCAGGTCCTCCACCACGATGTCGGCGCGCTCGGCGATCGCCGGCCGAATCCGTTCCAACTCCTTGCGAACCAAATCCCGATCCGGCGCCCCAAGAATGGCAACTTCCGGACGGCTTCGCATTCGGTCCAGCCAAGCGTCGGTGGACATCGCGTCGCTCACGTCGAAACCGAGGTGGAGATGCCCGCTTCTTCACGACAAACGTCGGCGATGCCTCGCGGTGACAGTTGGCTTTCGTCCAACAGTTGGGAACGATCACCGTGTCCGACGAACTGATCGGGAAGCGCCAGTGTGCGAACCCCACGGGTATCCAGACGCTGTCGAGCGGCCGATTCCAAGAAAGCTGATCCAAAACCGCCGACCGTCGTGCCTTCCTCCAACGTGATGACAAACCCGTCGCCGCCGACAACATCCGCGATCATCGCTTCGTCGATCGGTTTGACAAAACGAGCGTTGATGACGCGAACACTCAATTCGCCGCTCAGCAGATCCGCCGCCGCCAGGGCGTGTTCCAACATCGCGCCGTACGCGACGATCGTGCCGTCGGTGCCCTCGCGAAGGACTTCGCTTTTCCCGATGACGATTTCGTCCGGAATACGGTCCAGCTGCGGCGCCGACGCTTTCGGGTAACGGATTCCCGAGGGGTGATCGATTTCCAATGCCTTTTGAAGCATCAGTTCCAACTCGGCCGCATAGCCTGGCGCCATCAACACCATGTTGGGGAACAGACGCATGTAACCGATGTCGTAAACACCGTGGTGCGTCGGACCATCGGGTCCGGTCAGCCCGGCGCGGTCCATCATGAAAATCACGGGCAAGTCTTGCAGTGCGACCTCTTGGAAAACTTGGTCATAGCTGCGTTGCAAGAACGTGCTGTAGATGTCCACGATCGGACGCAGCCCTGTTTTTGCTTGCCCCGCCGCAAAGGCAACCGCGTGGGATTCGCAAATTCCGACGTCGAAGAATCGATCGGGAACTTGTTCACGAACGGGTTCCAGTTTGTTGCCTTGGCACATTGCCGCCGTGATCACCGTCACGCGATGATCGTTCTGCATCGCACGCAGAATCGCGTCGCGGGCGTGGTTGGTGTACGGGGGAAGCCCCGAACTGGGCAACGTGACCGGACCTTCGTCGGTGTCTTTGAATGCCGGCGGTGTGTGAAAGAACACCGGGTCTTCGGCCGCCGGTTTGTAACCGTGCCCCTTCTCCGTCACGACGTGCAACAAGACCGGTCCCGACATGTTGCGGACCAGTTGCAAATACTTGCGCAGCAACTGAATGTCGTGGCCGTCGATCGGGCCTATGTACCGGATGTCCAGTTCTTCGAACAACATCCCGCCAAGCAGTCCTGCTTTGACGCCTTCCTTCATCTGTGCCAGCAAGCGTTCGGCCGGATCACCGAACATGGGGACGTGGTCCAGCAAGCGAACGACTTCGCTTTTCAAACCCGTATAAAACGGATTGCCTCGCAAGCGATCCAAGTACTTGGCCATCGCGCCGGTGCGAGGACAAATCGACATCTTGTTGTCGTTCAACACGATCGTCAGATCGTCGCCAAGTTCGCCGGCGTTGTTCAACGCTTCGAAAACAATCCCGCTTGGGAATGCACCGTCGCCGATGACGGCCACGGTTTTGCGGTCGCGTTCGTTTTGGACATAGTCGCCGCTGCGCAGACCCACCGCCGTGCTGACGCTGGAACCGGCGTGACCGGTCATGAACAGGTCGTAATCGCTTTCGGCCGGGTTTGGATAACCCATCAAACCGCCGGCAGTGCGGATCGAGGCAAAATCGTGATAGCGGCCGGTGATCAACTTGTGCGGATAAATCTGGTGCCCGGTATCCCAGATCAAGCGATCGCGAGGAAAGTCGTATTCCGCGTGCAGGGCCAGACACAATTCAACCACGCCCAGGTTGGACGCAAAGTGCGCCGTTCGCGTTGCCAACAGATTGCACAGAACGTCCCGGATCTCTGCCGCGACTTCGTCCAATTTCTCGTGCGAAAAATCTCGCAGCGGGCGTGAATCGCCCAGTGCCGCCAGCAAGGGGTGCCGGGCGGCTGATGTCACCGGCGTTTGCCTGTCAGTCGTTTCGTTTTCAGTTTGCTTCTTCGACACGCCCGATCGTCCTGACACCGGTTGTCCGGTTGGTTGTTCGCTATTGTCCGTCAATGCGTTCGCTCCAGTACATACCCCGCCAATTTAATCAACCGCCACGCGCCGTCACCCAGCAACCGGGCATGCGACACCGCCGATTCGGTCAACTGCACCGCTTTTTCACGCGATGCTTCGACGCCCAACAGGCCCGGATACGTCAACTTTCCTCGCGCCGCATCCTTGCCGACTTGTTTGCCCATCGCGTCGGCGGTCGACGTTGTGTCCAGTAGATCGTCCACGACTTGGAACGCCAGCCCAAGGTCTACAGCGTAGTTGGACAAGTTTTTCCGCGTCAAAGCGTCCGCACCGGCCAGAATCCCCCCTAAAGCCAGCGATGCGTCGATCAACGCCCCCGTCTTTCGGCGGTGGATCGCTTCCAGATGGGCCAGCGCCGCCAGGCGACCGGGTTCGTCCGAAGTCCAATCGTTGTCGCATTGACCCGCATGATCCCGCTCGGCTTGCAAATCATCGGACTGTCCGCCCACCAGAGCCGTCGCGCCCGCCGCGATCCCCAGGTGCCGGACGGCCGGGCCGACCAAAGCCGGATCACGGATCCCGTCGGCCAGGGTCGCAAAGGCCGCGGTCAGCAACGCGTCGCCGGCCAGGATTGCGGTCGCTTCGTCAAACTGCAGATGCACCGTCGGACGGCCGCGACGCAAATCGTCATCGTCCATCGCGGGCAAATCGTCATGGATCAGCGAATACGCGTGAATCATCTCCACCGCGGCGACGGCGGGCGCCAGCTGCCACGCCGCTTCACTGTGCGGGTCGATGCCGCACACCTGCCCGGCCATCAACACCAAGGCCGGTCGCAATCGCTTGCCCGGGGCCATCAATGCGTAACGCATCGCATCGGCCAACAGTGCGGGACATCCATCACCGGTCACGACTTCGGAATCCAAAGCACGCAACAACATCGCTTCGATGGGCGCCGCCAAATCGGCCATGCCCGTTGCGTCTTGGGACGATGCATCAACGCCGGACGCGCCGTTGCCGGATGCCCCGCCGGAAGATTGCTGAGATGAGACGGATGACGATCGTGATGTCACGTGGGGCCGGATCCTTTCAGGCTGCCGCATTCATTTTCAAACACTGCATTGTAGGCAGACGAACACCCAGACAAACGGGGGCTGAAAGCTGCAACCTAGAACAGATGCCCGGCGCCACCGTCGTCCGAATCCCCGGAAACCTCATCGTCCGATTGCCCGTCACCACCGACGGTCCGCTTCTTCGCCCCACGTCGACTGCCACGCGCGGATTGTTTTTGCAGCAGATCGTCACCGCTCGCGTCGTCAAAGTCGGTCGTGATCGGCTGGCCGTCGGCATCGATACCGGCCAGCAAGCGGACCTGCTGTTCGGCACGATTCAGATAGTCATGGCAGCGTTTCAATTCTTTGACCGCTTGTTCGTACTGCTTCAGCGATTCGCTCAAATCCAAATCGCCGCTTTCCAACTGATCGACCACCGTTTCAATCTTTTCGACGGATTCTTCGAACACGAATTTCGGCGCGTCGCTGTCCGATTCCGACGGATCGGATGCCGCGGCGGACGTTCGGGTGCGTGTCGATTTTTTCTTGGCCATCAGCGTCTCGGGTCTCCCAAGGTCTTCTCGGCGGGGTGCGTCGCCGGTGACTGGCAGGCTAACGCGCGTCGAGATTTTTGTCAGTCCCGTCGATCGCTCACACCGATGGGTGATCACGCCGGCCGGATAGCACAGGCCCTTTCACCCCGCACGATCGCCACGATTGGAATCATTGAAACCAACGACCGTGGTTCGATTCGTACGACGAATTCTTTGACGCCAGGCGGTTTACGACCTAGATATCAGTGGACGGATGCTCCATTCGGACCGTTCGACACAGGCAAAGAGATTCATGGCTGACCGCAACAATGGCTCGAAAAACAAGGAAACGGAACCGACGTCGCAACTCGCGAAAGCCCGAAACGAAGGTCGCATGCGCCCCCGAAACGGCGCTCCCTTCGCAGAATCCTGACGCCACACCGGTCGACCCGCCGGAAGCCGACGAGTCCACGCAAGACCCGGTATCCGATCAAGTCCCCTTGGTGGAATCACCGTCGGTCGCGGTGCCTGACCCGGTTGCCACCGATGGCCCCCAATCAGACGACGCAGCGGCCCCATGCGATGTCGCCACCAGTGACACCGAAGCGGACGACGTTCGAAGCACCGACGATATCGACGACGTCGTGGCCGCCATCGAAAAAGCGGTCGCCATGGCCGATCGTCATGACGGCGATGATTGCGGCACGGGCCAAGAATTCGAACCGTGTTTCGAGGACGTCGCCGAGGCGTACGCCGACCAGACTGAGTGCCCCTTCGATGGCCCCTTGCCGGCGAATTTCGAAGCGGTCGCCGATGATGTGGCGAACCTTGATGATTCGACAAGCCATAGCGATGACCAGGCGGGCCAGGAAACCGATTTGGGTTACCGCCCGGTCCCCTCGCATTGGACCCCCGCGTCGCCGGCAGCCGACAGCCCGCTGACCGCGTTTGCCATCGATCAGTTCATGCCCGCGGATCCGGTTCGCCAACAGGCATGGACGACGCAACCATCGCTTGCACCGGAGGCAGTCGGCCCCGCAACGGCGATGTCGTCGGAGCTGACCGAGCGTTTGTTGGCAGAATTCGCCGACTTAAAATCGCACGTCATCGAAGCCACGGATTTGGAATCGCTGAAGTCGCGGATCGATGAACTGACCGAAGCCAACGAATCGCTGCAGAAGCAGAATGATGAACTGGCCGAACAAAACGCCGACTTGGCTTCCCGCGTCGCCGGCAGCAGCGTCCAACAATCGATCGAATCCGACGCCACGCAGCCCGGCGGATCGCCCGATCTGCTGACATGGGAACAACGCAAGGAATTGATCTATCGGCAAATGGAAGAGGACTCTTTCGACGCCGAATCGTTCCTGACGACCTTGAAGCAGAAACAAGAATCCAGCGGCGTCATCGCGGCACAAGCGGCAACACCGGGCGACGCTGAATCACTTGGCGACTTCGATCTCGCCGATACAGTCGATCCCGCAGATACAGTCGCACGGTTGTTTGACCAGCTGGAATCGTTGCAGCAACAAGTCGAACGTCGTGACGATGAATTGGGCGAATTGCGTGTATTGTTGGAACAACGCGGCCCGGCCGAAGACGGCATGACAGTGGGGGCCGCATCGATCGCCCAGATGTTTGACGCGGATGAATTGATCCAGGAAGAACGTCAACGTCTGCAAGACATGCAGGCGGATTGGGAAGAGAAATTCCGCAAAGTCGAAATCGAGGCCTCTTTGGAACGGGCCAAGCTTTCACGCGAACGCCAAGAACTGCAGCGGAAGAACGCTGAACTGGAAGAACGTTTGGCCCACGCACGCCGTGAATGTGAACAGAACAACGCCGGCGGTGAAGGAAAGAAACGCCGCTGGGCCGCCCAACTGGGACTCTAGGCGACAGCTATTGCATTCGGGGACCTAACGCATCGGCGTTCTGGCGGGTCCACCGGGCGGTGTTCGCGCATCAACAAGGCCGCCCTTCGCACCGCGTCAGGCGACCCATTTTCATTCGGCTCGGAATCAATGGTCGTCGAAGATCTCGGCAATCGGTGGGCTATTTCAAACCATCGAAACGTCACCGAACCCCGACGTCACCAAATTCGTCTATTTCTTGCGGTGACGAATCTTGGCTCGCATCCTGCGCTTCTTACGTCCGACTTTACGACGTCCTTTACCTGATTTCTTGGTTCCCACCGAGTCGAGTCTCCGAAATGTGATGGATGTTTGCTTGGCCGCCCACGACGGCCACGGATCAATGAAGGTATTCAGCCAAAGAATGCGGTGCGTGTGAGGTCGCTAACGGCCGCAGTGCAGCAAGCGAACCCCGAAATCGCAACGCGGTTGGTGCCCCAAAGCGTCGGGGCCAGGCGGATCGCGGGTTTTGGCGCCTTCCGCGTCGCCTGTTTCGATTCAAAGCAGCACGGAAGATTAGCAAAAATCACGCATTTCACAAGTCATCCTGTCGTTGGCCCCCGGTCAACGGCCGGTTTTCGCAGCGACCTGCGTCATTCCTCCAGCCGCGTCACCGAAGCCGTCCGTCCGCCCGGGCGACCAGAGCCACAAAGATCTTGACGTGCGGGTGTACAGAAAGTTAACCACCGGTTGAAAACCAGGGCCAATGCAGCGATTTTCGTCGCCGGCCCGGCGGTTTGCCGTTTGTGATTCGCGCCCCGCACCGAAAAGATCAATCGCTTGGCGGTCCGACCTGATTCATTGCCGGAATGGAAATCTCGTCCCGTTCGCCACGCGAAAGGGGCCGGCATTGGTTTGTTGGCCGCGCTGTCGTTGGCCGGCTGTGCCAACTGGCGTCAGAGCGAAACGGAGCCTGTGGTCACTCACAAGGCCGAATCGGTTCAAACGCTGCACCATCGCACCGATGCACTGGTGATGAGTAGCCGATTCATCACCATTCGCCCGCCGGAACCGATCGCCAAAGTTGCTGAAAGTCTGGCCGCGGAAGACACCCCTGATGGGATGGCAAGCCAGGATTCGGAATCCAGTCCCGCCGGTGATTCTTTCCTGCCCGATCCCTGGGACACGATTTGGAACTGGGTCGATGAAACGGTCGTCGATGCGGGCGATCGTCGACGCCTGTTGGATAACGGTTTGCGCGTCGGATTGGTCAAGGATCGTCAAAAGGTCGATCAGTTGTTGGCGGAAATGACACCGCCGTCGGACTTGATCAACGACTTCATGGAACAGACCGAAATCGCCACTGACGTCTCGGGGCTAAGCGGTGCGTTTCCGGTGCGATGGGCCGAGCGTACCGAATTGTGGGTTCGCCGGGCCGACTCGAAAACGCGAACCGTGTTGGCTCGCATCGACGGCCAAACGGTCGGCCGAACCTTGGATGCGCCGCAACCATTGTTTGCTTTGGAAGCGAATCCGACATCGATGGCCGGTCAAATTCGGCTGACGTTTCGGCCGGAGATTCAGCACGGACCAATGAAGCGTTCGTTCACGCCCAGCAAGGCGGCGGTTCGAATGGAACAACGTCGCGATGCTTGGTCGCTGGCCGAAAATCAATGGGACGTTCGGCTGAGCGAAGGCGACGTTTTGATCGTGGCGCCGACTCGGACCACACAGGCGTTGGGCAAAGCGATGCTGACGCAACAAACGGCCGATCAACAGACCTTTCATACTGTCGTTCTATTGACGTTGGATCGGATTCCGTAGGTTGAGTTGGTTGTTTTGGCGGGGGTACGGGCCGCCGCGTTGCCGAAATTGCGTCGGGCCCTAGTTCGGTATAGGGCCTGTTGCGGACGCTACGTTCGCAGAGCGAAAGGCGACGATTGGGGTCCGCACCAGGCCGGCTTCCAACAAGCGATGTTGCGGCGAAGGCACATCAATAGTGCTGGGGCACAAAGTTACGGCCGGACAGGGATGCCGTATCGTCATAGGCCCCTTCTTTGGACCGCTTGGGCAATCTGACTTCTTCGGCGGGGACCTTCTCGTACGGAAACTGATTCAACAGGTGCCGGATGCAGTTCAATCGTGCGCGTCGCTTGTCATCGGACGGCAAGATGTTCCAAGGTGCGTGGTCCGTGTCGGTGGCTTCCAACATCATGTCGCGTGCCTTGGAATACTCATACCACTTGCTGCGCGAAGGAAGATCCATCGCGCTCAATTTCCACTGCCGCAGCGGGTCGGTGATCCTGGCTTCGAACCGTCGCTTCTGTTCCTCGTCACCCACCTCCAGCCAATACTTGATCAGGCGGATTCCGCCATCGGCGATGTAGATTTCGACCACGGGACATAGCTGCAGAAAACGCCGGTGTTCTTCTTTGGTACAGAACCCCATCACATACTCGACACCGGCGCGGTTGTACCAACTGCGGTCAAAGATCACGATCTCGCCGGCGGCCGGAAAGTGGTTCATGTATCGTTGAAGGTACATCTGGGACTTCTCGCGATCCGACGGTGCGGGAAGTGCGACCGTGCGAAACACACGGGGGCTGACGCGTTCGGTAATGGCGCGAATCGTCCCGCCCTTTCCCGCGGCGTCGCGGCCTTCGAAAATAACGATCGCACGGATGCCGTTGTGCTTCACCCAAGCCTGCAAATGACAAAGCTCTGCCTGCAGTTTGCGAAGCTCTTTCATATATTCCGTACGTTTCATCTTTGACGCGGCACGCTTGGAATCCGGTTTCGAAGCCATGTTGTTTGTCTCGCATCAAGTGGCAGTGGAACCATGCGGCAGGTTAAGCCTATCTCTCAAAGCTTAGCGGATGAAAGATGCTGTTTGACACACTGGGCACGGGACCAGGATACGCCGGAAGCATCGGCTGATCGTGCCGGCCGACGGCGCAATAAAAAAAGTCATCCGCCACAAGCGTGACGGATGACCCGGTGGGGAATTCGGGGTGAAAGCACACCGATTAACGAGCCGCGTCGGCGGCCGCTTGTTCGGCTTCGTAAGCTTCCATTTGGTCTTCGATGTCATCGGGTTGTTCGATGACGGTGTTGTCGCCGCCACCGCTGCATCCGGTCATCATCGGAACGGTGAAGATCAAAGCGGCAAAAGCCAGAATCATGGAACGAGTCAACATGGATGGAACTCTTCGGGGGTTTTACAAACGAGAAAGAAAAACGGCTCGGGCGACGGCAACATGTTCGCTGTCGTTGACGTTCACCGTCACGGACGGCCGATAGGTTCAAGCCATCAGTGGGCAATCGAATCACGACCGGTGGGCTTTGCGGGTCGACTGGGCCGCGGATGTCTGGACGACTTCACACGGCCCCTGTCTTTGGCAAAGACGCGTTTGGTTAACACGCTGGTGGTGGGTTCCCATCCAGCGTGCAATGTTCGACGGCCGGTTTACAGGTCGGTCGAGTCGTAAGTTTCGCGGCTGGCGCGGGTACCCATGGCACCCCAAACGCCGTACGGGCTGGCGATACCCGCGTTGCCAGCGGCCTTGTAGACCGTCTTGGCACGACGATCACCGGCGTCGATGGCGTCGGTGATGAACTTCACCGCACCGTCACCCATCACGACGTGAACGCCGCCGGGGTGCTGGCTGCTGGGCGGATAAATCCCCCAGGTGTTGTCGTTGCCCGTTCGCGAAACGGTTTCGCTGTTGGGCGGCAGGATCGTGTTGAAACCGGTGAACTGGTGACACCCGTCGGACCAACGAAAACCACGTGCACGGCTTGACCAGTTGCCATCACCACCGGTGCTTTGGTCGGTGGTCAAGTTGGTATCGGGCAACCAGTACAGCGGACGATTCGGATCGATCAGACCTTGGTCCAACGCCCATGACGGGTTGTCACGCAGCGGTCCCGAACCGGGGCCGTCGGCCGGTGCGGTACGGATGTCACGAGTACCGGAATCCGACAAGATTTCGCCGACCATGATCGTGTTGGACAATCCGTCGACGACGTCACGGAATTTTTTGTACTCGCGACAGACGAACATCCCACGTCCCGAAACGTTGATCTGTTCAACGTTGCCGGTCGAAAAGTTGTTCGGGGTCACCCACTGATAGGCACCGACGTCCAAGTATTCGACCGCGTCACCCATGCAGTTGGCATAGTTACAACGGCCAAGAGCGGGCGAACCGACACCGGGGTCACTGGGGCAACGGAACGACGAAACGTCGGTGGCCCAAGGACGATAATCGCCACGCCACGGGGCGGGGCCCATCGACGGCCACGGCGGGTTCTTGGGATCGCCGTTGGTCTTCACGGCCATCGGATTGCTGATCTGATCCCACAACGGTTGTTGCTCTATGAACGGCAACAGAGGAACCAAATAGCTCAGACGCAATTGATTGCTTCGCGTGCTGTCGCCGATGTTGGTTTCGCCACGCGAGCCGCCCATCATGGCGGGCAAGTTGTTGAACGCCGAGTGATAGTTGTGCAGCGCCAATCCGATTTGCTTGGCATTGTTGCTGCAAGACATCCGACGTGCGGCTTCACGTGCCGACTGAACCGCCGGCAACAACAGGCCGACCAGGACGCCGATGATGGCGATCACCACCAACAGTTCCACCAGCGTGAAGCCCGGTCGAGAGGAGGATGTTTGTCTCATCTGAGAACTCCAAAACTTCGAGAAAGATAAATCGCCCCGCGGATCAGGTGCGGGTGTACACCTTTTGTCGCACTCGACTGCCCCAGTACGACAACTGAGTTCCCAGAAGCACCGCTAATGAGCATTAGTGGTGGACGTTCCAGCAACTTGATCAAACGTTAACGATCAGCGAGTTTCAATTCCATTACGCCGGAGCGAAGGTTCGTTTATCTTGAGCTAACGAACGATCACCTTTATCGGTGACTTGCCAATGGTGCGACAAATAGCCCTACGGAGGTGGCGTATCTGCGCCCCTTGCTGCTCATTTATCGGTCGCCTGTCTTCCCTTAGGGCTTTTTTGTGGATTGCGACCATTTGTTGCGATACCTCATCTGGCCTCGAAAATTCTTCAGGAATTTTTCCACTGGTGACGTTATGGCGCACCCTGCACCCGCCAAAACAGTCTGATGAGCGACTGCGGCCAATTGCTTGGGTGTCCGCGTGCCCGCCAAGCAGTCGAAACTGTGCGATCGAAACGGTGCCATCAACCCACTTCCGCGTCGCAGACGTGTCAAAGTGGAACGATTACCGTGGCGGCAGCCCTTTGGCGTGGGGGTGGCCAAAAGAGCTGATGTGCCCAGACATCGGATTTCGACGCGATAGCAGCGGGCAGAAGTTTTGCGCCCAATGGAAACCTAAAGCGTTCTGTCCGCCTAGTTAAGAAGCCGTCTTGGACGTTCGGGATTCCAAGACGCCGTGGATGATTTCCAAAACCGCCTGCAGCACTTCGTCGCTGGACAGACAGTCGGTATTCACCACGATCGCGTCATCCGCCGCACGCAGCCGACCAACGTCACGCGTGGTGTCTTCCAGGTCGCGTCTGTTTTGGGCGTCCAGGATTTCGTCGATCGAGAGGTCCACGCCCGTTTCGGACAATTGCAACTGACGGCGACGGGCGCGGGTCTGCGGTGACGCGGTCAGAAACACCTTACATTCCGCGTCAGGGAAAACTTCGGCGCCTTGATCGCGTCCCTCGGTGACAATGTCTTTGCCCTCGGCGACCTGTCGTTGCATTTCCGACAGCCTGGTCCGCAGCGGCAAAAGATCGGCGATCCGACCGATGGCGGCACTGACCTCCGGTTGCCGGATCTCCTCCGAAACGTCTTCGCCGTTAAGAAAAATGCGTTGGTCGTCCCAACGCAATTCCAAGCAACCAGCAAATTGTTCCAAAGCATCGACGTCATCGAAGTCGATGCCGGCCCGAAGGCACCCCAGCGTCACGGCACGATACATCGCGCCGGTGTCAAGAAAATCGAACGCCAGTCGGTCAGCGACTTGGCGAGCGATACTGCTTTTCCCCGCGCCGGCGGGGCCATCGATGGTGACGATCACGTAGCGATTGGTCGCGTTTGAAGTCCAGAAGTCAGTCCAACAAAGTATAGCCGTGACTTCCGATCATTCCACCGTTTGCAGGCACCCGGGCCGCAGCAAACGACACGTTTTCGGCGTCTAGGGTTTCCCAGCCGTTTCAACAGCATCGGGTTGTCCAGCTTGCCCAGACGCGCCCGCGCCGATGTCCCCCTGGTTCACGATGCGGCCCACCCGCTCATTCAGATCGTCTAACAGCGAATCAGTCACCTTTGCGTCCACTCTGTCACCACGATATCGCATGGCGTAGAACAACCGCGTCAACGCCGCGAAGGGTTCCCCGGCGGGAAAACGTGACGGTGACGTCTTCGCAGAAATTTCGGTGGACAGTTCGGCTGGGGTCTGGCCCGTGCGTCGATGGACGCCCAAACGCTGCAGCTGATCGACGGCATCGGCATAAAACGCCAAAGTGGGGCGTGCCGCGGTTGTATCGGCCAAGTCACCGCGATTGCGACCCAACAGCGCGGGTAACTTCAGCCGCAGCAACACGATCACCATCACCGACATGCTGATCGTCGCAAGCGCGGCGGGCAATGAAAATCGATTGCCTTTGGCCAACGACCCACCGCCCAGTTCACCGGCCCGAGCCCGCGCCAGACTGGCCTGCAATCGCTGAATCATTTGGGTGTAAGCATCGCTCATCGGCGTCGATCCCGCGGTGGCCGACAGCACGCGGTCTTGGCGTCCCCCGTCCATGTCCACCACGTAGTCGTCCCACAGGTTTTGCGCGATGTCCAGCACTTGGTTCACACCGCCGCTGCGATCCGGCATGATTCCGCCGCCCGATCCGCCCGGCGTCGGATCCAATCGCACCCAGTAGTATTCCGAGGGGCGCTGTCCGGCCAGATTCGCCGTCGGCGGTAGTTCGTCTTTGTGCAACAGGGCTTCGACCCAAGCATGGGCATGCAATTGTCGCGCGACGTAGTAGTCCCCCAATGTGTTGTATTCGTCGGTGCAGTAACCGACGACCATTCGCGCCGGGATGCCTTCGCTTCGCAGCATCATGATCAGTCCGGATGCGAAGAACTGGCAATGCCCGCGTCGATCGACCTTCAGGAACTGTTCGATCGGGTCGACGCCTTCCAAGATATCGGCACTAAGATCCAAGGTGTATTCGAAGTCGTTTCTGGCGGAGAACAGATTTTCGGCCGCTTTGACGAAGTCAAATGTGCTTCCACGATCGGCTGACATATCCCGTCGAATCATCTTCGCCAATCGCCCGGCCGTTGGGATATTTTCCCGGCTCCATTCGGTGCACAGTTCCAGATACTTTTCCCAGTCTTCTTCCGTCTTGTAGCGTAGGTTCCGGATTTCCAACCGCTGTTCCAATCGGGCGTCGTCTTCGGAATCGATGTCCAACAATTCTTCATCGTCGGCAAATCTTGTTTCATCTCGGTGCGTTCGGCCCCAGGGATCGTCGGTGGTCCAAGGTGAAATGAATTCCGACTGGTCTCCCAGATAGAACGCGTTGGTGGTGTATCGGATGCGATAGCGTGGGTAGCCGCCCGAGGATCGTTTGGGCCGAGACAATTCATAGCTTGCCGGCGTGTGGTGGATCCGTCCCGGGCCTGCGACCTCGAAATAGGGAACGATTCCGAACAGCGACTGGGACTTGGTGGCTTCGTGATTGACGGTGACCGTTACCGAGTCGAACAGAGCGCGGTCCTTGGCGGGGATCCCGTCGTATTCCACGGGCGTGGGCGCGAAACGACTTAAAACGCCCGCATTGCGTGATCGCCACATGCCGTGGGAAAGCTCGTTGGACAAATCCACGCTGTACGTCTCCAACGCTCGGCCACGCAGGTACATCGGCCCGGTGATCTGATACAGCTTTCCGGTCCGCCGATCTTGCAATCGCACGCGGAGTGCCGTTTCACCGCTTTGCAGCAACTTTCCGACTTGCATCAAGTCGACTTCATCGTTGAAGCCCACCAATGCGGACCCGGCACTGCCCATCGTCGACGCGTCGGTCATTCGCGGCAACGCATAGAAAAAGATCGCGGCAATCAACATAACCGCCGGCGTGATGGTCATGCCGATGACCCAGAACGTCCGGCGTCCGGCCAGTGCCAGCGATTGATTCGATTCCGGGGTGCCGGTCAAAATCCACGCTTCATCCAGATCGATCTCCGGTTCATCGTCTTGGAACATTTCGTCGCTTGGCGGAACCGTGATTCGACCTTGCGCGTCCAGCGCACTGTGGAACGTTTGGTCGATCGCCAAGGAATCATCGCCTTCGGTTGCCGCACTGGCGGTGGACAACAGGCTTACACCAAAGACACCGACCAAACCAATGGGGATCAACGCAGCGCCGAACTGTAGCGCATCGTTGAACACCGCCGCAACGATCAGTTGCAATAAACAAAAGACGACGATCTGTTCATAGATCCGCTGGGTCTTGCGCTGCAGCATCAAGACGGCTTGTACCGACACCAACAAATAGGCGACCGCCTCGATCTGTTTGCTGCCCGGACCGCCCAAGTCGCTGAAATCGCTGACACAGTAAAGTCCGGCAATCCCCATCGCCGTGTAAGCCAGCGGGGCGGGCATGGAGAACAACCGGAAGCGATCGACGAACAGATAGCCGAAAATTGAGAACACGGCCGCGGTCGTGGCCAAGCCTTCCAAGTTGTCGCCACGCATCGCCAGTCCGCCCAGGCACGACAACACGGCAAACGACAACTGGGTGCGATTGATCAGCCGACGCTGTGGTTTGGTGGGATTGGCGACGACCACCGACCCACTGGCTTCGCCGACCGTCTGTCCGCTGGCCATCACGCTTCGTCCTTTCGCAGCCCGGCCGACGCGGACGCGTCCGAATCCAGGAACTGCTTGGCGGATTGACCGGAACGCGACGTTCCCGGCGCTGGTCGGTTGGACGAATCTTGGCTGACGATCATGCCACCGACGGTATCGGTCGTCACGTCCAACCATCGGATTCGCCCGCGACGCGCCCACATGGTCAGAATGTCACGCAGTTCCGGATCCTCGTTCATCGCGTCTTCCTGGGATCGCGGGCTGGCCACAATCAAATCTTGGGGCAATCCCACCGCTTCGACGGCGTGGTCCAGCGTTTGTTTGATCGGCGGTGTGGCCGACGGTTGAATACGGGCCAGGGTTTGAAACAACCTTCGCCGCGCCTCGAACGACGTCCCCGCAATCATCGCGCGACTGCTGACGCCGGCCGAAGCGAAAACGACCCGGTTACCCGGCTGGGATGCCAAGTCGACCAACAACGTGGCGGCCAAACTGATCGCCGTTTCCACATCGTCGCCCGTCCGAATGCGTCCGGACCAATTGGAACCGGACGATTTCGAACCGGATGATGATCCCGGCAAAACGCCTTGCATGGCTTGGTCCGGTGCGTACCAAGCGTCCAACAGTAAACAAACGTCGTAACGTCGTTGCTGTTCGAACTGACGCACCGCCAAGTCGCCCAGCCGCGCGGTGGTGCGCCAGTGGATCCACTTTGGATTGTCACCGGGATGGTATTCACGCAGCCCGAAAAAGTCGCCTTCGTCATTGCCGCCGCGATGCGCACCGACCGTCGCGCCGCCGGTCCGCTGCAATAGAACGTTCTTCCATCCCCGACGCAGACGCAACAAACGCGGATACACGTCCAGCACTTGGCTTTGGTCCGATTGGGCTTCGGCCTTCATCAGGGAAAACGGAAAGGTCGTGGACACCGTGACCGGCCCGAATCGATACGACCCGCGATCGGCGATCCGGCAAATGTACGACGGCGTTACGGTTTGACGCCCGCCGACGACGCCGATCCCGCTGACCGCTTTGGCGCGTTGTTCCGGCCCCGCCGTGCCGCCGCCCAAGACTTTCAGCCATCGACCGCTGTTCCGTTGATCGTCCAGAACGATTTGATCGGTGATCCGCAACATCCACAGGGGCAAGAATCGATTGTGGTTGGTCAATCGGAACCGGACACGAAACGGTGTGCCGGCAAACGCTTCGCTGGGCAAACGGCGGCGGATGTCCACCGATTCTGCCGCTCGAGTGCACCACCGCCACTGCGTGATCAACGCCCCGACCATAATGGCCGCCAAGACCAACAACAGATTCAGCCCGCGGATCGCACCGCCCAGCATGGCAAAGGCGATCACGAATCCGAAGTGCCAACCCAGTCGTGTCAAACGGGTACGTCGAATCATGTTTTCGGGGTGACCAAGTCAGTTAGGTCAAACGTCGTCCGGTCAATCAAACCGGGACCGGCACCTGTTGCACCAAATCGGCAACCTGTTGTTCGACATAGTTTCGATCGGCGCCTTGGAAAATGCCCTCTGGCAACACGCGGTGCGACAGCGCGGCGACGGCCAATTGTTTGATGTCGTCGGGGGTGACGTAGTCGCGGCTTTCGGTGATCGCCCGAGCCTGGCATCCGCGATAAAAGCTGAGAGCGCCTCGGGTGCTGACGCCGACTTGGAAAGCGTCGTGCTGACGTGTCGATTCGACAATGTCCAATAAGTATTCCACCAACGAATCGTCGAACTTCACCTCGCGGACCGCCATTTGGGCGTGCCGGACCGATTCGACGTTGACGACGGGTTGCAACTGATCGACCGGTTCACCGGTGCGGTGCGTCGACATGACCTGGCGTTCCATTTCACGCCCCGGATACCCCACGCTGGTCCGCAGCAGGAACCGGTCCAACTGGCTTTCGGGCAACGCATAGGTGCCTTCGAATTCGAAGGGGTTCTGCGTGGCGATGACGATGAACGGGCTGGGCAACGGATGAGACTTTCCGTCCACACTGACGCGTGCATCGCTCATCGCTTCCAACAACGCGGACTGCGTTCGCGGTGGAGCACGGTTGATTTCGTCCGCCAGCACGACGTTGGCAAACACCGGACCGGGGCTGAATTCAAACTCGTGTCGGTCGGTCCGATAAATCATGCTGCCGGTGATATCGGCGGGCAACAAATCGGGCGTGAATTGCAATCGAGTAAAGCTGCCTTCGATGGACTGGGCCAACGCTTTGGCGGCCAACGTTTTCCCGACGCCGGGAACGTCTTCCAGCAAGACGTGTTCGCCGGCGATCAGCGACAGGACCAGCATTTGGACCACGTCGGGTTTGCCCAGCAAGACCTTTTCGATGTTGGCCGATAACAGCCGTGAGGTTTCAAACGCGGGGTCGTACATAGAAAAGCTGGGTTCAAGATCCGGTCATTGCGTCGCCGCCATTCTATCGGATGGTAACGACGCAAGGTGGCCCGTGGGGATCATTGTGGCTTGGATCACGCGTTTTGGCGTCAAGCATTTTCGCTAAGTGCCGCCTGGATCTCCGCGATCGCTGCGTCCAACGCTTCGGGCAACTTACTGGCATCTTTGCCACCGGCCTGAGCCATGTCGGGACGACCACCACCGCCACCGCCGAGGGCTTTGGCGGCGTTGCCCACCCATTTGCCCGCGTTCAGCCCGCGTTTGACCAAGTCATTGCTGAGCCCACCGACCAGCAAGACCTTTTCGCCCTGACGCGCGGCCAACAGTACCGCCGAAGCATGGTCGGACTTCTTGCGAATCTGGTCGATCCAGCCACGCATGATGTTCGGGTTGGCTCCCGGCGTCTCGGCGACCACGATCAGACAGTCACCGACCGTTTGGCCCGAACCGATCAAATCGTCCGCGGACAATTTGCCGCCTGCGGTCATCTTTTGCAGTTCGTCCAACAGATCCGATCGATCATCCAGCAACGCCTTCAATCGATCCGGCACATCCGACGTGGCGACGTTCAACAACCGCGCGGTGTCACGCAAAATTGCTTTCGCCGCTTCGTATTCCAGGGTTCCCGGATCCGCATTGCCGACGATCGACGCGGCGTGTTCGGTGGCCACGCCGCTGTTCAGTTCCTTTTTGATGCCGCGGACGTCGTTGGCCAAATCCGTCGCCGCTTTGACCAGATTCTTTTGGCTGCACCCCAGGATCTCCGCGGCCTTGCGAGTCGTTTCGATCGTCGATTCGATATGCGATTTCGCTCGAGGCCCCGTCAACGCGACGATACGCCGGGTGCCCGACGAAACGCTTTCTTCGCTGACCAATTCGAACGCTTCGACGTCGCCCGTGGACGTCAGGTGAGTTCCGCCGCAAAGTTCTTTGCTGAATTCACCCATCGAAACCATGCGGACGGGGTCGGGGTATTTTTCACCGAACAACATCATCGCGCCGGCTTTGCGTGCATCGGCCAAGGCGACCGTTTGCCAGCGGATCGGGTCTTTCGCTTGGACGCGATCGATGACGTCGGTGCGAATCGCCGCCAACTTGTCTTCGTCCAAGGCTTCTTGGTTGCTGAAGTCGAATCGCAACACGTCCGCTTCGACCTTGCTGCCCTGCTGTTGAGCGTGCGCGCCGACGTTCTTCTGCAACGCGTAATGCAAGATGTGGGTCGCGCTGTGGGCCCGCTGCAACGCTTGGCGGTTGTCTTGGTCGACGATCGCTTGGCAGGCGTCGCTTTCGGAAACCTTTCCTTTCACCAAGCGTCCGTGGTGAACGACCAAGTCGCCGTGTTTCTGTGTGTCGGTCACGTTGAATTCGAAACCGTCACCGCGGATCACGCCGACGTCGCCGACCTGGCCGCCGGATTCACCGTAAAACGGCGTTCGATCCAAGACCAACCGCATCGGTTGATCGGGATCGGCCGATGCTGATTTCACCAACGTCGATTCGTCCGAATCATCATCGGTACCATCGCCGATGATGATTCCCTTGATCGTGGCTTCGGCGGTCGTGGCGTCGTAACCCAAGAACTCGGTATGTCGCAGCGATTCCTTCAACGTTTCCAGCGGACCGGTTTGGAACAGTTTGAACTGATCACCGCCGCTGATTTCGGCGTGACGCTGCATCGCTTCGGTGTAGCCGTTCCAGTCGAATGTGAAGCTCTTTTCGGCTCCCATTTGTTGCAACAGTTCCGGCGGCACTCCGTAGCTGGTGTAAAGGTCGGCCGCCTGGTCACCATCGATCATCCCGGTGCCAGATGTTTCCATGTCACCGAAGATGCGATCGATCCGTTGTAGCCCCGCATCGATGGTCGCAAAGAATCGTTCTTCTTCGCCGCGAATGACGCCCTGGACCCGCTGGACCGTTTCCGTCAATTCCGGATACGCGGGTTTCATGGCATCGGCGACCGCGTCGACGATCTGATACAGGAACGGATCGCGCAATCCCATCTGGTGTCCGTCCAACACCGCGCGTCGGATCAGCCGTCGGATGACGTACTTGGCCCCATTGGCACCGGGGTACACGTTTTCGTGGACGGCAAAGGTGGCCGCGCGGACGTGGTCGGTGATGCGGCGTAAACGTCGGCCGTTGTCGCTGTCGTATTCATAGGGGACCGACGTCACTTCCGCGGCCGCTTGGACGATCGGCATCAAGATGTCGATGTGATAATTCGTCGGGACCTTTTGCAGCACACTGGCGGTTCGCTCCAGGCCCATCCCGGTGTCGATGTTTTTACTGGGCAGCGGACGCAGGTTGTCCGGCGGATCACCGACGCGATTGAACTGCGTGAACACCAGATTCCAGATTTCGACATCGCTGCCGTCATCCAGCACGTAATAGATTTCGCTGCACGGACCGCACACGCCGTCCGGACCCTGGCTGGGTGCCGACGCGGGCCAAAAGTTCTCGTCTTCCTCCATCCGCGCGATCCGCGACGTGGGCAGACCGATCCCTTCGTGCCAAATCTTGGCCGCTTCGTCGTCATCCTTGTAAACGGTGACTGACAGTCGACCTGGATCCAGACCCAGCCATTTTTTGTCGGTCAGAAATTCCCAAGCCCAGCGAATCGTGTCTTCTTTGAAGTAGTCGCCGAAGCTGAAGTTGCCCAGCATTTCAAAGAACGTGTGGTGGTACGCCGTCCGTCCGACGTTGTCGATGTCGCCGGTCCGCAGACACTTTTGGCACGTCGTCGCGCGGGTGAAGTCCAGCGTGACTTTGCCCAGGAAGTGGTCTTTGAATTGGTTCATTCCGGCGGGAGTGAACAGCACCGAGGGGTCCCAAGTGGGGACCAGCACGTCGCTGGGACGGCGGACACAGCCTTTGGTTTCGAAAAAGGCCAGGTACTTTTCACGAAGCTCGTCGGTTTTCATCGGTCGCGGCGTGGGGCGAATGCGGTGGCAATTTCTGTCGACGGTGATTCAGCCCGATTCCGAACGCTGGATCAGGGACCAGCGTCGTGGTGGGCCGGGCGGGCACCGTCGACAGCGTCTGTTTGGCCCAGAAGCATATCGCAGGAACCGATTCTGCCGAAGACCATCAGACGCCGGTTCTGGCTCGATCCGCCCCCATCACCGCGGGCCCCCAGCGCGTCGCCGCCATCGCCATGGCGGTGGCCTATTTCCACCGCCGCTTTCCGAACCGCTTTTCCTGCTGGCCGCGCGGCACGGTGACCACACCGTCAGCCGGCAGCGACTCGTTCCACTGCAACAACTGGTCCTTCAGCCGCTGGGTGATCTGGGGACGTTTGTCGGCCATGTTCTTCGTTTCCCCGATATCGTTGGCCAAGTCGTACAGCTCCACCGCCGATCCATCGATGTTGCACAACAGTTTCCAATTCTTGTCACGGATGGCCAAATCCGGATACGGCTGTTGACGGTTGCCCGGATGGTCCGGCGGCCGACGCCACATCAGCGGCGTGTTCCGTTGGGCTTGGTTGTACCCCAACAATGCCGACAATAAATCTTCGCCATCGGGTTGGTAACTTTCCGGGGCTGAAACGCCGGTCGCCTGCAGAATCGATGGCACCAAATCGATCGCCGATGCGATCGTCGTTTCGTTGACCGTCCCCGCCGCTTCGGGACGAATCATTCCCGGCCCCCAGACGATCAGAGGGCTGCGGATGCCGCCTTCGTACAGCTTGCCTTTGAAGCCACGCAGGGGGCCACCCGCACCAGCACCGGGTTCATGGCCATTATCGCTGGCGACAAAGATCAACGTGTTCTTGGCCAGTTTGGGATCGTTGCGGACACGGTCAAACAGCACGCCCAACTGTTCATCCATCGTTTTCAAAACGGACAGGTACAGCGTGCGTTTTTCTTGGTCACCGCGACGTCCCGCCGGTGGGAAATAAGGGGAGTGCACGTCGTCGGGCCAAACGTTGACGTAAAACGGCGGTGTCTCGTCGCCCTGAGATACTTCGCGAACGAAGTCCAACGTCTCAGCAACAAAACGTGACGTGATCACGCTGCGGTCTTCCCACATGATCGGCCCCTTGCCCAGTTTGTCGCTGCCCAACGCATGCGGCTTGGGCGGCTTTCCGTCGTAGGCGTCTTTCAGTGGCAAGACGCGGGGGCCCAATCCTTCGAAGTTGGTCAGTGACCGAACGAAACCGTACTTCGAAATCATCGGCGCATCGCCGACATCGCGTTGGCCGCCCATGTGCCACTTGCCAAAGTGACCGCACGCGTAGCCCGCTTGTTGAAGCAATCGAGGCAACGTGACGGCTTCTTCGTCCAGCCAATCGGCCACACCCCGCTCGGCGTTCAATTCGCGTGATGCCAGATAAGACGTGATGCGATGTCGTGCGGGGTAATGTCCGGTGGTCAACGCCGTTCGCGACGGCGAACAAATGGGCGAATTGACATAAAAATTCGTCAGCCGGATGCCTTCGGACGCCAGCCGGTCGATGTTCGGCGTTTGGCCTTCGATGCCACCGAAGCAAGACAGGTCGGCCCAGCCCATGCCGTCGATGAAGACCATGATCACGTTGGGCGGCTGGCCGGAGGGCGGCAACAATTTGGCTAGTCCAACGGAATCGGGTTGATCGCCCTGGTCGGTCATCCACTGGTCCAACCGAGTGCTGAGCCGAGCCAGCTGGCTGTGGTGTTCCGGATCGCGTGCCAGGTTCAATAACTCCAGCGGGTCTTCCTGCAAGTCGTACAGTTCCTCCGCTGCACGTTGTTGGTACCGGCGAACCACGTTGGCGGCATCGGTGTCATCGCCGGCTTTGGCTTCCCAGCTCGGCCAATACCCGGTGTCGGCGGGCTTTTTGTCGATGTGGGTTCCGAATTGGAATTGTGGATACAAATTTCGGATGTACTTGTACCGCTTGCCCGTGACCGCACGCGCCGGATAGACGTTCATGTTGCCGTCGCCGCTGTGCGTGGTCAGGATCACGTCGCGATGCGTGTCGGCTTGTCCGGTCAAGACCGGCATGATCGATCGACCATCCAGCTTCACCGGTGCCGCCGCGTCGGGATCGCCGCCCGCGGCCGCAACCATTGTCGGCAACAGGTCGACCCAGCTGACCATCGCGTCGGTGCGGACACCGCCCTGGATCTTTCCAGGCCAAGAAACAATCAACGGTGTTCGGATGCCTTCTTCGTAAAGGTTCCATTTGGCGAACGGCCACTGGGCACCGTGATCGCTGGTGTGAATGAACAACGTGTCTTTGCCCAGCACGTCCATCGTTGCGTCATAGACCGCGCCCAATTCGTTGTCCATTGTTTGGACCGCTTGCAGATAACGCTGGCGTGCCTCCCGCGTTTCTTTCGTGTTCACGTGATGTGGAGGAACACGAACGTCATCGATCAAAAACGTTTCTCCCTCGGGCCACGGGACGTGCGGCCAATTGGTGCCCACAAACAAACACAACGGCTTGTCGCTTTGGCGGGCCCGCAACCATTTCACCGCTTCATCAACACACTGGTCTTCGTGGTAGTTGAAGAACTTTGCCACGTCGAAACCGTATTCCGGCGTCTGGCGATAGTGGCCGACTTTGCCAAAGGCGGCGACTTCATAGCCCAGTTCTTGCAAGTACGCGGGCAGCTTCTTCAAGTCCGCCGCCGGTCGCGCGTGGTTGCGTTCCGCCCCGTTTCGTGCGGGTGAAATCCCGGTCAACAAGGCGGCGCGACTGGGGGCACAGGAGGGTGACGCCACATAGGCCCGATCAAACGTCATCCCGACGTCGGCCAAACGCTGCATGTTGGGCGTTTGAATCTCGGTGCTGCCGTAGACTGAACTGTCGGTGACCGTGTGGTCATCGGAAAGGAAGACGACGATGTCCGGTCGTCCTGTGCTTGCCTGCTGTTGTGCCTCGTCCCTGTCCGGAACGCCGTCATCGGCCCGCAGGTCGACCGCGACAGTACAGAAGACGATCGCCGACGCGACACCGATCCTGGCGATCAGGTTCGCGGAGAAAAGCCGATCGCAAAACGAAAACACACGATTCGCCGTTTGGGACGGCCAGCGGTTTCGAAAGAACATGGTGGGCTGTGGGATGAGGGGTGTTTGGGAACGTGAACGCCGTCAAAAACGCATTACGAACCAAGAGTCGCAGACTTCGACAAAAGTTTTGCGAAAGCCGTCACCAGTGTAGAAACCCGCACGAAAACGTGCATCAAATCACGCCAGAAATTGGACTGCACTTGCGACGGCCTTGCCCAGCAGCGATAATTGGGTTGTCGGGTCGCGGTAACGCGCCGCGACGGACAACTTCCGAACGATTGTCGGGGCCGCTCTGGTTGGCACCTGGACCCGACATCGTCAAACCTAAAACGTAAAGGAGGTGATCAAGTGGATTATTGCTGTACTAGCCAACGGGGTGGTAACCCGTAGCGATGCCGGCGGGCTGATGCCTCGGCACAGCCACCCCACTCGCGATCATCTGCTTCGACTTTGATAAGTCTGGCTGATCAACTGCGAGACAAGCCCGTTTGTTGAGATTTTACCTTGGTCTCGACAAGCGGGTTTTTTTATGGACTGACCCCACACGCCATCCTCTTCGCTACGCGTCTTCCTTTCTGTTCATCAGCATCCATGACGGATTTTCTGCCGATCGCCCGCCACGCATTGTCGATGGCACTGTTTTGGGGAATCCCGATCGTCGCCGCGGTCGGGCTGATTGCATACTTCGGCTTCGCACGACTGATCGCGTCCAAGTTGCTCGGACGTCGCGTACTAAGATGTACCGACGAAGAAAGCCCCGCCGATCGTGGTTTTGACCAGATCGCGTTTGAGATTCAGGTTCCCTCATACAACGCGGTCGACGGTGACACCGAAACGCCCAAGTGTCGCCTGGACGGTTGGCTGATCCGGCCGCCCGATGCCGGTCCCGACGACCGACCGCCCTGTGTCTTGATGGTGCACGGATTCAGCAGCCACAAGAATTGTTTGTGGACGTTTCCCGATGATCCCGACTATCGCGCATCGTTGTTGCACCAAGGTGCCGATTCGCTGTGTCGTGCCGGATTCGCCGTCGCCGCAATCGACCTGCGGAACCACGGTCAAAGCGACGAAAACGGTCCGGTCACTCTGGGAATTCGCGAATCGTACGACGTCTTGGCGACGCTGCGATACCTGAAAGCCAACGCGGATCGACTCGGGATCGACGGCAGCCGGTTAGGTTTGCGCGGCGAGAGCATGGGCGGGGTGACCAGCCTGATCGCAGCCTCCATAGACGACTGCGGATTGATCGCGGCGTTGTGGTGTGATTCGACATTCGCCGATGGTCATCGTGTGGTCGGCGACTTTTTAAACTATGCGGGCGTCTGGCGCGGCTTTGCGCCGGCGACGCGACTGTGGCTGAAAACGCTGACCGGGCTGGACGTCAATGACGCCAGCCCGGTTCGTTATGTCGAAAAGATTCGCTGTCCGGTGATGCTGGTTCACAGCACGGGAGACACGATGGTGCCCATCGAACACTTTGACCAACTCGCGTCGGCCGCCTGGGCAAACCCACCGGAAACTTGGCGTTTGGCGGGCCACCGCCACAACCGTTTATGGAAAGAACCCGATTACCACCAGCGGCAAATCGAGTTCTTTCGGCAACATCTGGGGGCCTGATCGAAAGTCGATCCGATGTTCGACGCCGTCGGCAGCGACAAGTCGTACGCCTACTGAACGACTGCTGATTCCAATTTGTCGGGAACCGGATTCACTTCGATCGGTGCAAAGTAGTCCATCGCGGTGTCTTCGGTTTCCCCTGACTGATCGTCTCGGGCGACCTGCGGTTTGCCGGCCGCGACGTGCAATTCGGGGAACCCACCAGCGGCCCATTCTTCGTTGACCACCATTCGAATGGTTCCGTCTTCCGACATGGCCGGCAAGCCGACCTGTTCCGGCGGCGTGTTTTCGCTCAGGTGCAGTTGCTTGCATCGCAGTCGGTGGATCTTGCGATAACACGACTTGCAAACCGTAACGACCGACCAGTCATAGGTGCAGACTTCTTTGGTGTGCGTCTCGGTTACCAGTTTGCGAACGGTTCGAATGCGACCGCATGGTTTCAGCGGACCGCATTCCCACCAGAACCGGACCGGCGGAATGCAGATGTCTTCGCATTCGACATCACGGCATTCCACATCAACTTCTTCGGTATCCACGGTGACGTGGCACCGTTTGGCTTGGCAGACACAGCAGGTTCCGCATTCTGCCAGTGCGGTGTTGGAAAACAACGACGCGGTGGCGACACTGACCAGAAAGGCGACTTTTGAAAACAGACGTTGGATATTCATGACACTTTCCATTGGATTTGGGATTCAGATTCGGTGGGAAGGCTACGGTGGATCCCCCACGGTCCGACGTGATGGCCGGACCGAACCGATGCACCGGAGCGATGGATCGATGCGTGTGACGATTAGAAGTCGACCATGTACCGCATCCCCCAGATCATGAAATCGCCACCGTCATAGGGTGCCGCGGCGGCGTTGTCTTCGATGTTGCCCCAGATCAGGTTGGTCTGGACTTTGCTGTACGCGGTCCAGTGCCAGTTGAAGCCAAGCGTTGCCATGTCGGCGACACCACCTTGGATGTTGCTGTCGCTCAGGTCCAAGTGGTCGTAACGGGCGGCAACTTGAAAGGCACCCAGTCCCCAACCGCATCCGCCGCGGCAGCGATCCACCAGGAAGAAGTTTTCAAACGGCTTGACCCGGTCCAGAACACCGTTGGATCGCTTGTACGGGTTGAATTCACCGGTCAGGAAGTACGACACATAGACGTATCCGCCGTGGAAGAACAAATCGTCGTCGATGGCGACGTTGTCACGCTGCATCGGCGTCAGGAAGTATTCACCGGTGATCTGAAGCGAACCGACGTTGAAGATGGATTCGAACGCGACCACTTCGTACCAGTCGGCACCTTCGATGCGTCCGGTGTTCAGCCAACGTTCCGAACTACGGGCCAGCGGTCGGGTACGGAATCGTCCCTCGTTGTTGTTGTCGTCCAAGTCCGTTTCGCCGTCGCCGTCCGGCTTGGCGACCGCACCGGCCAACCCCAAGTGCCAGTAACCACGACCGCCGCTGGTTTCGTCGTACCATGGCGACGCCCAGATGCGAGCGTAACCGCCCATCTGCAACGCATCACCGATGAATCGCCCGGACGTGTTGATATTTTCCAGGTTATAGATGCCGTAGGCCCAACCGATGGATTCTTCATCGTTGTGACCGTACATCGCCAAACCGAACCGGCGGGCGTCTTCATTGAACGATTCAACGGCCAGGGGACGTTCGGCGAATACGTTGAAGCGGCTACTGTTCAAGTGGTCCAAACCCAACGGACGCTTTTGGTTTCCCAAGATCAGCCGATTGTTGCCGGGCAAAGCGGCCCAACCGATGTAGGCGTCTTTGATTTCTGGCGTGCTGGGGTTGTTGAAGTCGATCTGCATCCGCCAAAACATGTCGCCAGGGACATCGCCCTTCAATTCCAAACGAATTCGGCGGAACGTCCAGCGGTCTTCCGGGTCATGATTCGGGTCACCATTTTCGATGATGTTGATTCCTGGATCCGTCTCCGCAAAGTTCCAGTTGTCAATGTGGACCCGGCCGTTGATGCTGGTCGACGGCTTTTTCTTGGCCGCGGCTGCTTTTTTGTCCAAACCTTCTTGGAAATCGTCCCAGTCGCTTTGCAGAGCTTCCAGTTTTTCGGTCAGCTCCTCGATGGTCGCTGCCGTTTCGTCTGCGGCGGCCTCATTCTCCGGTGCATCGAACAGTTCGGACGATTCGCCCTCCCCGTCGGCTTCGATCAGCGATGGTTCATCGGCCCGCGGCGCGAAATCGCTGTGCGGTTGCCCCGTTTCGACATCGGACAACACGGGTTGTGCCAGCACGAACTGATCGGCTGATAACGTTGGGGTAAAGCCCAGGATACCTGCCAGCGCAGACGCCAAGGCTGACGCCTTTAGTGAATGATTCATCCTTGAATCCATGATTGCAACGACGTGACTGAATCAACAATCACAATGCCCCCAAAAGGGCCGTGACCGTTCCGCTTTGTGTTTGACAAGCCCTCCTGGCCGACAAACACCTGTCTTCGCCGGTTCCATCGCCACAGACGTGGGAACCCGCCTGTTGACAATCTTCGGACCAGCCCGACGTTTCGAGAAATGCGAACGTCGGGGACTTAATGAAACTTCACCCACCTGCGTCCATCGACGCAAATAACCCGTACGATCCGTTCGTGGGGGCACAGACGGTCCGCTTGCTAAGACCGATCATTTGTGCGAACACGAACGACAAATGTGGGCAATGCTGCTCAAGATTCAGCGTCACGCCGCTGTGCGATCCGTAGTTTTGCGCTCCGGCTGCGCGGGTTGTGCTGGATTTCCTGGTCGGTCGGGCGCAAGGGTTTCTTTGTCAGCACTTCCAGGCGGTCTTCCTGGCGGAACGCGTTCTTGACGATCCGGTCTTCCAAGGAATGAAAGCTGAGCACCAAGATACGTCCGCCCGGGGCCAGCCAATCGGCGACCTTCTGCATGGTGCGCGTCAGGATGTCCAGTTCCTCATTGACCGCGATCCGCAACGCTTGAAACGTTCGTGTGGCGGGATGGATGTCGTGATTCTTGGACCGTGGAACACATCGCCGGCAAATTTCCACCATTTCGGAAACCGTGCGAACGGGACGTTTGGACCTGGCCCGAGCGATGATTTCGCGCGCGATACGGCGGCTGTAACGTTCTTCGCCGAACTGATAAATCGCGTCGGCAATGGCCTTTTCATCGTGACGCAGCAGCCATTGGTGCGCCGGGATCCCGCTTTCCGGATCGAAACGCAAATCCAGTTCCCCGTCGCTGTTGAAGCTGAACCCACGGTCTCGATCGGCCAGCTGATCACTGGACAAACCCAGGTCCAAAATGATCGCATCCGCGGCCGGAAAGCCCGCCGATTCTAGTGCGACCGGGGTCGATTCATAGCTTCCCAGATAAAGATCAATTCTGGGGTCCAGCGGAATCGATTCGGCACGTTGCGAAACCGCAGGGTCGCGATCTAGGGCCACGATCGAAAGCGAATCCCAGGAAGAATCAGACGTCTTTCTGCGAAAGTCGTCGAAATGCTGCAGGATCAAGCGACTGTGCCCACCGCCGCCAAAGGTGCCGTCGACGACCACACGCGGATGGATTTCACAAGCGTATTGCACGATCTCATCGGGCATCACCGACAGATGGATCGAGCGCGCGGCGTTCGGTTGCGGTTCCGATTCAGACAACGTCACGCTTTGGGTTCGTTGCAATGAAGGGCCGTTTCCATTTGTTGCCGAACGGTCTTCAGGTGCTGAAGATCGCCACCGCCGACTTCCGCGGCCAGCCAGCCGCTGTATCCGATTTCCCGCAGTGCCGCACGAACGTCGTCCCAAGGCAAATCGCCTTCGGTGATCGCGGTGAACTTGTCATCGCTGCGTGAAAACCCTTTGATGTCCAGCTTCATCACCCGGTGGCCCAACGTGCGGATCCAATCACCGGGTTGGCCGTACTTCCAGTGATTGCCGATGTCGAACTGCATACCGACCAAGGGCGAATCAAAGCGGTCGACAAAAGCGGCCATGGCATCGGCGGTTTGATCGTCTGGGCCGTCGTGTTCGTACAAGAACTGATTCCAAACGTTCTCGATCAGGATCTTGACCCCCGAGCGTTCGGCTTCCGGCAATGCGGCTTCGACCGCCGCGACGGCGCGGTCCATGACCACATCGGGCGCCCCGTCGGTGCCCCGCCCCGGGACCAGCAACATCGTGTCGGCACCAACGGCAGCCGTTTTGCGAATCCCGTCTCGCAGCAACGACAACGCCTCCGCACGGACATCCGGATCCGGATCGGTGTGCCGCGTTCGCCAGTGATACCCACCAACGGTTCCGTCGATGATCAAACCGGTTTGCTCGGCTGCCGCGATCGCTTCCTCGGCATTGATGTTGGTCGTCATCAACTCCACGCCCAAAAAGCCCGCGTCTGTGGCAACCTGGAACTTCTCCGCCAGGGTTTCGCCTTCGCGGACCATACCGATTTTCAGTGTCGTCCAAAGCCAGGCGTCGGTCGTGGGCGTGGTCGAACGGTGCTTGGAATCGTTGGCGGCGTCTTGCGCGGATGCCCCCAGCGATTGCACCGCACCATAGACAGCGGTGCCGGCGGCCAGACTGTGTTGCAGGAAGTGTCGACGTTTCATGTGATCGGTCTCTCGCGGAAAATTCCAGGTGGCGAACGCAGACGCCATGACAGGCATGGCGTCAGTGTACGAAAGACGGCCGCGACAGGTGACCCGTCGCGGCCGTCAAAGAATTTTCAAACGCCCCACCGATCGGCGGGCTTGCCGGGCACTAGAAGTTGAAGTCGGCTCCCACGTACGCACCGTGCAAGAAAACGCTGTCGGTTGCGTGAATCGTGTCGGGGTGACGCGACGTTCCATAGTCTTGTGCGATCTGGCTGGTGCTGGTCGCCACCCCGCTGAGCCCCATCACGCGATAGCCGCCGCGAACGGTCCAGGCGTTGGACAGTCGATAGCCCAGTCCCAGATCCAGTTCACCCAACGTCGCCAGGACGGTGTCTTCGATGTTGGTTTCCGCCAAGTCCATGGGATCGCCGAAACGATAGGCCGTGACGTTCTCGGTTCCGACGCGGCGATAGGCTTGGGCGTGGTTGCCGTACAGGCCGAACTTTCCGGAACAGTTCAGGTTCAAGCGATTGGTCAAACAGAACACCAGTCGACCGCCGGCCTGGTAACCGAACAAGTCGTTTTCGACACACGACGTGTCATAGATATCGTCGAATTGGTAACCGGCCGTTCCGTTGATGTTGTAAGCCAATTGCGTCTTGTCATCGAACTGGAACCATCGGAATCCGTGACTGGAAACGATCTGCAGTCGTCCGTTACAGGGCCGCACCAGCGGGCCCGCGGCACCGCCGTATCCGAATCGACCGCCGTAACCGCCGGCGCCCAATCCCAAGAATTTGCGATACCAGTGTGCCGATGCGATGCCGTCGCCACACATCGGTGCGGCACGCTGGGCTCCCATCAGACCAAAGCAATACAGATTGACTTCCACGCCGTCAAACTGGACATCACGCTGGGCTCGCACATTGGCGGCACCCGATGAACCACCCGAGGTCCCCGTGATGTGGTTGTAAACCTGTTCCTGACCGCTGCCGAAATCCATGTGGTAATCGTGATACGACTGCATCGCGGGACGAATGAAGTTCGTCGCCGTGATCGCACCGGGATGCGTGTAGATGTACGTCTCTTGATCGGGATCCAAGTGGAACACGCCGACGCCAATGCCCCAGCGTCCACAACCCACGTACCGGCCACCGTAAGCTTCGAAGCCGACGGACGAATCGGGATCGACGATGTCGGACCAAACGGCGGGATAACCGTTGTCGATGCCGTAGACCTTACGCGTGTTGTCTTCAAAGCTAAGGAACAGCAAATTGAATCCACCGAACCACGGGAACAAGGTCGGCCGTGCCGCCACGCCCATCGGGCCACAGGTGTCGGTTCCGCAAGCACCCGCGGCCATCGGCATACCGGACATCGGCATACCGGCCGCCGACCAAGGGGCCGCCGCAGCATCAGTATACGCATTGCCGGAACCCGTGTTGCACGTTTGGCAATCGGATCCTTGCACCGGAGCCTGCATGATGGGCGCCTGCATCACCGGCGCGTCGATCATGGGTCCGCCGTTGGGTGATCCCATCACGACGCCTTGGTGCGACATCCCGTTTTCATACGCACCCATGGGCACATACGATTGCGGCACCCCCGCGTGGGAATAGCCCTGTGCGTGCCCGTTGGACGCTTGTGGTTCCGGCGTCGGTGTAGGAATGGGCTCCGGTTTTGCGTCGGCATTGCCGTTATCCGAGGCTGCTTTGAACAGACTCATGAACCCGCCGGTCTTCGATCCAGCCGGCTGGGCCGTTGTCGGCTGGGCGGCGTATTGCGGCGCCGGATAGCCGCTGTGGCCTTGATAGGTTTGCGGCGGTTGCGGTTGCGCCGTGGGTTGGAAGGCTTGTGGATTGAAATTGTTCCACTGGCTGGGCCCCGACGGCGTCGCGGTTTGGCCGGCCGGCGGCATTTGGCCCGGCATCATTGCGTGAGGCGAAGGCTGGCCGCCGGGGTATCCCACGGTTTGCGCGGCAACGCCCGTCGGCTTGGCTTGGGGCGACGTCCCTCCCTGTGGGGCGGCCGGCGGATACATCGTCGGGCCGCTGGGCGATGCGACCGAACCGGTCGGGGGCAAAACCGTTGCCGCCGCAGCCGGGCCGAACATCGAAAACGGGCCCGATGTTGCCGGCGCACTGGCGGGTGTCGGTTGCGGATAGCTTTGGCCGGCGGCGGGTTGATTCGCCACGACCGTCGACAGCATTCCCGTACTCAACACGCCGACGCCCAGCGTTCTGGTCAGCGGCCGCAAGATGTCTGCCTTCATCGAAACAATCCCTTTATCGTGATTTCCGCCCCGAAGTTGACCCTGGCGGTGCTGATCGATCCCAAACAAGTCGCCGTTGCGCTCGATGCGAATCGGGCCAGCGTGAATGCTGCCAGATCCCACTGAGAACCGGCGAGACCCGCGGATCAACCAAAACCGTCAAATCCGTCTGAACGGTTTCAAACCGGACGACCCAAGGGCTCGTTGCGTACAGATCGACGCAGTGGGGCGTGGACACACTCCGTAAAATCGGAATCTGCGGCAGATCAGGCAGTCCTCAAACGCAGATCACGAATCCTCGGAACATCCGGATCGATCGAAGCATCCGATACAACTGCGACAAGCCCGACAATCGTCAAAGTTGCCCGCTGTCAAAGGCGGTCGGCCAAGACCACGTGGTCTCCACCACCCGCCGCCATTCCTCAAGCCAGCGGATTGGTCTGCAAAAAGTCGAGATGATCCAGATACCAGGCAACGGTTTCACGAATGCCTTCCTGAAACTTCACCTCGGGTTCCCATCCCAGTTCGCGGCGAATCTTTTGGCCGCGAATCGCGTATCGAAAATCGTGACCGGGGCGATCGCGGACGAACTGGATTTGATCGACGGACGTTTCAGATCGTCCCACCAGCGAGTCCACCGATCGACAAACGGTTTTGACGATGTCCAAATTGGATCGCTCGCCACCACCGCCCACGTCATAGACTTCGCCCGGACGGCCGTGTCGCCAAATTTGTTCCAGCGCTCGACAATGATCGCTGACATGAATCCAATCGCGAACGTTGGTGCCGTCGCCGTAAACCGGGATTGGCTGACATGCGACCGCCTGACGAATGACCACGGGGATCAATTTTTCGGGAAACTGCCAGGCACCGTAGTTGTTGCCACAATGCGTGATGATCGTCGGCAACCCGTACGTTTGGTGATACGCCCGCACCAAATGATCGGATGCGGCTTTGCTGGCGGAATAGGGCGAATTGGGACGGTACGGCGACGATTCATCGAACGCCCCGTCGTCACCCAGCGATCCGTACACTTCGTCGGTGGAAACGTGCACCACACGAAAGTCATCACGCTGTTCGGCGGGCAAGCTTGACCAATACTGTTTGGCTGCTTCGACAACACCGAATGTGCCCTGGACGTTGGTCCGCACAAATTCACCGGGGCCGGCGATACTGCGGTCGACGTGGGTTTCTGCGGCCAAGTGAATGACCGCGCTGCAATGATGTCGCTTCAACAGTTCGGCAACCCGATCCACATCACAAACATCCGCCTTCACAAAGGTGTAATTCGGATCATCGGCGACATCCGCGACCGCTTCCAAGTTTCCCGCATACGTCAGCTTGTCCAAGTTCACCACACGACAATCGCCACGACTGATCAGTTGGTGAACCAAATGGCTGCCGATGAATCCGGCGCCGCCGGTGACCAAAACCGTGTGCATGAACTTGCGATTGACAGAGGAGTTGGGGATCGAATCGCACCCGAAAATGATTGCCCGGCGCCGGACGTCGGCACCATCATGATCGCTGTCACCGAAGGTGTAAATTGAGAGACTGCGTATAACGACGCACCATGAAACCAAGGGTGCCAGTCCTATGCACCCGGTCACTGTCGACCGAGACACAACGAAGAAGCTTCACGGGAATGAAATTGCACCGACAAAACACACGCGTCACGAGTTCAATCCGCTCGACGGCCACCTTTGCAATGGTGTTGCTGACCGCCTGCGTCGCATCCGCTGAACGTCTGACGCCGGAAAGGCTGTGGGATCTGCAACGCATCGGTGAATCGGCGGTTTCGCCGGATGGATCACAGCTAGCTTTTCTGGTCACGTCGTACGACCTGGAACAAAACGAAGGTCGAACCAGCGTGCACCTGATGTCACTGGACGACCAAGCGGTTGGCAAAGCCGACCAAGTCGCCACGGCGTTCGACACCCCCTTGGCGAACATGAAAACGCGCGTCCTGATCGCCGACGTGAAAGGACTCAGCAATCTGGCTTGGCTGGATCACACAACGGGCCCTCGGCTGTTGTACATCGCGCCGGCTGAAATCGACGACGCGGACCAATCGGATGACGAGACTGGCGACGCCGATGAAACGACGCAAAACGATCCGGAGGATGAAGAGGACGATGACGAGGAATCATCCGCTGACGAAACACCACAAGTGTTCATGCTGGATCCGGCTGGCGGGGACCCCGTGCAGTTGACTCATGTGGCCAAAGGTGTTGGTAACTTGAAGGCGGCTCCTACCGGAGATCGGATCGCCTTCACCACCGAAGTCAAACTGGGAACGACGACGAAAGAACAGTATCCCGATGTGCCCAAAGCCGACGCTCGCGTTATCGATGCGTTGATGTATCGTCACTGGGACCACTGGACTGAACCGACCTACAGCCACGTTCACGTTTGCGGCATCGACGAACAGGGCGTTGCATCGGAGCCGGTGGATTTGATGGCATCACTTCGTGCCAACTGCCCCATGCCACCGTTCGGCGGCAAAGACGAATTTGCGTTCAGCCCCGACGGCCAGGAAATCGCGTTGACATTGAAACTGGTCAACAACCCGGCCGAAAGCACCGACAGCAATGTCTACATCGTTCCGACCGACGGTGGACGACTGACCAACATCACGCCGGGGATGCCGGGCTATGACCGCAGTCCCGTCTATTCACCCGACGGTCGCTATCTAGCCTTTCATTCGATGCGCCGCGCGGGTTTTGAATCCGACCGCAATCGGATCATGATCTACAACCGGTCCAGCGGCGACATCCGCGAAGTCACCGTCGGATTGGACCAAACGGCTCATTCGGCGACGTGGGCATCCGACAGCCGCTCGCTGTTTTTCTACAGCGAAATGCGAGGCACCGATCAAGTCTTTCGAATCGATTTGGAAGGCCAGTTGCAGCAGATTTCCAGCGGGCGTTTCAATCATGCCATCGTCGACACGCTGCCCGGACACGATGCGGTCTTGGTACGCCAGCAAAGCATGCTACGACCGGTCGAACTGGCGTGGCTGAATACCGAATCCGCCAAGCTGACCACGATCACCGACGTCAACGGATCGATCTTCAAAGATCTAGATCTGCCGACCGTCGAACAGCGTTTCTTCAAAGCCAGTGACGGAAAGATGATTCACAACTGGGTCGTCTTGCCGCCGGATTACGACCCTGATACCGACCGCCAGTGGCCGATGCTGACCTACTGTCAAGGCGGTCCCCAAGGTCAAATCGGCCAATGGTTTTCGTACCGCTGGAATTTTCACATGATGGCGTCCCAAGGTTACGTCGTCTTGGCGGTCAACCGACGTGGACTGCCCGGGTTCGGACGCGAGTGGAACGATTCGATCAGTGGCGACTGGGGCGGCCAAGCGATGCAAGACATTTTGGCTTCCACCGATGCCATGATGGCTGACCCGACCATCGACCCGAAACGTGTCGCCGCGATCGGCGCCAGTTTCGGCGGCTACACGGTCTACTGGTTGATGGGCAACGCGGACGATCGGTTCTGCAGCATGGTGTCCCACTGCGGCGTGTTCAATTTGGAATCGATGTATGGTTCGACGGAAGAATTGTTCTTCGTCAATTGGGACTTGGGCGGACCGTACTGGAAAAGCGGCGAAGTTGCGGAGGCTTATAAGAAATTCTCGCCGCATCAATACGTCGACCGATGGAAAACGCCACTGTTGATTATCCATGGCCAACGCGATTATCGCGTCCCGGTGACCCAGGCGATGGAGGCCTTCACCGCAGCCCAAGTACAGGGCGTCCCCAGTCGATTCCTGTACTTCCCCGACGAAGGCCACTGGGTTTTGGGGCCACAGAACGGTGTCTTGTGGGGCACGGTCTTCTTCGACTGGCTGGACCGGTACTGCAAGCCCGGTAAGCAGGATGCCGCCGACGCTGACGCAAACTAAGCGGCCAAGGTTTTCTGGGTTCAGCACACACCTGACGCCCTGATTTCGGTCACGCGGAATCGGGGCGTCGGCACGTCAGTTTGTCACAGTGGCTTGCCAGCCGCGATTACTTTGGGCCATCTGATTGCCAAGAAGATCACGCAGCCCCATCCGAGCCACCAGCGACGACCATGTTCGGCTGCTTAAGAAATCCCCGCCTTCCGCCGATGCATCGCAAGGACCGTCTGATGACAGCCGCACTGACCCGCCGTGGTTTATTGAAAACCGCCGCCGCTTTCGCCGCCCCCACCTTCATCCCCGCGACCGCGCTCGGCCGTGACGGCGCGACTCCGCCCAGCGAACGCGTGACCATGGGCTTCATCGGTTGTGGTCGCCAAACCTATTTCAAGAACATTCCGTTGTTTGTGCGTACCAAGGGTGTGCAGGCGATCGCCGTGTGTGACGTCGACCGCTGGCGGTTGGCCAATGCGGTCCCCCAAATCAAAACGCAATACGACAGCGGCAAAGCCAAAGGCACGTTCACCCGGGTCGATCAATACGAAGACTATCAAGACCTGTTGGCACGAGACGACATCGACGCGGTCTGCATCGCGACACCGGATCATTGGCACGCCGAGATGGCGATCGATGCCATGCAGGCCGGCAAAGATGTTGCTTTGGAAAAGCCGATCATCCGCACGGTTCGACAAGGCCAAGATTTGGTTCGTGTTGCAAGCCAGACCGGACGCATCTTCCGTGTCGACAGTGAATTCCGCAGCGGTATGCCCGCGCATCGCGCGACGACACTGGTTCGCAACGGCTACGTGGGCAAAGTCCGCCGGGTCGTCACCAGTGTTCCGGAAACCGACATCCCCTGCCCACCGCAACCGGAGATGCCCGTCCCCAAAGAACTGGATTTTCAGCGGTGGCAAGGATCAGCACCAAAAGTCCCCTACACGACATTGGGGGTTCATCCGCAGCAAGATTACTCGCGTCCCGGATGGATGCGTCGATTGTTGTATTGCGACGGAATGATCACCAACTGGGGCACGCATCTGTGCAACGGTGCGATGTGGGCGACCGACACCGAGCGTACCGGACCGGTGGAAATCAAAGGCCGCGGAACCTATCCCGATCGCGAGAGTTTTTGGAATGTCCTGTTGAAGTTCCAAGTCGATTTTCGGTTCGCCGACGGCCTGCAATGGGAATACCGAACCGAATCACCGTACCTGTTGATCGAAGGCGATGAAGGTTGGGTGCGTGCCGGTTTCCGAGACATCGACGCGTATCCGAAATCGCTGCTGACGGTGGAACCGAAGCCGACGGACCAAAGCTTCCGATTCAAAAGCGAAAAGCAAGACTTCATTGACTGTGTCCGCGACCGGTCCGAAACGCTGGAACCTGCGGAGGTCGGGCATCGTGTCACATCGCTTGGGTTGCTAGCCCACATCGCGATCCACAGCGGTCGGTCATTGCAGTGGGATCCCGTCAATGAAGTCTTCGTCAACGACGACGAGGCCAACGCTTATCTGGACCAGCCCATCATGCACCGCCCGGCTGACGGTTGACCATCAAAGCAAAGTCGGGGATGTCGCACCGAGTTCCCCGGTAATCATTCAGGCGTTTCCCGATAGGCGGATTGTCGCTGGCGCAAAGGTTTCACCGTCACCTGTTCTTGCGTGCCCTAGGCTTCAATCGAGACGGATGAAAATCGGCCGCGACAATCCGACACGCTATCGACGCAAACAGGTTTTTACCCCACACGCTGACGGGGCAAGAAACGACGTGTGGTGTCAGGAACGCCCGCTTTTTTCCGACTCAATGCGAATCACACTGCCTGCGGCTGCCAACGATCATTTGTTGCACTGAACCAGACAATGGATAAACCAGGCAGGTTGTCGGACCGCGACAAATCGTCTTCGGTCTTCCAACGGTTCAAACAATCGTGTCATCATGGCACATGAGCGATGTGCAGGGTCAACACGCGGCCCGTTGTGGATCGATCAAGGTAGGAATACCGCCGACATTTGTGTGCAGCAAAACCCTCGTTTTCACATTATTGGTTGTTTTAAGTGCGGCGTGGAAATTTTCCAATACGCAATGCAACAGCCATACACTGCTGTGACAAAATGTCATAACGGAACTGAAGGTTAGCTTTCGTTCCGGTGGCTTGAACAAAGTCGATGCAAAATGAACGTTGTCATCTCGGTCCTTGCAATCGTCGTCCTGACCAGCCTGCTGGCCACGTTGTTGGTCGTTGCCGGTCGTTTTCTTCATGTCGAAGAAGACCCCCGCATCGATGAAGTGGAGGACATGTTGCCGCACAGCAATTGTGGGGCCTGTGGCAAACCTGGTTGTCGTGCCTTTGCCGAAGCCTTGGTGGCCGGCGACGCACTGCCCAGCGGATGCACGGTGGGATCACCCGACGACCATGTCAAAATCGCCACCTTCTTGGGCGTGGACGTCGGATCACAACAACGGCGTGTCGCGCGTCTTGCCTGTGCCGGCGGCAATAACGTGGCCCGTGACCGTGCACATTATCAGGGAATGGATTCATGTGCCGCTGCGGCTCTTGTGGCCGGAGGCGGCAAGGCATGCTTTTGGGGTTGTCTGGGCTTGGCCGATTGTGCCAACGCCTGCGACTTCGATGCGATCACCATGAATCAACACGACTTGCCGGTGGTCAACGAAGACGCCTGCACGGCATGCGGTGATTGTGTGCAAGCGTGTCCTAAGGATTTGTTTTCCTTACAAGTCGAAGCCCAACGCTTGTGGGTGGCCTGTTCATCGTTGGCCGAAGGCGACGGCGTCTTGGAACAATGCGAAGTCGGCTGCACCGCGTGCGGACGATGCGCGATGGATTCTGAAGGTCAAATTGTCATGCGTGACAACTTGCCCGTGATTCAACCGTCAAGCAATCCGTTGACCGACACACCCACCAAACGATGTCCCACCGGCGCGATTGTTTGGATTGACCAGACCGCGGGAATCGTCAAAGGGGACGCCGCCGCAAAAGTCATTCGACAAAGTGAGATTCACGATGCAATCACTTGAACCATCCAGCGGGTAGCTTTTCCTTGGGACCCGTTCCCCATCATTCGACATTCAACATTTCCCACACTTCATCCCATCCTTTGAATCAACGAATCGGCGAAGGCAGTCATGTCTGATCAAAAGAACCAAGCCGGCACCGTCAAATACCCCGGCATCCGCGTCGCAATGGACGGCAACACGGCGGTCTCGATGTGCGAACGTGAAAGCACCGATGCCGCGGGCGCGTATCCGATCACGCCGTCGACGCAGATGGGTGAAGCCTGGGCCGAAAACGCCGCCAAAGGGCACATCAACATTTCCGGCCGTCCGTTGATCTTCATCGAACCCGAAGGCGAACACGCGGCCGCCGCCGTGACCGCCGGTTTGTCGATGACGGGATTGCGGAGCAGCAATTTTTCGTCCGGCCAAGGCATCGCGTACATGCACGAATCGCTGTACGCCGCGGTCGGCAAACGTTTGACCTATGTGTTGAATGTCGGCGCCCGTGCGATGACCAAGTCGACGCTGAACGTGCATGCCGGGCACGACGATTATCACTGCATGGACGACACGGGGTTCTTTCAGTTGTTCGCCAAGGACGGACAATCCGCGGCCGACCTGAACATCATCAGCCACCGGATCGCGGAATTGTCGCTGACGCCCGGTGCGATTGCTCAAGACGGTTTCCTGACGACGCACTTGATTGAATCGATCAAAGTGCCCGAACGTGCCTTGATTGCGGAATACCTGGGCCTTCCCGAAGACATCATTCAAACCCCCACCGCCGCCCAGCGAATCATCTACGGCGAAACGCGTCGTCGCATTCCCGAACTGTGGGACGTGGACAATCCGGTCATGTCGGGCACGGTGCAAAACCAAGACGCATACATGCAAAGCGTCGCGGCCCAGCGTCCTTACTTCTTTGATCACATTCGCGATCTTTCCGAACGTGCGTTTAAAGAGTTCTACAATCTGACCGGACGGCTGTACGAGCGCGTGACAACCTATCGCGCCGAAGACGCCGAGTACCTGATCATGGGCCAAGGCAGCATGATCCCCACGGCGGAAGTGGTCGCGGATTATCTACGCGAAACTCGTGGCATTCGGGTCGGCGTGGTCAACTTGTTGATGTTCCGTCCGTTCCCCACGGACTTGGTCGGCAAAATCTTAAAGGGACGCAAGGGCGTCACGATTCTGGAACGTCTGGACCAACCCCTTGCGGTCGACTTGCCCATCATGCGGGAAGTCCGCGCGACGATCAGCCGCTGCATGGAAAACGGTCGCGAACCCGACCGGCCGCCGTTCCCGCAATGCGCGTCATATCAGCACATGAACGATGCCCCGCCCCTGTATTCCGGATCCTTCGGAATGGGCAGCCGTGACTTGCAACCCGAAGGCATCATCGGCGCCGTCGAAAACATGATCGACAACGGCGCCAAGCGAAAGTTTTTCTATCTGTCGATCGACTTCTTGCGTGAAAATCCGGTCAGCCCGAAGCAACGGATTCACCAGGAAGCCATCTTGGATGCGTACCCAGAAATTGGCGAACTGGCCATCCGCGGTTCAGAAAACCCCAACCTGATGCCCAAGGGCGCCGTGACCGTGCGGATGCACAGCGTCGGCGGTTGGGGTGCGATCACGACGGGCAAAAACTTGGCCCTGACGTTGTTCGAATTGCTGGGTTACCACATCAAAGCGAACCCGAAATACGGCTCGGAAAAGAAAGGTCAACCAACGACGTTCTTCCTGTCGGCCGCGCCGGAACCGATTCGCGTCAACAGCGAATACTTCTATGTCGATTGCGTCTTATCGCCCGATCCGAACGTGTTTGGACACACCAATGCATTGGCCGGTTTGAAGGAAGGTGGTGTCTTCATCATCCAATCGGACAAAACGTCGACCGACGCGGTCTGGAAAAGCATTCCAGAACCTTACCGTCGCATCATCGTCGACAAAGACATCCAGCTTTATTACCTGGATGCCTTCAAGATTGCTCGCGAAGAAGCTAGTGACCCGGACTTGCAATTGCGGATGCAAGGCAACGCATTCCAAGGCGCATTTTTTGCCGCCAGCGGTGTCGGCCAAGGCGCCGGGCTGTCCGAAGAACAGATGCTGGAAGCGATCGAGGCACAAATCGAAAAGAAATTCGGTGCCAAAGGCGCTCGAATCGTCAATGAAAACATTCGCGTCGTCAAACGTGGCTTTGTCGAAGTCAAAGCGGTGCCCCACGGCGATGTCGACGTCAACGGCGATGCCAACGGCGCCAAACGCGAACCGGCACTGCCGATCGTGTTGCGTAAAGAGCCCAAGGGGCGTCAACCGCTGACCGACATCCATCGTTTCTGGGAAGAAACCGGCAACTTCTATGCCCGCGGGCAAGGCAACGACGGCATCGCCGATCCGTTTGCCGGTCTGGGCACGATGCCAGCACTGACGTCAATGTTCCGCGACATGACGGGCATTCGATTTCACCACCCGCAATGGGTCGCCGAAAACTGCACCGCGTGCGGACGCTGTTACACGGTGTGTCCCGATTCGGCGATTCCCGGTCTGGTCAACGAAGTCACCCAAGTGTTCGACACGATCGTCGCACGGGTCCGCCAGCACGGAAACGATCTGCAACACCTGGGCGGGGCGGTCCGCGTGGTTGAACAGAACCTGCGTTCGATCTTTGCCGAAGCGGAAGAAAGCGACAACGTCACCGGAATGCTGGACGAAGCGATTGGAAAGACGATCCGCGACAGCAAACTGGAAGGCGAACAACGCGAAGGCCTGAAGCGAGAACTGCAAATGTTCCGCGACGAATTGGGCGAATTCCAGTTTGCCCTTTCACGGCCGTACTTCACGATGAAAGAAAAGGAAGCGCAGGGCGAAGGCGGTTTGCTAAGCATCACCGTGAACCCGTACACCTGCAAAGGCTGTATGGAATGCGTGGAAGTCTGTGACGACAACGCTTTGGTATCCGTCCCGCAAACGGAAGAATCCATCCAGACATTGCGGGACAACTGGGATCTGTGGGAAGCATTGCCCAACACGCCGCAGAAGTACGTCCGCGTCGATGACATCGAAGAAGGCGTCGGTGCGCTGGAAACGATCCTGTTGGACAAGGGCAACTACATGGCCTTGGCCAGCGGCGACGGTGCCTGCCTGGGTTGTGGTGAAAAGAGTGTCGTGCACATCTTCACCGCCACGGTCGAAGCGTTGATGCAACCACGCGTCAAGAAACACATGCAGAAGCTGGACGACTTGATTTCAGCACTGCAAGCACGCATCAAAGAGAAACTGGTCAGCGAAATCGATCTAGGGAACACGGATTCCTTTGCCCAGATCATCGACGACATCAGCGGCGGCGATCTGACGCTGGCCGGCATCGCCCAGCAAGTGGAAAAGCAACGCGGCGGCGATCCGATCGACCAGGGTTGGCTGCGTCAGGTTACCAAATTGATCGGCGACCTGAAAGAATTGAAATGGAAGTACACCGAGGGCGTCACCGGACGCGGACGATCCAACGCGGGCATGTTGAATGCCACGGGATGTTCGTCGGTCTGGGGAAGCACCTATCCGTACAACCCCTATCCGTTCCCGTGGGCCAACCATTTGTTCCAAGACGCCGCATCGATCTCGATGGGAATCTTCGAAGGACACATGGCCAAAATGGCCGACGGCTTCAAAACGATCCGCATGGCGGAAGCCGAGTTGGCCGGCAAGCCAATTGATCCGTCTACGTTGACCTACTTCAACTGGGAAGCCTTCACCGACGAAGAATGGCAACTGTGCCCACCGGTGGTTTCCGTCGGCGGCGATGGTGCGATGTACGACATCGGTTTCCAAAACCTGTCGCGTGCCTTGATGTCGGGCAAGCCGATCAAGGTGTTGGTGCTGGACACCCAGGTGTATTCCAACACCGGCGGACAAGCTTGTACGTCCGGATTCATGGGCCAAATATCCGACATGGCTCAGTTCGGAAAAGCCACCCAAGGCAAGTCAGAGATTCGCAAGGAAATCGGCTTGATCGGCATGGCTCACCGCACCGCGTACGTCTTGCAAAGCAGCGTGGCCAATCCGAATCACATGATCGAAGGCTTCATCGAAGGCTTGAAGACACGTCGTCCAGCGTTGTTCAACTTGTACACGCCGTGCCAACCCGAACATGGCATCGGCGACGACATGAGTGCTCATCAAGCCAAGATGGCGGTCGAATCCCGCGCCTACCCGATCTTCAAGTACGATCCCGACCAAGGCGTTACACCGGAGGAATGCTTCGATCTGGAAGGCAACCCGTCGATCAAGCAAACCTGGCCGACTTACACGCTGAAGTACCACGAAAACGGTCGCAGCAAGTCGATGGAATTGCCGATGACTTTCGCCGATTTTGCGGCGACCGAGATCCGATTCCGCAAACACTATCGTGTCGCGCCACCGGAAACGTGGAACGACAACATGATTCTGCTGGCTGATTACCTGGAACTGGACGCCGACGATCGCGAGGGCATGTTCCCGTATATCTGGAGCGTCGACCGCGAAGGCAATCTGATGCGTTTGCTGGTCGCCCAACCCATCGTCGGATCATGCGAAGATCGTCGCGATTTCTGGGCCATGCTGAAATCGATCGCCCGCGTCGGCGAATCGGTGATCGATCGGACCGCGATCGAAGCGGAGGTCCGGCAAGAAGTTTCCGGCCGATTGGCGCAAGGCATTTTGCAGCTGATCAGTGGCGACGCTTCGGCTGCCGCCCCTGCCGTCGACGTTCCGGTCGCAACGCCGACCGCTCCTGCACCGACGAAAGCGGAAAGCAATGGATCGGCCGCAGAATCCAACGGTTCGGGATCGTACATGGCCCCTTGGATCGACAGTGCCCAGTGCACCGCCTGTGACGAATGCGTCAACTTGAATCCGGACATCTTTGTCTACAACGACCAAAAGAAAGCCGTGATCAAGAACCCGCAAGGTGGACCGTACCGCGACTTGGTCAAAGCGGCCGAACGTTGCACCGCCCAGGTGATCCATCCCGGATTGCCCAAGGACCGGTCGGAAAAGGACATCGATAAATGGATCGCCCGCGGCGAGAAGTACAACGGATGAGAACGGTCGCATGAGGCATTTACTGGGAACCAAGACGTTCGCCCACGGTATCCATCCGCCCGAATTCAAGGCGGATACCAAGGATATGGCGATCCGTCAGTTTGACTTCGCGTCGCTTCTGATCGTGCCGCTCAGCCAACACCTGGGCAAACCGGCGATACCGATCGTTGGCGAGGGCGCCGAAGTCACTCGCGGACAGTGTATCGCCCAGCCGGATGGGTTCATGTCGGTGGCGATCCATGCGCCGGCAACAGGCATGATCCGCAAGATCGCTCGTTCACCGGCCATCAACGGCAAGATGATGCCCGCGTTCTTTCTGGAACCTTTCCCGGCATCAACCCAAGAAATGCCCGGCGGGAATCCGTGCGATGCTGAAACGGCATCGAAGGACGAAATCATCGCCGCGATTCAACAGGCCGGCATCGTCGGTCTGGGCGGCGCGGCGTTCCCCACGCACGTCAAACTGAAAGTCCCCGACGACAAACAAGCGGATTTGGTGATCGTCAATGGTGCGGAATGCGAACCGTACCTGACCACCGATCACCGCGTCATGCTGGAACACGCCAACGATATCATGCGTGGCATCCCCTATGTCATGAAGGCGACGGGCGCGCCGCGAGCCATCATCGCGGTGGAAGACAACAAACGTGACGCCGCCGAAGTGATGCGGAAGGCAATCCCGCCCGGTCAGCCGATCAGCGTGGAAGTGTTGCCCGTGAAGTATCCGCAAGGGGCCGAAAAGATGCTGATCACGGCCATTTTGGGCCGCAAGGTCCCCTCCGGCGGTCTGCCGATCGATGTCGGGGCGGTCTGTATCAATGTCGGCACGACGGCCCAGATCGGTGCGTTGTTGCCCAGCGGCCAAGGCTTGCAAGATCGCGTCATCACCGTCGGCGGCCCCGGGGTTCGGCGAAAAGGCAACTATCGCATCCCGATCGGTACGCCCCTGCGTTACATCTTGGACAAAGTCGGCACCGAGCCGAACGTATCGACCGTGGTGATGGGCGGTCCCATGATGGGCCACGCCGCGTCCAGCCTGGATATTCCAATTACCAAGGGATCCACCGGAGTCATCGCGATGGTCGACGACCAGACCGACACGATGATTTCACGACACGAATACCCGTGCATTCGTTGTGGCCATTGTGTGGACGCTTGCCCCTTGTTTTTGAACCCGTCACAGATGGGGTTGCTGGCCAATGTCCAGCGGTATGACGAAATGGCGTCGGATTATCACCTGATGGACTGCTTTGAATGTGGATGTTGCACATTCGTCTGTCCGTCGCACATTCCATTGGTGCAAAAGTTCCGTGTGGCGAAGTCGGCAATTCGAAAGGCAAAGGCGGCCGTATGAATTCCCTGGCAAAAACACTGACGATACGTAGTTCGCCGCACATCGCTGCGGTGGCCGGCGTCGACACGATCATGTTCAACGTGGTCATGGCGTTGATGCCGGTGTCGTTGTATGCGGTCTATGCATTCGGACTATCGGCGTTGTTGGTCATGGTGACCGCAGTGTTGTCGTGCGTGTTGACCGAACATCTGTTGTGCCGTGTCAGCGGTCGCGTGACGACGGTCGGCGACTGGTCGGCCGTGATCACCGGTCTGCTTTATGGACTGACCTTACCACCCAGCTTGCCGCTGTGGATGGTCGTCGCCGGTGGCGTGATTGCGATCGGACTGGGCAAGTTTTTGTTCGGCGGTCTTGGCGGCAACCCGTTCAACCCGGCCTTGGTCGGTCGCGCCATTTTGCAGGCCGCGTTTCCCGCCGCGATGACCACTTGGCCTGTTTATGAAGACCGGCCTTTCGCAGCACTTCCGACTTCGACGTTGACGTTGCCGATGACGGTCCCGCAGTACGACGGGATGACGGCACCGACCCCGCTTTCGGACTGGAAATTCAATCAAGTTGCCGCATCGACGGGCGATCTGTTTCTGGGGGCCACCGCCGGATCCACCGGCGAAACCTGTGCGTTGCTGATCCTGATTGGCGGCGTCTACTTGGCCGCACGAAACATGATGTCTTGGCGGATTCCGGTTGGTGTGATCGGAACGGTCGCGGTCCTGAGTTTTGTTTTGAACTTATGGAATCCTGACAAGTACGCCGGCCCCTGGTTCATGGTGTTTTCCGGCGGACTGATGCTGGGAGCCGTCTTCATGGCCACCGACATGGTGGCATCACCGATGACGCATCTGGGGGGCTTGGTTTATGGCGCGATCATCGGGTTGCTGGTCGTACTGATTCGCGTCTGGGGCGGTATGCCCGAAGGCGTGATGTACGCGATCCTGATCGGCAATGCGTTATCACCACACATCGATTCGCTCATTCAACCGACGGTGTATGGAACCGCGAAAGGCCGCAAGAAGGAATTGGCGAAGGGCGGAGCGAAATGAACAAATACGAGGTTGGCCAACAAGGCCAAGCCGGCCAGTCGGGAAAGCGACAACCCGGCACCGTCCAGATCTATTCGGTCCTGTTGGGGATGGGCGCGTTGTGCACGCTGGCGATCGTCGGTGTGTTCGAATTCACGTTGCCCATCATTCAACAAAACCGAATCGCCCAACGCGAAGCCGCGATTCTGGACGTGTTGCCCGGTGCGACGTCCAGCCAAACGTTTGATTTGGGGGCCGACAACAAATCGTTTGACGTCCCCGCCGATCCAAATGCCGACGGCCAGCATATCTACGCGGGCTACGACGACGACGGCAACTTGGTCGGCTTGGCGATCGAAGCCAGCCGGATGGGATACCAAGACGTCATTCGCATGCTTTATGGCTATTCGCCCGATCAGGATGCGGTGATCGGCACGCGGGTGTTGGAAAGTCGCGAGACGCCTGGGCTGGGTGATCGGATCGAGAAAGACGAAGCGTTCCTGGCAAACTTCGAAGCGTTGGACGTGTCAGTGGACCAAGATTCGAAGCAACTGCGAAACAAAATCGAATTTGTGCCATCGGGCGAGAAGAAGCAACCATGGCAGATCGACGGCATCACCGGTGCCACGATCAGTTCCAGCACGGTGGCGGAAATGCTGCGTGAAAGTACCGCGCAGTGGGTGCCCTTGTTGAAGTCACGTCGAAACGATTTTGAATCGGGCTCGGTGTCCGGCGTCCAAACGGAATCTGTGCCGGAATCGGAATCCGCACCTGAGGGGGAACAGTGATGGCTGTGGGCCTGCAAGCCGAATCGTCGGTAACCCCGGCGGACTTTTGGGACGGCGTCTGGAAACGAAATCCAGTGTTCGTCCAAGTGCTGGGCATGTGTCCCGTTTTGGCAGTGACCAACACGGCGATGAATGCGTTGGCGATGGGGTTGGCGACCTCGTTTGTTCTGCTGATGTCCAACATCGTCGTTTCACTGATTCGCGGTATCGTTCCGAAACAGATTCGGATCGTGACCTTCATTTTGGTCATCGCGACCTTTGTAACGATCGTCGACTACGTGATCCAAGCGATCAGTTTGGATTTGCACAAAACCCTTGGGGCTTTCATTTCACTGATTGTGGTGAATTGCCTGATCCTGGGTCGCGCCGAAGCGTTTGCATCCAAGAATGGGACTTTTCGATCGGTCCTGGATGCGTTGGGCATGGGAATCGGCTTCACCTTGGCACTGCTTTGCTTGGGCGGCGTCCGCGAAATCATGGGTGCCGGATCGCTGTTCGGCGTTCGGTTGCTGGGTGCTTCGTATCAGGAATGGGTGGTCATGATGTTGCCGCCCGGTGGGTTCTTCACGCTCGCCGGATGGCTGCTTCTGATCCAGTGGTTCAATCAGCGATCGGCTGACAAAGCAAAGGACGTGGCATCATGAACGAAGAACCTTTGGGAACGATCTTCATCAACGCCTGTCTGGTCAACAATTTTGTGCTGGCGTATTTCCTGGGGATTTGTCCGTTTCTGGGCGTTTCCGGAAAGCTGACCACGGCGTCACGCATGGGCGTCGCGGTGACGTTCGTGATGTGTGTCAGTTCGGTGGCCGCGTATTGCATCCACGCCATCTTGGCGGCCATCGGAGTGGAGTTCTTGCAGCTGATTTCGTTCATCGCGGTGATTGCGTCGACGGTTCAGTTGGTGGAAATGTTCATCAAAAAGACCAGTCCCGCATTGTTCAACGCGTTGGGCATCTTCTTGCCGTTGATCACCACGAACTGTGCGATCCTTGCCGTCGCGTTGTTTCAAACGAATCGAAACTATGGCTTGTTACAGTCCATCGTGTTCGCTTTCGGTGCGGGCGTTGGATTCACCCTGGCTTTGATTCTGATGGCGGGATTACGGCAAAAGATGGAACTGTCCAATCCTCCGGATATCGTCCGCGGAACCGCGGTCACGCTGATGTTGGCGGGCCTGCTTTCCATTTGCTTCATGGGCTTTGCCGGACTGTTCAACTGATGAAAACCCCTGACATCTGGCCACCGACACCAACGACGTCCGCTGCGGAGCGTTCACGATGATGCTGTCGTTATTGAAAGCCATGCTGTGTATGGCAGCCATTTTGGGGCTGTGGTTGTCCATTCAAAAACTGTGGTGCCTTAGCGAAGACAAACCGGCCCAGCACGATGCGCTGCAGGGGCGAACCGGTTGCAAAGGTTGCGGCGGCGGTCGCTGCAAAAATCACACCACCTCATCCAATTCTGTACGTTCATCAACAAAGGGAATGCAGCGATGCAGTTGAAAGATTTCGACATCAGTACAAGGTATGCGGCCCGCGTGGTCAAAAACGAACGCATCACTGCACCGGAGTCCGGTCAAGAAGTCCGCGAGATTGTCGTCGAGGTGGATGATCCGGATTTCGATGTGGAAGTCGGCCAGAACTTTGGCGTCCTGGCACCCGGCAACCCGGCTTTGGGCCAAGAACACCACCTGCGTTTGTACAGTATCGCCGATGTGCCCCGTACCAACGGTGACGGGACCACCGAATTCACCATGTGTGTTCGGCGATGCGACTACATCGATGATTTCAGCGGTGAACGATACAAGGGAGTGGCATCAAACTTCTTGTGCGATTTGTCGCCCAACCAAACCTTCACGATCACAGGCCCTTACGGACACGCGTTCGACGCCCCACGTGAAAACAACGCCACATTGGTGCTGATCGGGATGGGAACCGGAATCGCCCCGTTCCGCGCATTCGTGAAATACTTGCACGCCAGTCGACCGGAATACGTCGGCCGGGTGATTCTGTTCCACGGGGGACGCACGGGATTGGATCTGCTGTACCGCAACGACAAGAAGGACGATTTTGCGTTGTACTACGACAGCGAAACCTTCGAAGCCATCAACGTCCTGAGCTCGCGGCCCGCACTGAGCGACTCGATCGACTGGGGGTCCGCAATCTTGCCTCGCGGGGAAGAAATTCGGCGGCTGTTGGACCAGGACGATACTTACGTATACCTGGCCGGGCTGACGCCGATCCGGAACGATCTGGACACCGTCATGGGCGAAGTGTTTGGATCTGCGGAGGCTTGGCAGGATCAGAAATCACAATTGGAATCCGACGATCGCTGGGTCGAATTGCTGTACTGATTCGTTGATTGCCGATCGCAGATTTCCAAGCGTCAATTGTCGCCTTGCCCCGCCCAGGTTGTCACCGGATGGCAGGCGGTCCCCGCGCGGGCCCATCCGCCGGCGTCCAGCGACCGATTTGACATTATTGCTACCCTATCGGAGGTACCGTTTTTTCAGAACAATTTGCGGAAAACAGGGGCACGACCCTTGAACCAAACACGCAAAATAGACGAAACCTATTTCGCGTAATTGTTTTCACATCAGTTCAAACCTGAAATCCGCAGAGCGTTCATGACGGCGACGGACTCGACCAAGACGGCCGCAGATCCGGTGATGGATTCCGGCCGTGAAGATCGCGTGTACCGGGTGCTGGTCCAAACCGGACTGGCCCTCGGGATCTCGATGGAACGCAGCGATTTCGATTTCGCAGCGTTGTCCAAATCCGCCGACGAAATCACCCATTTGGTCGATGCAGGACGGCAGGTCGGTATCACCCTGAAACCGACTTCGACTCGCGATTCCCAAGCGTTGTTCGACTTGGTCGCCGAGCGTTTCCCCGTGATTTTGGCGATGTCCGACGGGCGATATTTTGTCCTCCAGCGGTCGCTTGCCCACGGAATCGAAGTCAGCCAGATCGGCGAAATGGTGACTTCCGTGCGTTGGTTCCGGCGCGACCTGCGGCGACAGTTGCGTGGCGACCCCAAGGCGATTGTTTTCATTGCGAAGGAAGAATTGCAATGTGCGCCGATCTCATCCGGCGATCATGGCGATTCCGATTCTGGCCACGATGACGATCATCACCACCACCATTCGCCGATCCGACGCTATTTTCGGCTGCTTCGGATGGACGGCCGCGACATCATCATGGTCGCCCTGTTTGCGTTTGTTGCTGGGGTTCTTTCGCTGGCGACCCCGCTGGCGATTGAATCGTTGGTCAACGTTGTCAGTTGGGGAACCTATCTACAGCCGTTGGTCGTCCTTGGCATCATGTTGTTGGCCTGCTTGGGGTTGTCGGGCGTCCTGCAAGTCTTGCAAACGGTGGTGGTCGAAATCATCCAGCGGCGGCAGATGGTCCGCCTGGTCGGGGATCTTTCGCACCGTTTCGGACAAGCCAACCAGGCATCGCTTCACGACGTTTATCCGCGGGAACTGGCCAACCGTTTGTTCGACATCGTGACCATTCAAAAGTCGACGGCCGCCTTGCTGTTGGACGGCATCACGATCGTGTTGACGGCGATTTTGGGCATGTTCTTGCTGGCGTTTTACCACCCGTTTCTGCTGGGCTTTGACATCGTCTTGTTGCTCAGCATGGTTCTGATCACATGGATCTTGGGACGCGGTGGTATTCGAACGGCGATCAACGAATCGATTGCCAAGTACGAGATCTTCCACTGGCTGCAAGACGTCTTGGCGTTGCCGACCGCGTTCAAGATTAACGGCGGGCAATACTTGGCGGTCGATCGCACCAACCGCTTGGCGGTGGATTATTTGGATTCGCGTCACCTGCAGTTTCGCGTGATCTTGCGACAGGTCATCTTCGCGGTTTCCGTGCAAACGATCGCATTGACCGCGTTGCTGTGCCTGGGCGGCTGGTTGGTGATCAATCAACAGTTGACGCTGGGTCAGCTGGTGGCCAGTGAATTGGTGGTCACCGTGGTCGTCGGTGCGTTCGCCAAAGCGGGCAAAACTTTTGAAAAGTATTACGACGTTATGGCGGGCGTTGACAAGGTCGGGCACCTGTTGGACATCCCGATCGATTCGCACCGCGAACTGGGTGACTTGGCCGGTGGACCGGCGTCGATCCGTTGGGGCGGTGTTAAGTTTGCCGAATCGCCGGCCACGAAAGTCGAACCGGTCACGGTGCAAGCCGGCCGCGCCGTTGCCATTTGCGGCGACGATGTGGACGGACGATCGCTGTTGATGCGGTCGTTGGCCGGACTTTCCCGCCCCGCCGGTGGCGGACAAGTCGAAATCAACGACATCGACGCGGCTTTGGCGGCGCGCGAGGGCGGTGGTCAGGTGGTCGGTTATGCCGGCGACGCGGAGATCTTTCACGGATCGATTCGTCAAAATATTGATCTGGGGCGTTCCTCGGTCAGCCGGAATCGGGTGCGTGAAGTCTTGCAGGACCTGGGGCTTTGGTCCGATGTCATGCGTTTGCCAAACGGCCTGGCAACGCCGCTTCTTACCGGCGGCGAACCGCTGCTGCCCAGCCAACGCGCCAAGTTGATGTTGGCGCGAGCGATGGCCGGACGTCCTCGCGTCTTGTTGGTCGATTCGGTGCTGGACTGCTTGGCCGGTGAAGATCGAAAACAGGTTTGGTCGGCGATCGCATCCCCCGATCGCCCATGGACGTTGGTCGTATCAACCAGCCACGCAGAAATCGCACAGTGGTGTGACGAGCGAGTGTTCTTGCGTCGAACATCCCAGGAGTCGGGTCAATGAGATCTGCACAATTGCTTTGGTCCGATTTTCCCGCTTTGCAACTGGTGCGCACCGGTCGCATGGTGCGTTTGGCCGGAAAATTGACCTTCGTTGCTTTGGTCGTCAGCATCTCCGCGATGATGCTTTTGCCTTGGCGTCAAACCGCTCAAGGCGTGGGAAACGTCGTCGCACTGGACCCTCAAAACCGTCCGCAACCGGTGATGAGTCCCGCGAAGGGTGTGGTCAGTTATGTGAAGCCGGGATTGCGTGAGGGCAGCTTTGTCGAACAGGGCGAAGTCGTCTTGCGCATGACACCTTTCGCAGCCAACAACATCAGTCAACTTGAAACGCAGATCGCCACGTCCCGAGCGAAAGTCGAAGCGTACACGTTGGCCAAAAGCAATGCCGAAATGAACAAGGAACGTCAAGAAGACGCTAACTTGCGCACCATGGAATCGTTGGAAGAAGAACTGAATGCGACGAAAGCGAAATGGGAACAAGCTTTGTCGGAAGTCGGCGCGGTCGAAGCGGATTTGCGTGACAAACAACGGAAATTTGAAGTCGACAGAGCCGTGGCCACGCGAGGTTTGGTCCCCGACGTCGAACTAAACTCTTCGCGCGAAGCCTACGAGGCTGCGAAACAAAAGTTGGCCAAGGCACGACAATACGCGGAGGAAGGCGAAGCCAATTACATTGGGAAACAGAGGTCGTTGGAAGCAAAGAAGGGGGAACTGGATATCAAGTTGCGTGAAGCGGAGCAGAAAGTTTTGAAAGAACAAACGATGCTTCAAAGCGCGCTGAAAGAACTAAGCGAACTGGAAAACAAGCGTGATGAGTTCAACCGTTTGGAAGTCCAGGCGCCGCGCAGCGGGTATATCCAACAGTGGTACGGCTTGGCGGGAAGCGACACCGTCAAAGAAGGCGACCAACTGTTCGTCATCGTCCCAGACGCGGCCGAGTTGGCTGTGGAAATGAAGGTCAGTGGCAACGACATGCCGCTGGTTAGCGAAGGGGATCACGTACGACTGCAATTCGAAGGATGGCCGGCGGTTCAATTTGTCGGGTGGCCATCGGTTGCCGTCGGGACCTTCGGTGGAAAGGTCAATCGCGTCTTTCCGACCGATGACGGTTTGGGCAACTTCCGCGTGGTGGTCACCCCCGAGAAAAACTTTGCCCATGATACTGACTGGCCCGATCGTCGTTACCTGCGGCAGGGCGTTCGTGCCAACGGATGGGTTCTGCTTCGGCGTGTGAAACTGGGTTATGAGATCTGGCGACAACTCAACGGTTTCCCGCCGGTGGTTGCTTCGGAAGAACCCAAGGAAAAGCTGTCCAAGGTTCCGTTGCCGAAGTAGCTTGTGAAACGCGGCGAGAAACAGCCGATTGCCGGCGATGGCTTCGCGGCGCGAGACAACCTCTGCAACGCATAGGGCGTTGACGTGGCTGAGCATCAGAGCTTTGAGTTCGGGCCGCTCCGACAATCCGCCCGAAAAGTCAACCAAGCTTCACTGACCCGTATGCGACGGCCCTTTTTCGGATACCCCGGTGCGACCAGTCAAACCCTGCGGAATATTTGTGTCGAATGATGAAACGGGGTTGTGCCTGTCACTCCGTTTATGCCGCTAGAAGCTCACTGGCAAGGATGCCCGCGTGATGTTGTCCTCACGACCGATCAATCGCATCGCCATGGCGCTAATTTTTGCGCTGACGCCGACGGCGTTGACCATCGGGCAAGAGTCGCCGCCTTTAGACTCAGACGCGTCGTTTGCGCGAATGATGATGCTGATCGCATCCGGGGATGACGAAGCCACCGATAGCGGATCCGGCGATGAGGCGGACGAGGCCAAGGCCGATGTTCGCGATGGGTCGGCGAGCGAAGATAGATCGGCGGGTGCGCAGAACGACACACCCGAGTTCACGCCGATCGAGATCTTTGATCCACAGGTCACGCAAGCCACCACACTGACGATTGCCGATGTTGTCGCGAGCCTTTATCGACACTACCCCAAGGTGATGGAAGCCAGGCAGGAACCCGCCGTTGCTCGGGGCGAACTGGTGGCGGCTTATGGTGCGTACGACACCAAACTGCAGGGCTATTCGCTAAATGAAGCCATGGGGTTTTACGAGAACTACCGGCACGGGATCGGCGTGGTTCGGCAATCTTGGTGGGGGACCTATTTGTCGGCCGGATATCGAATCGGACGCGGTTCTTTCCAGCCTTGGTACAAGGAACGAGAGACCAATAAGGGTGGTGAATTCAAGCTCGGTTTGGGGCAACCGCTGCTGCGCGGCTTTGCGATTGATCCTCAGCGGGTTGCCGTGTTCCAGGCATCAATCGAAACCTTCGCCGCAGAACCCAAGATCCTGCAAGCTCTGCTCAATGCGTCGCGTGATGCCGCCAACAGCTACTGGGAATGGGTCACCGCGGGGGCCATCTTGCAGGCTCAGCAAGAACTGTTGACCCTTGCGGAGACTCGAGGCGAGCAGTTCAAGATATTGGTTGAAGCCGGGAAGTTCGCAGAAATTGATTTGATTCTGAACGAACAGTTGATCGCCGAACGCCGCGGAAAGGTCTTGGAATCGCAACGGAAATTCCAAGCGTCCGCGTTCAAATTGGCGCTCTACTTGCGAAACGACTTGGGCAACCCATTGATACCGCCGGCGCAATGGGTCCCCCGCCAATTCCCCGCGGTGACAGCACCGCCACAGGAAAGTTTCAACGATCAGCTGTCCGCCGCTTTGGCGCGACGCCCCGAACCGCAGTTGTATCAATATCAAATTCGCCAAGTCGAATTGGACCGCAGACTGGCGTGCAACGATCGATTGCCGCGTCTGGATCTGATCGGTGAAATCTCTCAGGACATGGGCGAAGCGGCGACATCCTCACGTGACAAAGGTGATTTTCAGTTGGTCATTGGAGTCGAGGGCGAGGTGCCGCTGCAGCGACGCAAGGCGCTCGGGAAAATTCAGTCAACGACTGCAAAGATTCGACAGCTGACGGAAAAACTGCGTCTTCAACGCGACCAAATCGCCACCGAAATTCAGATCGCACGAAATGCTTTGGAACTGTCCAGCCGCGTCGTCGATCAAGCAGAAGTTTCTCTCGAAGCCGCCATCGAATCTCTCGATCGGTATAGCTTTGCGTTCGAACGTGGCAAAGTCGACTTGATCTATTTGAACCTTTTGGAAACCAAAGCCAACGAGACGGAAATCAAGTTGATCGAAGCCCAGCGTGATTGGTTCGACGCGTTGGCCGATTATCAAGTGGCATTGGGATTGGATCCACTTGATCAAGCGATGAACGTCGCCGCTCTGCCCCCATCGGATCTTCCCAAAGCTGGTCGCACTCTGCTGCACGAACAGCAACCAGACGACGTCATCGACCCCGAAGAATTCGAAAGCGATTGGAAAAAGCACACCGCCCCCGCCGAGTGAACGACAACGCGGCCGCAAGTGACTCGAGCTTCCTAATTCGGGGCACCCATATTCTTACCGCCTCTATTGCTTCTATTACGGCCACCCATTTTCTTGCTTATATTGTCGACACCCAACTTCTTGCGGTTGACGTCTGACATTCTCCGGCAACGTGGCAAAGCCGCGTTTCTTCGCTCTGAAGCCGCGATGTCGTCCACGCGACAAACTGACGTTTACGTGCGTGCATGCCGCGCAGACAAATCGCCGCGAGCGACAAAACTGCAAATCTTTGCGTTTTCCCGCGATCGCAGGTCAAATTGCTGTGCAAAACTTCCAGCTTGCGCAGCGTTCACCGCCGCGTCGAACGAGGACGCACTAGGAATCAGATCGATGATTCGTTGCGAACGTTTGCACGGTATGGCTAGTCGGAACAGAGTCCCAGTGGGTTGTCCGGTGCACACATCCAGTGTTGGCCGCACCGCACGGCTTCACGTGCGAGGCTTTCTGGCGTTCCCGCCGCACGCTTGAAGACGCGGCCGAAGCGGCGAACCACATCGCACCACCCCCGAGTGTCGACGCCGATGCGGGATAGAATCGGAGCCAAGTGTTTCGGTATTGACCCCAGTTTGTCCGACCGAAGTTGCCGACCGGTCCAGTCGAGCAATTCCAGGTATCGAACCAGCGATATCCCCAAGAAGCCTTTGGAACTCGCCCGCCGCCCCGATTTCTCGACACAGGGACCAACCGGGTCCTTCGCCTCATTGATCTCTACCGGGCTCATCCATCCACTGTGGCGACGCCGGCGACTTCGTTCCCACTCATGCATGCTTGGCCGCAGTCGACTCGGTTGCTGCGGCAGGTCATCGATGCGATCTTTCGCTCCGGTGTAAGGACTTGATTCTGGTGTTTCGGCAATCGCTGCACGCACCGGATTTAAATCCACATAGGCCGCACAGGCTAGCAAACTGGCTTCGTCAAGCAGGTTTTGCAACCGGTATCGCCCCTCCCAAAACCTGCCCGTGCATTCGTCTTCGCGGTTGGCACGTCTGGCGATGAACTCGGCAACACACCGCATCCACCAGCTGATATCCGACAGTCGTCGTCGACGTTCGGCCAGAACTTCCGGATGATTCACCAGCGCCGCGATGTCTGCCTCGGTCGGCGGTTCGGCTGAACCATCCGGACGCCGGCGAGCCGGAAACAACCGCAACCACCGACCGGCCACTTCCTGGTCGCTCCATGCAGCGACAACGTCCGGACGACTTCGAAGCACCAAGTGCAAGTGGTTGCTCATGACCGAATAGGTCAAGCAGTCGATGCCGAAGACGCTTGCCATGAACTCCAGGCGGTCCCGGATCCACTGTCGCCGGTGTTCAAAGGATCGGCCAGTCAGCGGGTCTTCACCGCACAAAAACGCCCGGCGGACGCAGCGTTGTACCGCGTGAAAGACCTGCACCTGAGCAGGGTCCGCGACTTCATAGCGTGGTTTTCGTGGCATCAATCCATCCCCAATTCTGGCTGTCGAACCGACTGATCGTACCCGTCATCGGCGGAAAAGACAAATAAATATGGGTGGCCCCTATCAAGACGCTATTAAGAAGCGTGGGGATTGCGGTTATTTCTCGTTGCTATCCGTTCAGGCGGATGCCGAGGGGGAGCGATTCGCCGAATACGGCGTCCTGTTCTTCGCTGGCAAGGTCACCGCCGCTTTGAACGAGCTGCACGTAGTGTTCGGACGCGCTGTTTTGCCTGAGGTAAGAGGTGACTTGATCGCGGTCGCTTTGTGAAAGATCCACGAATCGGTCGCCGGTACGCCGGGCCAGTTGAACAAGGGCAAGTTGCAACATGGTGCCAGTTTCAGGGGCCAGCGTTTCCGAGTTCGATCGACCAAAACGGATCAGGTCGTCACACCAAATCTCCGCCTGCCGTCGTGGCACGATCGACGACATCACACCCGCGACCGGTCGCCGGCTGCCCAACCGTCCGATCGACCAAACCAACGTCGGATGCTGCGCGGCGCGTTTGGGACGCTGCAAATCGGCGACCGCAGCATTTCCAAATCGAATCTTCTGGTCCACCGCAATCTGTTCCAACGATGCGATCAAACGCCACGCTTCGATGGCTTCATTGGCGGGGACATTCGTCTTGCCTACCAGAATCGACTGCCAAGTGTTCGACAATTGATTCTGTTGCGCCGACGTCAGCCCACCGGCAATCCGACGCCACAAGATCAATGTTTCCAATCGCGATGCGGCCGCCGGAAACGCGATCTTTCCATGCACACGACGCCAAGTTTCCGCCACCCGCCAATCGTCCACGGCCACACCATAGCCCGGCCGAAGACAGTAGCCCGCCAAATTCAACCAACGTGCTTCACGGGTTGCGTCGGTGCGACGGCCCGATTCAAGATCCATCAGACTTTGCCACAATTCACGAAGCAGCGAAGGTGGCCAAGACGATCGGTGCTCACCGATCACCCGCTGCAGCTCCTTCACCAACTTGCCAGGCTTCAGCGTCCCCGTTTGCTCTGAATCGAACACCGATGCGATGCATTCACTGGCCTGCTGCACCACCGCTTGATCCACGATCCCGGCTGCTTCGCCGGAAGATTGATGGGCTTCGCGATCCGTTTCCAATGTGCTGCGAATGTCAAAGTCAAGTTTCCAGCGTTGACGGGAATCGACTTGCACACAGTGGATTGCGACTGTGCCGATCTCGCTCAGCTCAGCCTCCAAACGTACCGCCACCGCTCGATCATCGTTTCGTCTGCGTCCCTTCACCGCTGTGCGTACCGGTGGCAACGCAGACATCGATTGATTGTCGATCGATACAACCTGGTCGGCTTGATCCGCCAATCGAGTGCTGCTAACCCAAACAGGAAATTGCACCGGAGTCCCCAGCTGCATTGTCAGCGGCTGTGAGTCCGCGGTAAAGATCTGGCCCGGTTGGGCGCTCCCAGGGATCAGAACCAAACCGGCCGGCGGATCTTGTTCGACCTGAAGGTAATAGGAACGCCCCAGGTTGGCCGCGATTCGAACCCCTTTGCCACGTCGAACCATCGCGTAATAGGCGGCCCCGCGGGCAACGGCCAAATCCAAACGGGCTGGCGTCAACACTTTCGGTGTGTGATCAAACCAACGCTGTATGGAATCAACGATTCGGTCCTGCAGTCGGCTGGACGACATGACGCCACCGTTGAACAGCACCAACGTCGGATGGGTCTGCGCAGTTTCATCATCGTCGTCGATCCCGCTATGCCGATGTTCGTTCAGGAACGCAGCCAAATGACGCGTGATCGCGGCATCGGCTGCATAAGGCAATCCGAATTCTTGAAAGCCGCTGGCGCCCGTTTGAGGCTTGTCCGCAAAGTCGACAACGGGAAAAAATCCATCCAAAACGACACGATCTATTTCTTCGTCCGACAAAGTGACCTGCAGGCCACCGCTTAACAGCCCCGAACCTTCACCCGGTAAATGAATCGTGTATTCGACCGGGCGGTCATCCGCCAGCATGATTTCCTTGGCGGTCCTGGATGCCCCGATCAGACGATCCCATTGGCTGGGTGACAATTCATCGGGCCCGGCATCAGACATGCCTTGCAACAATTTCTGTTCTGCAAACTTGGCAATCGCCAGATCCAGGTTGTCGCCACCCAAGATCAAGTGATTTCCGACAGCGACGCGATGGAACTGAACCGTTTGCGTCGCATCACCGCCGGCCGATTCGGATGACGCTGTGGATGCCGGTTTGACGCGAATCAGGGTTAGGTCGGTTGTTCCACCGCCCACGTCACACACCAAGACCAAGTCGCCCGGACGAACGGATTCGTGCCAATCGCCACCTTCGCGATCGATCCAGCCATAGAACGCGGCTTGGGGTTCTTCCAATAAGTGCAATCGTGGCAAACCCGCCTGCTTGGCCGCCTGCACCGTCAACTCGCGGGCGACTTCATCAAACGACGCGGGCAAGGTCACCACGACGTCTTGTTCACCCAGCGGATGATCCGGATGTGCATGATCCCAAGCGGATCGCAAATGCCGGAGGTAAGCGGCCGAGGCCTCCACCGGCGACAATCGATCCGCCGTTGGATCACCGTGCCACGGCAAAAACGCCGCAGAGCGATCGACACCGTCATGCGAAAGCCAACTCTTGGCGGATTGTATCCGACGCCCCGGATGTCGCTGACCCGCGGTTCGTGCCAAAGTCCCGACACATCGGTCCGTCGTCGCGGTATCCCAAGCCATCTGCAATGACGCGCCGGAACGTTCCGCGTCGGTGCATTGGTAGTGAAACGATGGCAACGTCAAACGTGATTCACGAACGCCAAAGTCGACCCACTGCGGCACGGAAAAGTCATCCACCTGCCAGCTGGACGCATCATCACCTTCGTTATCAACGAAAGCCAACGCACAGTTGGTCGTTCCCAAATCGATCCCGACGGCATACCGTGGCGATTCGTTGACGGAGTCGTCGGCATCGGCATGCGTTGCCCGGTTGGCGTCTTTGTTCATCACAGCGGCTGAGGGTTCGGTCGAAACAGGACGCAGGATTTTCGATGTCAAATCGTTCCGACGCAACCGGCGATCGATCACGTAGCACATCCGACGTGGACGCCGACATGTGGGCCGCGTTGGCCAAGGCCGTGGAGGACCTGCGTCCAGGCGAAGTCGTCAGCTATGGCGATGTCGCAATGGCCGCCGGGTATCCGCGTCGCCATCGTGCGGTCGGCACACTGCTGCGGCAAAGTCTGGATGCCCTGCCGTGGTGGCGCGTCGTCTATTCGTCCGGACATCTGCCGCCGGTCAACCCGACCCTGCAAGCGTCACGTTTGATGGACGAGGGCGTTCAGATTTCCGGCCTGAAAGTCACCCGGTCGCCATTGGGACGATTCGCCGAGGCGTAAACCACTGGCGGCCCTGCAAGATTGTTTGGTTGTCAGTCCGCATCATCACGGACGTTGAATTCCATCTTCCAGGCATCATCCGACTTGGTGCTGTGACACCATAATTCGAACATCCCCAATTCGGTGACTCGACTGCGGAACTGCACTGGAATGAAAGGATCGTCACCGGCCTGCTGGCTGGTCAACGTCAATTCAATCGGATCGCTTTCGACCAATTCGTCTTCGGACCATCGATCCAGTTGCACCCCGACGCCATCGTCGGCACGCACACTGCTGGCGAAGAATCGGAACCGTGCCGGCGCACCGACGACCAGCCCGACCGGATCGCCCGGGACATCCGTCTCGGTCCCTTCTTCCATACCCTGCGGCGCCACACACAACGCACGCAGCGGCCGCGGAACCCCGGGGATCGCCAAGCCGGCCGTTTCGATGCCGATGTAATAGGACCTTGCCGTACCACCGCGAATTCGTATGCCGCCGCTTTGTTTGGACCACCCATAGTAGGCCGCGCCGATGGCCACCGACGTGTCCAAGTCCTCCGGTCCGCCCAACACGGTCGGTGCGGTTTCGCACCACGACGCGATGGTCTGGACGACACGGTCGCGGATGGCCGATGAGCGAAAAACACCACCATTGAGTAGCACGTGGGTGGGTTGCGCCAAAGACGAACCTGATGCGTCACCACCGGTTGCACCGGAGTGCTGTGCCAAGAACGTTGCGATGTGTTTTGTGATCGCGGGATCTTGTTCAAAAGGCAATCCTATGTCTTGGAAACCCGATTGAGGTTGCCGCACAGGACGTTCGTCAGCCGAACATGCCGGAAAGAACCCGTCCAAAACACAAGCCACGACTTCATCACGATGCAACGTCGTGCTGATGGTCGAAGCGATCAAAGAACTGCCGCGTCCAAGGACCGACACCGTCTGTTCGTCGGGCCCTTCCCCGGACAACAGTTTTTCCTTTGCGGCGCGACAAGCGTGCCACAGCGCGACGCTTTGCCAAGGATCCAACTGGTGGCCTTCGGCGGCCAATTTTTGCGAAGCCATATGGGCAAGAGCCAAATCCATATTGTCGCCGCCGACCAGTAAGTGGTTGCCGACCGCCATCCGCTTCAGATTCAGTTCGCCGTCGTCTTCATCAATCGACACCAGGGTAAAGTCGCAGGTGCCGCCGCCCACGTCGACGACCAACATCACATCGCCGGCTGACAATTCCCGTCGCCAATTGTCCCCGCGTTCGGCCAGAAAACGGTACACGGCCGCTTGAGGCTCTTCCAAAAGCACGAAGTTCTCGTTCAGCCCCGCATCGATCGCCGCTTGTCGGGTCAATTCGCGAGCCGCCGGATCAAACGATGCCGGCACCGTTAATACCACTTGCTGATCTGCCAAGCGGTGACCTTCGTGCTTGGATTGCCAGGCCGCGATCAGATGGCTTAGATACCGACCGGTGGCCGCGACCGCCGAAACCTTGGGCACATCGGCCGGTGATTGCCACGGTAAAACCGCACTGCCCCGGCCGACCGACTGGTGACACAGCCAGCTCTTGGCGGCCACCACGACACGCTGGGGATTGTCGGCAGCCTGATTGCGGGCATAAACGCCGGCCACGCCGCCGCCAGGTTCGCTTTGCAACGCGGTTCGCAGCGATTCAATTTCACCGTCGCGCGGCAAGTACAAGAACGATGGCAAGTGCAGAAACGATTCCATCTGGCCCGGTTGCGCCAGTTGGTCGATCGGCATCACCGCGTCGGCGACATCGCCGGGCGATACATCGGTTTCGTTGGAAAAGGTTCCCACCACACAGTTGGTGGTCCCCAAGTCGATGCCGACGGAATAAGCAGCGGTCATAGATTGGTTTTCAGGCGAAAGACATCGAGATCGAAAAATCGACCCCGTTTTCTGTTAGTTTCGCCCAAGATTCAATCGCATCATCGCCGCCAGTTCCACCAGGTGTCGCAGACCGTCGCAATGGGCGGTGTAACGCAAACGAGGACGCAGTTGATCCGAAAGCGCCCGCCCGCCGATCAGAAGCGGCACGTTTTCACCGATTGCTTCGGCCAGACGCACCTGAGCGGCGACAAAATTTGCGGCGTCGGCGACCACCGAAACGCTCATCCAAACCAATTGCGGCGAATAGTCATGAGCCGCCTGGACGAAACTGTCCATCGGAACGCTGGCCCCCAAACTGGTCGCCCGCCAACCGACCTCGCGGAGTGCCAACTCCACCATCGCCGTGGGCAATTGATAAGGGTCACCCTCCGGTGAACCGCCGATCGCAACCGGTGCCCCCGCAGGCGGATCGGGCATCTGCGATCGCAGATCGTAAATCAGCCGCATCGCAATGTCGCAACCACGACGCTCCTGATAAACGTCCAGCTGATTGCATTCCCAGGCGCGACCAAATCCGTGCATCGCGTCGGTGATCAAGTTCTCCGCCGCTTCGCTGCGTGTCATCCCGGCGTCGATGCGTCGAGCCAGTAAATCACGGCACCGCCGTTCGTCGCCCGCCGCCAGTGAATCCCGAAACTCCTGCTGCAACGGATCGGACGCATTGCCGATCTGTGTCCGCCGGTTGGGCGGCAACACGGGCAAGCCCAGCACTTCCGGTTGGCTGAGCGAACGGTTCTGTGAAGCCAGGAAATGCTGAAGTGCGTCCAACGTGATCCTGCGGTGCCCGCCCACCGTTCGGATCGTTGGAATCAATCCTCGATCGCACCATCGCTTGACCGAGGATTCGCTGACCTGCATCGCCTGGGCAATCTGCTTCGGTGAATATTGCGGTTGTCGGGCGGCCACGGGATCTCGATTTGAACGTTTATGAAGGAGGAAACGATCTCAAGTGAACGTTTTGCATCGAATCGTTCACGGAGACTGTAGCCAATTCGTCCAGTCTGGCAGCGACTCTGAACGCAAATCAGCCAAATCGATGGCCCACCATCCCATCGGCTGGCCATCGGTCACCGACAATCATACGCCTGAAAACACGTAGAAAAAGGTCATTTCCCGCATTTTTCCTTCAACCGACGGTATACCGCTTGCTTTCCCAAGTGACGAAAGATAGAACTTTCATTGAGATGAACGTTTTGGCTGTTTAAAACGTCCACGTCGGCCGGTTGGGGTAACGACCACCTCCACTCGCCTTTCGCGACCTACCAGACCTCTTACCGAGTGTTCGACATGCCCAAGACAGTGCCCACGTCCGCCCGTCGCCCGGTCAGCCCCTCCGAAGCCAAATCGCCTGCTCCCAAACGGGCCAGCGATTTTCCCGCACGACGCCCCGGGTGGATGAACAGTGATGAATTGGCCGAAGCGGTCGCCGAGGTCGCTTCCGATTTGGTCGACTATCAATCGATGTCGGACGCTGAACTGCGAATCGCCACCAAACGTCGATTGAAAGCCGAGATCGATTTCATCGCCAACGACAACTTCACCAAGCCGGGTTGTGGCCAAGAGGTGTTCGGCGAATCACTCGAGCTGGCCCCGCGACAGACCAGTCTCGGCATTGCCGCGATTCGAAAAAGCGGAATCGACTTGCCCGTCCACCTCAGCCGGTTGTGCGAGGCCCCGCTGTTGAAGCCGGACCAGGAACGGATGCTTTTTCAGCGAATGAATTTCTTGCTACAGCACGCGTCGATGCACCGTGCTCTATTGAACCCCGACCGTCCGTCGCGGCGACGACTGGAATTGATCGACGAGATGATTCGATTGGCCGAATGGCACCGCGATCGGATCGTCGAAGCAAACCTGCGTTTGGTGTTTTCGATCGTCAAAAAGTTCGTGAACACAAACAACGGATTCGACGAACTGCTTAGCGATGGCATCGTTGCTCTGATCCGAGCCGTCGAAAAATTCGACTTCGATCGCGGTTTCCGATTCAGCACCTACGCCACCCAGGTTGTTCGTCGCAATTCTTATCGGACGGTTGTTGTGAATCAGGAAGAACGCCAGAAGGTGGCCGGGGGAATCCAGGACATGGACATCGATATCAGCGACGACGAACGTACGTCGGCGATCAGCGAAAAACGCTGGCACGAATTGCGAAGCCGATTGGCCGTGATGCTCAATGACCTGGATCGACGCGAAAAGTTGATCATCCGTGCTCGCTTCAGCTTGGGATCGCACCGCAAGGTCCGCACGTTGCAATCGTTGGCCGATCGCTTGGGTGTTTCCAAAGAACGTGTTCGCCAATTGGAACGCCGAGCCATGGACAAATTGCGTGCCATGGCGGGGGATGTCAAACTGGCTGACTTGGAAGCGTAACCGCTGCACCGGAAAATTTGTCCGCAGCCGGGTAGAGTTTTCGTCGGCTGGTCAGACACTTCCGTCGCCGGATCGGTAAGAACCGCCACCTTTTAACTCGGGGCAAAGCTGTCGTGACTCGATATGTTGCCGAAAGCCGGTTGCCGGTGTCGCAGGAACAGGCGTTTGCTTATCACGAACGCCCCGGATGTCTGCAGCGTCTAACGCCACCCTGGGAATCCGTCTCGGTAGAGAAATCGGACGGAACTCTGCAAGCGGGCAGTCGCGTGGTTCTGAAAACGTCGTTGTTTGGCGTTCCTTTGCGGTGGGTCGCGAGACACACCGTCTACGATCCGCCATCGGAGTTTGCGGATGTTCAAGAATCGGGCCCGTTTGCCCATTGGGAACACCGTCATCGCTTCGTCCCCATCGATCACAGCTCATGCCGCCTGATCGACGATGTGACTTACACCGTTCCGGCGGGTTCGGTTGGCAATGCACTCGGCGGAGGTGTCGCCCGAGGCAAAATCGAGTCGATGTTTGCGTATCGCCACCGCGTAACTCGTGACGACCTGGAATTGGCGGCAAACACACCGCTGTCGCCACAACGAATCGCTATCAGCGGTGCGTCCGGGATGGTGGGCGACACTTTGTCGTCGATGCTAACGCTGCTCGGTCACGACTGCCGTGACATCGTGCGAGACAAAGCGAACGATGAAAGCGAAATCGGTGCCTGGTCGGACGATGACGCGGTGCAAAAGTTCGAGCAGGTCGACGCCGTGGTTCACCTGGCCGGAAAGCCGATCGCGTCGGAACGCTGGACCGATGAAGTCAAGCAAGAGATCCGTCACTCACGGGTCGACAAAACTCGCGAGCTTTGTGAAACGCTGGCGAAGTGCACGAACAAACCCAAAGTGCTGATCTGTGCCTCGGCCAGCGGAATCTACGGCGATCGTGGTGACGAGATCTTGACGGAGGATAGTGAGACCGGAGATGACTTCTTGGCCGATGTGGCCAGTCAGTGGGAATCCGCCTGTCGTCCTGCGGTCGAAGCGGGCATTCGTGTCGTGAACGCTCGGTTCGGTTTGATTCTTTCGCCTGCGGGCGGTGCGCTTGAAAAAATGCTGACACCGGCCAAGTTTTGCGGCGGCAAATTGGGCAGCGGCAATCAGTTTTTTTCCTGGATCGCTTTGGACGATGTTCTGGGCGGGATTTATCACTGCATCGCCAACGAATCAGTCAGTGGTCCGGTCAACTTTGTGTCGCCCGAACCGATTCGCAACCGCGACTTTGCCACCATCCTTGGTCGCGTACTGGGGCGTCCATCGCTTTTCCCTGCCCCCGCCGCCGCCCTGCGGTTGGGTTTGGGTGAAATGGCCGACGCGTTGCTGCTTTCCAGCACGGCGATCATTCCGAAACGGCTGAGCGATTCGGGTTATCGGTTCCGTTTCACCGACCTTGCGGACCAACTGTCTTATTGTCTTGGCAAACATCGCTTGCCGTCGTCGACATCCGATCCCGATTCCAATCAATCGGTCCAAGCGGCATGAACGCGGGGCAGTGGGCGGTTTTGCTGAACGTCGCATCGACGTGGTACATGGTCGGCCTGATATGGGTCATTCAAATCGTCCACTATGCGATGTTCGACCAAGTCGGGGAACAGAATTTTCAACGATACGCGGTGGACCACGCGCGACGAATCACACCGGTCGTCGGCATCCCGATGCTGATCGAACTGGCAACGTCGGCATATCTGGTTTATCGCCCGCCGCCACAGTTGGGCGTTTCATGGCTGTGGATCGGGTTGGTGATGGTAGGCTTGATCTGGGCGTCCACCGCGGCGATCCAGGTGCCTTGTCATGATCAGCTGGGACGTGGATTCGACGCGGACGTTTTTCGCCGCCTGGTTCAAAGCAACTGGATTCGCACAGTCCTGTGGTCCGCTCGCGGCGTCTTGACCTTCTATCTGGTCAGCCGATTGTTGTCGGCGGATTGATTCGTTGTCGCCCGACGGACATGTTATACGTCGCACGCCGACTGTCTTTCCGGCGTGATTTCAAAGGCCTGTAGGGACGAAAGTGACCTTTGCCGGATCCGCTTTCCGACGCATTCAACTAGGGAGCATTGCGGGAATGAAGTTTTGTCTAACCATGGACATGTGCCGCCGAATCTCGGGGCTCGCCGCCGCGTTGTGGATCGGATTGACAATCGTGCACAGCGTGCAAGCCCAGGAATCGGCCGATTCGTCGCGTCGTCAAACCAGGGCCAATCGAACCAAACAATCGGGGATCGACAAGACGCTGTTCGCGGCGGACATCGACCCAGGCGACAACTTCTATCGTTATGCGAATCAACAGTGGTTGGATTCGACCAAAATTCCCGGCGACAAAGCGGATTACGGGATCTTCACGGTCTTAAGTGACCGCACACGACAACGTGTCCGAGTGTTGATCGAAAACGCGGCACGGAAAGACGCGGAACCGGGAACGCCGGCGCAAAAGGTTGGTGATTTGTACAACGCCGTGATGGACACCGCGGCACGCAACGAAGCCGGATTGCAGCCGATTCAATCACTGATCGACAGCATCGATGCGGCGGAGGATCGTGAATCTTTGGCGTCCGTCATGGGCAAACTGGTCACCGCCGGTGTGTATGGTCCGTTTGCGCCGTATGTCTCGGTGGACGCAAAGAACAGCGACGCCTACACGGTGTACGTCACGCAATCGGGACTCAGTCTGCCCGATCGTGACTACTACCTGGAAGACAACGAACGCTACCAAAAGCTACGCCAGCAACTGTCCGAGTACATTGTGGATCTGTTGAAAGCCGGCGGAGGCGACGGAGGACAAGCGCCGGCGGTGGTCAAGATCGAAACGCAGATCGCCGAAAACCACTGGACAAAGACCGAGAATCGCGACCCGGACGCGACTTACAACGCGACGAGCCCTGACGATTTGGACCAGATGCTCGGTTCGTTCGATTGGCCGGCATTCGCATCTGCCTGTGGCATCGAAGGGCAGGACAAGTTTGTCGTTCGCCAACCGAGTTACTTGCAGGCATTGGGCAAGTTCTTCGAACAACACGACCTGGCGGCGTGGAAAGCCTACTTGAAGTTCCACACCTTGGATGCGTACGCATCGTCGCTGACCGAAACCCTGGAAAAGCGGCACTTCGACTTTCACGATTCAGCGGTCAGCGGTATCGATCAACAGGAAGCCCTTTGGAAACGCGCGGTCGGTGTCACCGGAAGCGTCTTGGGCGAAGTCGTCGGCCAACTGTACGTCGAAAAATACTTCACGCCGCGAGCCAAACGTCGCATGTCGGAGTTGGTGGACAACCTGAAAGCCGCGTTCGAAAAGCGAATCGATCAACTGGATTGGATGGGCGATGGCACAAAGAAACAGGCGAAGCAAAAGCTTGACTTGTTCACCACCAAGATCGGATACCCCGATGAATGGAAGGACTATTCATCGCTGAACATCCAAGGCGGACCGCTGGCGAAGCATTTGATCGCCGCGTCGCGTTTCGAACACCAGCGAGAATTGGACAAGTTGGGTGGACCGATCGATCGCAACGAATGGCACATGACGCCGCAAACGATCAACGCCTACTACAACCCGGTGATGAACGAAATCGTTTTCCCGGCCGGTATTTTGCAGCCGCCGTTCTTTAACTTGGCCGCCGACGATGCCGTCAACTATGGCGCGATCGGCGCCGTGATCGGGCATGAGATCTCCCACGGATTCGATGACAAAGGCAGCAAGTACGACGGATATGGAAACTTGCGGATGTGGTGGACACCGGATGATCGCGAAGAATTTGAACGCCGTGCATCCGTTTTGACGACTCAGTATGACGGCTTCGCCCCCTTTGATGACATGAACGTCAACGGCAAGCTGACGCTGGGGGAAAACATCGGTGACCTCGGCGGCTTAAGCGTTGCCTATGAAGCCTATCGCTTGTCGCTTGACGGAAAAGAGGCACCGGTCATCGACGGCTTGACGGGTGACCAACGGTTCTTTCTGGGGTGGGCACAGATTTGGCGGCGGCTGTACCGCGAATCGGAGCTACGCAAGCGGCTGATCACCGATCCGCACAGTCCCAGCGAATATCGGGTCAACGGAATCGTGCGGAACATGGACGCTTGGTATGACGCATTCGACATCCAAACGGATGACGAACTGTACCTTGCACCGGAGGACCGGGTACGTATCTGGTGACGATCCGATGGGTGTTTAGCAGCCCATGCTTCGCCATCGTCGTCTTTTGCAGAGCGAAAAAGGCGTGTCGGTAATGCAGCTTTGTGTAAGCCATGCCATCGCTAGCCAAGGGTGCCCTTGTTTTGCAGAGAGACGCCGACGCTAACGTGCTCGGCTCAAGGCACGGCGGGATTCGAACGCTACTTTCGCAGAGCGAAAGGCGACTTTGCGGACAAACTCGGTGTCCTATGCGGCTTTGTAAAGAATGCCGCTGCGTTTGCGGCCGTGGGCTTCGATTGCACCGGTTTGCCGCAGCACATAGGCGATCTTTTGTGCCACCCATCGCGGCCGATCGATTCGTTTCGCCAAGTCGGCGGTGTCGAACGTTTGGCCATCACTGGGAAGCCCGACCAAGGCCAGTAAATCGTCTCGGTCGCGCAACTCAATCGATTCGCCGATCGATTCCAACATCACATCGGCAACGTCGTAATCGGTGTTCCACCGACGACGGCGACGCCGGCCCTTGGTCGGAATGCGAAGCTGTTGTACGTCGACACAGGGGGCTTCGATGACCAGATTCGGGTGCGGAAAAAGCCGCGTGAAGTAGATCAGGTCTTCGAACAAATCCAACGGGCCGCCCTTTTTCGGGCTGAGCCGACGCGACGTGATGGGCCCGTCCTTTTTCTTGGACTTCAAGATCCGAGTCCGGTGGACCACCGGTTTGACCACTCGCACGCGATGTCGTTTGACCAGATCCGCAATTTTGCGGCCGATCGCGGACAGCGATGCACACTGGACCTCAATCAATTCGTCGCCGCGCAACGCATCGATGCGATAACGCCCGATCCGCATCTCAATTTCGTGCGGCGAACCGGCGTACAGCTCTTTCAACTGGCGATGTAGCGTCGTTTCCATCCATGACCACGCTGGGACGATGCCAGCCTATTCCGGTTCGATGCCGAAATCGCGGATCGTGCATAAGGTTTTCAATTCCAGATCGACTTTGGCAAACGCTTCGCTGCCACCAGCCAAACGGTCGATGATGCCGATCACGTACTTCACATCCAATCCGAATTCGCGTGCGGCTTGGACGGCGCGAATCGCGCTGCCACCGGTCGTGATCACGTCTTCGACAATCACCACCGACTGCCCCGGCTGTACGGGACCTTCGACTTGTTTTCCCGTGCCATGCTCCTTGGCTTCCTTGCGAACCATGAAGCCCTTCAGCGGCAACGATTCCAGACCGGCAACGGTCACGATCGATGCGGTGATCGGATCGGCACCGATGGCCATGCCACCGACGGCGTCAGGCATCGGACCGGATTGCTTCATCACATCCAACATGCCGGCGGCGATCAACGTCGCGCCCTTCGGATGCAACGTGATCTTGCGGCAATCCAAGTAATAGCTGGCCTTTTTGCCGCTGGCCAAGGTGAATTCGCCACGCTGCAATGACTCCGATTGCAGCAGGGCCAACAAAGCGTCGCGGTCGTAAGGGACGTTCATCGTGCTCGGTCAGTCTGGTCGGTGAATGGTTGCGATCGGTCGTGGCGATGCCTTGCCACGGCTCGCAGGCCCTTTCCCCGCGAACACGCCAAGCGTAATGATCGGCGTCGGATGACAACAGTGGACGTGCCGCGGACGTGCATGAAGTGCCATCACCCTCGCACGAATCGCATCCTAACGTCGGATCGTCACACTGCTGCCTTGCGACAGAATCCCGAACAAGTCGCCGGCAAAGCGACCGGCCACGCTGATGCAACCTTTGTCGGTCGGACTGTTGCTGTTGGGGCTGCCGTGAATACAGAGCTGACCGCCCAAGTCCATCCACATGCTGCCGTAAGGATTGTTAGGGCTGCCGGGTGGAATCGGCGATCCTGCGGCATCGTAATAGGTGCGTGCCGATTGTTTGTCCAACACGGTGAACGTGCCTTCACGCGGCGTCGGATCGCTTCCGATGGCGATCGGGAAGCGGCCCGCATAGAGGTCGCCCAAGAACAACGTCATCTCGTCGCGTTCCAAGTCGACCGTTGCACGAAAAGGACCACGCAAGACTTTCAAATCCGTTCCCGGCAACACCGTGATCGGATCATCGATGCCATTGATGTTCGCCAACAACTGCCAAGGAATCTCGTACTTCGCGGCGACTTGCATCAGGGTTTCGTTTTGACCGACGCGGTGCGGTTGTTCCAACAGGTGTTTGGTCGAATAGACGACTTCACGAGCCAGCGGGTCCAGTCGGCTTAGCAGCACTTCGCGATCGGCATCGGACAGGCCCGGTTTCTCAAAGAACAAGCTGAGTGTTGCCAACGCTTGCTTCTTTTGATCGTTGGCATACTGCTGGTCAGCCATGTGAACCGCGTTGGCCAATCCGAAATCCGAACTGGACGATTGCGATGAATCCTTGGCAACGTCGGCGGAATCAAATAGTGGGTTTTCGCGAATGCCGCCTTGCCCCACGTCCGCGAACGTCGGTGTGTTGCTGCCCAGCGCGTCGATCGCGGAGCCATCGCTTTCGGCGGATACGCTGGTCGGCATATCCGACTGAGCACTGACTTGTTGATTCCATCCGCTGTCGGTGCCATCGAAGACGGCGCCGGCGACTTCGGCCGAAGGCATGTTGAAGTCATCACGGCCGGTCGAATCAAACTGTTCGGTTCCGTTGATTTGAATGTCGGCGGTTTGGCCACCCGTGTCGGGCAAATCCATCTCGGGGGTCGACGTTGTTGGGCCGCCCAGATCCGCGTACTGGTCGGAGATGTCGCCGTGGATGGCACCACCGCCAACGCCCAGCAGACTGGAGGATTGATCGTCGATGCTGCCGGTCACCCCGGTCTGGGCCACTCCGGCGGGCGGCATCGCCCCACCGTCGGCCATCATCGGATCGCCCGATGCGAACGCGGTACCGGTGTCAAAATCGCCCATTTCATCGCCCAGACTGATGTCCAGATCGCCGGGCATGCCGACATCGATGCCGAATTCTTCGGTCGCACGGACGAGTTCGTCCATTTCGGGGCCGGCCGTTTGTGGTGGTGTCGTCAGGGACACGTACGCAGCGTACATGACCGTGACCAGTAAAACGACGATGGCGGATGTCTTCAGCGTTTGCACGACGGTCCTCCGTGACCGCTGTCGGAGCGAGATCAAAAACCAGCTTCGTAGGCTTTAGCAGGTTCCCCCCGCTGGGTTCTAGATCAATTGGAATGCGCTCGGTCAGATTCGCTAAACTGACCGCGGCGGTTAAGATTTAGCAATCTTCTGCGTGATCTTCGCCGTCGCATTGATCTCGTCATGAGGTTCGCCACGCCCGTTTGTTCTTCAGCGAAAAGACTTCCATGAATTCGAACAAGACTCAAAAAACCACAGCTTCCGAAGCCGCTCCGGTGCAACCTGCTGCAAATCGTCGTCAATTCTTGTCGACCGCCGGCGCCGCGGCAGGGGCCGTCGCCGCAACATCGGGGGTGCACACCGAAGTTTTGGGCCAAAACCCTCAGTCGCCGACCGAAGCGGTTCGGATCGCGTTGGTGGGAGCCGGCGGACGTGGCGGTGGCGCGGTCAACAATACGTTGACGATCAACCCGAACGTTGAACTGGTGGCGATCGCCGACATCGACGAAGAAAAGCCCGCGCGGCTGCGGGACCAAATGGCCAAACGCTACGAGAAGAAGGTCAAGATCTCCGACCAGTCGCTGTACACCGGACTGGACGCGTACAAAAAGATTTTGGACGACGAAAGCGTCGACCTTGTCATCTTTACCACTCCGCCCGGTTTCCGTCCGCAACACGTGATGGATGCCGTCGACGCGGGCAAGCACGTGTTTGCGGAAAAGCCCACGTGCGTCGACCCGGCCGGATATCGCGTTTGTTTGAAAGCGCACCAGAAGGCGATCGCCAACAAGACCGCGATCGTCACGGGCACCCAGTATCGCCGCCAAGTCAACTATGTCGAAGCGATCCGTCGACTGCACGCGGGTGAAATCGGCGACATCATCGGCGCGACCAGCCGCTACTGCAGCAACGGCATCTGGTACCGCAATCGCCGCGACGGAATGTCCGACACCGAATACCAGATCTATAACTGGATGCACTTCATCTGGTTGTCTGGCGACCAAATCACCGAACAAGCGGTGCACAACATCGACCTAATGAATTGGCTGATGCAAGGCCCGCCGGAATCGGCATTCGGCGGTGGCGGCCGATTCACGCGTCCGAAAGACAGCGAGATGTGGGACAGCATGTCGATCGACTATCGCTATCCCGGCAACCGCTTCATCAGTTTCAAGTGCCGTCAGATCCCCGGTGCCAAAGGTGAAAACGGAACCATGATCTATGGATCCGAAGGCACCGCGCAAATCTTGGGCGGCAACGGCGGCGCGTGGCTGAAGGACAAAGACGGCAATGAAATCTGGTCGATGAAGGGCGACATCGGTGCCGCCTATGAACAGGAACACAAAGACTTGGTTCAATCGATTCGTGCCGGTGACCCGATTGTCGAATTTGCGGAAACCGCCGCCAGTTCGTTAACGGCCGTGATGGGTCGGATGGCGGCATACAGCGGACAAGACGTCAGCTGGGACTTTGTGACCAAAGAATCGACGTTGCAACTGTTCCCCGACGACATCGATTTGTCGGCGTCGCGTGAGTCCGGACACGCGATTCCGGGCAAGACCAAACTGGTCTGATCGCGCGCCGCAGCGACATCGCACGTCTAGCGGCGCGGGATGTAAAAATCGACCGTGTCTTTTCGCATGATGCGGTACTTCACCCCGTGCCGCCAAAGCACAAAGTAAGGACTGAACGGGTCGACCAGCGCGATCGCATCCTGGTCGTTCCCGTCGCCCGCTTGATCACGGACGACCTCGCGGTAAAGCGGCCACATCAAATAGTCACGCAGCATCGCATCGCAATTGATGAAATAGAAAGCGGGACGCAAAGTTTCCGCTAAACCCGCGTGGGGCATTTCGATTCGACCGGTCAACTGGCCGACGCGATCCAGAAAGACTTTCAACAAGTCGCTGCGATTCACATCGTCTTTGGGGTGCTTGGGCGGTGCCCCTTCCAAAACACGGATCTCCGGCATCGGGTCCAACGCGTCGCCCGTGACATCGTCGCCCGTGATCGTGGCAAGCGCACGTACGCCGCGCAGCCAGTCACGCCCTGCCTTGGAAACAATATCCGCGGGAATCGGGTCCGGTCGACGAACGACAAAGTACAAATCACGACGCCCGTCGGACCTTTGGTTGTGCCCGGCAACGTCGTACAGACGATCCAGTCGCTCGTGGACTTCGTCGCCGCCCGGAAGATCGCGAAACACGTCCCCCAAACCTGTGCCGTCGGGACGAAAGTGCTGGAAGAAACCGATCAGACTGTCGGGGCCGTCCATGACCGGACCACCGGCGTCATCTTGGCCCATGATGTTGGCGGCATCACGACAACGTTCGATCAATTCGGCCGGTTGGATCAAGAAAGTGAATCCTGGTTGAAGGTCGATGGGTCGGACGCGCCGCCGGAACCGAGCCGCCAGACTTCAAAACGTCCCGCAAACATGCGGGCATGGACGGTATCGGCTGCGAAAACCGGGGTACTGTAGCGGCGCGATCAAGTCGCACCAGGTCCGGCCGTCATCGATCGCCCCGGCGCGTCTACTGACGCTCGATCCATTCGTTGATTTCATCGGTGATCGTCACGTATTCGCCGATGAACTTCATCATCCCCGCGACGACCGGTTCGTGCGTTGCCAAAGCCAGCCCCGATAAACTGTTGGACTGCATCATCGGGACCAGCCCGGTCGCCGATCCACGTCCGATGCGTTTCTTGGTGGCTTCGATTTGCTTGGCCAATCGCATCGCTTCTTTCGCGTCGTCCGAACCCGAACCGGCGACGATCATCGTTGGCAGACGAATCATCGCAGGGTCACGAATCACTTTGTCGATCGCCAATCCTTTGAATGTCTTCTTGGGGCTGACATAGATCACCGCTTTGACGTCCTGGCCCTGTTTCTTGCGGCCGACACTGGGAAAGGCCCAGTCGCGTTGCGTCCAGGTCGCGCCAAAAATGGCACCTTCGCCGACGCCGATCACCACCAAAGCGTTCAGGTTCAGCTTGCCGTCGTTATTCTCGTCCTTCAAGAAACCCTTGGCGGCTTCCAAGTCCGACGACACGATCGCTTCCATGTCGGAGCGTCCCATTCGCTGAGGATCAAACTCTCTTTCTCGGCCGCTGCGATCCACATAAGTCCGGCTGCCACCGTGAGCGCGATACTCAGGAATCAAAACCGCAAAGCCTTGCTTTTGATAAAACTTGGCCATCGGCAAGTACGGACTCGCTTGCCCACCCCATTCATGAATCAACAGAATCGGGATCGCTTGTTTCTTCTTCGTCGACTCCAGATAGATCGCACGCAACTTCACGCCGTCGCGAGTGGTCAAGGTCACGGTGCGTGGTTCTGGTTCCGCCGGTTTTGTCGTTCGACGCTGTCGCCCCGGACGTGTTTCTTGGGCCGACGCACTGGACGGCAGACAGACGATCAAAGACGCGGCCGCCAACAGCAACAGGCCCGTTCGTCGTGACAAAAATTGCAAAGACAAGCTTGAAATCATGATTGGAATCGCCAGAAGATTCGGTCGGTTCGAATGAACGTTTTCCATTCTAACCACCGACGGTCACCGCTTCACATCCTTTCGGTCGACGTGATAGGTCTGGGAGCAAGACCGATAGCGTGCGAATTCGCCCCGACGTTTACTTGGCGACTTCGATGAAGTGGGATTCACGCACCACGGTGACCTTGATTTCACCCGGGTACGTCAGTTCCTGTTCAAAAGCTTTCGCGATTTCGCGACAGATCACGGCGGCGTGTTGATCATCGGTGTTTTCGCTGTTGACCAAGACACGAAGCTCTCGACCGGCACTGATGGCGAAAGCCTGATGAACGCCGTCAAACCGCTTGGCGATCGCTTCCAGTTCTTCCATCCGTTTGACGTACCGTTCCAGCGATTCACGGCGAGCCCCGGGGCGACTGGCGCTGCAGGCATCGGCGGTCGCCACCAGCATCGTGTACGGATATTCGGTCACGATTTCATCGTGGTGACCACGAGCCGCATGGACGACGACATCGCATTCACCCGACCTTGCCAACAAATCGCCACCGATTTTGGGGTGGCCGCCTTCCAGTTCGTGGTCCGCCGCCTTGCCGATGTCGTGCAGCAGTCCGGCGCGGCGTCCGAGGTCGCCGTCCAGTCCGATCATTTCGGCAAGCAGCCCGCTGATAAAGGCGACTTCAACGCTGTGCCGCAAAACGTTTTGGCTGTAGCTTGTCCGAAAATGCAATCGGCCCAGCATCTTGATCACGCGTTGATGCAGCCCACTGACGTTGATTTCGTCCGCCGCTTCGATGCCTTTGCGTTCAATGAAGGAATCAATTTCCTTCTCCGTCGCATCGACCGTTTCTTCGATTTTCGACGGGTGAATGCGTCCGTCGGTGATCAGCTTTTCCAGTGATGCCCGCGCGATCTCGCGACGCACCGGATCAAACGCGCTGACGATGACCACACCGGGCGTGTCGTCGATGATCAAATCCACACCGGTCTTCTTCTCGAACGCGCGGATGTTTCGACCTTCGCGACCGATGATCCGTCCTTTCATGTCATCGGTCGGGACGTCGACGGTGCTGGTCGTGGATTCGGCGGTGTGCGCTGATGCAAAACGCTGGATTGCCGTCAACAACATCTCGCGACTCTGTTGTTCGACTCGCTGTTCCAAAATCTTTTGATGTTTCAAAAGCGTTGCACCGACTTCGCTTTGCAGTTCATCACGCAACGAATCCAATAATTGATCCGTCGCCTCGGTCCGCGAAAGCCCGCTGGCCTTTTCCAGCACCTTGGTCTGTTCGTCGATGCGTTGTTGCAACAGTTCGCGTTGTTGATCCAGATCACGCGTTTTTTTGGTCAGCACCGTTTGGCTGTGTTCCAGCCCGCGTTGCTGTTTGATCAGACTTTCTTCCTGAGTTACCAACAATTCTTCGCGGCGTTCCAGCTTGCTGATCAGCTTGTGTTGCTGGTTTCGTTCAACAGCCAGTTCCTGTTCGGCATCGCGGCGCAACTGCAACGCTTGTTCTTTGGCGTCGACGATGATCCGGTTTCGTTCGACTTCCGCTTCCCGCTTGGCGGCTTCCTTGATCTCTTTGGCCTGCGTTTCCAAGCGTTGTTGGAATCGAGCGTACATCCGCTGGGCCACCGCCAGCACAGCGGCCACGCCCAAGAAGAAAAAGAACAGGCAGTAAAGGATGAATTGAGCTGTCTCGGCAGTCATGTCGCCAACGCGCGTCTTGCTAGGTCAGGGACGTTGAAACTCGTTGCCGGAATCGGAGCCCGTAGCGACCTGTCTATGTCAAAAGCGGCCGCCTAAGGACAGCTCGCTGAAAGTTGCCATGGTAGCGGTATTTGTCCACCGGCGGTATCACCGTCGCCCTGCCCAGGCCGACCCGCGCCGGGAAAAGCATCTGCGGTGCGGCGAATGAACCGGTCAGGCGGTATGGGTGACCATCAACCGTCGCGGTCGCCTCGGCGATTGTCGCCCGCAGCGACCGTGGCCATGATTCCGATATGTCCAGCCGTCCGAACGAAACGTCGATGTCGCCCCCGCCACAGAATCACTGGGACCGCCTGTTGGCCGGCGTCGGGCAGCGTTGGCCGGCCTCGCGTTGGACCGACACGGGCGTGGTGGTCGGTTGCAGCGGTGGTGGCGACAGCGTTGCGTTGCTGTTGGCGTTGCACACGATCCAGCGACAGACCGGCGGTTCCGGTTTTTTGGTCGTCGCACACTTCAACCACGGTCTTCGCGGCGACGCATCGCTGGGCGACGCGGAATTTGTTGCGGACTTGGCGAACAAGTTGGGGCTGACCCTGCGGTCCACCGCGGCGGGGCCAGGCGAAAGTGTGACCGACGAATCGACCCTACGCGACCAACGAATGGATTTCTTTCATCGCGTCGCAGCCGACGCGGGCGCCCGATACGTTGCCCTGGGACACACCCGCGATGATCGCGTGGAGACGTTTTTGCATCACTTGTTGCGCGGCAGCGGGCCGGCGGGTCTGTGTTCTCTGCCCGCATTCCGACCGCTCGGCCACACACCCGAACGCAATGATTTTGTCATCGCGCGGCCGCTATTGAATTTGCACCGGGATCAAATTCGCCTGGCATTGTCGGAGATCGACCAACCATGGCGCGAAGACGCCAGCAACCAGGAAACTGAATACACACGAAATTGGATCCGACACGACGTCTTGCCGGTTTTGCGTCAGCGGTTTCCGCAAAGCGACGACGCCATTGTTCGAGCCGCGACGACGCTGGAATCCTGGCAAGAAGTCATCGACGACTCGGCCCAGCGATGGGCGGACCGATCGATTCGATGCCATCCGGTGATGCCCGACGGACCGACCATCGAAATCGACGCCTGCGATCCACCCGCGACGGCCGTCGTTGTCATGGCGGTCCAGCAAGCATGGGACCGTCTGCTTTGGCCCCGAGGGGGCATGAAAGCGATGCACTGGACAGCGATCGACCAACAAATTCGTCAAGGCGACGCTTTTCTGCGGGCCGGAAAGCCGCAAGCCCACGATCCTGTCGTACCCGCATTAGCCACCGTGATGTTGGCCGGTTCGGTTCGACTTTCGCGGTCCGGCGGACACGTTCGCTTGGTCAGGCCAGTGCCTTGACCGCTTCGATCACCTGATCGTCGTGTCCATCGACGCGAACCCGTTTCCACACTTTGGCCACTTTACCGTCGGCGTCGATCAAAAAGGTCGAACGCTGGATCCCCATCGACTTTTTGCCGTACATGTTTTTTTCGCGATACGCACCGTACTTTTCCGACATCTTGTGATCCTTGTCGACCAGCAGCGGAAAAGGCAGATCGTATTTGTCTCGGAAATCCTGGTGGCTTTCGGCCGTGTCACCGCTGACGCCCAGCAATTGCACCCCCAGATCGGTCAGTTCCCCGTAACGGTCGCGAAACGCACAGGCTTCCTTGGTACAGCCCGGCGTATCGTCTTTGGGATAGAAGTACACGACGACCGGTTGGCCCTTCAGATCGGACAGTTTGACCTTATTGCCGTCGGCATTGGGCAATGTGAACGCGGGGGCTTTCGTGCCGGCTTCGATCCAGTCAGCCATGGTGTTTGGTTCCTAATTTGCTGCAGTTATGGGGTCGACGGAGGTTTGGACCGCTAATCATTACGGTCACGATCTGATAAAAACGGGTCTCGCGGCAGTTTTACAGCCTGACAATGGTTCCGCGGCGCGTTCCCTCGGATCGTGCACCCCGCCGGGCGGTCTGTCCATCGGACATCCCATGGAAACCGTCATCGCGTCGTGCCCATCCCCATGACGACCGGGAATGATCCCGGCATCGTCGATCCCCCTTTTATACGAATTGAAGCAGTTTTCGTGACCGAATCCGAAACGCCTTCGAACGACGGACCCGATTCGACGCCCCAAACGGACGCCAGTGGCGACGGCGATATGGGGCAACAGAAGTCCAAGCCTGTGTCGGCCAATCAATGGATGACGACCGATTCTTGGGCCATCCGACCTTTGGGGTTGGACGGCAGCCGCAAATTGGCCCGCGCGGCGATGAAAGTCGCGCTAGAAAACAAGGCCGACGATGCGTTGGTCTTGGACGTTTCGGGACAGTCGGCGGAATTTGATTTCTTCGTCGTCGCGACCGGGACCAGCCGCCGGCAATTGCATGCGATCAGCGAACAGATCGACGACGTGTTGCAAAAAGATCTCGGTGACCTGCGAATGGGCATCGAAGGCTATCAAGAAAGCAGCTGGATCGTATTGGATTACGGCAACGTCGTCATTCACTTGTTTGATGAAGACACCCGTCAGTATTACGACCTGGAATCGTTATGGGCCGATGCCAAGTGCTTGCGATGCGAAGACTTGGACTTGCGGCCCGACGGCACGGAAATGACGCCACCATCTGAATAGAAAGATTGACTCGCGATGCACCTGCCCCGTGAACTGCAACGCCGATTCCATGAAGTGATCCGGCAACACGTGGACGATCCCGAACAGTATTCAGGGATGATCCGCCCCACCAATGATCCCAAATTCGGCGATTATCAGTGCAACGCCGCGATGCCTTTGGCCAAAAAAATTGGGGGCACCAACCCGCGCGATCTTGCCACCCAAATGGTCGACGCCCTTAGCGTCGGCGATCTGTGTGAATCGCCAGAGGTTGCGGGGCCCGGATTTATCAATCTGAAAATCCGTGACTCTTGGATTTTGGATCGCGTCGCCCAGATGACACAGGACGATCGCTGTGGCGTCGCGGCCGCGGATCAACCACGGAAGGTCATCATCGACTTTTCATCGCCCAACGTCGCCAAACCGATGCACGTAGGGCACATCCGCAGCACCGTGATCGGAGATGCCCTGGCACGCGTCCTGAACTTTCTAGGGCACTACACGATCACCGACAATCATTTGGGCGACTGGGGCACCCAATTCGGAATCATCATCTTTGGTTACAAGAACTTTGGTGACCCCGACACCGTGGCCAAAAACCCGGTGCCCGAATTGGCCAAGCTGTACCGGCTGGTGAATCAGATCAGCGAGTATCAAAAGGCTTGCAACCAATTGCCCGTCGCCAAGCAATCGGTGGATGACGCCCAGAATCTGATCGATGAACTGACCGGAAAGATTGAAGCGGCCGGTGACGATGCGAAGGCCGTCAAATCACTGAAAAAGAATCTGTCGGCGGCAAAAAAGCGTCTGCAATCCGCTCGCGACTCGGTCGCGGCGATGAATGCCAAGATGGACGCGGTGCAGACCAACGAAGACCTGTTGAAGATCAGCCAGCAATACCCCGACATTGCCCAGCGGTGTTTGTCGGAAACCGCAAAGTTGCATGAGGGCGATCAAGAAAACCTGGACTTGTGGACGAAGTTCTTGCCCTACTGTCGTGACGAGATCGATCGCATTTATGACCGTTTGGACGTGCAGTTCGATCACACGTTGGGCGAAAGCTTCTATCACGACCGTCTGCCGGGCGTGGTGGATCAATTGAGCCGTGATGGCATTGCGGCGGAAAGCGAAGGCGCGATCTGTGTCTTTTTGGACCAGTTTGATGCCCCCATGATCATTCGCAAAAAGGATGGGGCATTTCTGTACGCGACCACCGATCTGGCAACCCTGCAGTATCGCCGCGAAGAATTCGCGCCTGACGAGATTTTGTATGTGGTTGATACGCGACAGTCTGAGCACTTTGACAAACTGTTCGCCGTCGCACGGCGAATGGGGATGGAAGATGTCCGTCTGGTGCACGTGAACTTCGGCACGGTTTTGGGGGCCGACGGCCGTCCCTTGAAAACACGCAGCGGCACCCTGATCGGGCTGGAAAGTCTGCTGGACGATGCCGTCGCCCGTGCCCAAGCGGTCGTCTGTGATCCCGAAAGGTTACAGCGGATGGATCCCCCCATGACCGCCGACGAACAACAATCGGTGGCCGAAACGGTGGGGATCGGTGCCATTAAATTCGCGGATCTCAGTCATCACCGAACCAGCGATTATCAATTCAATTTGGATAAAATGGTCGCCCTGGATGGCAACACGGCGACCTACATCCAGTATTCGTACGCTCGCACCCAAAGCATTTTGCGGCGTGCGGAAATGGATGAAGAAGCCGTCGTCGCGTTGGCCTCGAAGACCGAATTGGTGTTCAGCCAGCCACAAGAACGTGCACTTGCGCTTCGTTTATTGCAATTCGAAGAAGCGTTGGTTTCGGTTTACGACGATTATGCCCCCAATCAATTGACCGACTATCTGTTTGAAACCGCACGTGCCTACGCCGTTTTCAATGACACGTGTCCCGTCTTGAAAGCGGAAACGGACCAGATGCGTGCCACCCGTTTGGTGTTGGTCGTGTTGTGCGGCCGCTTGCTGCGTAAAGGCTTGGAATTGTTGGGAATCGGCGTCGCTGCCCGCATGTGATCCCACCGCTTTTCTTTTGCGGTGCCAGGCGGTTGGGTTCTGTGGGAATGGCATGAATTCGATAGGCGTTCGGACGCCACTTTTACGGCGTACGACAATGATGGTTGAGCCGCCGGGCGCTAGCCACGGGTTCGGTCGGTTTGCGGGAACGGCCCGGCCGCTGACGCGTCACGGCTCACGGGGTAAGGCGACTTTGTGAGCCGCAGGGCGCTAGCCGCGGGTTCCGATGATTGACCGGCAAGTCCCGACGCCTGACTTTTGAGGATGCGCCTTTCTGGTAACCCGACGCGTGAGCGAGGGAAATATGGATGTGGACATCGCCTCGCTCACGCGTCGGGTTACCAAAAAAAACAATGACCCGGGTAAAAACGCAACTTCAAAACTCACGCGTCCGGTTGCCATTTGGCACAAGATCGGATCGGAGAAGCCCATACGGTCAGTGAGGGTTCGGACGCTATTTTCGAGGCGTGAAAGGCGACGATGGATGAGCCGCAGGGCGCTAGCCGCGGGTTCGGTTGGTTTGCGGGAACGGCCCGGCCGCTGACGCGTCACGGCTCACGCGGTAGGGCGACTTTGTGAGCCGCAGGGCGCTAGCCGCGGGTTCGGTCGGTTTACGGCAACGGCCCGGCCGCTGACGCGTCACGGCTCACGGGGTAAGGCGACTTTGTGAGCCGCAGGGCGCTAGCCGCGGGTTCCGATGATTGACCGGCAAGTCCCGACGCCTGACTTTTGAGGATGCGCCTTTCTGGTAACCCGACGCGTGAGCGAGGGAAATATGGATGTGGACATCGCCTCGCTCACGCGTCGGGTTACCAAAAAAAACAATGACCCGGGTAAAAACGCAACTTCAAAACTCACGTGTTTGGTTGCCATTTGGCACAAGATCGGATCGGAGAATCTCATTCGATCGTTGAGGTTCGGACGCTACGGATTTACCTGGCGTTACCCCGCTCCAGCGGTGCTCTTGTAATCATTCCTGAAAGCGAAAATCGGCGTTGCCGATTCCTTTCATATAGTTGAGGTTGCAAAGATCAGTCCTGATACGATTGACAAGGCCAAAAATTGTCATAGGCTTTGCCATGTGAATGAGTGATGACATGACGTTCGTCCGCATTCATGTTACTGCTGTGACACGATCATCGGCCGGATCCGCATCGTCGGTTTCCCCCCTTGGTCCCGTCGCAGCGCACGTGGCCAACTATTCTGAATTGGGAGCCGTTATGGCGAAGAAATCTGCAGGACCGAACAAGTCCGCGGCGATTCGTGAGTACTACGAAGCGAATCCGGGTGCAAAGCCCAAAGAGGTCAAAGAAGCCCTGTCCGCACAAGGCATCGAAACCTCCACTGCGTTTATCAGTACCATCAAGTCGAACATGAAAAAGGGTACCGGCACGAAAAAGCGTGGCCGTCCCGCCGGTGCAAGCCGCCGTGGTCGCCCCGCCGGCCGCAAGGCAAAGGCAACGGCGACTCGTGGCACCAAGCGTGCCGCTTCGGCAGCCCCGTCGAGCGTCGATGGCATTTCGATGGACGGCCTGATCAAGGCCAAGAAAATCGTCGATGAACTCGGCAGCGTCGAAGAAGCTCGCGTCGCCCTGAACGCGTTGGAAAAGCTGCTTCGCTAAGTTTGGCGTCGGGTAATCGCTTTCCCTAAGAGCATTCCCACACGTCCGAACGACATTGAAATCAAAATTGCCAGCGAACGTGCCCTCTGCGGCATCTTTCGCTGGCGTTTTTTATGCGCAAGCAGAATGTCGCGTGGGCGAAGCGGACCTACAGATTCGCTTGGCCCTTGATCGTCCGCTGAGCGACTTCCCACGCCTTTTCCAAATGCGCCAGATATTCATCGGGCGACATCAGATGATCCGATTCCATGGAATCGATTCGCCCGTCGCTCGGTCGCATCTCGAATAGCCAACCGTTGCCATAACAATCCGCATTGATCTGTGATGGATCATCCAGCACCGCGTCATTGATGACCGACATCACACCGGCGATCGGTGCGTACAGATCACTTTCGGCCTTCTTGCTTTCGATCGAGCCGATTTCGGCACGGTGCTTCACCGCTTGGCCGGGCTGAAAGGTCCAGTCTAGAAAATAGACGTCCTGCAACAATCGAACCGCATACGCCGTCAGACCGAATCGCAGCGACCCGGCCTCGTCCGGTCCTGTCGCCCACATATGGTTGGCCACAAACCGCCGATCAGTCGGAAATTCGGCCTGGTAATCGCCCATGGCGAAGGTCAGTGTCGAATTCAATGCTGGAACAATCCGGAATGGCGGTATGGAATCGGTAAACGGAGCGATGGACCGTTGGCCGCGTAAGTGCCCACGAGGCACTGTCTATCAATTCAACACGAAGGCCAATGAAAACGTTAACCCGTGCCTAATTTTCTGTCTCAAGGCTGGGCGTCGTCGCCTTCCGGATTGGAAAGCCGGCGTTTTGGAACGCTGCTTTTTTCGAGAGCGAAAGGCGACGATCAAGAAAGCAAGCGTTGTTAGGTGTAACGGACGTTTTGATGTTCCGGTTCAAAGAACGCCGGCAACATCGAATCAACTTGCAACAACCCGTCGGACGTCAATTCCACTCGGTCGTCACCGATCGTTGCCAACCCTGATTCGACATATCCATCCCAGACATCACGCCAGCGGTCCAGCACATCGACGTCAAACTTGTTGCGAAAATAATCCAGTTCCAAGTAACCACGCTTCAGCAACAAGATCATTTCACGAATCAGCTTTTGAAGATCCGTGGGAACAAACCCACGTCCCAGCGGCAACTGGCCCGATTCAATGGTCGAAAGATATTGGTCCATATGCGGTAGGTTTTGATAGTGCACGCCGGACGCATGGCCGAAACTGGCAATGCCGGTGGCCAACAGATCGGCCCCTTTCCACAGGTTGTCGCGGTAGCTGAAGTTTACCTTTTGGGGATCCTTGACCAGCGTATAGGCGCTGCTGACCGCATAGCCCGCCGCGGTGAATTCATCGAACGCATATCGGACCCAATCGCGTTTGGTGCCCCAGTCGGCGACGGGGCTCTCGCTTTGGTTTCCCAGGATGTCGGCGCTATAGACCGTGTTGTACGGCAATTCCATCTGATAAATGGTCAGACTTTCCGGTGACATCTCCAGCGCCTTTTGGACGTTGAATTTCCAGTTGTCCCACGTTTCGCCGACCATCCCGGCGATCAAGTCGATGTTGACGTTGTTGAACCCGGCCGCTTCGATCCATTCCCAGGCTGCAAAGACTTGCTTGGACAGGTGCGCGCGTCCGTTTTCTTCCAGAATGGCGTCGGTAAAGTTTTCCACCCCCAGACTTAGACGCGTCACGCCCATGACCTCGCGAAGCGTCTTTACCTTCGTTTCGCTCAAGGTTCCGGGTTCACATTCAAACGTGACCTCTTCCGCCCCGTCCCAAGTGATGTGTTGACGCAGCCGGTCGGCCAGTTTGGTCAACTGCTTGGGTGACAGAAAACTGGGGGTTCCGCCGCCAAAGTACACGAAACGGAATGGTCGATCGCCCATCACGGCACGGCGGCTGACCATTGAAATTTCGTCACACAACGCGTCCACGTACCGCTGCACTTCGGCCGCATTCACGTCGGTGAAGACTTTGAAGTAACAGAATTTGCAACGCTTTCGGCAAAACGGGATGTGCAGGTACAACCCCAGCGGTGTGTCTTCGGTTGGTGGGTTGTCCAGGGCCGATTCGACCGCAGGCAACTGATCTGATTTCCACTGGCTGTAGGGCGGGTAGTTGGAAATGAAATAGCTTCCAACTTCGGTCTTCTTGTCGCTTGGCGCGGAAGTCATATCCGGTATCGGGTGGCAGGAAAACGGATCGGTGGATGGTTACGGCGAAATTGTAAGGTCCAAGACGTCACGATTGATGCGCCGCTTTGCGAAGAATGTCGTTCCGCCAGGCTTTTCCGCAATGGCTGGGATTCCCCGGCGACATCGCATTCTTGGCCAACGCATCATTTTTGGGCCGCGGGGCCCAGACGCCGGACCACTCCATCATCATCGGCGATGATCATGGAATCGGACAGGATCGCGGGTGATCCGTACAACCCGCCGCGAAATTCCGTGACGGATTTTTCTTTGCCGGTTGTGAGGTCCAAGCGAACCAAGCGGCCATCGGTGGCGGCGATCCAAACGTCATTGCCGGCAACGACGGGCGACGCATCACTGTGGCGACGAAGCGAATAACGCCAACGATGCTGGCCGGTTTCTCGATCAATCGCATCGACTTTCTTGTTCTTGCTGCTGACGATCACCAAGTCATCGGTCATCGCGGCGCTGTTGCGATATTCCTGTGCGCGGTCCGGATCGGTGTATTCCCAAATCATGGTGCCGTCACGCCAATCGAAGGCAAAGATCATGCCTTCCATCGTCGCCACCACCGCCTGTTGATCCCGCACCGACACCGTGCTGCCGGTGGGGCCACCAAGAGGCAACAAGTCGCCGACGGCTTTTCCGCTGCGGACATCCACGACGTGCAGATTTCCGTCGCAACCGCCCAGAAACGTCCGCGTGCCCGCCAAGGTGGGGCTGCAGCGGATCTGGTCGCCCGTTTCGTAGACCCAGATTTGTTCGCCGGTTTTCCCGCCTAGCCTATACAGCGAACCGTCTTGGCTGGTCACCAGAACGTCGTCTTCGAAAAAGGTCGCACAACCGTCGATCGTGCCGTCGGTCTGGGCCGTCCAGATCTCTGATCCGTCGGCCACGTTCAGCGCGTACACGTTGCCGTCGATATCACCGATGACCAAACGGTCGCCGGAAAGGGTGGGCGAAGCGTTGAAACCGGTTTCGTAATCATGCGTCCACAGCGGCTTTCCGGACAGCAGGTCGATCGCCGTCAGTTTGCCCATCACGTCGGCGACGAACACGCGACCGTCGGCGACGACCGGGGTTGATTCGATCGCTTCCCCGGTTTCGTGTTCCCAAACGACGGTCAGGTCCGCCGGCAAGGTTTGGGCCACGGTCCCTGTTCCCTGGACGTCACCGCGGGCGGTCGTCCAGCCATCGTCGGCCCCCGACGCGGAACCGGGCAAAATCGCCAGCACCAGCATCGATGCAGCCAAGGCGGCGACGCGGAAATTCGCGGGGCGGGGACGAACGGGCCGATCGGCCGACGGACGCGTTCGGATGCAGATCATGAGCACTGGTTCCAGCATTGGTTCGAAAAATTGCGGCGTTTGTCCCGATGGACGGCTGATTTGCGGCATCGTGTTTGCCGCGTCGGCGTTCGATTCGGGGCCATTTTGACGCTAATTCGGTTTTAACGTCTCTTTGGGTTGCAATGACCGCGCCAAAGCCTGGTACGACGGGTCCGCACAGCCGGGTCTACGAAAAATCCGAGGGCCATTTATCATAGATGGCCCCGCCGATCGGGTGCGGACCGTTTTCTCGCCAGGCCAACGGTCCGTTTCTGTCCAGCGATTCCCGACTCACTCGTTCTATCACCGCACAGCTTTATGATTTGTGTTTCCCTCGGTCGCGCCCGCCATGCCCGGATGATTGCGGAACACAAGCACTTGGTCGAACAGGGCGTCAAGCTGGTCGAATTGCGTCTGGATTACATCGGCCGTGCGGTGAATCTGAAGCGTCTGATCGACGATCGTCCCGGCCCAGTGGTGATCACCGCACGACGACGCGATGACGGTGGGCGGTGGCTGAAGTCCGAAGAAGAACGCACGATGGTGTTGCGGAGTGCCATCGCCAGCGGTGTCGAATACGTCGACATCGAATCGGACATCGCCGACCAGATCCCGCGGTACGGCAACACCAAGCGAATCATCAGCTTCCACGACTTTGACGGCACGCCGGAAAACTTGGAAGACTTGCATGCCGCGATGGCCGCCGCGGATGCCGACATCGTCAAAATCGCGACGATGGCCAACACCTTCAGCGACAACGTCCGCATGATGGACTTGGCTCGACAGTCCAGCGTGCCGACGATTGCCATCTGCATGGGTGAAATGGGAATGTTGACGCGGATCTTGGCCCATCGCGTCGGCGCACCTTTCACCTACGCCACGTTCAGCACCGACAAAAAGATCGCGCCGGGACAGCTGCACTTCAAAGAAATGCAGGACGTGTACCGTTACGACCAGATCAACGACGACACCCAGTTGTACGGCTTGCTGGGGGATCCCGTTGGTGAAAGTTTTGATCCGCTGGTTCACAACAAAGCGTTCGCCGGCGAAGGCCACAATGCGTGCTTCCTGCCACTGCGCGTGCCGGAAGACGACCTGCACATCTTCATGGATCACGCCCGCGATATCGGCATCAACGGGCTGAGCATTGATCCGCCCCACCAAGGTCGTTCGATCGATTACTGCACCCAAGCCGAAGCCGCAGTCGCGGGCATCGGCGAACTGAACACCATGGCGTTGGATGACGAACGTGCGGTCGGATACAACACCGATTACCGCGCAGCGATGGACTGTATCAGCGAAGTCTTTGAACTGCACGCCGATGCGGAAAAGCCGATGCAAAGCATGTCGGCCACCGTCTTAGGTTCCGGCAGCCTGGCCAAAGCGATCGTCTGGGGTCTGCGGTCCAAGGGATGCAACGTCACGATCGCGACCAAGGATATGGAACAGGGCAACGAGATCGGATTGGCCCACGGTTGTCGTGTCGTCGAATGGGAATTGCGTCATGATTTTCGTGCCAATTTGTTGGTTAATGCCACTGACATCGGCATGCACCCCGATGTCGACAACAGCCCGTTCAACGCGGACCAACTGAACGAGTTGATGGTGGTGTTTGACACGGTGTACTACCCCGAACAAACGCTGTTGATCAAACACGCCAAGAACATCAAATGCCGCGTCATCACCGGGATCGACATGTACGTCCGCAAGATGGGATACCAGTACAAACTGTTCACCGGAAAACAGGCTCCGCTGGACGTGATTCGCAAAACGATCAAAGATGCGACCAACCCGGTTCAGTTGAACTAGTCATGGCTTGATTGAGCGTCGGCTGGCCAAGTTGACGTCGCGCTGAACCGTCACACGGAACATCGGTGCCTTCGGTCGTCGACGATTCCACCAGTTTGCATCGAAAGCTTTGACGCCCAGGAGGCTTCGACCGCGTTGATCGAAATTCGACAAGCGTTGCCCAGTGACGCGGCCGCCATTCACGCCTTGTTGCGCCCGTACGTTTCCCAGCGTTTGTTGCTGCAGCGGAGTGAAGCGGAGATCATCGAGCTGACGCGACACGGTTTCGTCGCCGACTTGATGGTCGATGACGGCCCGCCCAAGCCGATCGGGTTTTCAGCGGTCGAAATCTATAGCCCCAAGCTGGCGGAATTGCAGTGCTTGGCCGTGCATCACGAGCACCGAAATACCGGCGTCGGTCGACGGTTGGTCGAAGAGTGCTTGCAGCGGGCCCGCGAACTGGGGGTGATGGAAGTTTTGGCGATCAGTTCGTCCGAAGCTTTTCTCCGTTCGTGCGGCTTCGACTATTCGCTGCCGGATCAAAAGAAGGCGTTGTTTTGCCAGCTGCGACCGCGACTGTGGCAAGAAGAAGACTGAATCGATCGCGATCAGTCGCGGGAATTTGACTGCGTGCGGAAAGTTTTTCCAAGATTCTCGCGCGATGGTTGCACGGATCGATTATCAGGGCGCCACTAACCCTGGTGTCCCCGCCGCGGTCCAGGGTCTCCCATGATGCTTTGGCCGCCGGGGCTTGATGTCCGCCGCCTTTGAATTGACGCCCGAATCATGCGTTTGACCCTTCGCACGTTGTTGGCCTATCTGGACAGCACGCTGGACCCGCAGGACAGCGAGGCGCTGAAACAGAAAGTCCAGGAAAGCGCCTTTGCCGCTGAATTGGTTCGACGCATTCGCGCGTGCACGGCGGATCCAAAGCTGTCGGCACCGTCCCCCGAGGCGATCGGTCCGATCAACGACGCTAACGTGATCGCGGAATACTTGGACAGCACGTTGACGCCGGAACAGATCGCGGAGACGGAGCGTTTTTGCCTGGAATCCGACCAGCACTTGGCCGAAGCGGCGGCCTGTCACCAAATCCTGACCATCGCATTGGCCCAGAAGGCGACCGTCGATCCCGATTTGCGGGCTCACGTCCTGGGGCTTCCCGATCAAGTCGATGCCAGTGCGGCGACGGCGTTTTCGGTCAGCCAAGTTCCGCCGGTCACCAGTTTTTCCGATGTCGATGTGCCTGCCATGGCGGGGGCAACATCATCGGGCGACCAAGAATCGTTGGAGTCGGTTGGTGCGGCCGGCCCCGATGACCCGACGTTGGACGCGGTACCGCCGGTGGGCCCCGATGATTCGGGCGTTCGCACCGCCGTGACCCGAATCCGTGACAACACACCACCTGGAACCGCATCGGCCAACGCGCCGTCCGCGATCGCCGGCGCGAAGCCGCGACCCATTGGTCGTGATTTCTACAGCGGCACCGTGCGACCGTCGCGGATCACGCCGTGGCTGGTCACGTTGGGCCTGGCCGCGGTGTTTCTGTTCGTCTTCTCCAAAGCGTTCGAACCCGTGCTGAATCGCGAAACGGCGATGCAAGATACGGATGCCGAGGTGGATGCTGAATCTGATTCCCTGCCCATCGCTGGTCCGGCAGCGGAGCCCACTCAGTCCGAGGACTCGGCCACGGAATCGGAGGCTGAATTGGATACGGACACGGACGCCGAGCGGGCGACGGACGAAGCCGGCGATGACGCGACGGGCGACGAAGCCGAACCTGAAACCACTTCGCCGATGACCACGGATGATGCACCCAGTGTGGCGGAAACTCCGAACGACGACTCGGCTACTTCGCCCAGCGACGCCGATTCATCGACGACCGAAACGGCCGCATCGGATTCTGCATCGTCGGAATCCGCTTCATCGGAATCTGGAAACGAAATGTCCGACTCGGCCGCCACCCCGGAATCCCCGATCGCTGGTCCGGCCGATCCCGTGATGGCGGCGACGTATGATGCGACCAGCCCGAACCCGCAAAACACCTTGGCCACCGACCTGCCCGCTGATGATTCGTCGGTGATGGCTGATTCGGATGCGTCGAGCACGCCCGCTGATCCCGCCGCCTTGACGGAGATGTCCGACGATTCAACCGATTCCCTTGCCGAAGATGCGGCACCAGCCGAAGACACCGAACTGCCCGGTCCGGTGGTCGCGAATGAGTCGGAGTTGTTGGTTGCCGTTTCCGGCGAATCGACCGAGTTATTGAAACGAGGGGATGTGCTGGCCGTCGGCGATGATCTGATTGCCGCCCCGTTGTATCGCCCCGCCATCCTAACGCGTGACGACTTGACGGTCCGTGTCATTGGACCCGCCGAAATTCGCATCGCCGACCCGCCATTGGGCGAAGATCCTTCGGCGGTGTCGCCGGAGACGATCGAGTTGCAACGAGGCGGATTGCTGGTGACCACGGCGGAAGCGAACGGTCGTTTCACCTTCGTGTCCGGTGAATTTCGCGTTCAAGTCGATGCACCGGAGCCCGAGACGACGTTTGCGATCCGCCGTCGATTCCAAAGACCCCCGGGTGCATTGCCGCTGGATCCCGGCAGTGTTTCGCGGTCGATCGAAGTCACTTCGCTGGTCGGCCCACTTGAGATCACCACTGAAAAAGCGGTCTTAACGGATTCGACGCCAGAAGAGTCCATTGAAACCGACGACGCCGAAGGTGACGGGGCCGAGGACGGTGACGTTGATCCCGGTGACGTTAACTCCAGCGACGACGAACAGGCCGATGCACCCGAGGAAGCCGACTTGGCGGAACCCCAGCCCGCGGCCGAGCGACAGTGGGTCGAGGTCGGACAGACCGAACAGATCGTGGAGGGGGCTCAGTGGCTGGTGGATTCAGCCGGGAAGACGAAGGTACAGGCGCCGACGGAAAAACCAGGCTGGTTCACGCTGGAAGACGAAAGCTTGACTGCGGTTCAGCAGAGTGCCAGGGACGGATTGCTGGCGTTGATCGAACCTGAGAACGATTTAATTCTGGAACTTCGCGAGGCCCTGGACTTTCGCCGCAGCGAAGTCGGCGCACTGGCGGGCCAGACCTTGTTGGCACTGGGGCAACCCGACGTCTTCTTCGGATCCGCGGGGCTTTTGAACCGTCCGCGTCAGCGTCTGCATTGGCAAAGTCACTTCGAAGCGTTGCTGGATTACGTCAACACCAGCCCGGAACACGCACAGGCGGTGTTCGACGCGATCGGGCGGATGGAAATGGCGGACCAACCGATTTTGACGGAATTGCTGATCGGGCTGACCAACAAGCAGCTGGCGGCCGGTGCCGATGCGGGCTTGGTGGGGAATCTCGACTCGCCATCGATGTCCGTCCGCGTCCTGGCCGTAGAGAATCTTCGCCAGATCACCGGCACGACCGCCTATTTTAACGCTGCGGAGACCAATCAGTCGAAACGTCAGAACGACCTCAAGAAGTGGCAAATCCGTGTCCGCAAAGGCGACATCCGCTACCCGGATTCACCCTGACGCCCCCCAACTTCCTTCACCTCCCCGTAAGCCGTGACGCGTCAGCGGCCGGGCCCCCATCCATGCACCAACCCGAACCCGCGGCTAGCGCCATGCGGCTCATAAAGACACCCTCACCCCGTGAGCCGTGACGCGTCAGCGGCCGGGCCCCCATCCATGCACCAACGCAAACCCGCGGCTAGCGCCACGCGGCTCATAAAGACACCCTCACCCCGTAAGCCGTGACGTGTCAGCGGCCGGGCCCCCATCCATGCACCAACGCAAACCCGCGGCTAGCGCCATGCGGCTCATAAAGACACCCTCACCCCGTGAGCCGTGACGCGTCAGCGACCGGGCCCCCATCCATGCACCAACGCAAACCCGCGGCTAGCGCCACGCGGCTCACATCGTCGCCTTTCGCTCCGCCGAAAGTAGCGAGCCACTGCCGCCACCCTCCCCGGAATCTCGTCCCTCGATCCCGACCCTCCCGCAAAGCAGGAGGGTGATTCGCATTTTCTTTCACCCTCCCTCCGGGAGGGTCGAGCCTAATCGAGGGGTGGGCCGTTCCCGCAAACCAACCCAAACCCGCGGCTAGCGCCATGCGGCTCACAAAGTGCCATCACCGGCCGGGCCGTTCCCGCAAACCAACCAAACCCGCGGCTAGCGCCATGCGGCTCACAAAGGCCCATCACCGTCCGGGCCCCCACACCCATCAACCTCCCTCCGCGATCCGGTCAATTCCGCCGGCGAAGTTTGCCAGAAATACCGTTCAGGAATTGCCGGTTTTTCGGTTTGCGATCTTTCTTCCTTACCGGCTCGCGCGGGTGGGCCCATTCATCGAAGATTCTCTGACCGGTTCCTTGCGGAACTAACTGCGCGAAGGCAAGCTACAGAGCGCGGCGGATGAAGCTTATCTGAACGACCCGTTCGGGTCCCAAGGGACGTCTTCCCCGGCCGTCGATCCAAATGGCCAACGCGTAAGCACAAACTCAATGTTTCACGCGTTCTTCCAGTAACGATCGATTTAGTTTGGCAATGGAAATATTGAGATGGACCCGGCAGCAAGCACAAACTTGCCGGCGAAGTCCACAGAGCCGCATCGGACGGCTGAGGTGTCACCCAAGGGGACGAAGTCCGCGCCGACCGAACGCCCCGACCCACGAAACATGATCCGGATTCAACCGGTTCGCCCACCTTGCTAGGCTTGATGCCAGCACAGGTGCACTGGTTCGCCACCGGCGGACACCAAACGCTCACACACGCACGACCGCGACACATGCCGATTCTTGCTGCCGAGCCCGACCGACTGCCAGACAACTTGTTTGAACTGGACGAAGTCACCGAACAGCCGTGGTGGATGGTCTACACCAACTCACGGCAAGAAAAACAACTGATGCGTCACCTGCGAAAGCACAACGTGCCGCACTACGGACCGCTGATCCCGAAACGATACCGGTCCCCGGCCGGACGCATCCGCACCTCGTTCTTGCCCCTGTTCACGAACTATGTGTTCGTCATGGGCGACAACGAAGCACGATACCAAGCCGTCTGCAGTGGTTGCGTTTCGACGGCCGCAGAAGTTCCCGACTCGGCGGAATTGGTGCACGACCTGCGACAGATCCATGATCTGATCGAGATGGATGTGCCGCTGACGCTGGAAAGCAAAATCGAAGCGGGCCAACTCGTTCGTGTCCGTAACGGTGCGTTCGCCGGATACGAAGGTACGGTGGTCCGCCGCGAAGGCGAAACACGCCTGCTGGTCGCCGTTCGATTCATGGAACAAGGCGTCAGCGTCGCCCTGGAAGACTGCCAAGTCGAAGCGATTTAATCCCAAAGTCGCCTTTCGCTCCGCGAAAGTAGCGTCCGCCCCTCACCCAAACACCCTCCCCGGAATCTCGTCCCTCGATCCCGACCCTCCCGCAAAGCAGGAGGGTGAATCGCAACATCCTTCACCCTCCCCCCGTGAGCCGTGACGCGTCAGCGGCCGGGCCCAAACGCACGCCACCGCCACCCCAACACAAACCCGCGGCTAGCGCCAAGCGGCTCACAAAGTCACCCTCCCCCCGTGAGCCGTGACGCGTCAGCGGCCGGGCCCAAACGCACGCCACCGCCACCCCAACACAAACCCGTGGCTCACATCGTCGCCTTTCGCTCCGCGAAAGTAGCGTCCGCCCCCAACCCACCATTCCTTGACCACCACCTCCCTGATCACCGGCATCACCGGTCAAGATGGCTCCTACCTGACCGAACGCCTGCTTTCGCAAGGCCACACGGTCCACGGAATCGTTCGCCGCAGCAGTACAACCGCCCGAGGCCGAATCGATCACCTGTATCACGACAAGAACATCTATAACCAACGGCTGTTCCTGCACTACGCCGACCTGAACGATTCCACCACCATCCGGCGAATCCTGGTCAAGACCCAGCCGGATCACATGTACCACTTGGCGGGCCAAAGTCACGTCGGCACCAGCTTCGAGATTCCCGAGACCACATCGCAGTTCACCGCGATGGGAACGCTGAAGATCCTGGAGATCCTGCGCGACCTAGAAAAACAACCGCGGTTCCTGCACATCAGCAGCAGTGAGATCTTTGGCCGCCCGGAACATTCCCCCCAAGACGAATCGACCGCGATGCGACCGGTCACGCCCTACGGTGTTGCCAAGACCTTCGCGACCCAGATGGTGCAACTATATCGAGAATCCTTCGGTTTATTCGCTTGCAACGCGATCTGTTACAACCACGAATCGCCGCGACGTGGTGAATCATTCGTCACACGCAAGATCGCTCGAGCCGTCGCTGCGATCCACGCCGGCCACAGCGATAAACTTCGACTGGGCACCATCGATTCACGCCGTGACTGGGGCTACGCACCGGAATACGTCGACGCGATGCACCGGATGTTGTGCCAAGACCAACCCGACGACTTCATCATCGCCACCGGACGCCAACACAGCGTCGAAGACTTTCTAGCGTTCGCATTCGACTCGGTCGGTTTGAACTGGAAAGACCATGTGGAACATGACGCGAAGTATGTGCGTCCAAGCGAAGTGTCCAACCTGGTCGGCAATCCCGCCAAAGCCGAACAACAACTCGGCTGGACCGCCCAAACGCAACTGCCCGAACTAGCCGCGCTGATGGTCAAACGCGAAATCGAAAGAATCACCTAACCAGAATCAACCCCCGTGAGCCGTGACGCGTCAGCGGCCGGGCGTTCCCAACATCCACCAACACAAACCCGCGGCTAGCGCCATGCGGCTCACAAAGTCGCCTTTCGCTCCGCGAAAGTAGCGTCCGCCCCTCACTGAAACACCCTCCCCGGAATCTCGTGCCTCGACTCCGACCCTCCCGCAAAGCAGGAGGGTGAACCCCAACATCCTTCACCCTCCCCGTGAGCCGTGACGCGTCAGCGGCCGGGCGTTCCCAACATCCACCAACACAAACCCGCGGCTAGCGCCATGCGGCTCACAAAGTCGCCTTTCGCTCCGCGAAAGTAGCGTCCGCCCCTCACTGAAACACCCTCCCCGGAATCTCGTGCCTCGACTCCGACCCTCCCGCAAAGCAGGAGGGTGAACCCCAAATTCCTTTACCCTCCCTCCGGGTGGCCTGACGAATCGGTGATAACTTTCGTTTTCCATCATTGTTGTGCGAAAGCCTCTCGGTAGGCGGCATTTCGTCGGGCGGTGAGGGTATTCGGTAGCGTATCACGGATCCATTGCTGAACGTCGCCGGCTTGGACGTGTTTGAATCTGGAACGGACTCTGTCGGCGGTGACTCGCCTGCAGAGTGTCGGAAGGCACGCCAACAAGCGAGTGAATCCTCCTTTGCTGTGTTGCCGTTCAAGCTGTTTGAACCGCCCGAAGAGCGATTCCAAGATCTCCGTCGAAAGCCACGCGCGAGAGCCCGCGGGAAGTTGCTGCTCGCTCGCGGCGACAAAGTCCACAAGCTTCTCGGCCATCTGCCGACCGGATTGACCTAACGGCAACTCTAACCACGACGCGAGCAGATCACGCAGCTCAGCAGTGCTATCACATCTCAGCCCGCTTTGATTGATCCACGACAGAGTTTCATTGATCACTTCCTGACACTGATTCCACTGCGCCAAGTCGTCAGCGAAGTCACGCAACCAACCAAGCTTCTCATCGATTCGCTCCTCGGTGACCCCTGCTCTCGAATCGCTTTCGGGATGATTCAGGTGGTGCATGACCATGGTCGACCAACGCAGCAGGGAGCCCAGATTCATAAAACGCGATTTCTGTTTCAGCGGTGGCGGCATAAAGTGCCCCAGTTCGGTTTGTTGAACTCGGTTTCGTGTCAGCCCGACCTGCGTCATGAACGCTTTGAACCGCTCGGATCGCCCAACCTGTTTCTCGAGCAAGTTGGCCGCGTGGTGTTTGAGGTCTTGAAGAACGATGGCTTGTTTGCCGTCTTTGACGAGATTTTTCGCCGGATCGCGAAGTTCCACCGCACCATCGCAAAGAAGATAAACCGGCGGGCCGATCTTTTCGGCCAGTCGCTGATACTCGCGATCGACATCCTCCTTCTTCCATTTCTCCCCCGGCACAATCGCGAGCACTTTGAGTTTTTCCAGATCGAGTGTTTCGCCCGGCGGTGGCAAGTCGTCGACCCGCATCCCGATGATCAGCAGGACTTTCTCTTTACCGATTTGGCTGGAGTGATCGGCCATCCAGAGAACCTCCTGAGTGCTGTCAAATGTCTCGGCCAACTCGGCAACTCCCAACCGCATCGTCCACTGAGCGATGGCATCGTGGGAGGGAACCTTCTGATCGACACCCAAAAATTCAAACATCAACTTCACAACAAACGCCGTGGCGCGAAAACCGACCCGCTTTGCCAGCTCGATGCACAAGGCGATCAACCGAACTCCAAATTGATGTCCCCGAAGAGGTCGGTCGTTGGGAAGTGCTGCAACCGGATCGGAGGGCGTGGCCAAAGAGCGATAATGCTCCAACTCGGCTCGCAGTGAATGTAGTTCTCTTTGCAGCTGCTGAGTTTTCTTGCGGTCACACGAAGTCGAAGGGTCGGCGGCCGCCCCCGGCTGACCACGCCGCGGGCTGACGACCTGCATGGCCCGATCGCCTCGAACTGATCTTCTCGCCGGAGCATTCCTATCGGATACTTGACTCATGGTTGCGTTCCTTCGCGGTAGTGATTTGGTAACCAATACCTAGCGAGGGGACGCAACCGTTTTCAATCCAGAAAAAGCCCCAGAACTCCCAGATTGCCACCGATTCGTCAGGCCACCCTCCGGGAGGGTCGAGCCTAAGCGAGGGGAGGGCCGTCCCCAACATCCACACCAAACCGCGGCTAGCGCCATGCGGCTTACAGAGTCGCCTTTCGCTCCGCGAAAGTAGCGTCCGCCCCTCACTGAAACACCCTCCCCGGAATCTCGTACCTCGACTCCGACCCTCCCGCAAAGCAGGAGGGTGAACCCCAAATTCCTTCACCCGCCCTCCGGGAGGGTCGAGCCTAATCGAGGGGAGGGCCGTCCCCAACATCCACACCAACCCGCGGCTAGCGCCCAGCGGCTCACAAAGTCGCCTTTCGCTCCGCGAAAGTAGCGTCCGCCCCTCACTGAAACACCCTCCCCGGAATCTCGTACCTCGACTCCGACCCTCCCGCAAAGCAGGAGGGTGAATCGCAACACCCTTCACCCTCCCCCAATCCGCAACCCGTCACCGGCCCACCCGTCACCCGAAAACCCTAGTTCCCAACCACCTTGTACCTCTTCCGCAACCTCACCGCCTGGACCTCCGCGACGATTCTGATGAGTCTTCCGCTACTGCTGGCGTTGGACTTCGGCGGAGTGTTGTACTGGACGCAATTGGTCGCCGCACTCGCGGTCTTCCTCGCGTTCCTGCTGGCGATCCCCAGCCTTTTCGGGCGCGACAATTCCCGAGGCCTCCGACAGCACTTGTTCCTGCTGCCGCTGGCCATCTGGATCGGGTACACGTTCTTTCAATCCGTTCCGCTGCCCTCCAGCATCGTCGGCCTAATCAGCCCCGGGTCACAAACCGCTTACACCCAGTGGATCGAACCGTTCGTTGCCGCCGACGACATGCCGTCGCTTTTCCCGATCACCGTGGACCAGTACCGCACCCGTCACGGTTTGGCGATGCTGTGCATGCTGGCCACCGTCCTCTGGACCGCGACCGTCGTCTTCAACACACGAATGCGTTTGACCGTGCTGTTGTCAGTCCTGGCCGCCAGCGCCGCGACGGTCGCCGCCATCGGTATCGGCCGGCGGTTGATCCCCGGCTTTGAAATGTGGAGTTTTGCCGGTGACATCAACGCAGGCTTCGGAACCTTCATCAACCGCAACAACGCCGCGCTGTTTTTGAACCTTGGGATCGGCTGCGGTTTCGGGTTGCTCGCTTGGCGGATTGCCGCGTTGACCGGCCAAGACCTGGATGACCCGGAATTCGACTTCAGCGACGCCTTTGCTCTGATCGGTGACCGAACATCGTTGATCGGAATCCTGGCCGTCGTCTTTTGCGGAACCGGCCTGATGATCGGCGGGTCTCGTGGTGGCGTCGTCGCCGCGATCATCGGTCTGATCCTGGCCTTCGGTTGGGTCCGCCAGCGACGTGGATTCTCCACCATCTTCGTCGTCGGACTGACCGCAGTCCTTGGCGTCGCCGTGCTGACCGTCCCCACCGATCTCAGTTTGGAATCGATCGAGCGGATGGATTTCCAAACCCAGTCCAATCAGTCGACGATTCTGCGAAACGGACGCCTGGACCACTGGCCCGACGGATGGCGAACCGCAATGGCCCACTTCCCCGGCGGATCGGGAATGGGCAGCTACGGCCACGCCTACCTGCCACACCAAGAAACGACCAAAGGCGGCTGGTTCAAACACGCCGACAACCTTTGGCTGGAATGGTTCACCGAACAAGGCGTGATGTCGATCCTGTTACTGATCGCCGGCTATGCGATCGCGATCTACGGTTTGAATCTGCTAACCGATTCACCCGATGCGATCGACCATGGAATCCGCATCGCCGGCTGGTATTGTTTGGGAGCGATCCTGATCAGCCAGTGCTTTGATTTTGGTTTGATCATTCCGTCCTGCAGCGTTTTCGTCTGCATCTTATTCGCAGCCATTTTGAACCGAGGCGTCCAGCAGGACTTGGCAACACCCGACGAAGAAAAGCGTTTTGCCGATCAACCCCGTGATAAGAAGCCGGTCAACCTGTTTGAAAAGAAACACGTGATGGTGGCTTCATGGGTCGTGCCCGGCCTACTGGTCATCCCCACCCTTTGGTCGGCCACCGTGTTGCGATCCTTGGCGACCGACCAAAGGATCGCCCGTGCCAGCGAAGCAGAATTCGAAGCGGTCAAGTACGACGTCGATCAACTGGATCAGCTCAGTAAACGCATCGACGAACGTCTCGGTCCGGTCACCAGTACCGACCTATTGCAAGTCGGCGCGTTGTACCGTGTCCAGCTGGCGCGTTTCCGCGAAGTCGAAGCGGCGGGGCCGGTCAACCGCGAACAGCAAGTCAGTTTCTATTCGCTGACCGATCCGACGACACGCAGTCCGGCCGACTATGACGACAACAGCAAGCCATTGTGGTTGCGAAATCGATCGTCCGCCGATCTGTATCGGCCGGTGCTGCAAGACGCACAATCCCAGCTGCTGGCCAACCCGTTCAGCCGTACCGCCCGCTGGCAATTCGCACGCCTGGATTTCGCCCACAGCGACGAAGAACAGGCGGCCGAGGCGGTCGAGCAGTTGATCCTGTTCAACCAAGCCGATCCGGTTCGCCTCGTGACACTAGGCCGCGAAGCAATCAACCAAGGTCAGTATGAATTGGCCAAGCAATCGTTCCGCAAAGCGATCGAAGAACGTTGGCAATACGCCCGCACACTGTTCCCTGACATCGTTGATACGCCGCAACTGACGATTGCCGAAGTGTTGCCCGACGATCCGTTGGCGTTTCGAACGATCGCCGATTTGACGGCACGCGAAGCCCTGAAGTCGGATTCGCTGATTCGCGACGGGTCGGTTCAGTTGACCCGCGACTCAGTCGACTGTGATTCCTGTGACTTGGTGAAAGACCAAGTGCGTTGTCTGCTGAATCGCTTGGAACTGGATTATGTGATGGGCGATCACGACCAGGTGTACAAGACATACGACCAGATCATCAACCTGGTGCCGGGCAACGCCAGCGTGCGATACCAGTACGCTCAACGACTATTGGAACAAGGCGAGACGGCCAAGGCGCGCAATGTCTGCCGCATCGCCCGCGACCGCTTCGGCGAGACCGATCCCCGCTTCGACCGGCTCATCACCGAAATCGCCGCCCTCGAACTCTCCGCCGAGTAGACCGCGCCGGATATGCCCCCTGAGCCGTTACGCGTCAGCGGCCGGGAAAAAATTACCGGCAATGGCCCCAGTGAGCCGCGACGCGTCAGCGGCCGGGCCAATACGGCTTTGTTCCCCCAGTGAGCCGCGACGCGTCAGCGGCCGGGCCCGCTCATCGACCTCGTCCGCGATATATCAGTCAGTAACTCACCAGCTGCCCGGGCCATCCACATCCTTCACCCTCCTTCCGGGAGGGTCGAGCCTCAGCAAGGGGAGGGCTGCCAAACGCCTAATCTCTCTCAGGCCCTACCGCACCCGATCTACCCCACCATTAATCGACGAAGATTCCCAGGTTCAGAAGATTCACGAGTATCCCAAAGACGCTCGACATCTGAAACTTCTACCGGCTCCTAGCTAGACCAAAATGGAACGCAATCCAAGTCAATCGCCAATGAAAGTTTTCGTTACAGGAGCAGCTGGTTTTATTGGGTCGCACGTTTGCCTTCGCCTCGCCGAAGATGGCCACAACGTAGTTGGAATTGACAACTTTAATGATTACTACTCACCCATTCTAAAGCGTCACCGCTCAAATGAATCGGCAAAGCATGGTATCGAAGTCATCGAAGGGGACATCGAAAACCTAGAAGTGCTCGATGGCATTTTTGCGCAGAACGGCTTCGACGCGGTCATCAACCTGGGGGCACGAGCCGGGGTGCGTTACAGCACCAAAAACCCTCACGTCTACATGAAGACCAACGGACACGGAAATCTGAATCTGTTGGAATGTTGCCGCAAACATGGTGTCGGAAAATTTGTTCTCGCATCAACGTCTTCTCTGTACGCGGGGCAATCCGCGCCGTTTGATGAAGCCAATCCAACGGTCAGGCCGCTCTCTCCCTATGCGGCCTCGAAACTTGCCGCGGAATCCATGGCCTTTTCCTATCATCACCTCTACGGCTTGGACGTCTCCATCCTCCGTTACTTCACCGTTTACGGCCCAAGCGGACGTCCCGACATGGCAGTCTTTCGGTTCATTGAATCCATCCTATCTGGGACCCCAATCACGCTCTACGGTGACGGAAAACAGTCACGCGATTTCACTTACGTAACAGACATTGCCGACGGCACTGTAGCCGCTTTGCGGCCCGTCGGATACGAACTGTTCAACTTAGGTGGCGGCCAGACTCCCGTGCCAATGAACGATGTCATTGAAATGCTTGAGCGACACACCGGCGAAAAGGCCAAAATCGAATACAAACCATTTCACGACGCCGACATGCACGTTACGCATGCCAAGAACCAAAAGGCTGAAAAAATACTGAGTTGGAGTCCTAAGGTCAGCCTAGATGAAGGGCTAAACGAAACCGTCGCCTGGCATCTCAGCAGCCGCAATCTTTTTCAGGAAATGGATTCTACACCCCTATCGGCTACATCTTTGCGAAGCTGACACGCCCATCGAACGGCAGCGAAGCAAAGGCATCGGACGGAAGCGAAGTTGCGACTTTAAACTCATTGGTTCACCTTCGGACATTCATCGTGTCTTCCTATCCAGCCAACAGAGATGAAGTTGTCCCGAAACAAGATACGATCTTTTTGGCGTCTAAGAATTGGCAACTGCACTCTCTTACTCAACCCGAAGCGAATGTCAACACGCGTGCCTAATGAACCGAACTAACGGAATACGTTTGCACCCGCATTGCTGTACGGAGCGATAGCAAAAACGCATTCAATCGCAAAACATGAGCAAGAAACGCAAAATCATAAACGATGCCAAGAATTTCTCGAGGGCGGTAAAGACTCGTTGGTACTTGCGTCATCGTCGCAAGATTGAGGCGATCCTGCGTGACGGAACGCCGCCGGACACCAGGGAGACCGATCGGAACTTTGATGCCATTCAAAACCGAACTCCAGCGCGACGTTTCGTCTACGGATACAGCCCGCTTGAGTGCTGGACTCGAGCCTCTGAACGTGTCGCAGAGTTGCTCAAGCTCGATTGTCTGCAAGAACCCGGTGCGAAGACGCTTGAAGTGGGCTGTGGTGACGGCCTAGTCTCCTTGCAGTTGTCCGCATACGGACACGACGTTGCCTGCACCGACCTGGAAGACTGGCGTTCAAAACAATGCAGGCATCTACCAAGCCACATCGGAAAGATGGAGGATGGACTGCCCTATGAAGACAATGAATTTGATTGTGCCTTCAGCTACAACACTTTTGAACATGTCGAACAGCCAGACCAGTGCTTGGCAGAGATGTCTCGCGTGGTCCGCCCGGGAGGATTGATTCTGATCTCATTCAGTCCGCTCTACTGTAGCCCTTGGGGACTGCACGCCTACCGGACGATCAACGCGCCATACGCACAGTTTCTGTTTTCTGAGAGCACTATCATCGAGAAACTCAATGAGATCGGCCATCGCGACCTAGGCCGCGAATCAACTGTGCTGCAACCACTCAACAAGTGGCGTATTGAGTCATTCTCCGAGACGTTTGGAGCAGCGTCCCAAACAAGAATCCACACGCTAGTTCGCACTTATGATTTTCTACACCTTGACTGGGTTCTGCGGTTCCCCCAGGTTTTCACCGGTCAAGAGCTAGAACTCGACGACATCACAGTGGCGGGAATCTCGTGCATATTAAGGCGTTGCAAGTAAATTCGCCATGAATTGGAAAACTCGAGTTCTTGAGTATATCAACTCGCTGAGAATCAAAGATGACGCAGGCTTTGCATCTGTCGAGGGAAAACGCAGGACTGTATATGGAACAGGATATGCGTTACAGACGTTGCACTTTCTCAACGCTCTAGATGACAGTCACAACAACGACCTCGATTGGCTACTCGATTGCCAGGACGCAGAAACGGGCTGGTTTGTCGGAGACGAATTCTCCACCATTCCTAAAGGGCAACAGCACGACATTTCGCATTTGAGCCTGCATCTCACCTGCTCATCTGCTCTTCCGGCGATTGACAACATGGGGGCACGCCCCACCCATCCATTTCGCTCGTTCGAAAGATTCCTAGATCGCTCTCACTTGCTCCAGTGGCTAAATGAAAGAGACTTATCGAACCCTTGGTATGAAGGTAATAACCTGCTATTTGTGGGGCAACTAATTGATTGGCATCAGCGAATCGAGGAAGGCAAAGAATGGAAGGAAAGACTAAGGGATTGGTTCGACTTCCACGATCAGCATTTTGACATTGAAACAGGAATGTGGGGCACGGACGAGGGAGCTTCAACGCGTGCTGCTATGTGCGGTGCCTATCATCAACTGATCTTGTATTGGCATCACAGCCACCCTGTTCGTCATTGGCAAAGACTTATCGATTGCACCCTTTCTCTCCAACATGCCGACGGAGGCTTTTCAGAAACTCTTGGGGGCGGCGCCTGTGAAGACATCGATGCCATCGACATCCTCGTCAATTGCTATCACCGTTTTGATTATCGACGCAGTGAAATTCGAGATGCACTCTTGGCGGCCAGGCGATTGATACTATCAATTCAAAACTCTGATGGCGGTTTTCCGTATAAGAGGGGCGCAACCAACGTGCATATGGGGATGAAAGACACGCGTACATCACGTGGTGGATCAGGGATTTTCCCCACCTGGTTTAGGGTACACGCACTCGCATTAATTGACCGAGTTGTTCAACAGGAAAATTTCGGCATGCAGTTCAATAACTCTGTTTGCATGGGTGGGTACTGCCAACCTGAAGGCGAACTACTTCCTTGCAGTGTAAGTCTCAGCGAACAAGAGCGTCTTCGCCGCAGGGTAAGGAACAATAAGCTCACCCGTGCAGTCAAGGAGTATTCGAAGTTGACTGTGAAGCTCCCATTCAGGGCCGTAAAGCGACTACTTGCAACGGGATAGCAACAAAACGCTCACGACACAAATGAGTAGTGCAGCAAAGCTAACGATCAATTCAATCGCGAATTACCTTCGTTTGGTCATAGTGCTCGTCGCGGGAATAGCAACCATGCGTTTTTTGCTTGACGTCATGGGAAAGCCCGGCTACGGCTTGTATTCTGCAATCTCAGCAAGTGGAACACTTCTCACTTTCATTTCTTCAGCGCTTTTGGTTGGATCTCAGCGGCAAATTGCCTATTCTATTGGGATCGACAATTTTGAAGAGCGTCGTAGGACATTCGCCGGCGTTGTCTTTTCATTTCTTGCCATAGCGGTTCTTATCGGTGGTGTAGGATTTGCGATTCGAGATACAGTCTTAAGTTCACTCGATCTCGGTGACATCTCATTTTCTGTTGCTTCGGCTACCTACTCCGCGGCAATTGTCGCTTTGGTTGTGAATGTTGCTTCAACTCCTTATCGGGCAGCCTTCACTGCGCGACAACAATTCGGTTTTACGTCAACTGTCGACAGCGGCTCCAAAGTCATCTTGTTGTTTGGAGCACTTGCCCTTCCGCTGTTCGCGACGTCGCCACTGGTGTCGTACAGTAGAATCACAGTGCTCGTTGGCTTACTGAACCTTGCACTTTATGCTTCTCTTGCAATGCGTCGCTTCAGCGAAACGCGCGTTAGGCCAAGCGATTTAAGCTTATCCACTTTGACGCCGATAGTCACTTTTGCAGGCTGGAAGCTTTGGGAGTCTATTGCTCAAGCTCTTAGGCAACAAGGATCCATTGTGGCTGTCAACTCCTTCTTTGGCCCAACGGTTAACGCAGCATATTCCATTGGTCAGCAATTCGCGGGACATATCGTCAACGTGGCGGGCGCAATAAGCGCCGTGATTGCTCCTGCTGCGGCGACAAGTGAGGGCAAGGGGCAGTCACAGCGACTTCTGCAAATGTCGGTCGTGGGAAGCAAGTACCCGGTCTTCGCGGCAAGCTTCATCGCCATTCCACTGCTGATCTGCACCAAGGAAACTCTAGAGCTGGCAATTGGCACCAAGGCGGACCAATGGATGGTAGCGTTTCTCCGCATCCTGATCATCACACGGGTAATCGGAATGATCAGCTGGGGAGAGGCTTTGGCTGCGGATGCAAAGGGAAAAGTTGCCGTTCTTTCGCTCGCTCACACCTTCCCATTCTTCCTGGCATTCGGACTTGTCATCGCGTGTTGGACAGCTGAGAAGCTGTTCTCGCCATACGTGATGCCCATCACCATGCTGATAACAACGGCACTTATCGCCGTTTGGTTCAAGCCTTGGTGGGTCGGTGCTATGCTGAATCGTCCTTACCAGAAGTATCTTTCGGACACGATTCTTCCAGTAACCAGCAGCCTGGCCGCTCCATTCGCCGTCGCGTTCGCCGTCAATGGCACGGTGCAGCACCCCTTCGCAAAGCTTATCCTCGTTTCGCTAGTCTCTGGAATCTCGCTAGTCGGATCGATATGGTTCTTTGGAATGTCACCCTGGGAACGCGACAAGTGGATCCCGCTGATCCGCTCAGCGAAAAAGCGGCTATCAACTGGTCTCCGCTGATCTGCCACGCCTAAATTTCTCCTGAAGCGAATGGCGATTACAGATAACCACAACGTGCCCAAGGTAAGCGTGTTGATGGCAGTGCGGGATGGAATGCCGTTCTTGCCATCTGCGTGCGACAGCATCTTGAAACAGAACACTGTTTCATTGGAACTGATCGTCGTGGACGATGGTTCACAGGATGGATCTAGTGACTTTTTGGCAGATTTGGAACAGCGGGTTCCCCACGTACGTTGTATCACCGCTGTGCGTCCCGGGCTTGCGGCATGCCTAAACCAGGCGGCCAGGCTGGCCGAAGGAGAGTACTTGGCTCGAATGGACGCTGACGATGTGGCGATGCCACATCGCTTCGCTGTGCAGACAAAGGTTCTGGAATCAAATCCGCAAATGGTTGCCACGTTCAGCCGGGTATTCTGTATCGATTCAGACGATGTCACAGTCGCGCCCGCTTTCTCCATCCCGTCAGAACAAATCGACCAAAAACATATCCAATCTGGATTCGGAGCCGTTTGCCACCCAACCGCTCTGATTCGTCGCTCGGCGTTTGAAGCAGTTGGTGGCTACACTGAAAAGCTCCAGACATCTCAAGACCTTGATCTCTGGCTCCGATTGGCAGAAATTGGCGAACTACACAATAACCATCAGATTCTACTCAAATATCGAATACACGACGGGCAGGTATCGACAACAAAAGCGGATAGACAGCGTGAAGACGGACGCCTGGCGGTGGAATATGCGATTTCAAGAAGAAAGATTCGCGGCATCCGCACTACGCAGCCGGCAAAAGCAGCCACAGAATATAGACCATCCCCATTAGCGCACCGCGTGATCGGAAATGGATTTCCGCAATCGCTGTTCTACTCGATGCGGTACATTGCGTACAGCAAAGCGTCAAGGCGATCATGGTCTACGCTTTCCGACGTCATCAACTACTATTTCAACGCAATACTTGTGCGTCTTCCACAACGCAAAAACCTTTCCGAGAAGTAGCTGGAAATTACGGTAAACTGTTGAGCCTTTTGAATCCGCACTGCCGAGTCAATATTGTTTCACCGAAGTATTGGAGCGGTGGCGCCGAGCGTGCCTCACGAGAATTGTCGGCTGCACTGCACGCATCCCAAGCAAATGTCACACACTACGTTGCTGTCGAGCAGTCGGACACTCCGGCGTATGTCAAGGGCATCCGAATTCCGCTAGAGAAGTACCTACGTTCATGTGATTCATCTCATAGCTGGGGTGACTGGCGTTGCATTGGCTCTGCGATGCTATTCAACAGACTGGCGAAGGAATCCAGCCGCAGCTCCGCTTCGAACCTCTTGCATTTGCACAACATTGCGCACAATCGCGGAAATTGGTGTTCATTAACCGCGCTAAAGAATGCTTGCAAAGAGATTCCCGTGGTCTGGACCTTGCACGACGAATGGGCGACTCATCCAGGCATCAGCTACGATTTGGGAAAAATCTACGCATCCGAATTTTTGAAAACAAAGTACCCCGATATCTGCCAGTACCTGGACAGATCGCATCCAATGGCGCAAAAACGAGTCAATTCCATTCTGCCCAGGATGCCACGTCCGGATGCCCTTATCACGCCGTCTGTCTGGCTCGCGGATCTTGCACAAAGTGCCGAGCATTTTTCTGGAATTCCGGTTCACGTGGTTCCCTACGGACTTTCGTTTCTTAACCAACCGGAAGTATCATGTCCTCAATTGGCTGCTAGATCGCGGCTGGGCCTGCCACAGAAGGCCAGCATCATTTTAGTTATTGCTGCCAACATGATGTCGCCCTTTAAGGGAATGGGCCATGCGATTCAGTTATTGTCTCGACCGGAATTATCAGAATACGACGTATTGATAGCCGGAAATAACGGACGATTTATCTCAGAAAGTGTACAACAACGTTGCTTTGACCTGGGCTTCATCGACGGAGATGAGAACTTAGCACTTTGTTATCGTGCTGCTGATCTTGTGCTACTACCTTCCGCGGCCGACAATCTTCCCTATACAGCTCTCGAGGCTATGGCATGCAGCCGAGCTATCGCTGCATTCGAAGTCGGTGGAATGACCGAACTTGTGGGAAATGATGAACGCGGTGTGGTTTCTAAACCATTCGACACCGACTCGCTTGCCGCGAAAATTGACAGTGCATTCCGAAGTCCGGGCATGCTTTCCGCAATGGGCGATGCCGGAAATTCATGGGTGAAAGCGAACTGCGATCCAGATCTGTACCTAAAAAGGACGACAGAAATCTATTGTGACGCATTTCGGGCAAAAGGCTTTTCGCACGTCTGTGAAGCATAGACATTTCTCCGTCGATAAAGACATCCAATGTCCAGCGCAACTTTAAAACGAAAAACCAGCGGCAATGTCCTCACCTTCGAGAATCTGTATTTCTTCGTTATGGGACTGACCGTAACCTTGCCGGTCGTCCTTGTTGGAAAAATTGCCGTTGCTGAGATACTTACAGCCCTATTCGCGGTTCATTGCCTGTTTTTTGGAAAACGCCTCGCAACTCGTGAACTCCACACATTCTTAGTTCTTGGTGGTCTCTGGCTTGCTGGAACGGCCATTTCCGGCTGGGCAAATGACTCGGATCCAGACAAGGTGCTGCGTACTTCGGCAAACGCCGTTTTCTTTATGACAAGCCTACTGGTGCTAACAACGGCATTCCAGCAAAGCCAAAGCCGCATTTTTGCATATGTGTTTGGAACGCTAATCGCTGCGTTTTTGACACCTGTTACTGATCCTGACCTAATACGCACCACCACAGACTACCGCCAAACCGTTCTCCTGCCGATGGTGTCGTCCGGTGTGTTCCTATTGCTTCTTCTCAACTGGCGGCTTGCGAAGCATTACAGCGTGCACATGGTTTTGCTGCTTTCGGCTACTGCAGTCTTCTCTGACGCACGCCTGAACTTTATTGGCTACACACTGACTGCCATCGCTCTCTTGCTTGGAGTTTCGCGTACAGAAGAATTGTCATTACGAATTCGCAAGTCATTGACGTCGCCGCGATTGATATTCTTTCTTTTCGCCACCTACATGGGGTACCTGGCGCTCGTCTTTATCTCCGAGCAAGGAATCCTAGGAGAGCATAGAAAGTCCCAAATAGCAAGAATGTACAACAAATTCAATCCTCTTGAATACGCGATGTACAATGGAAGAGGAGGCTTGGCAGTGGGTTACATCGCCATCGCAGAAAAACCACTGTTCGGGCACGGAAGCGGTGCCGATGGACGCACCTATGTCGCGAAGGCACGAAGTCGGTTTCGAGTCACTTTCGAACGAAGCGAACTGGAGAAGTACGACTGGGTTATTCCAACACACTCTATGTTGCTATCGGCATGGGTGGACGGAGGAATCTTGGGAGCGGCCTTTTTCATTTACACAATCTACTTTTTCGCAATTCGCGCTTTCGTAGAAGCCCGCCCACCCGACCGAATCAAAGCTTGGCTTACCCACGGGATCATCGCAGCTGGGCTAGCAATCATACTTTCGCCGACCACATATCGGTCACGTCAGCTCATTCCCGCGACTATTGCCGTTTGCGTCGCTACGGCACATGCGACAAGGCAATCCACAGCGTCCGCTCGCAGATTACGTTCCACAGACGGATTTGCGGCGCATCTACAGCGCGCCTGATTTTTCCATAACACTTTAGTGTCTGTGCAGTCAATTGCGTGAAATTCTAGTGCTTTACACGCGTCTCGCGCCCTATTTCCGAGACTGTCTAGAGCAGTTTTGCAATAGTCACGGGTATCGCGCTCACATTTTTCATTACAGCCCCAACCCCGATGCACCGCTAGAGTTTGAGAGCACATCGAAGTTGCAGTTGTACGACCGCGGGAGGTACCGGAGGGCGGATCTGTTGGCGTTCGCAAAGGACCTGAACCCCGACTGCGTCCTTTGTGTCGGTTGGAGCGATTCGACCTACAACTATGTCTGTAGGCACATGCGAACACCGACCATCTCAATGATCGACAACCCGTACACTCACTCGCTACGCCAGCGCGTGCTTTGTCGCGTTGCCAGACGCCATTTACTGAAGACATTTTCGCATGCCTGGGTTTGCGGTCGCTCCCACTACATGTTGATGAGGAAGGCTGGGTTTCCAGACCAGAGAATCATCCCAGGACTTTATTGCGCATCAGCGAAAACGTTTTCCCCCAATTTTGATCAAGGCATCGATGGAGAAAAGAGAATTCTCTACGCAGGACGCCTTTTGGATTGGAAGGGCGTGGAGGACCTCGTCGTGGCGTTCATGAGAATTCCTGAGTCCGAGAGAAACGGATGGAAGCTAAGAATTGCAGGGACCGGTCCATTAGCGGAGCGCATTAATCGAATAGCTTCGCAAGAATCTAGCGTCAAAGTTCTCGGATTTCTGTCGCCCGAACAACTGGCGAAGGAAATGAAGAATGCAGACGCCTTTTGCCTTCCAAGCTGGCATGAGCACTGGGGAGTGGTCGTACATGAAGCCGCTCTCTCGGGTCTATTGCTAGTGCTTTCCACCGGCGTCGAGGCCGCTTCTGAATTTCTGATCGATGGGTATAACGGCTACTCGTTCGAGCCAAGTGACACGAAGGACCTAGAAACTGCAATACGAAAACTTATTTCGACTGACGACCTCTCACATCTAAAACGTCACAGCAGAGAGCTAGGTGAACGGCATCGAGTCGAACACTGGTGCCAGCGTCTTCTATCCGTGATCCAATCAGCACACGCTGGGGATTGATGCCAAAGATGGATCAACCTGACTTTCCTGTACTCACGATCGCAACGATTTCATTCAACCAGGCTGAATTCCTCGAGCAGGCCATTGTTTCTGCATTGGAAGCCATTCCAGATGGTAAAACCGTTGACTATATCGTTTTGGACGGCGGGTCCACCGATGGGTCCGTCGATATAATCCGTCGCTATAGTGATCGATTATACCACTGGGACTCTAAGCCCGACGGCGGGCCGGCAGCGGCGCTGAAGGAAGCTGTCGAAAGGTCTCGAGCTCCTTGGTTCTACTACTTGAACGCCGATGATCTCGTTTCAAGGAAAGGATTCCGTTTGGCCTTTGATCGAATTTCCAGAGACGTCAATACCGACGTGTACTATGCCAACGGATACACGTTGAACGAAGCCACTGGTAGAGTCTGTCGCCGCGTTAGCGACACGTGGCATCTATCTAGCTATGCACGTGGCACGTGCTCGATTATTCAACAATCAACGTTTATTCGCCGAAGTACACTAATTGAATCCGGCAACTTCAATCCTGAAAATCGCTCTTGCTGGGACGGAGAAGCGATCTTTGAAATTGCGAGAAACGGCGGCCGATTTTGCCGACTCCCATTTCCCGTTGGAGTATTCCGCATCCACGAAAACTCTATCACCGGATCGCAGCAAATAGTCGATCGCTACATTAGCGATCGCCGGAAGATTGCTAGACGCATTGACCAAAACTACCTTCACCCAAGTGGCCATTCAATTTTGGCATACCTAGCTACAAGGCTCAAGCAGCCGAGTGATGCTATTCGTCGGCTTAACGCCTCCATTGCAGATCTCATCAAGCCCGTTCATTTGCAAGAGATCCTAAACGATGTCAACTAAGTCTCGCCCCTGTCTTGTCACGTCACAATTCGATAGACAGCTTGGCGGGGCGGCGAACACAATTGACAAATTTCGAAATGCACTGAATGCTGCGGTGCTGTCCTATGGGGGGGAAGAGGACTCAGATTACCCCGCCGACTATCGTGTTCCCATCCCAAAGGGGATTATGGGAAGAGCTTTCGGAATGCCTCGAGCATGTGATAGGCACTTGCCAACGGAAAATTTCAACCTGGTTTCGAGCCACCTCCTTTATCGATATCACTGTGAAGCTGCCTACCAAATCCACCGAAAGCAAAAGGCGCCGTTGTGGATCGTGCCTCACGGTGGTCTCGATCCATATGTATTCTCGTACCGACGAGCACAAAAAGCGTCATGGCTGAAATATGTTGCTTCTCGATACTTTCGATCTGCCAGCCGCGTTATCTTTGCAACCCGTGCGGAAAAGAATAAGGCGCTGAACTATGTTGCAGTTGACAAGACGGCGGTAATCAACTGGCCTGTTAGCCCAATCGAACTGTCTGATGCTCAAATCCGACGGAAGGCATTCCGTCGATCCCTTGGGATTTCAGATTCATCGCATGCCATGCTTTATTTGGGGCGAGTTTCACCAATGAAGCGGCCAGAAGAGACCATAGCTGCATTCGCGGCAGCCAAGAGGAACCAAGAAGCTGATCTTATTATCGTCGGTAACGAGTCGGGCATTACACTTTCTGATTTACATGCTTCGATACCTCCTTCTGTGAAAGATCACGTGCACATCGTAGGCCCACTATGGGGCCGTGACCGGGACAACGCTTTTCTTGGTTGCGATTCGTACATTACACTTTCGTTTCGCGAAAATTTCGGACATACCGTCGCCGAGGCGCTTTCCGCTGAATTGCCGATTGTTTCTGCGCCAGGTATCGACCTGCTTGGTGAGTTGCCGGCGAATCCGTTTGGTATTTATCTGAAATCAGATGATTTTGACGAAGCGGTTGCGGGGATTGAGGCAATGCTCGACATGGCCTACCGAGATCGCAAGCAGATCGGATCTGACGCGTCTGCTTGGGTCCGAACACATCTGACAGCTGAACGCTTTCGATCCCAGCTTTTGGACATTTATCGTCAAGATATATCATCCCCAGAATCAGCAACCTACCTTGGGCAGCGATCTGCGGCCGAGGGGACGTCTATATGACACACAAACACGGCATCTCAAACTTGTTGCGGAATGTCCTCGGACATCCCTTGAATCGTGATCGGAAAATGCACGCTGCATGGACCGTGATCGCTTGGCAATTAAGCCAGCGTCTATTTCCTTCCCCATCTATAGTTCCATTTACATCCAAAACACGACTGGTTGTATCGAAGGGCATGACCGGTGCGACGGGCAATATATATTGCGGTCTCTATGAGTTTGCAGACATGGCATTCCTATTGCATTTTTTGAGACCTGAAGATTTCTTCCTAGACATTGGGGCAAACGTCGGTGTGTACACTGTGCTGGCATCTGCACACGTCGGCGCAAGTTCGATGTGCTTCGAACCAGTTCCGGACACCCTAAAGCAGTTGCGCGACAATATTTCCACGAATGGAATCGAGCAACTCGTCGAGGTTGCTCCATATGCATTAGGCGAGTCCAATGGAAGCGTGGCATTCTCGAATGAAGAGCTCGACACCGTAAATCATATCGTCTACGATCAATCCGAGAATGCGAATGCCTTAATGATTGAAATCCGAACGCTGGATGGCCTGGAGTTGGCCCAGCAGCCAGATCTTATCAAAATGGATGTTGAGGGATTTGAATCTGCAGTGATAGCGGGTGGTGGATTCACGCTAAAGAGCGACCGCTTGGCCGCGATACTTGTGGAGCTAAACGGAAGCGGCGAACGTTATGGTTTTTCAGACACCGACACTCACAATAAGCTTTTGGACATCGGATTTCATCCGTGCTCGTACGATCCATTTGAGCGCAGTTTGACGCGGCTTGAGAATCGCTCTGGTTCAGTGAACACGCTTTATGTACGCGACTTCAATCGCGTTTCAGAGCGTCTATCCTCCGCTAGCCCAGTGCATCTACCATTTTGCACGGTGTGACTTAATTCTAACCTGCAGATTTTCCTGTGCGTCCACCTGTTAAGTTTGAGTGCATTACGGCGGTTTTCAACCGGGCGTTGACAGTCACTGATTGCCTGAATTCTATTGCGGAACAGACGCTGGAGTTTTCGATGTCGCTTGTCGTAGACGGTATGTCGACCGATGGCACGGAGGCGGTGATCGCTGAGCTTCGAGGTCCCACGACAACGGTGATCCGTGAGCCGGATGATGGGATCTACGATGCGTTGAATAAGGGGATTCGACATTCGACCGGGGATGTGATCGGGTTTTTGCATGCTGATGACATGCTGGCCGATGCGGATTGTCTGGCGGCTGTTGCCAAGGCCTTTGAGGATCCCGATGTCGATGCGGTGTTTGGGGATCTGGTGTATGTGGATTCCGTGGATACCAACCGAATCATTCGGTATTGGCGGGAGAAACCTTTCGATCGGCGGCGATTCCGAACCGGTTGGATGCCGCCGCATCCGACGGTCTATATTCGACGCGAGATCTATGAACGCTATGGTGGGTTTCGCGACGACCTGAGAACGTCCGCCGACTATGAGCTGATGGTGCGTCTTTTCTACAAACATCAGGTGCGGCTAAAGCACATCCCGAAAATCCTGGTCAAGATGCGGATGGGTGGTCAAAGCAACGCGTCTTGGTCCAACCGAAGATTGGCAAATCGTGAAGATCGCATGGCTTGGATCGTGAACGACCTGAAGCCTCCGTCCTTCCTGCGTTTGACCAAGCCGATGCGGAAACTGCCGCAATACTGGCTTCGCCCAAGCGAACCGCTGCCAAAGTTTCCGTGAAGCCGAAGTTCAGAATTGGTCAACCTTCCTCAGGCACTCCTCTAGTCAACGTCGTGAGAAGCCTATCTTCGGAATCCTAGGCAACCGCATGGCATGTTCGAAGGCTCGCGCCGGTTCGAACGACTGAACAGAGGATTTCCGACGATGGGCATCAACACGTTATCGCAGCCAATGAGTGCATCTGAACTTCTTCGCGAACGTATCGCTGATGGGACGGCGAAGGTGGGGGTGGTTGGTCTGGGGTATGTGGGCCTGCCGCTGATCAGCGCGTTTACCAATGCGGGATTCCAGTGCATCGGGTTCGATGTGGACCAGAGGAAGGTGGACGCTCTGCTGAAGGGCGAAAGCTATATCAAACACATCGCCGACAAGACGATCGGTGAGTGGATCGAGAAGAAAATGCTGGATCCGACCGCCGATATGAGCCGGCTGGCCGAGGCGGATGTGGTGCTGATCTGTGTTCCCACGCCACTGTCGGATACTCGCGATCCCGACCTGAAGTACGTGACCAGCACCACCGAGGCGATCGCAAAGGTGCTGCGTCCCGGGCAAATGGTCATCTTGGAAAGCACCACTTACCCGACCACCACGCGGGATGTGATGGTGCCGATCCTTGAAAAGAACGCCGGCGGTCTGAAGATCGGCGAAGACTTCTTCGTCGCCTACAGCCCCGAACGCGAAGACCCGGGCAACGCGAACTACACCGCCGCCGGTATCCCCAAGGTGGTCGGTGGCGTGGATGAGGCGTCCACGAAACTGGCGTGCGATCTGTATTCCAAAGCGATCGTGCAGGTCGTCCCGGTGTCATCGGCCGAGGTCGCCGAGGCGTGCAAGATTCTGGAGAACACGTATCGCAGTGTGAACATCGCGTTGGTCAACGAGCTGAAAACGTTGTACGACCGCATGGGCATCGACGTTTGGGAAGTGATCGATGCGGCGAAGACGAAGCCGTTCGGCTTCCAAGCGTTCTACCCCGGACCGGGCCTGGGCGGTCACTGCATCCCGATCGATCCGTTCTATCTGTCGTGGCTGGCCCGTCGCGAAGGCATGGCAACTCGGTTCATCGAACTTGCCGGTGAAGTCAACACGAACATGCCGCACTACGTGATCACTCGCGTGGCCGAGGCGTTGAATGACGCCGGCAAACCGATCAAAGGCAGCCGCATTTTGATCTTGGGGATGGCGTACAAGAAGGACGTCGATGATTCGCGGGAAAGCCCGTCGTTTGAGTTGATGGACTTGTTGCTCGATCGCGGTGCGGACGTCTGTTACAACGATCCTTATATCCCCGAACTGCCGCCGAAGCGTCGTTACCAGGACTTGCCGTCGCTGTCGAGCGTGCCGCTGAGTAGTGAGTATTTGCGGGCGATGGACTGTGTTCTGATCGCGACCGACCACAGCGATTACGACTATGACTTCATCGTGAAGCACTCGCCGTTGGTCGTGGATACTCGCAATGCGACGAAGGATGTTGCCGAGGGTCGGGAAAAGATCCGGAAGGCTTAGGGGTTCGGGGTGACAGGTGGGGCAGGTCGCGGGTTTGCGGGGTGACGGGGGTGCGCGGGAGAGGACGCTGCTTTCGCGGGAGCGAAAGGCCACGATGTGAGCCGCTGGGCGCTATCCGCGGGTTCGGCTTGTCGGCGCGGCGCAGCCCTCGCTTAGGCTCGCCCCTCCCAGGGGGATGGTGAAGGGGATGGGCCCGGCCGCTCACGCGTCACGGCTCACTTGGTGGGTGATGGATGTTGGAATTCACCCGCCTGCTCTGCGGGAGGGTCGGAATCGAGGAACGAGATTTCGGGGAGGGTGCTTGGGTGTGGGGCGGACGCTACTTTCGCGGGAGCGAAAGGCGGCTTAGTGAGCCGCGATGGCGCTATCCGCGGGTTCGGCTTGTCGGCGCGGCGCAGCCCTCGCTTAGGCTCGACCCTCCCAGGGGGATGGTGAAGGGGATGGTCCCGGTCGCTGACGCGTCACGGCTCACGTGGTGGGTGAAGGATGATGCAATTCACCCTCCTGCTTTGCGGGAGGGTCGGAATTGAGGGACGAGATTTCGGGGAGGGTGCTTGGGTGTGGGGCGGACGCTACTTTCGCGGGAGCGAAAGGCCACGATGTGAGCCGCTGGGCGCTATCCGCGGGTTCGGTTTGTCGATGCGGCGCAGCCCTCCCCTCGCTTAGGCTCGACCCTCCCGGAGGGAGGGTGAAGGGTGCTGGCCCGGTCGCTGACGCGTCACGGCTCACGTGGTGGGTGATGGATGTTGGAATTCACCCGCCTGCTCTGCCGGAGGGTCGGAATCGAGGAACGAGATTCCGGGGAGGGTGTTCGGGTTTGCGGCGGACGCTACTTTCGCGGGAGCGAAAGGCGACGATGTGAACCGCTGGGCGCTAGCCGCGGGTTCGGTTTGTCGATGCGGCGCAGCCCTCCCCTCGCTTAGGCTCGACCCTCCCAGGGGGATGGTGAAGGGGATGGGCCCGGCCGCTCACGCGTCACGGCTCACGTGGTGGGTGGGTGCTGGTTGGGCCGGGGGCACTTAGAATGGCGGGATGAACGAATCATCTCAGCCAGCCGACGCGGACTTTTCGGCACTCTGTGATTGGCGTGATCTGCACGCCGACGCTTTCGACGGCACCCGGTGTTTGATCACCGGAGGTGCCGGTTTCATTGGGTCACATCTGGCCCACGCTCTTGTCACCCTGGGCGCCGAAGTTGTCTTGCTGGACGACTTGTCGGGCGGATCTCGTGACAACGTGCCGCCGGGATGCAGGTTGGTCGAAGGCTGCATTCGCGACCACGACGCGGTGGCGTTGGCGATGGACCGCGCGGAGTTGGTCTTTCACTTGGCGGCACTGGGCAGCGTTCCTCGGTCGATCACGATGCCCGCGGTTTATACCGACATCAACATCGGCGGGACCATGCGGGTGCTGGAGGTCGCCAGACAGAGCGGCGTGCGGCGACTGGTCCTGGCCAGCAGCAGCAGCGTTTACGGCGAGACGCCCGAGTTGCCCAAGCATGAATCGATGCCGATGTTGGCCTTGTCGCCCTATGCGGCCAGCAAGATCGCGTGTGAAGCGTTGGTGCGGTCTTACGCCAAGTGTTACGACATCGACACCGCTTGTTTGCGATTCTTCAACGTGTTCGGACCACGCCAGAACGCCAATTCGGCGTACGCCGCCGTGATCGCCGCGTTCGGCAAAGCGCTTGCCGAAGGGAAATCACCGATCGTCTATGACGACGGCGAACAGTCGCGTGACTTCACGTACGTGGAGAACGTCGTCCACGCGAACTTGTTGGCGGCTCGATCGTCGCGGCCGATCGACGGTGCCGCGGTCAACGTGGCTTGTGGTCGTCGCGTGACGGTCAACGAGTTAGCGAAGCGAATGATGCAGTCGTTCGGTCACGGTGATTTGTCGATCGATTATCGCCCGGCGCGAACCGGTGATATTCGGCATTCGTTGGCGTCGTTGGATCGAGCGTCGGAGTTGTTGGGGTATGAACCGGTCGTCGATTTCGAAGCGGGGTTGGACGCGACGGTGCGGTGGATGCGATCGGACGTGTAGGAGGTTGGTGATTGGGGCAGGTCCCGAGGCCTGACGGCCGGCGGCTCACGGGACGGTTTGGCGGGTGAGCCGTGAGGCACCGGGAATGGAGATGGGGCAGTGGAAGGGAACAAGGGCCCGAGGCCTGACGGCCGGCGGCTCACGGGGGCGGGGAAGTCAGCGAGCGAAGGCGATGAAGCGGCTGAAGGTGGAGATGTACAGCGTGCCGGCGGAGGCGACGGGGCTGCCGTACAAACCGGTTTCAAATTGCATTTCGCTGATCAGTTTCTTTTGTCGACCGGCTTCAAAAACAAACATCGATCCTCGCTTGTTCCCCACGTAGACTTTCCCGTCGGCGACCAGTGCGGTCGACCAGAATTCTGCTTTTGTCGGGTGTTTCCAAACGGTTGCACCGGAGTCAGCATCCAGGCAATAAAACGTGCGGCCAAAGTCCCCGATGTAGACCAAGCCCTCGTGGATGGTCGGGGATGCACTGCAGTGACGCCCCAAAGGAAATCGCCACAACAAGTTTGTCGTCGTGACGTCGCCGGTGCCCGACAAATCGATGCACTGGAGTGAGGCTTCGTTCTTGCCCCACCAGATGTCGCCACCGCTACTGACGAACAACCGCTGGCCCACGACCACCGGCTGACTCATCACGTTCGTCGGACTTTCGTGTCGATTGCCGACGAAGTCGTGAACGTGTTCCTTGGGCGAACCTGGGTCCAGATCAAACTGCCAGACTTTGCGAAGCGTTCGCTCGCGATCGGGTTTCGCGTCAGACGGCAAAGGTTCGAAGCCGTAACAGATTCCATTGCCGCCGCAAAAGATAATACGATCGCGGCCGTCGACATTGGCGACCACGGGCGACGACCAATTGCAATGAAAGATCTCGTTGCCGATTCCCAAACCATCGGTCGCCAACAGCCCACCGGTGTGTCGATCCAGAACGATCAGGCTGGGCGCGTCGGGCTGGGGGATATGACTGTGCTTCGGATCGACGCCGTTGGCCGTGTTCAGGTACAGGTGATCGCCATGGGCCAGGATGATGCTGTGGGCGGCGTCGTGGTGATGCACGTCCAGCTGCTCGGTCATCGAAAAACGCCAAAGGATGTCGGCGTCATGAGGCTCCAGCGTCAACGGCGAATCGCTGCCGGCGATGATGAACGCGACTTCATCGACAAACGGGCCATCGTTTCCGTCGGCCAAGCCGTTGATGTCCAGGCACAACACCTCCGCTCGGTTGCTGACCACATAGACATGGTCACCCACGACGGTCGGCGCGGAACAGATCCCGCCGAGATGCCAATCCAGGTACTTCTTGTCCGTCAACTTCGGCACGGTCAGCTGCCAGATCAATTCGCCGGACGCTTCATCCAAGCACAACAGCGTTCCGCGGATTCCTGTGAAGCGATCGTCCATCGGCGCACTGTTATTGCCACCGATGATGACCTTGCCGTCGACGATCACCGGCGTGCCGTAAGACGAATTTCCCATATCGATCGACCACCGCAAATTTCCTGCGGCGGTGGGATCCAAGTGATCGGGAAGACCGGTTTCGCCGGAGACCAAGTTGTGGGTCCGCGCGTCGCCCCATTGCGGTTGATCGGCCGTCAGCGAGTGGAAACTGATCATGGCCAGACAGCATCCGAGGATCACGATGGGTGCTCCGGGGCGGCCTGCCGCGCACCGTTGACGTTTGATGCGGGACCGTTGGATGGTCGCGATGCTTTGGCGGAGCCTACGACAACGCACGAAATAGCCGGGAAGATTCATGGCGGGTGGTTCAGCTTTGCTGGGTGGGATGGCTCGTCGCCAGACGCTTGTGCAGCGTGAACCGTCAGTTTAGCCGACGCGCTGTGTTGGGATGCGGTTTGACATCAAGCAAGTCGGACGCTGTTTCGCGGGCTTTGGTACGATGTGCGGATCGATCAGCCGCCCTGCCCCACCGCCTTTCCCCGCCATGGGGAGCGATCCATGACCCAAATTTCTCCGTTCGCTGTGACGGTCATCCAGCGGCCCACTGCGATACTCGCTTTCGCAACCATCGTTTTCGCCACCGGAACCGCTGCATGGGACGCAGAACAGGCTGGGGCCGCCGATCAGGCATCGTCCGGATCTAAGGTGGTAACGGTAAGGGCCGAGAAGTTTGGCCAGATGCCTGATGGAACCGTGGTGAAGCGATTCACGATCGACAACGGTGTGAACGTCCGTGCGAGTGTGATGAGTTTGGGGGCCACGCTGCAGAACGTCGAAACCATCGACCGTGAAGGCCAGTGGGCCAGCATCACGCTGCATCGTGAGACGCTGGACGAGTACTTGGCCGGTCATCCGCTTTTGGGCAGTGTGGTCGGACGCTACGCCAATCGGATCTCCGGTGCAACGTTTCGCATTGACGGCGAAACGTACGATCTGACAAAGAACGCGGGAAAGCACCACATTCACGGCGGCGGCAAGACGGGCTTTCAAAACCAAGTGTGGGCCGCGGAGCCATTCACGAAACCCGATCAAGCGGGGGTGCGATTGCGGTTGACCAGCCCTGATGGCGAAGCGGGCTATCCCGGAACTCTGAGTGTCACGATGACTTACGCGGTGACAACCGAAGGGCGGCTGATCATGGATTACCGGGCGACCACTGACGCGGCGACGGTGGTGAATCTGACCAATCACGCTTACTGGAACTTGGCCGGTGCGGACACCAAGTCCACAGTCGCGGATCACGTCGTCACGTTGCAGGCGGATCGATACCTGGTGGGTGACGACAAGAAGGTTCCGACCGGCGAGATTCGGTCCGTCGATGGCGGGCCGATGGATTTTCGCCAGCCGCGTGCGGTGGGTTCGCGGCAGAGTGAAACCGATTACGGAATTTATGACCACTGTTATGTCATCCGGGACTGGGATGGCAGTTTGCGAACGTGCGCCAGTGTTCACGATCCATCGTCGGGGCGCACGATGCGGGTCCAAACCACACAGCCCGGCGTCCAGCTTTACACGGGCAATCCGCAAGGGCTGTGCTTGGAAACGCAACACTTTCCCGATTCGCCCAACCGGCCCGAGTTTCCGTCGACATTGCTGCGTCCCGGACAGACGTTTCGCGAAACCACTGTGCACACGTTTGGTGTCCGCGACGATTGAGTTCAACCTTGGTGGTGGACGCATTTCGGGAACGGCAGGATGCGATAAATTGTTCACATGAACAGAAAGCAAATTCGAATTGCCTCGGCGACCCTGTTTTCGGCGTTGATCTTGTTGGCCGGCACGACCGGGTGTGATCGGCAAACGGAAACGCCAGAGACGACCGAACGAAGGCCGGAGAGTTTTCGGACGAAGTATCGCGCGTTGATCCGTTCGGGAAACTTGGCGGCGGCCGACGAATTGGTCGTCGCGGAAATGGTTCGTCGTCCGGACGACGTGGACGTGCTGCGACTGGCGGCGGAATTATCGGCCGAGCGTGGTCAGTGGGACGAAGCAGCCCAACGATACCAAGCCTTCATCGAATCCGGCGCGACGGTCGACGATAAGATTCGCCAGCAATGGTTCGACGCGCGATGTGCCGCCGGCGACGTGATGCAGTGCATTGCGGAACTGCAACAAGAATCGAAACCGACCGAGTTTCAGCGGCGGCAATTGAGTCGTCTGGCTGCGATCGTCGGCGATGTCTGGCTTTCACAGCAAGCGATGTTGGACTTGCTCAGCGATCGGCGGATCGACCCGCTGGAGGCTGCTCTGTTGACTTGTTTTCGTCAACCACGCGAAAGCAACGAAGACTTCATCAAGGCGGCACTTGACAAGCACCCAACAGATCAGCGGCCGTCGATGGCACTGGCCGTCCGGCAATGGCTGGCCCAAGACCGTGCATCGGCAATCGAAATCTTGGAACCGATCGTCCAACAGCATGCCGACTATCGACCGGCAATCGGGTTGCTGGGTTTTCTGTACGCCGATTCCGCGGATTTCCAGTCGCTTCGAGAGTTGCTTCAGGAGTTTTCGCCCGACAGCATCGATCGCGCGGAGTATTGGTACGCCTTTGGGGTGGCCAAACAACAGGCGGGGGCCAACGAAGCGGCGATCGGAGCGTTCGCCAAGTCCGTCGACGATCCGTTTTTGGGGATGCTGGCGTCTGGACGCATGGCGACCGTTTTGGCGGCGGCGGGAAAACTGGATTCGGCAAAGGCGTTCACGGCAGACGATGCCACCTACAAGCAACTGTGCATGGCCCAGGGGACGTTTCTGAACAGCGGCCAGCAATCTCAGAAGGCATGTTTAGAGATCGCGGAATTATTGGCGACGCTGGGACGCGAACGTGAAGTCCAGTTTTGGACTCGGCTGGCGTCATCGCGAACCAGCGAGCCGGTGGATGATCTGACTGCACAGACACGATCGATCAACCGCGCGGCTCGAACCTCCGAGCGCAACAACCTTTTGGCGTCACTTCGCCAGCAGTATCCAGTCGTTGCATCGGAGCTGGAAGCCACTGGCCCCAGCGACGTCGCGGACACGGCATCGGGCCGAATTCCCAGTGTCGACTTCGAACAATTGACGCCGGTTCGGTTGATCGACGAAGCGAAACAACGCGGGCTGGAGTTCACGTTCAACCACGGCGAACGCGATGGATCGCTGGGACGATGGATTCTGCACATCACCGGCGGTGGCGTCGCGGCACGCGATTTTGATCGGGACGGATGGCCGGACATCTTGATGACGCAAGCCGGCAGCGATCCACGTTCCGGCGGCGCGACGGAGACCGCCGGAACCTCCGATGCATTGTTTTGGAACCATGATGGAACGTTCTCGCGAGCGCCCGACTGGGCCATCGATTCACGGGGATACGGCCAGGGCGTGGCGGCCGGTGACGTCAACGGCGACGGGTTTGATGACTTGTTCATCGCGACGGTGGATCGAAACCGGCTGTGGATCAACCGCGGGGATGGCACGTTTCGTGACGCGACCGAACAAGCCCAGATGACCAGCCGCCAATGGTCGTGCAGCGTGGCGATGGCTGATTTGAACGGCGATGGGCTGAGCGATTTGATCGAAACGAATTACACCGAAAAGCCGGCATCGTTGGATTTGCCTTGCTATGACGACGATGGCGAACTGACCGCTTGCATGCCGTTGGCATTCGGTCCGACGCCGGACTATCTGTGGCTGTCCAACGGCGACGGGACCTTTCGCAACGACGGCGACTGGGACGAACCGTCACGACAAGGCCGCGGACTGGGTGTTTTGGTGGCCGACGTCGATGCCAGCGGCGAACTGGACGTGTTGGTGGCCAACGACCAATCGGCCAACCATCTGTGGCAACGTCGTGACGATCGCTGGGTGGACATGGGCACGTTGCGAGGGCTGGCCGTCGGTTCAGTCGGTCGACCACAGGGGTGCATGGGCATCGCGTGGGGTGACCCGGATGACGATGGCGACATGGACCTGATGGTTACGAACTATACCAACGAGCACAACAATTTTTTCGTCCAGCAATCCGCCGGACACTTCATCGATCGGGCGGCGATGAGTGGCATGACCGATATCTCGTTGGTCATGCTGGGGTTTGGCGTCGCATTGACCGACTTGGACGTCGACGGTCGCGATGAAGTCTTCATCGCCAACGGCCTTGTGAACAAGAACACGGACCCGGGATTGCCGTTCAAGCAGCCGGCCCAGGTGTTGCGAACGTCGGGCATCCGGTTGTGGG